>JAACWH010000020.1 GCA_009991425.1 Leptospira sp.
GTAAGAGAAGACATTCTACATTAGGATTTAACAGTCCTATGAATTATGCAAAATTAATTGCTTAATGAGTCTCCAGTTTCTTGGGGGAAGTTCAGTATTAGTAGAGAATTGTTAATAAATTAACATTATTCGAAGATTTAAACTCAATAAAATATTTTATAATCAATAAATCTTAAAACAAATAACTGAATTATTTTACCAATTTTAAAAAGATCGTCGATGCTTATCTTAATGCCTAATTCGACCCGATAGCCTACTAAAATGCTTCTTTCGAAATGTGATGCTCATGGCAAATGAAAAACCATTTATTTGCTTTGTATCATCAACTAAAAAGCTATTGAATAATTATTTATTAACTTTTATATTTTTTTTATTAAAAAATATATTATAATTTACATCAAATAATTTATTCTTGAAAATATACAATAAATCGGTTTGTGTTTATGAGGTTTAAATAGAAAATTTATTTTTAAAATGCAAAATTCTAAGGAAAAGAAAAATGTTCTCCTAGTAGAGGATGAGGTAATTATCGGCTTGGGGTGTAGTCGAGCACTAATGTCATATGGCTATGAGATCAGTATAGCTAAGTCTGGAGAAGAAGCCCTTGAAATGATAAGGTCTTCTTCAAATATAGATCTCGTTTTAATGGATATTGATTTGGGAGAGGGTATTGATGGAACCCAAACTGCTGAAGCTATTTTAAAAGATAAAGAAATTCCAATAGTTTTTTTATCGAGTCATACTGAACAAGAAATTGTAAGAAAAACCGAAAAAATCACTTCTTACGGCTATATAGTTAAAGGATCAAGCACTACAGTTTTAGATGCATCCATTAAAATGGCATTTAAATTATTTTATTCCAACCAAAGATTACAAAATGAAGTTTCTAAACATAAAAAGACAGAGGGTATTCTTCGCAAAAGTGAGGAAAGGTTTCGGGCTATTTCTGAGCAAGTTCCTTTTGCAATTATCATTCATCGTGATGGAATAATATTATATGCTAATGCAGCAGCAGTTGTTATTTTTGGAGCAGATTCATCTGAAGATTTAGTTGGGAGTATAATTTTAGAACGAGTTCATCCCGATTATCATAATACAGCTCTAGAACGAGCAAATAAAATTATCGAGCGAAAAATCAGGACTCCCTTAATAGAACAAAAACTTTTAAAGATGGATGGATCTGTATTTACCGTAGAAGTTCAAAGTTCTTCAGTAATATTTGAAGGTGAATTTGCATTTCATACATTTATTAATGATATAACTGAACGTAAGAAAGCAGAGAAATTACTCCAGGATAGTGAAGAGAATCTTGCTGTTACTTTGAGTAGTATAGGCGATGGAGTGATCGCAACAGATGTTTCTGGTATTGTTACCCGTATGAATCAAACTGCAGAGAGACTAACTAGCTGGAAAATATCTGATGCAATAGGTAGACCCTTATTTGAAATTTTTAATATAATTGACTCTCAAACTAAAAAACCTTTATTAAATCCTTTGCAATTAGTATTAGAAAGGAATGAATCAATAGGATCTGCTAATTATACATCTCTAACTTCCCGAGATGGAACAGTGTATCATATTCATCATAATGCCACAACTATTTGTGACTCTTCGGGAATAAATATTGGAGTGGTGCTTGTTTTTAGTGATGTCTCAGAAAAATTTGAAATGCAAAAAGCCCTACTTAAAACTACAGAGCTATTGGAAAAAACGGGTGAACTTGCCAAAGTAGGTGGATGGCAAGTTGATTTACAATCAATGAAACTAACTTGGACGATACAAACTTTTAATATAGCTGGAATTGATCCTCCTAATGAGCCACCCTTAGAAGAAGGAATAAATTTATTTGCACCTGAAGTTAGGCCAATAATACAAGCTGCCATTAACAAAACAATTGTAACAGGCATTCCTTATGATCTCGAGTTGCCAATTATTAACGCAAAAGGAATTCATAAATGGGTACAAACGCAAGGTTTTGCAGAGATGCAAGATGGCAAAGCAATAAGGCTTTTTGGTACCTTTCAAGATATTACGAACCGCAAAATTGCTGAGATTGAATTAAAAATTAGCGAAGCTAAGTTCCAAGTTATATTTGAACAAGCAGCTTTAGGTGTTGCACAAATTGAAACTGATACAGATCGATTTCTTAAAATCAATAAAAAATATTGTCATATTTTAGGTTATACTCAGGAAGAAATATATGATTTGAATTTTTGCAATTTAACCTATTCAGAAGATTTAGATAACTACATCGAAAAGATGGAATTACTAAAGGCTGGAAGCATTCGTGAATTTACTATAGATAAGCGAATTATAAAAAAGAACGGAGAGCTAACTTGGTTAAGACTTACAGTTTCACCTATGTGGCAAATCGGCGAACAAAGTAGTTATCATATTGCAATTGTACAAGAAATTTCAGAATACAAGCGCGCTGAAGAAGATATTAAATCTCTTCTAATTGAAAAGGAGATGATCTTAAAGGAAGTGCATCATCGAATTAAAAATAACATGGGCGTCATACAAAGTTTACTTTTATTACATTCCAATTCTTTACAAGAATCATCAGCAATCGAAGCATTAGAAGATGCAGGTAGGCGAGTAAATAGCATGTCCATTTTATATGATAAATTATACCAATCTATAAATTTTAGCGAAGTTTCAGTTCTGAGCTATTTACCTATATTAGTAGATGATATTATAGCGAACTTCCCAAATGGAAATAATGTAACTGTTATTAAAGAGATTGATGATTTGGTTTTAGATGCTAAAAAAATGCAGATCATAGGAATTATTATCAATGAGCTTTTAACTAATGCAATGAAATATGCTTTCATTAATAAGGATGAGGGAACAATTACAATATCATTTAAAAGTCAGAATCAAACAGCGTATTTAATGATCAAAGATGACGGTATAGGAAAGTTAGATACCATTTCCTTGGAAGAAAAGAATGGTTTTGGGATGATGTTGATTCGACAATTATCAAAACAAATTAACGCATCCATTCGATTTGAAACTGATAATGGAACTAAAGTTTTCCTTGAAATGAAATTATAATTGATATATATATTTTATCTTTTTAGTAATTGTTGTACGAAGCAGCCTAAGATGGAGTCCACCATATAAAAGAAAAATCATCAGACTATAAACCGTACGAAGTGACCGCTTTGTGTCGACTCTTTGCAATACCAAGCTAGCAACCTGGCGACACAAAGTGTGTCACGGAGCTGTTTGAGAACTATAATAGGTATTCCAAACTAATTTCAATGCTTGGACAACAGGAGTTAAATCAAGGACAGCAATTTTGTCTTTGTATGCCATGAGGGCGCGGTTTCTTCCATAGATGCGAGAATCTCCCCATTCCACTTTAACGTTGGGTAAGCGGTCAAGAGATCGGAAAAGGATTTCCTTGGCAGTATAATCTCCAATCTCCTCTTGCAAAGAGGAAAGTTCACTCATGATAGAATGAAAAAAGGTTTTAGTTATCTCTTCATCTGGAAAGAGAGCTAAAGATTCTTTAAGTAAGGTTGTGTTGAGATTGTTCGTCTGCATGGTAGGAACTTCTTACTAGAGGACTGGATGCTACATTTGTGAATCCTATTTCTCTTGCGATTTTGCCAAGGTGGACAAATTGTTCGGGTTTGACATATTCAACTATAGGAAGGTGAGTCGGAGTAGGTTGCAAATACTGACCAATTGTAATCATTCGCACGCCCACTTGGTAAAGATCATGTAAGGCATTGACTACTTGTTCTTCAGTTTCCCCCATACCCAATATGATTCCGCTTTTGGTTAAGAAGCCGTGGTCTGAAGCATCCTTGAGAACCTGAAGCGAGGTTGAGTAGTTTTTGGAAGGAGCTACTTTTGCGAATAGCTCTTGCACAGTTTCGATATTATGATTGAAGATGTCAGGCTCAGCGGCATAGATTCTGTCTAGGGATTCTCGCTTAGCTTTGAAGTCAGGGACTAGAACTTCCACCTTGCAGTCAGGAAGTCGTTTCTTTATCTCATGGATTGTTTGTGCAAAATGTTCAGACCCTCCATCGGACAGATCGTCCCTATTGACTGAGGTAAGGACAACATATTTTAGTTGTAGCTCGAGAGCAGATTCAGCCACTTCGGTTGGCTCATTGGCATTGAGATTGGAAGGTTTGCCAAACGCAACATCACAGTATTTACAACGTCTTGTGCAGATGTCACCCGCGATCATGTAGGTCGCTGTTTTTCGAGACCAACAATGGTTGAGATTGGGGCAGGAAGCTGATTCACAGACAGTGTGTATGGAAGATTTGGAGACGGTTTTGCGTACAGTATCAGCCGCATCATCTTCGAGAGGAAATCGCAATCGAACTTTCATCCAATCTGGTTTATCGGGAATAGAGGTGATTTCCTTGGTTCGTGGTTTCTTTTTAAGAGGATTCATACCTATTCTTTAGACTTTCCCTGGAACTCCTATTTTGTAAAATGGAATTTATGAGGATCAATCGTTTCTTGGCAGAGGCAGGCATTGCAAGTAGGCGAAAGGCTGAAGATTGGATTCGCGAAGGTCGCGTCCAGGTGAATGGTGTATTCATAAGTGATCTTAGCATTCAGATTGAACCAAGTAAGGATGAAGTATTAGTGGATGGTGAAAAGGTAAGCATCATTGCCGAGTCTCATCCCGATCAATTGATTGCCTTGAACAAGCCTCCTGGCTACATCACATCTCATAAAGATTACCACAATTCCCAGACCATCTTTGATCTACTTCCTGAGGAATTTGAAAAATTTCGATTTTCAGGAAGATTGGATTTGGAATCTCGTGGACTACTTTTACTTTCGCCAAACGGTGATTTAATTCAACAATTAACTCATCCTAGTCTTAGCCCTGATAAAGAATACGAAGTAACCTTACAAGAATCCATTGACGCGAAAAGTATTTATACTCAATTTATAGTTGGTATGCGCGATAAGGGTGAGACACTTCGAGCATTGAGTCTTTGGCCAAAATCTGGTAATACCAAAAGATTTATTGTAACTTTGAAGGAAGGTCGCAAGAGACAACTGCGTCGCATGTTCCAAAAAATTGGTGCCCGTGTGATTGATTTGAATCGAATTAGAATAGGCAATCTTCAATTATACAATTTAAATCTTGAGATGGGCAAATGGAAATGGGTGTCCATCGACTCAGTAATCTCAGAGGAAATGAGAAAATAAGGAATTCAAAAAGCATGAAAGATAAGAAGTTTTTATTTGCACCAATTGTATTTTTAGTAGTCCTATTTGCATTTGATAAGATTTTTCTTTTAGATTTTTTTCAGACAAAATTCATTCAGCCTGGCAATGCAATCTTTTACCACCATCGTAAAGTTCTCATGAAGCGCATGTTAGAGAGTGATGTAGTGAAAGATCATTCTAAAAATATTGCAATTGCTCTGGGTGATTCAAGAGCCTATCCTTTTTCAGAACCTGGGCTTCCAGAAGCAGAGAAAAAGAATTGGGTAGTTTATAATTTTGCAGCACCACAAGCAGTTCCCATGTATGCTTACATGCAGTATGAAAGGATGGTGGATGCAGGTTTTGTTCCTGATATGGTGTATTTTGCTGTAAGTCCCGAGGCATTTGATGATTCCAAGGGAATGATCTATGATCCTTTCATGAGGCTAGGCATGGATGAAAAATTCTACAAAGACTATGCTGATCTCATTCCTTGGAAAGCAAGGTATGATTATTGGATTGGTAAAGCTTTTGCATTCAAAGATATGCAAATAGAATTTAAAACTTTTCTTGACCGATTTAAATCGAAACGCATGCAAGAATACGATCCAGACTTTAACGAAGATATGATGGTGCTTAACTTTGGGAAAGGCGAATATTTAGGTTATGCTACCCTTTCTAATAATGAAAAAAAATTAAAGAAGGATGCCGCTAGAATCAAGAATATTTATCTTTCCAATTTTCAATTGGCTGATACACAATTTATTTTCGTAGAGAAACTTTTGAAGCTTGCTGAATCTAATGGAACAAAAGTCTATATAGTTTGGCCAAGAGTCTACGATGACTATCGCAATGCATACTATGAACTAGGAATTGAAAAGACTTGGTGGCAAAAAATTGTTGATCTATCTCAAGCTCATAAAGCTACCGCTATTGATTTTAATAAAGAATCTAGCTGCGAATTCTTCAATGATGCCAGCCATCAATCGGTTCAGTGCTTTTTAGAGCAAATGGACTTGATCTTTAAGAGTTATAATAAAGATACTAAGCTTTAAGTAAATAGATTATCAGATTATTATTCTTTTAATTTATATTAGAAAAACATTTTCTTTTTAGAATTTTGAGTTAGCAAAGATTTATAAAACCTAGACTGTTTTTTTTATTCTGTAGAAAGTATTTTACTAAGGATTTCTGGTGCACAACGTCCCGAATGGTGACTTGAGTCTGTAAAAAAATCACAATTCATAGAGGTGTTCTGAAGGTTTATGTAAGAGTATCCTGCTTCTTTGATTTTATTTTCGAGAAGGGAATCTATTTCTGCAAGTCCTTCTTGCATTTGGATAGCATAGTAGTAGGGATGAACTTTTGGTCTCCAAAATACTACAGGAATCTTAGAACTCTTGATTTCTTTTAATAGCAAATCAAATAGTGCAAGTTCGGAAGTCGAGATCTGATAATTTCTAAGAATATTGTCTTTGTGTAAGTGATTGGAATAATCTACAATTCGTTCTTGGAATTTATTTAAAGGAAATGATTTTACTTCATAATCTTCGTAAGATGTTGGTAATGCAGCAGTTGCTGGAAAAAATTCATAAGCTTCAATTACATTATTGTCTGAAAGATAATCTTTCTTTGCTATTAAATTGGAAATTGCCTTTTCTGGTTTGAATTTATAATAAGAAGATGGGAATAGAACGCTCGTTAATACAGTCTTAAGCCATGATTTCTCTGCTATTTGTGATAATTCTATGAGAAACTGATACTTAAGAATATTGGTAGTGTATTGAGTCTTAGCATGGAAAGGACTATTTAAATTTGTTGTTTCTGGTGAGACTTCTATGATTACTAAGTTAGGTTTGTAGCCTGAGTCTACTATATTCTTAAAAAGAATTAAGTGATAGAGAAAATCGGATGCCTTCACGACGGATCTAGTTTCTATTTCGAATTGAAGAAGCTTTTCTTTTTCTTTTTGAGTTATAAACTTTGATTGTTGAATGAAATCTCTTTCACTAAATTTTAAAATATCTGATCTAGAAGTTCCCAATACAACTGCTGATTTTTTCGAATCAGTGAGATTACTTGATTCTTTTAATAATTTTGTTTGTAATTCATTTTCAATCTTTTTCTTTTTATAGATCTTTGCCACTCCATTAGCAATATTTTCTAGGGGTGAATTTTCAATTCTGCCTAATTTTTGAATCGATGGTATGATTGATAATTTATCAATACAGAAAATGATCAAGAAAATGAGAACTGGGTATAAGAATATTTTGAATTTCATAGTTTTAGAATTGGAAGTAAATAAACTGATCCTGTTGAATTTTAATTCTCACAATTGCAAAATACATAACGACACTTAAGATAAGAATTAGTGCAGTTTGATTAAATTTAATTTTTTCTTGGAAAAAGTTCTTGAGCTCTAAGAATTGAATCGCATAACATAGAAGACTGAGCTCAATAAATGTCTGCCAATAAATTTTAACTTTACCAGGGTTCGTCATTGAGCTCATCATAGCAGAGAAGGTTTCCCAATTTCCAGATCGAAACATTAAAGCTCCAATCAACCAACCTATTGTAACAAGAACCCATCCCATACAAGAATTAAATAATTTATTTCTTGTATTAATAACTCCCCATCTTCTCTCTAAAATCAAAAAGGTTCCATGAATAAGTCCCCAAAGGAAAAAGGTATAAGTATCACCATGCCAAAGTCCACCTAAAGACATTACTACCAAGGTATTAAAATACAATCGTGTATTTGTTACACGGCTACCCCCGAGCGGAATAAATAGATAATCTCTAAGCCAAGTAGACAATGTAATATGCCACCTTGACCAAAGTTCAGAGAAACTTAAACTAAAATACGGGGACCTGAAATTTTCAGGAATTCGATACCCCAATAGTAATGCTGAGCCTCTTGCAATATCTGTGTAACCAGAAAAATCGGAATACACTTGAACTGAGAAGCCTATTATCGCCAAAAAAATTTCAGATCCGCTGCTGGACGTTGGATCATTCCAAATCGGATTTATAATTCTAGCCATTTGATCTGCTATCAAAACTTTTTTAAAAACGCCGGAAATAATTCTTAATAGGGCTTCTTGAGTATCAGCTAGTTTTAATTCCACCTTACCTAACTGATGGAAAAAATCGCTGTGCCGCATAATGGGTCCAGCAATCAATTGAGGAAAGAAAAATATAAATAGAATAAAGTCGATAAATCCAATTCCATCTGTATCCGTACGATATGTATCAACGATAAAAGCTATGATTTGAAATGTATAAAAGCTAATTGCAAGAGGAAGTATAATCTTAGGTAATGAAGTAAAGAAAAGATCTTCATTTCCTGGAATACTAAGAATTCCATTAATAAAAGACTGACTATATTTGAAAAAAATAAGATTGAGTAAATTGGCTCCTACACCAATCAGCAGTATCGATTTCTTTTTCTCTTTGCGAAGTAAAGAAACTATCGCATAACTAAATATGGTTGTTCCTAAGAAATGGAAAAAAAAGGCTAGGTTCCAATATGCATAGAAAAAGAAAGATGCAAAAAGTAATATATACTTCTTTAAAAAACTGGGAACAGACCAATAAATAGTATATACAACAAGGAAAAATAATAAATAATCTAGGGAATTGAACCACATAGTATTGGCTTCCTATTTTGGAATCTAATACCGATTGGTCAAATTAAAATTACAATTCTAGGCTTTTACTAATTCTTTACGAAGACAAAAATCTCCAAAACTTTCATTGGAATTTCTATCAATTTTAAATTGATTAAATATACCTTTTAATTCTTGTAAGATGCCAGCTTCGTCTAAATTCTCTTTGTACTTTTGGTTCAATCTTTTCCCTTGGAAATCAGCACCCAAATGTAGATTGTAATGTCCATAGGAAGTTCCAACGAGTCCAATCTCAGCCATGTAAGGTCGTGCGCATCCATTGGGACAACCTGTCATTCGAATTGTAATTGCCTCTTCTTTCACCGCACATTCTTCCATTAGATTTTCTAATTTGTCAAGAAATAGCGGAAGGTATCTCTGTCCTTCTGCAAGCGCAAGCGGGCAGGTGCTTAGCGCAACACAGGCCATAGAATTCTTTCTAATATTGGAAGTTGTTTCGTGGATCTTATCCAGTTTGTATTTTTCCAGAATAGATTGAATAAGATTTAAATCTTTTGGAAGAATATCCGAAAGAATCACATTTTGGTTGCAGGTGAACCGAAAGATTGCTCTTCTTGTTTGTGCAACTTCCATGAGAGCGGTTTTGATTTTAGAAGTGTCGTTGTCGACGATTAGACCATTCTCAACGAAGAGAGTAAAATGCCAAAGTCCCTTACTATCCTGAGCCCAACCATAGCTATCGGATCTTGTGTTGAATTGAAAGTTTTTTTCGGTTTGGAAACTTTTTCCAACACGCTTCTCTACCTCAGCCTTGAAATTTCCAAGACCCATTCTATCGATAGTATACTTCAATCGACTGAGCTTACGGTCTTCTCTGTTTCCATTGTCACGTTGAGTGGTTACAATTTCATAAACAAATTTAAGGACATCTTCTTTGCTCACATAGCCTAACATAGACCCAATTCTAGGATAAGTTTTCTCATTCCCATGTGTAGTCCCAAGACCTCCACCAGCTAGTACATTGTAGCCTATGATTTTGCCAGCCTCTTCTACAGCGATCAGTCCTATGTCATTTGCATAAACGTCCACATCATTCCAGGGAGGAACTGCAATTGCTATTTTGAATTTACGCGGTAGATAGAGTTCTTTGTAAAGTGGATCCTCTTCAGATTTTTCAGCAATTTTTTCTTGGTCTAGCCAAATCTCATAATAGGCTCTAGTTTTGGGTAGAAGCTGTTTTGAAATTTCATTTGCCAATTGATTGATTTCTGTGTGATGAATCGTATTTGTAGGGTTAGCTGTTGCAACAACGTTACGATTCACATCTCCACAGGCAGCTATGGAATCTAGGAAAACTTCATTGAAGGATTTGATCGTTGGTTTAAGATTGGATTTTATAATACCGTGGACTTGAAGAGTCTGTCTAGTTGTGATCTTCAGCGTTCCTGTTCCATAATCACCAGCAATTTTCTGAGAGCGTTCATAGTGAACGGGACCAATGGAGCCTCCCGGAATTCTCAGTCGAATCATAAATGTATAATGTTTGTCTAATTTCTTTTCTTCCCGTTCTGCTCTTCGGTCTCTATCGTCTTGTTGGTAGATTCCATGAAACTTTATAAGAAGTTGGTCTTGTTCACGAAGCGAACCAGTATGTTCATCTAACAGAGATTCTCTTAGACTACCACGTAATCCCTGGCTAAGTCTTTTTGCTTTTTCAGCGGCTGATTCTTTGATCTCTTCAGGCATGGATTAGTATACATCCTTTTTATATCTTTCAGTTTCGATGAGATTGTTGAGAAATATTTCTGCTTCTGCTTTTTTTAGATTTTTTTCTAACATAAAAATTTCAACCAAAGCCTTATCCACATCTATGCTCATAGGTTCTTTGCTTCCACAAATATAAAGGATGGCACCATTATCCAACCATTCAACTAATTCTTTTCCATTTTCACGGATACGATCTTGGACATAGACCTTCTTGGAATTATCTCTAGAGAAGGCAGTATTGAATTTAGTAAGAACTCCACTGTCAAAAAATTCTAGGAGTTCTGTTTGGTACAAGAAGTCGTAGGAAAAATTTCGATTTCCAAAGAACAACCAGTTCTTTCCACTATGAGCCAAACTGTCTCTTTCAAAAAGAAAGGATCGAAAGGGTGCAATCCCAGTTCCCGGTCCAATGTAGATTGCATTCACATCGGATGCAGGCAATCGGAAATTATTATTTTTTTGGATTCGAAACTCAATAGCTGTTCCTTCTGTCATTTCAAAGAGGTAGTCTGAGCAAAAACCTTTTTGGTTTTTTCCTTGGGCATTTTGAAAATCTACTTCTGCAACTGTTAGGTGGACAGAGTTTTTACCATGAGCTTCTGGCGAGGAAGAAATAGAATAGTATCTTGGCGTAATCGGTTCTAGAATTTCTAAGATAGTTTCTTTTGCTATAGAATCATGGGGTGGAAAATTCTGAACAATATCGATTAAATCCAAACGCTTATTAGGAAGTTTTTTTCTTGTGATTGCTTCGAGTGAATCCATCACACGTTTGGATAGATAGCGAATGGATGCTTTTTCTTCTAGCAGGGCTTGGATGCTAATATTTTCTTTTCTCCATAGAATTGAATCTTCTCCTGAAAGGCGAAGTCCTTTTATGATAGCTGATACTTCTTTTAGATCATTCTTTGGAATGAATCCGGCACTATCACCTGGTAGATAATCTATATCTTCTTCTGTCTCTATTTCAATATGGCGAATGATCTTGCTCGCTGAGGCATCTGTTAGGTCGATACTTTGAGTAATAGTTCCTGAATAGAATTTTCTAGCATTGGAACTTACAGATTGTCCACTTTTTGCTAGGCCATTGCTACTTTCTGTAATGATTCCATTTCCATTGTTACTTGAATGCGCGTCAGAGATAGAATTTTGGGATTGTCCATAACCTTGGGTACTGCTAGAAGGAAGACCACTCGCCAGTAAGTTGGAGACGGAATCCATCCATTCATTGGCAGTTTCCTCGAAGTCAACATCACACATTGCGATGTTTTGGATTCTTGTAGCGCCCATTCTATATAAGAAAACATCCACATCTTCTCCTGCCTTACAAAATAAGGGATAGGATGTATCACCCAAAGCAAGAACAGAATATTTCAAATTAGGTAAGGCTTCCTTTCTATTCTTTAAAGTCTCATGGAATTTGCGAGCAGCTTCGGGAGGATCTCCGTCACCATGCGTGCTAATGATTGTTAGCAGTAGTTCTTCTTTGTCTAAATCTTTTGGATTGTATTGGTTTGTACTGGATACTTTTACTTTTAAGCCTTGGGATTTCAATCGGTTCTGCAATTGAGATGCAAGCTTCTTGGAATTTCCCGTTTCTGTTCCGAACACTATGGTCGCAGTTTTGACAGATTCCGATCCAGACTTTTGTAAGACTGCAACATTGGATTTATTTTGTTCAGGAGCAACTAGGGTAGCCATGGAAATGTAGGAAGAATCGGTTTTCGTTCCTGCATTTGCTGTTTGGTTATTGCCAGTGCTTGATGATTGATTTTGTTTTTGGATGATAGCTTTTTTTGCTTCGGAGGCAGCTTCGGATTCTTTTTTGGCAGGAGCTTCCTTTCCTGAATCTGGATTCGGTGTATCAGTATAACCTTCTTCTACAATTGCTTCTAAGAATCCAAACATCCAGATTCTTTCTTTAGGTGAGGCAACTTTTACTATTTCTTTGAATTCCTTTTTTAAATCCCGATCCATTTTATATCCTTAAACAATTTGGCGAAAGGGAAGTCTCATTCACAAGACTTCCAATCATAGAGAGATTTCTCGCCTATTAGATTATCGGCATCCATCTCTCTATTTCTAGACTAGCTTATTTATTTGGTTGAGGAGTCAGTCTCAAATATGGTTTTACTGGCTTCCAACCCTTGGGAAATTTTTTCTTAGCATCCTCATCGGAGACAGTCGGAACGATTACCACATCCTCACCGTCTTTCCAATCCACAGGAGTTGCAACCGAGTGGTTGGCAGTCAGCTGAAGGGAGTCAATCACTCTAAGAATTTCATCAAAATTTCTTCCTGTTGAGGCAGGGTAGGTGATGATGAGTTTAATTTTCTTGTCCGCTCCAATTACAAACACGGATCTCACAGTATGAGTTGAGTCAGCATTGGGATGGATCATGTCATAAAGAGTGGATACATTTTTATTTTTGTCTGCCAGAATCGGATAGTTCACATGAGTGTTCTGAGTTTCGTTAATGTCTTTGATCCATTCTTTGTGGGAATCAACCCCATCAACAGAAAGAGCGATTACTTTTACATTTCTCTTTTCAAATTCGCTTTTGAGTTTTGCCACTCTACCCAATTCGGTAGTGCAAACAGGTGTAAAATCGGCAGGGTGAGAAAAAAGAACTCCCCATCCATCGCCTAAATAATTATGAAATTCGATCTTGCCTTCGGATGAATCCGCTGTAAAGTCCGGTGCTGTATCGCCTAGTCTTAGTCCCATCTTTTTCTCCTTAAAATCTGTTAAATTGGAATTAATATTCACTATTTAAAACGTATTTCTGTTTGGCAACTCAAAAAATCCGAGCTAACAGAAAAATTGCATCAATTCTTAGAAAAAACTCAAATAATCGCTCCAAATTTTACATTTAAAATTTAAAACTTCTTGCAAAAATCCAGTATATAAAACTATTTATTTAATATAATGGACAAAATCCAAGATTTAATCACTGAAAATCCAATCGAATCCCTTAAAAACTTGGCAAAAGCCTACCCAGGACAGGTCGCTTTTTCGAGTAGTTTTGGTCTAGAAGACCAGGTAATCACAGATATGATTGCCAGAGAAAAGTTGCCAATTCGCATTTTTACACTGGAT
This sequence comes from Leptospira sp., assembly GCA_009991425.1. GTDB lineage: Bacteria > Spirochaetota > Leptospiria > Leptospirales > Leptospiraceae. The sequence continues at coordinate 13,693 of JAACWH010000020.1, forward strand.
ACAGGGCGGCTATTTGCTGAGACTTACAAGCTTTGGCAGAGCACGATTGAAAAATATTCCATCGAAATAGAAGCTTTTGCACCCAAAGCAGAAGATATACAGAATTACATTCGCTCTGTCGGTCCCAATGGCTTTTATGAAAATATCGAAAACCGAAAGGAATGCTGTAGAATTCGCAAGGTTGTTCCCCTGCAACGTGCACTTTCGGGGGTAAAAATTTGGGTCACTGGAATCCGAAGCGAGCAGTCTCCAGAACGAAGCAATCTTCCTGCCTTGGAAAAAGACGAGGGCTACCATCTTTGGAAATTTCACCCACTTTTGGATTGGAAAGAATCCCAAGTCAAAGAATATATCAACACTAAGCAAGTTCCTTATAATGTTTTACATGACCAAGGCTATCCTAGTATTGGCTGTGCACCTTGCACCCGTTCTGTGCAGCCTGGGGAAGATGTTAGAGCAGGACGCTGGTGGTGGGAAGCTGACTCCGCAAAAGAATGTGGGCTTCATTGGAAGGATGGTAAACTCGTTCCCAATAAAAAAGAAAATGCGAATGATCCATCCATCATCCATTCATCCCAGAAGCCACTTCCATCCCTAAGTCGTCTAGACCAATTAGAATCAGAAAGCATCTATATTCTAAGAGAGGTCGCTGCTCAGTTCAATAAGCCCGTCTTACTCTTCTCAGGTGGAAAAGATTCCATAACCCTTGTGCATCTTGCCAAGAAAGCTTTCCAACCTGGCAAAATACCGTTCACTTTGGTACATATTGACACAGGTCATAATTTTCCTGAGGCCTTGGCTTTCCGAGACTCACTGGTCAAAGAATTCGATGTGAAATTAGAAATCGGCTCTGTCCAGGAATCAATCGATGCAGGACGAGCCGTAGAAGAGAAAGGAAAATTCCCAAGCCGTAATGGAATTCAAACTGTCAGTCTTCTAGAAACTATCACTAGATTGAAGGCCGATGCCTGCATTGGTGGAGCTAGAAGGGATGAAGAAAAGGCTAGAGCCAAAGAGAGAATTTTTAGCGTAAGAGATGTGTTCGGTGGATGGGATCCAAGATTGCAACGTCCCGAATTATGGAATCTCTACAATGGCAAGATCCACAATGGAGAAAACGTAAGAGTCTTTCCTATCAGCAATTGGACAGAGCTTGATGTCTGGGAATACATTGAAAGAGAAAATATAGCACTCCCGAATCTTTACTTCACACATACAAGGGATGTCCTCCGAGTGGATGGTCACTTATTTCCAGTATCTGAATTTGTAAATTTGGAACCTTCCGACAAGGTGTTCTCAGCCAAGGTTCGTTTTCGAACAGTAGGTGATATGACCTGCACAGCGGCAGTTGAATCCGAAGCAAACTCTTTGTCCGAGATCATCCAAGAGATTCGAGATTCCCGAACAACCGAAAGAGGAAGCCGAATGGATGATAAGAGATCGGAAGCAGCAATGGAAGATAGAAAAAGAGGAGGATATTTCTGATGGATATGCTAAGATTTATAACAGCAGGATCTGTGGATGATGGCAAAAGTACTTTGATTGGAAGACTTCTCTATGATACCAATTCTGTATTTGCAGATCAGTTGGAAGCTATCACAAGTAAGGAAGACGGCGAAGTCAATCTTGCCCACCTAACAGATGGTCTCAAAGCGGAAAGAGAGCAGGGTATCACAATTGATGTTGCCTACAAATACTTTTCATCTGCTACTCGCAAATTCATCATCGCCGATGCACCAGGTCATGTTCAATACACAAGGAATATGGTAACAGGAGCATCTAATTCTGATTTGATGATCATACTCATTGATGCCAGAAAAGGTGTCATTGAACAAACTAGACGTCACACTCTGATAGGAGCTATCTTAAAGATTCCAAGAATATTAGTTGCCATCAACAAAATGGATCTTATGAATTTTGATGAGAAGGTTTTTCAGAAAATTGATTCCGATTACCGAAGTTTTGCTAAAGATCTGGGCTTCGAACAGATTGAAACCATTCCGCTTTCTGCACTGAAGGGAGACAATGTTGTGAATCCTTCCTCTTCTATGTCTTGGTATAAGGGCTCATCTATTATGCAATATCTAGATACTGTTTCTTTGGATATAGCTGCATCTATTCAATCGGCACGCCTTCCCGTACAAATTGTAATTCGTCCCGATTCGGAATACAGAGCTTATGCGGGAAAATTAAGCGGTGGAATTCTTCGCAAGGGAGATCGCATAACTGCATTTCCGTCTGGTATGCAGTCCACTGTTGCAGCAATTGATTTTGATGGAAAAGAATGGGATGAGGCAATTCCAGGTATGTCTATTTCTGTTCGCTTAGAAGATGAGTTGGATATAAGTAGAGGTGATGTGATCTCGGGGCCTGGATCTGTTCCTAAGATCGGAACCCAATTCCAAGCGGCTATTTGTTGGATGGAGCCAACTCCCTTGTATGAGAAAAATCGATTTTTACTTAGACAGGGTACTAAGACTGTTCGTGCTGAAGTTTTTACGATTGATAGCAAGTTAGACATTTCATCAGCAACCAGAAAGGATCCAGGAGCTCAACTAAGCTTAAATGAGATTGGACTCGTTACCATTCGTACGGCTCAGCCCATCGCCTGGGATGAATACGGACAAAATAAGGAAACAGGTTCTATGATTCTCATTGATGAGAATACTAACCAATCGGTGGCTGCAGGAATGATAGGTACCTTGCCGATATAATACTTAGGATAATATTGTAAATGGATGAATCAAAAGAAAAATCAGAGAACAATTGGGAAAGTATGAAATCTCAAATTGAAGTCGTTTCTGATCAAAATAAACAATCAACTAAAGTATCTTTGGTGGGAGCCGGGCCTGGCAATCCAGATTTACTAACGATTCGTGGGCTACGTAAAATCCAAGAAGCGGAAGTTATATTATATGATGCTTTATTAGACCCATCTTTTTTGGAAATTTTTCCCAAGGATGCTTTGATACTTTATGTTGGCAAAAGATCAGGTCAGCACTCCGCTACCCAAGAAGAAATCAATGATCTCTTAGTTAATCATGCAAAACTAGGGAAGAGAGTTGTTCGTCTCAAAGGTGGTGATCCTTTTATCTTCGGTAGAGCTGGTGAAGAAATTTTAGCGCTCGCAGAACATGGTATAGAGTTTGAGATTATACCTGGTGTAAGTTCTGTTCAGGCAGGTGCAGCCGATGGCTTGATTCCTCTTACTCACCGTGCCGTCTCAAGACAATTGTTTGTTATGGATGGTCACACTATTTTTAGAGATGGAACGGATTGGAATTGGTTGAGCCATTTCCCAGGAACTTTAGCAATCCTTATGGGTACCAAAAATATCCAAGCCATAGCCAGGCATCTTATTGCCAATGGAATGAAGTCTGATACTGCAGTAGCTATGGTAGTAGATGCCAGTCTTAAGTCTTCCAAAACACTATTCTCAAATTTGCAAGAGATTGCAGAGAGTGGGTTGAATAAGGATTCAGCTGGACCAGGAATTATTTATATTGGCGAATCGATTCGAATTTCCCGCGATTTACATCTAACACAAGATCAAAATGCAGCAAGAAGTTCCTGTTAAGAAATACCCTGCCTTTCTCAATCTAAAAGGACGAAATGTACTCTTAATAGGTGGTGGAAATGTAGCCATGGAAAAGCTACCCAATTTGGTTCTGGCACAAGCAAGGACAACATTGATTGCAAGTCATATCAATGAAGAATGCCAGAGCTTCTTAAAAGAGCATCCAGAAATTCAAGTTAAACAAAGAGAGATTCAACTTTTCGATCTAGAGGGGAGGGATTTGATTTTCTCAGCTACTAACAATAAGCAACTGAATGCTGAGATGGTAGAGTATGCTCATAAGCAAAAAATCTGGATCAATTCTTGCGATGATCCAGATAACTGCGATTTCTATTCCGCTTCCGTTTTTGATAGAGGGCCTATTCGAATTGCAGTTTCTACTGATGGAAGATTTGCAGGATTGGGTTCCTTAGTTAAGAAAATATTGAATCAACTCTTGCCTGAAGATCATAATTCTGAATGGGAAGACATACTACAATTTCGATCAGCACTCAAATTAAAAGAATCCGATCCCGCTAAAAGAAAGAAAATTCTTCAAGATTTACTAAAAAGTTTGGAAGAAAAGTATTTTTAGCTGATTGCTTCTAACGAAGATTTTGTTCTATTTACCATTTCTTTTTAATTCTATCTATTTTTTCTAAAATACTTAACTTTTAGAAAGATATTTGTTCAAATCGTATCAAATCATAATTTGATACTCCAAAAGTCACCAAAATGATAATATGCATAAAAAAAATGTTGCATTAACTATGACTTACCTATATTACTTGTCATATTATATTTTATTTGAAAATACCCAAGCTAAGGATACTATTATGCGACCAAAAATTCTCTTCCTTATTACAACTTTATTAATATTCCAAAGTACAAACTGTTCTTTTTTGACTGGAAATGGTAACCAAGAGGACAACTCAGCCTTGTTGCTTTTTTTTGGTGCAGCAGGTGTAAGCAGTTCAGGAAATCTGAATTTAGAACCAGGTCAGACCCTTGATCTATCTGGAGATGGTACCGCCGATGGGACTTTAGTCGATGCTAATGGGGACGGAGTTTCCGATGGTATTGATTTAACTGGGGATGGAATTCCTAACATCCTCCTCATAGATACCAATGGTGATTCCATTCCTGACGCGTTAGATATCAATGCAGATGGACAACCTGATTATTTTTTGAATCCAAATGCGCCACCTGTACTAACAACAGGAACTGGTGGAACGGGACAAGCTGTAACATTAATACTAGGATCAGGTGGAACAGTTGTCGGATTTGATACAGATGGAGATGGAACTGCTAATGATACAACAATTGCAACAATCTTATCAGATACAACACTGCCGACCGTAAGTATTTCTCCCGATGGTGGAACCTTTTCCACTGGACAAACTGTAACAATAACTTGCAGTGATAATCTAGCTCCTGCTTCAATCATTTATACCATCAATTCAGGAGCACCAAGCTATCCTTCTACTGGAACCTTGATTGCTAAAGCTTCTGGGGCTGTATCTCTTTCCTCTGATGGATCATATTCTCTCCGTGCCATTTGCCGTGACCTTGGCGGCAATGTTTCTAGCCCAGTTGTACTCAAAGATTTTACAATAGATTCCAATGTTCCTAGCATTTCTATATCCACTCAGACTTCACAGTATGTAAGTAATGCGGGAGGAGCGATAGCTTCTTCCACAGTTACCTGGCAGACGAATCGTGCAGGAACATTTACAATTAGAGAGGCTGCAGGAGATTGTAGTTCGGGGACAATAGTCTCAGGTCCAACTGCAGTAGCAGCTGCATCGAATCAGATATTTGTTCGTTCAGCAGGATCTCATTTTTCTGGAGAAGGCACCAAAACTTATCGCATCTGTGTTACTACAGCTTCGAGTTTAGTTGGATCAACTACATTTAGCCTAACAAGAGATGATACCGCACCAAGTGTTACACCATCCAGTGGCTCAGGCAATTTTGGAACAGCTACATCCGTTTCTCTTACCTGTTCTGATACGGGTGGATCTGGTTGTGATAAAATTGTCTACAATACACAAACTGGTTCCGCACCGAGTGATCCAACCATCAATGGCTCTACCGGAGTCGTCGGAACTGGTTCTGCCTATGTATATGTTCCTATATCCATGACAGATGGTTTCGTTACCTATTTAAAAAACAGAGCCAGAGACCAAGCTGGGAATGTGTCTTCTGTCATATCGCAAAACTATACAGTGGATACCCAAGTAGCTACTGTAACAGTGAATTCGCATTCTGATAAAGTTGCATCAGGCTCTGCAACTCTTGGTTGGCAAAGCAGTCGAAATGGAACATATTCAATTCGTATTGGCGGGACAGATTGTACGAATGGAACAGCTGCAACAGGAACCAATACCAGTGGATCGGCAACTGCATCCACGCCTATCAGCACATCGATAAACAACGGAAACCTTTCTGAAGGTAGCAACACGCTTCGTATTTGTGTAGCCAATTTGATTGGCAATTATGGATCAACAAGTCGCTCTATTGTAAAAGATGTTACCGTTCCTACGATTAGTATAACGAACCCAACAGTATCCACACCAATCCCTTCAAACTCTCAGCTAACGCTTTCAGGAACCGATACAGGTGGAACAGGGATACAGAAATATGCATACACAGTTGATGGAAATAATCCTACATTTTCGGGAACTGATTGTACGATTGGTACAGGAACAGCTTATACTTCGAGTGTATCTCTTTCCAATGGGAATTATACAATTAAAGCAAGGTCTTGCGATAATGTGGGGAATGTTTCCACAATTGCTTCACAGATTGTATCTATTGGGCCACCTGGTGCTCCTTCGATTTCTAGTGCAGCTGCAGGCGATGGAAAAGTTACAATCAATTTCGGAGCAGTCTCGGGTGCAACAAATTACAAAGTTTACTACAGAACATCTAGTGGAGTCACGACTTCAGACTCATCCGTGAGTGGAACAAGTTCACCAATTGAAGTTACTGGACTTACGAATGCTACAACTTATTACTTTGCGATAACAGCATCTCATAATGGAGGAGAATCTGCTCTTTCTTCGGTGAGTAATGCTACCCCAACTCCATTAGTTACTGTCAATGAAACAGGTGTTGCAGCGGAAATAGATTATTGTGCAATCCAATACCCTACTGCCCCCTTTTCAGTCATATTAGGGACAATTACTTCTTTCTATGCTAGGGTATATGAAGCAGGGTATACTGACGTGAATACAGATCCCCATCCAAGTATTATCGCTCAATTTGGGTATGGTCCTTCAGGAACTGATCCTAGAACGAATGGAAGTTGGATATTTACAACAGCAACTTTCAATGCTGCTGCTGTGGGAGGAGGTTCATTGAATCCCAATGACGATGAATACTATTATGCATTAACACCAGCAGACCCAGGTTCCTATCTTTATGTTTTCAGATTCACTCGAGATGGAACGAATTACACATACTGTGATTCAGACGGCGCAGGAAGCAACCCTAGTCTTGATTTTGAAATCAGCAATCTGGGATCTATGACAGTTACTTGTGATTCAAGCTGCGGAAGTTTGTAGGGAATTTTCTAAACATAAGCTAGGAAATTTTCAAACTTAACAGTTAACTAGGTTTTCATTAGGAATCGAAATGGGATTCCTTCGTTTTGAAATGAAGAAAATTCCAAAAATCCATTTAGTAATCTAAATTTATGAATTAAATTATCAATCACTTGGATTGATGAAATTTTTTAATATGGCTTTACAATTTTGGTGTTTTTATTTTGGGATTCGTTACAAATGAAATCCCAGTTTTTTCATTTGTAATATTTTTTTAATAGTTTCTACAATTTTATTTAATTTTGAATAATTCTATAATTTATTAACTATAATAATATTTTCAATTGCAACTGAAATTATAGTATACTTCCTTTTCTGGAGATGTTATCTTTGGTATCTATGAAGAGTACATTTCGTATTTTAGTTTTTAATTTAATTCTTATCTTTACTTCTACTAATTGCCTTCAATTCAAAGATTCAATATTGGATAGTGATTCTTCTTTATCAGATTTGCTTTTTGCTTTACATTTAATACAATCTACATCCATTTCAATCAGTCCATCTCCTGGCCACTATACAACGGCTGAATATATAAAAATTACAGCAGCTTCTGGAACGAAAATTTATTTTACTACTGATGGGACAGAACCTACGAGCAGTTCCTATGAATATATAGAACCCATTCATATATGGAAGCTTGCCGGAGCACAAATAACTGCTATAGCAATGAAGAATGGCGCCATTATCGCACGAACAGCACAATCGGATTATTATAGCTATCCAACATTGAAAACAGGAAAAAATCTTTGTTATGACCAAGCAGGAACTTCTCGCCCATGTGCAGGAACTGGTGAAGATGCGGAATTGCAAAATGGTATAGCTCGTTCTTTCCTTGGTCCAGTTGCTAATGATAAATATTCATCTGATTATATTACTAAGGATGAAGCAACAGGTCTTATATGGAGATCTTGTGTTCAAGGACAATCAGGAAGCACTTGTTCTGGAGCAAGTATAACCCAGGATTGGAATAGTGCCCAAACAGGCACAAATGGTTGCTCTTCTTTGAATTTACTTAATTCAGGGGAAGGATATGCAGGAAGAAAAGATTGGCGACTTCCTCAAATTGATGAACTACGAACCTTAATCGATTACAGCGGTCAGAATCTAAATAATACTATTCCAAGAACATTTCCATCGGCTTTTCCTAATACACCATCAGGTGCTGCAAATATCGGAACCTTTTGGACTATTACAAATTCTGCAACAGGCTTTTATCCTTTTAATGTAGTTTTTTCTACTAGTTTAACTGATTTTAATTCTATCACAAATGCTACTCAACTTAACGTTCGCTGTGTTGCAGGTTTCCCATCTGTCCGAGTGAGACAATACACAGACAATGGAGATTTAACAATAACCGATCATAAAACAAAACTTATTTGGCAAAAGTGTACTAATAGCCAAACTGGTCAAACCTGTGCAGGTACAGCTACACCCTTTCAGTGGAATGCTAGTCTTACAAATTGCAATACTCTATCTTTGAGTTCACGTAATTGGAGGCTCCCATCTGCGAATGAACTTGAAGATTTTCATGATTTCTTAAAATTTGATGCAAACCCTAGGGTAGATGCTACTTTTTTTCCAAATACACCAGCAAACCAAGGATATTGGTCTAGTACTACCGCAACTGATCTACCTGATTTTAAAATTTCAATATTCACAAATGGAAATTATTCAAGTTTTGCAGGAAATAATTCATCGTCTGTTCGATGTGTTAGCAATTGATAAAAAATTTATGATAGAAAGAATCTTCTAAAGTTGCATCATATTCTAATAAAATATCATACAGGCGATGGATTGTTCTGGTGCTGCAGTCGTAGCAACATGGCAAGTTGCCTTAAACTATTGTAAAGGCTATCCCTTGGAGTGCTATTATAGAGACTTCCTACAGCTATAGAATTGGAGACTATCTTGGACTGGCATGGAGCACTAAGTTTACTGATAGATTCCATTATTTTTCTGAAACTTTTGATTGATTAATAACTTATGCTCAGAATAGAATAGATATAGACTAAAAAATATTAAATCTACTTGGGATCGGGGTGATATCCAAGTGTGATAAGGAGCAAATCATTTGAACAGATCGAATTTATTTATTAAGCTATTCACTTTAGCATTTATATTGAGCCCATCTTGGCTATTTGCCTTTGGAACATATGCAGAAGGATTTGTAACCGCAAAGATTATCCAATTCGAAAGTCGGGGAATTATTTTTAATTCATATGAAGGAATCATTGAAGTCACGTCTTTTGACAAAACAGAAGCTTGTAACGAACCAAAGGATGAATGCTTCACTCCAACAATAATTCGTCATGATATAAGTGTGAGACAAAGCAATGGAGAGCTTGTTAACTTATTGAGTAAAAGTGTAAATGATCAATTGCTATTGGAATACAGAATCCATAGATTCGAAGACTTTTCTCTATCCTCAGAAATGGAAATACTCTCTGCAATAATCCAAGAGAAAAATAAACCTGCAGGTCTTGCTGATAAAAAAGTCGTAAAGCGAACTGGCTCGAAACGAAATTTCGCAGTGAGTGGTAAAATTTTACAACTCGACTACCAAGGAACTTTAATAGGTACTTATGAAGGCTTGTATATTGACGAAGATAGGGGAAAAGTGCATCCTTTTTCAGTAACACAAGCTGAGATGGCAAAATTTGCTTGGGAGACACAAAAAAGTTTAGCTTCTTCAAGTCTTGGAATCTCTGTTTCTTTTGCCAAGGGATTTAGAAAATCAGACTATGATCTTTTTGAAATCAATTATAAAGAGCCAGCTGGTGGAGTTCATACAACATCGAAAGATTAGAAATCTAAGTCTAAGAACTAAATGATCTCATTAATTTTCTTTCTATTCAGCTCAAGTAGGATATTTCCTCAGTTAAGAACTCTTACTTTTTTATTGTTGTTTGGTTTTGCGCATATTTTTGTTTTCAATTGTTCTGACTCAAGCACGAATAAGGAAAGGCAAGTTACGGCGAATGATTCATCAGAAGAAGAAAGTAGCAAAAAGAGTTCTTATTCTAAGACTATCGTCTTCTTTGGGGATAGCCTAACAGCAGGCTTGGGTCTTCCTTCTCAGGACTATGCATGGCCAAGTCTTGTAGAAAAAAAATTAGAAGAGCAGGGAATTCCAATCAAGGCGATCAATGCTGGTCTCTCAGGTGATACTAGTTCAGGAGGTCTGTCGCGTTTGGACTGGGCGCTTCGAAATGAGATTGATATTTTCGTGCTCGAACTTGGTGCTAATGATATGATGCGAGCAGTTAAGGTTCCCCTCATTAAGAGCAATCTCAAAGAGATAATCCAAAGAGTTAGAGTTAAATATCCAAATTGTAAGATTCTACTAATAGGCATGCGCACCTTTCCCAATTTAGGAAAAACCTACCGCAAGCAATTTGATGAAATGTATCCCCAAGTTGCCAAGGAAACCAAAGTAGAATTCCTTCCCTTTCTTTTAGAAGGTGTTGCAGGTGAAAGAAAGTTGAATCAAAAAGATGGGATCCATCCAACTGAAGTGGGACATGAAATTTTGGCAGAAACAGTATTTCCGTATATTCGAAAACTACTTTAGAGTTTTATAACTTCCATTTGCCTGGTCTTGTTAGGTTATTATACCTTGATTTTGGGACGTACAAAGGATTGTGGCTCTTTTGGGGTCTATAGGGTTGGTATGCATTTCGATTGGATCTTTGGAAGTATTGATTTCTGTAGTGTTGGTTGTAGGGATTATAATGATTATAAGGTGATCCGCAATTGTAATTGTTATTAAAAGAATTTCTACAATTTTGCTGCCTGCTATAATGAGTGCTCCCGCATTGGACGAAGGCAAAACTGAGTAAAACTGCCAAGATAACTTTCATTTCTTTACTCCTTTTCTGAAAATCATTTTATCCTAAAAATCTTCTTAAGTCTATAGTAGATATCCGCAATGCGGTAAATACCTAGGCATATTGCAAAAAAAACTTAGCAATCTCTTTCAAAAATCACTAGAAATCCCTTTACACAGCCATTCCCTAAAAAATCATGTCTATAGCTTTAAGCTCATGCGGGAATAGCTCAGTGGTAGAGCATCTCCTTGCCAAGGAGAGGGTCGCGGGTTCGAATCCCGTTTCCCGCTTTTTAAGACCGCAGAAAAATCAAGGAAGAGTGCAATAGAATTTTTCTTACAGAAATATTCTCAACTTTTGCCTAACACCAAACACCAAACCGGAACAATTATATGGAATACTCTACAAAAAAAAATAAAAACGCTACAGTCGATCTTACAGTTCATTTTACTGCTGAGGAATTAGAGCAGGGCTTCCAGAAAGCCTATGAAAAGGCTCGTCACAAAGCAAAAGTTCCTGGTTTTCGACCAGGTAAGGCTCCGCTCAAGACTGTGGAGAAAATGCTGGGTGACTCTGTTGCCGAAGATGCAATTAATTTTTCACTCAATGAGGGGATCGTAGAATTTTTCCCCAAGCTAGACCCTAAGCCATTTCGTATGCCTAAATTCAATGTGGATACATTTGATAGAGGAAAGGGTTTCACTGCAAAAACTGTATACCTTACTTATCCAGAAGTAACTCTTCCCAAAATCAAAAAGGTTAAAATCGAACCTTACCAAGTAATTCCTTCTGCGGCAGATATCCAAAAAGAACTCGAAGCCATTCAGAAAAATATGGCAAGAAATGTTCTTAAAGAAGAAGGTGAAGTTCTACAAACGGGAAATCTGATAGAGATGAGTTATAAATTTTCCCTAGATGGAACTGAACTTCCCCAAGAGAACATGAATGGAAAATACCATATTGGTGATGAAAGAAATCCAGTTGGCTTTGATGAAAAAATTCTTGGTATGAAAGTAGGCGAGACTAGGTCTTTTCTCTATACCTATCCAGAAGACTTTCCTCTTTCTCCTGAATCTGCTGGCAAAACCTACCAATACGAAATCAACTGCACCGCAGCGTACAATGTGAACTATCCAGCTATTGATGATGATTTTGCATCTGAGTATGACGGCTCAGAAAATGTGGATGCACTCAAATCTAAACTACAAGAATCCTTAGCTAAATCTTCTACCGAAGAATTGAAAAAAAAGTCTATGACTGAAATCTATAATAAGCTCATCGATGATGCAAAATTTATTATTCCCGATGAATTGATCTCTGAAGAGGCTGAGTATGTATACCAAACCATGTTCGAACAGTATAAAATTCCCTTCGTTACAATGGAAGATTATGCAAAAAGTACGAACTCGAGTCTAGAAGAAACCAAAGAGAAGTTCAGCTCTATGGGTCTCAAAAGATTGCAAGGTTACTTCCTCCGTCAAAAGATAGCAGAAGAAGAGAAAATTGCAGTTCCTGAAGAGGAATTGAGAGAAAAACTGGAAGAGATTGCAAAAGTCTACGGCCAAACTTATGAATCTTTTCTGCAAAGCTTAGAAAAAGAAGGTCGCTTGGGAACAATTCAAGAGAATATTCTGATGGAAAAGGTCGATAATTTCGTATACGAATCCGTCGAGAAGAAAAATCCCAAGACGATTAGTCTAGAGGAAGCGTCCAAGATATTGAACGGGGAGAAACAACCATAATGACATTAATGCCATACGTTATTGAACAAACTAGTCGCGGCGAAAGACAATACGATATATTTTCAAGACTACTCAAAGATAGAATTATTTTTCTAGGTTCCGGAATTGATGAAACCTATGCAAATGTGATTACTGCTCAAATGCTTTTTCTAGAAGCAGAAAACCCTGAAAGAGATATCTATCTTTATATCAACTCACCGGGTGGTTATGTGAGTGCAGGTATGGCAATCTATGATACTATGCAATACATCAAGCCAGAAGTTCGTACACTTTGTATAGGCCAGGCTTCTTCTATGGCAGCTCTGCTTCTTGCCGGTGGTGCGAAAGGTAAAAGATCAGCTCTACCGAATTCTAGAATTATGCTACACCAACCATTTGGTGGTGCAACAGGCCAGGCTAGTGATATTGAAATCTCAGCCAAAGAAATTATTAAAACAAAAGATACATTGATTCAGATTTATGAAAAACACACAGGTAAATCTGCCGACCAGATAAGAAAAGATACAGAGAGAAATTTTTTCATGAGCGCGGAAGAAGCAAAAGCTTACGGAGTCCTAGACAACGTAATTGCTGACCGTAAGAAAGCTTAAGGGATTACTCCCTTTAGGCTTTAGGAGGTTGAATGAGTAAAAAGGTAACTCCGACTAAGGAGAAATTACACTGTTCTTTCTGTGGTAAAGCACAAGACGAAGTTCGAAGACTAGTTGCTGGACCTGGTGTTTATATTTGTGATGAGTGTATTTCTCTTTGCAATGAAATCATTGCTGAAGAACCAACTACTTCTGAAAAGCCAGTTGTAGTTGGGGATATTCCAAAGCCTATTGAAATTAAGAAAATTTTAGACCAATATGTGATTGGACAGGATCGTGCAAAGCGTGCTCTTTCTGTAGCTGTATACAATCATTACAAAAGAATTTATTTCAATGATAAGAAGCAAGAAGTCGAATTAGAAAAATCCAATATCCTACTTGTAGGACCAACAGGCTCTGGAAAGACTCTGATGGCTCAGACCCTAGCTCGAATCTTAAAAGTTCCTTTTGCCATTGTAGATGCGACTGCTTTGACTGAAGCAGGCTATGTCGGTGAAGACGTTGAGAATATTATTCTAAAGCTGATCCAAAATGCTGATAATGATATCAAGAAGGCCGAATTAGGAATCATCTATATAGACGAGATTGATAAAATCACTCGTAAATCAGATTCTGCATCCATCACTAGAGATGTAAGTGGAGAAGGCGTTCAACAAGCCTTACTTAAGATAATTGAAGGTACGGTTGCCAATGTTCCGCCTCAGGGTGGAAGAAAGCATCCGCACCAAGAATATATCACCATAGATACTAAGAATATCCTCTTTATCTGTGGGGGAGCATTTGTTGGCTTGGATGGCATCATCAAAAATCGTGTAGGAGCTAAGACCATTGGCTTTACCCACGAGGATACCAAACCTCAGAAAAGAGATGAACAGGATGAATCCATCATCCATCAGGTAATCCCAGATGATCTTTTAAAGTTCGGTTTGATTCCTGAATTTGTCGGTAGACTTCCCATTATGGCTACTCTTGATGAGTTGACTTTAGAATCCTTGAAATCGATTTTCGTTGAGCCTAAAAATGCGATCATGAAGCAGTATATCAAAATGTTCGAGCTTGAAAATGTTCGAATGAAATTCACTGATGATGCAATTTCTGTAATCGCGGAAGAAGCAATCAAAAGAGAATCAGGTGCGAGAGGACTTAGAGCGATTGTTGAAGATACAATGATGGATCTAATGTTCCATATACCTTCTCGAAAAGATGTGCTAGAAGTAGTTGTGACTGGTGATGTAATTCGAAAGAAAGAAGCGCCTGTTGTAATTCTTAAAGGTGATATCGAAAAGATCGCTTAGTCTTGATTCAACAAAACTGCCTAGGTTCTAAATTTGGGATTTAGGTGGTTTTACTCAAATTTAAAGATTTATTAACCAATCAAATCTACTTTACTTTCTGATCAAACAAGGTAAGCTTCCAATTTAACGAAAAGGTCTTCGTATAGCAAGGATTCCAGTATCATCTAGGGATCCTTTTTTGTATTTAGCCAAAATCCATTTTGCGATAGAAATACTGGTTTCTCTTGTATTGCTAGTGCGGTATTTTCTTTCAGAAAGCTCTCTTTGCAAAGCGCTTTGGAAGGAGTAACGATTGATTTTATTTCTATTAGTGATCTGGTCAGAAAGAAGAATAAAAGTTTCTCCTTCTTCTAATTGAATTTTAAAGACCTCTGAAGTTAGATCCAATGCTTCTCCTCCGAATGGAACATGCAAAGAAGAACCAATTTCTAATTCACGTACATTTTGTTCGCCAATGATATATCCTGAACTCAATTTCCAAGATGTATAGGTTAGCTCTCCAGTGAGTGAATGGTAGTCAAAAATAAATGCATTTAAAAGAGCAGTTGGATTTAGTTCAAGTGAAAGAATCAAATCACGCAGATGGATGGGATGTCCATTCTTAGATGCTGCCTCAGCCAGAGTCATTATTCCATGAAGTCTAGCTTTATAAGAATTCTCATGAATTCCTGATTGCTCAAAGCCCGCCATTATTCCTAAACAACCATTCACATTGGGAATAATATTGAAATAGTCCATATTAGGATTTTTTGATTTGCTAGGAAAGACCGAGGCATCAATTCGTTTCATCTTTTTCAATTGGATATCTGAATAGGTAAGATGAATATTAGTTGCTAAATTGCTGAGTTCCTTACTGTGCTTTTCATAGGCAGAATTCTCAGCATTTTCTCTTTCTTGAAAAATCGTAAGCTTAAGACTTCTAGCTATGCTTCCCAGTTCATCATCAACAGTGAAATCATTAGCTGTATCCTCGTCACTGTTCCAGTTTTGTAAGATGGAGATGAGGTGGTTCAAACTATCATAGAAAATATTAAATGAAAATGCTGTGATAATTGCAATCAGGATAGAAAAGCAGATACCGAATACCAAACGAATCCCTCTTCGAGATGATTCGAAACCTTCTACATTTTTGAAGATGGGAGCAAGAACCAAAAGATCTTCAATTAAGATAAAAGCCATATAGAATATAATCGAAACTAGAAAAACTAGAATTGTGATCTTGTAACGAAAGGATATTTTTTCTAATCTTTGGATCATTTTGCATCACGCTTTTCAAAAAATTTCATAAGCAAGAGTGAAACTAGAAACAAAAAAACAAGAGGAGCAAAAAGCATAAGCATGGAAATCACATCTGGGCCCGGAGAGAAGACGGCTGAGAAAACAGAAAGCGAAATAATAATCTCGCGCCATCGTTTTGCCAGAAACGAAGATGAGATAATTCCGAGTCTGCCCATAAGAACTAGGACAACTGGAAGTTGGAAAGAAATTCCAAATACCAAATGAAGATTGAAAAAAAGGTCATAGTATTCATCTATAGGTAGTTTTGCTTCTACACCATCAGGCATCCAGGTAACGAGAAATATGCGAAGAAAATTCTCGAAAACTGTTAACCAACAAAGGGCAATTCCCGACCAGAAAAGAATGGTGCTGAAAATGATAATGAACAAGCCGTATCTTTCGGAGCGTTCATCTAAGGCAGGTGCAACGAATCCCCAGAGGATATAAAATAAAAAAGGGAAGGCTATCAAAACAGAAAGTAAGAAGGCAGTTTTTAGATAGATCAAAAAGGGAGCCATCAGTTTGATTTGATAGAAGGTTGCCTTAGGATCACCTAAGGCTTGCTTGTATGGGCTAATGAAATAGGAATGGATTTCTGAACCAAAGAAAAGAGCAATAATCGTAATGACTGAGGTGAGAATTACTCCAACAATGAGACGCTGACGAAGCTCCTCTAGATGATCGCCTAGAGTCATAAATTTTTCTCTCTCGTCTACTGGTATAGATTTCTCAGTGCTCATTATTTGATTTCGGTGAAATTCCTAATTTCTTTTTTGTATATTGGCAATGTCTTAGGCTTTTTTCTTCTTAGAGGATGCTTTTGCCTTTGCTTTGGGTTTAGCTGCCTTTGATTTAACCTGTTCTACTTCCTCTGCGGGAGCAGAGGCTATTTCTTTGCGGTCATCATCAACTTGAGAGGATAAGGATCTACGAAATTCGCGAATTCCTTCCCCTAGATCTTTGGCAAGTCCTGGAAGTTTTTTCCCTCCGAAGAGAAGTAAGGCAAGAAAAAGTATCAATGCGATTTCCCAAGGGCCTAGATTTAAAAATCCTAATGGTGGAAGAAGAAATGAGTTCATAATTTACTCCTAAAGAATCGTTTAATTATAGATTTTGAGAAGGCTTAGAATCGTCAAAACATAAAAGATAGGAATCTTTTGAATTGGCTACTGTTCTTCTGTTTCTTTCTTTATTTCATTCATAGAAAATTAATTTACGTATTGCTCTGCTTTTCTAAAATCATCTTATGGCTGATCCAAGTTTTGACATAGTTTCTGAAGTAGAAAACTCCGAATTAAAGAATGCAATAG
The DNA here is from genome assembly GCA_009991425.1 of Leptospira sp. GTDB lineage: Bacteria > Spirochaetota > Leptospiria > Leptospirales > Leptospiraceae. The sequence continues at coordinate 30,899 of JAACWH010000020.1, forward strand.
CACTTGCAATGACTGAAATCAATACCCGATTTGATTTCAAAGGCTCCAAATCTGATATTAAATTAGAAGATAAGACAATTACAATAACCAGTGATAATGATATCAAGATCAAACAAGTGATTGATGTCTTAACTGCAAAAATTGCAAAAAGAGAAATCAGTCTTAAGGCCTTTGATTTTTCTGCCAAACCCGAAGCGGCAACAGGTCAAACTTCTAGATTGAAAGTGAAGATCCAAAATGGTTTAGAAAAAGAGCAAACAAAAGAAATCACCAAGCTCATCAAAGAATCTAAGCTTAAAGTAACTCCAACGATCATGGGCGAGTCGGTTCGAGTTACTGGCAAGAAAAAAGATGATTTGCAAGAGGTTATGGATTTGATTCGAAAGGCAGATTTTCCTTTTGATGCTAAATTCACTAACTTTAAATAGATCATTTAACTCGTCTTTCAATAGGCAATAGACAAAGTAAATAGTAATGAGAAGTAATCCTATTTCTCATTACTTAACATCAAATCTACTAATTTTTCACTAACTCCGATTTGCCAAATTATTAAAAATCCTACTTTTGCTAAAATCATCAAATGAAATCTGATAAAATAAACGTGGTAAATTTTAAAATATTAAAAAAACCTAATGGACATTATTTATTCATTTCAGATAATTAGATTTAAATTCTTTTTTCACCTTTTAAGCATTAGCTAAAGAGTAAAGGATCCTCAAATGAAAAATGAAGCAGATATTATTAATCTTCCTAAATTAAGAAAAGAGATTATGCAGTCTTTTCAAAGTTTAATTGTCATTCTTATCTTCTCATTTAATTTACTAAATTGCCAAAAGAACGAAGATCTCAAATATGTTCCTTTCCAGCTTTGTTCTGAATCTGTATCTAAGTTCAGTAAGAGCGGAGAACTCTTTGTTCTTGATAGTCAGAGAATATTTATAGCAGGAAGAGCTAAGAAGAATTATTTGAAGAATAAAGAAACCTTAGGTGATTATACTTATATAGCCAAGAGCCTAGATCGAGGTAAATCTTGGATAAAGGTAGATCCCCCAACATCGGATGGACTTTCAAATTCAAGCTCACAAGATGTCAAGCTTACAATAGAGTTTAAGAATGAGAACCAAGGATTTGTTTTTACTAACTCAAAAGGCAACACTGCTTTCTATACAAAAGACTCAGGAAAAACATATGAAAAGATTCCTCATGCTGAGGATGAATATATAAAATCTGTTTTAGCATCAGAAGACTCCATTCTATTTTACAAAGAAACTCTAGGAATTAGCTCCTCTGTCAATTCCCCTATCTATCCTTATCTAAAGCTATATAATCTAAATACTAAAACTGTAACGGATATTATGCTTCACAATTTAACTATTGGTCCCAATAGTTCGTTTTCTGTGAGAAGATATAATGATGACATTTTAATCGTTTATTCACCAACAAATTCAACTGCTAGATCAGTACCCAATCAACGATTCTATCTGAGCACTGATCAAGCTCAAACTTTCCAAGAGCTTGTTCCAACTGTAGAGAATGTTGGAATCATACGATTTCATGCACCGAATAGAGCCTATAGATTTTACCAAAACCAATTGTCTCTTTCAACAGACTTAGGGAATACATGGAATACAATTGCTAATTATCCAAATACATTTCCAAGTAATACATATCCAGCAAGTCATAGTTCGAATACTTATGTATATGCTTATCAAACTGGACAATCGAACTCAACTTACTATATTTCAAACTTGCCTGGAAATAACTGGACGAGTTTGCAATTACCAAAGTCATTTCTTTACTTTGTGGATTACGAAAATTTTGCAGAAGATGAAGATAGATATTACTATTTAGATGGATCTGATATAAAGACATTGTATTACCCTTTTAACGCAGAGGAGTTTGTCTCAGAAAGCCCCATATACACGCATGAATCGGATAACTTACAAGCTAAGTATCGTGTGGAGTGGATGCTTCTAGGATATATGTGCTTGATGTTTTAATAATCATTCTGAATTTTATGATAATTAATGTAAGTATCATTAGTAACGTTTATTTCTAAAGGCGTAAGGAAGTTATGTGGAGTGATCAAATGATAAAGAATGAAATAAGTAAATTGAATCGATCCATAATTTTTAAAAAATCATTCTTCTTCAATTTTGACAATTTTTGTTTACTGGTATTCATTTGCTTTAATTTACTAAATTGCCAAAAGAACGAAGATCTCAAATATGTTCCGCCTCAATTATGTTCTGAGACTGTTCCCGGATTTGGCAAGACTGCAAAACTCCAAGTAGTCAATAGCCAATTGCTTTTCGTTGCTGGCGAAACTAAAGCAAATTATTTAAAAAGTAAGGATACTTTAGAAGACTACAACTATTTATCTAAGTCTTTAGATGGAGGTAATACTTGGACAAAAATTGATCCACCTACATCTGAGAATCTAAGCAATAGTACAGAAGAAGTCCAATTTATTCCTGATTTTATAAATGAAGAAAAAGGTTTCGTTTATGCGGATGTGGAAGGTGAGTCAGCATTCTATACGAAAAATTCTGGTATTAATTATGAAAAAATCCCACACAATCAAAATGAAAGTATTAGAGCAATATTGGCATCAGAAGATGCGATACTTTTTTATAGTGAATCAAGAGGTTATTCAAGCTCAGACCCACCACGGTATCCTTTTTTAAGATTGTATAATTTAAATTCAAAATCTGTGTCGGAAATCCAACTGCCTAATCTAACATCTTATGCAGCAAATAGTAATATATACGCACGAAAGTTTAATAATGATATTATCGTTGTCTATTCTTCTGAAAGTTCAACTACAGCAGTTAATAAGCAAAAGTTTTATAGAAGCCAAGACGGAGGACTCAGCTTCCAAGAAATTATTCCTCAGGTTGAGAGAAAAGGTATCATTTATTTTTATGATACAAATTTAGCTTATAGATTCTATGAAAACCAATTATCCCGTTCTACCGATATAGGAATTACATGGAACTTTGTTGGAGAATATCCAAGCAGCTATCCAAACAATCGCGGAGTTCCTCGATTTGTATCAAACCAATATTTATATTCCAGTTTTTACCAACTTTTTGAACAACGGAAATTCTATGTTTCCGATTTTCCAGGTAACAATTGGGTCGAAATAAGTTTTCCTTTTGGATTTTCCGATTTTTATTTTTCAAATTCATTTGCTAAAGATGAGGATAGATTCTTTTATATTAAAAATTATTCAAAAATTGTAACTACTGCATACCCTTTTCTAAGTTCCCAAGAATTGGGAGACAATCCAATTTACACCCACTCTTCAGATACGACCACTGTTAAGTATAGAGTAGAATGGATGCTACTTGGATACTTTTGCTTAGTATTTTGATTCATCTAAATAACATAACATTGAATCCAAAAATTATAAAATTATTATTATTTTGATAGGGAATAGTTGATAGGATTTATAGTCCTTAGATTTCTATTAAGTAGAAGAGACCTTTTTTAATTCAAAATTCTGTAACTTTCTCATCTACTCATAGAATCATATTTTATGAGTAAGAAAGTTTTCAGAAACATAATTCAATTCTCTAAGAGTTACAAAACGTATCTAATTCCTGTTTTTTTTCTTGGAATTATCTTTCTTACATTTCTAAGCATTCATTCTAATGAACCTTTGGGAACTTCCTCATCTTCTGGAAAATGTTCCCAAGCTAAAGAATCATTTGCGGTTGTAGAACTTTTTACTTCCCAGGGCTGTTCTTCCTGTCCACCTGCTGATAAAGTTTTAGCAGAGTTAAGCCAAATTCATCCCAAGAAAAATATATTCCCGCTATCATTTCATGTTACTTATTGGGATTACATTGGCTGGAAGGATCCGTATGGAAATAAGGAATTCTCTAAAAGGCAGGAAAGGTATGCCTATGCAATTGGCTCAAGACTTTATACACCTCAGGCAGTTCTCAATGGCAGTAAGGATTTTGTTGGCTCCAACCGATCTACTATACTTCATGCAGTGGATTCTGTTTTAGCTTCCCAGTCATCAGTCTCTATAAATTTGAAATCCAAGATCACCGACAGTTCTCTGGATATTTCCTATACCATTCATTGCTCTTCAGAAAATTTTGATCTCAACCTTGCTCTAGTAGAAAAGGGTATTACCAATTCTGTGAAGCGAGGGGAAAATTCCGGCAAAACTCTAAGCCACGAAAATGTAGTTCGAGAATTTCAAACTCTCTCAAAAGCCAAAAAGAATGGATCCACTCATATAAATTGGAATTTTAAAGGTAAAGATCTCTCCCAATTTACTCTCATTGCCTACCTGCAAGATCCTCAAAGCATGAAAATCTTGGCTGCCAATTCTCTTTCCCTGAAATAGGATATTTTTCTTCAAAAAATTGAATTCTCTTCCGACATTAGCAGTATATGTCTCCCAAGAAAGAGTTTATTCCTTATCTTTTGCTATTTGCTGGTGTGTTTTGTCTATTTTCCCTGCTTTCCTTCCAAGAGGCCGACTTAGATGGTGCCTTGAATTGGTTTGGAAAATTAGGATTTTATTTTTCCTACGGAGTATTTTTCCTCTTGGGAAAAGCTGGATTCCTTCTAGCAATCGGGCTTCTGGCCTTGGGAGCAGCAGTCTTTCGCAATAAGGAATTGGATGTACTAGGCAAATTGCTTTTGCTACCCCTTCTTATTCTTTCTGTCTCTATTGCCTTGGGATTCTTAACAGAAGATGCGGGTAAGGTGGGAGATGCTGGTGGACTTATGGGAATGGCAATGGGCAAGGTCTTGGATTTTACCATTGGAGCTACAGGTAAGGCTATCCTTACTGCATTTTTATTTACATACTCCCTTTTTGTAATTTTGAAAGATGAGAACCTAGCAACGACTCGAGATAAACTCATAGCAAGATTGAAAAAGTTTAATTCTATGATAAGTGGCAAATCCAATCAAAAATTGCCCCTAAATTGGATGGATTTAAAATCCTTATTTCAGGCTCCTCTTTTCGGAGATCAAAATTTGGCTTATTCTAAAGGCTCTAGCGAGGAAGCTCCCTTAGCACCTTGGGAATTGGAAGAAATAACAAAGAAAAAAAACAGCCGCCCCTTTTTCTTGGAGCAGAAAAGAACTGTGGAAGAAGGACATTCTTCATTTGCAGTTGATAAGAAACCTAATGCAATTCGGGAAATGTTTTTTGGGACAAATAACAAATCACCTAATACAGATAACAGCAATCCATCTGCCGTAAATGCCGCGCCAGCTGAAACTAAAAGAAAAGTCTATCCTAGGTATAAGAATACAGATTACTATATAGGAAATTTTGAAGAAAATCGAATCTATAAATTCCATGGTATGAACCACGAGTTGAAGCGCAAACTTTCTGAGACCAAGGATTCTTCTAGCCTAGGTTTCAAAATCTTAGATTACCGAACTAAGCCTGAGACAAGAGAACCATCTGATGATTTAGAGCAAAATACTTCCTACAAGAATCTTGTTGTGGATCATTCCGAAAGAGAGTATTCTAATTATAATGAATCATTCCAAGAATCGGAATCTATTGTAAATTGGGATGAATCTCAATTTGAACCTGTTGATTGGAATGAGGGCATTGTAAGTTCAGGGATAGATGAATCTGAATATAGAGAAGACTCACAAGAAGATTTTGAATCAGAGAACGAAGAAGAGGACTTCGAAGCTCAGGAAGATTTCGAAGAAGTTGCTGAGGAAGAATCCCCGACTGTCCAAGCTGAATTGGAGGAAGAAAATGAATCAAAGTGTTTGGATTTTGTTAGAGATTCTATCCGCGCAAATGAAACAAAACCAACTAGCAAAAGAGCGAGTCTAGAAGACAGCATCAAAAGTTTTGTTCCCCATGTTTCTTTAAAGAAAGGATATTATATTTCTCCAAAACTATTAGGGGCATCTAAGCCAAAGCTCCAACCTCTTGAATCTAAAGCTGATTCTGATAAGGTCGCAAGAAAAATAGAAGAGATCATTTCTCAGTTTGGAATCGAATCCAAGGTTGTGTCCATGGAACGAGGTCCCATCATCACGCGTTATGAGCTTACTATTCCTAACGGAGTAAGACTTTCTAAGATTACTTCTCTATCCGATGAATTGAAATACTTCTTAGCTGTGACTAATATTCGTATTGTAGCACCTATTCCTGGAAAATCTACAATAGGAATTGAAGTTCCTAATCTGCATAGAGAGGATGTGCATTTAACGGAACTTTTGCGAGAATCGACTCTTGCCAAAGTGCAAGGTGGACTGACCATTTGCATAGGAAAAGATATTTCTGGAAAATCAATGAATATTGATCTTACCAAACTGCCCCATTTACTTGTAGCAGGAACTACTGGTTCTGGTAAATCGGTCTGTTTGAATTCCATGATCACAAGTTTGATTTTCACCAGATCCCCTGAGGAACTTCGTTTCATCATGATAGATCCAAAGATGGTAGAGATGACCTTATATGAAGACATTCCTCATCTACTTATGCCAGTAATCACTGATCCTAAGAAGGCAACGCGGGCACTTGCTTGGGCCATCCAAGAAATGGAAGCCAGGTATCTTTCGGTTTCCTCATTGAAGTGTAGAGATTTCCAAAGTTATAATCAGAAGGTGGAAGACTGGGCGCATAAAAAAGGTTATATGAAAATGCCTTATATCGTAATTTTCATAGATGAGCTTTCGGATCTTATGATGGTCTCTGGAAGAGATCTAGAAGAGCAGATTACTAGAATTTCTCAGAAATCTAGAGCGGTTGGAATCCATTTGGTTATGGCAACCCAAAGACCAAGTGTTGATGTAATCACAGGTCTGATCAAGGCAAACTGTCCTGCGAGGATGGCTTTCCAAGTTGCTCAAAAGACAGATTCTAGAACTATATTGGATGCCAATGGGGCAGAGAGTCTTCTAGGCAAAGGGGACTTTTTATATCGATCTCCAACAGCTTCTGATCTTGTTCGAGTCCAGGCTCCTTTTGTGAGCGAGTTAGAGATAGAAGGAATTGTTGAAGAATCTAAGAAATTGGGTCAACCAAGTTATGTAGAAATCAATTTGGATGAGGAAAGCTCCGAATCCTCAGATGCATTTGAGGAAGATGAAAAATTAATCGAAGATTCTTGGCGAGTAATCAGCTCAGAAGGGAAGGCTTCTGGATCGCTACTCCAGAGACATCTTCGTATTGGATACAATAAAGCCGCAAGGGTTATCGAGATTTTGGAGAAACGTGGGATAATCTCTGCCCAAATTGGTTCCAAACCTCGAGAGATTCTGAAACAACTTTAGGAAATGGGAATTATTACTAGCTTGGATGTCCATTTTCTGGACTATAGTCATTTTAGAGGAAAATTTCTCAGTGAATTCATCTAAGATCCGCTTATCATTCACCTTTGCAATAGCAATCATACTTTTATCTTCTGCAATGATAGCAGAAGAGGAAAAGCCGTCTCATAATTGGCATTCTCCTTCAGAAGTTGTTAAGAAAGTTAAGAAAAAATTTACAGAAATCAAATCGTATTCTGCTGATTTTAAAATAACCACAACAGAAGGCAAATCCACTCGTAATATGAATGGAACCTGCCTTTATAAAAAAGACGGAAAGATTCGTTATGATTTTTCATCACCAGAAGGTGATGCTATTGTTTCTGACGGAAAGACTTTATGGATTTACATCAAAAAGTTAGGTGCTGTTGGTAAACAAGACTTGGAATTGGATAAGAAAAATTCTTCAGGCCCAGTCTTCACTTCGGCTTCACCAGAAGGCTTGAACAGACTCTTTCGAAAATACCATTATAAATTTGATACAACAACTCAACCCCGCCAAATCGATGATAAAGATCCAACTCTTTATTTCGTATTAGCCTTAGACCAAAGAGAGAAAATTGGCGGATTTGAGAAAATGACCTTGTATATAGATTCCACTTCTTATCTAGTTCGGAAGGCAACAGCCTATGATGGACGAGGCAAAGAAACCAATATTAGCTTTTCAAATATGGATTTGAATCGTGAGATTGAAGATGGATTATTTAATTTTCATATAAGCGGGAATGCGAAAATCGTAAACAACCCCTTAGTCTCAGAAGACTGAGTTAAACTAGGAGTATAGCATTGAATCAAAAGAGAGTAGGACAGATTCTCAAAGAAGCACGAGAAGAAAAAAAGCTTACAGTTAAAGAAGTAGCTAAAGACACAAATATTTCTATGAAATATATTATTGCTCTTGAGACAGAAGACTACGGTCAATTTCCAGCTGAAACATTTGCACTTGGATTTCTTAAAAATTACGCAACCTATCTTAAGTTAGATAATGGTATGCTTATGAATCTTTATAGAGGAGAGCAGATTGAAGAATCTCAGGCTCCCTTAGAAGAATTAACCAAGCCGACATCTTCAACTCTTATTGACAAAAACCAAATGATGACTTTCGTTTCCATCTTTTTGATTTTTGTAGCAGTTTATATAGCTTATCTTTCTTTTTCTGATTCTTCTGGAATCTCGGAAGACCAATTGAATTCTGATACTACAAATGTTGCGGATAAGGATCTTATGATACCAGCATCCATCCAATTTGTAAATCAATCTCTGCCTGAAGGAACTTCCGTGCCTTTTATTCTCACAGAAGAAAGGGGAGTTAGCTTTTCTGTTAGCAACCAACAGTGTAAGATTTTTATTAAATCTGTACAAGAGGGTCGAGATGCGGATAAAAATAAGGCGGAAATTGGATTTAATATTTTTCCAGAAAAGGAAGTCTATACTTTCAAAACTATGGTGGGAGAAGAAACCATCCTCAATCCAAAAATTTCTGAACTTACCAATCTTAGAAGAGACATTCGTATCTATACCCAAGCTGTAACAGAAAAATCTGCCAAAGTTCTTGTGACTCTTGGTCAAGAAAGAGAAGGCGTTGTTGCCAAACCTATGGGAGATGTTCCCATCCAAGTTACTTTACTATTCAATAAAAATTCCTATGTTGAGTTTATCATTGATGGACAGGCTGGAGAACGCGGTATAGTTGCCTCCGGTGATCTAAAAACCTTAGAAGCCAGAGACCGTCTTGAGATTAAAGTCGGTGACGGTGGTGCTGTAGAAATGATACAAAATGGTAAAGAAAAAGTCCTACTGGGTAAGCCTGGTAAACTTGTGAAAAAGATTTTTGTTCGAACACAGAATCCTTACGATAGCACTCAGTCCATCATCAAAGAACTCGGAGAATAATTTCAGTGGAGAATTCCAGGAAGTCATTCTACATAACGACCCTGGGTTGTCCAAAAAATACTGCTGACTCGGCAAGCATACACCAATCTCTTCTGGAAGAAGGTCTTCAGCCTTCCCTAAGTCCAGAAGATAGCGATTTTCATTTTATCAATTCTTGTACCTTCATTCAATCTGCAACTGAAGAAACCATCCAGACTATTCTAACTGCGGGAGAAATTAAGAAATCCCGTGACCAGAAGCTAATCGTTGTTGGTTGCTTTTCCCAGAGATACCCTGATGCCATCCAAGACGATATGCCTGAGGTGGATTTACTTTTTGGAACAGGGAAATACAAGGAAGCGGGTAAAATTCTAAAAGAACATTTTCCTTTGGACTTTGGAAATCAAAAAGAATTCAACAAGGAAATGCTTTCTAAACTTAGCGTAGATGGTATCGTTGAAAATTACTCGAAGCCATATTCTTACGTTAAGATTTCCGATGGCTGCAATCGTGGTTGTGCATTTTGTATCATTCCCTCTCTTCGAGGTAAGTTCCAAGATTCAACAGAAGCTGATATTATTTCCCAGACTCAAAGAGCACTTCTTTCAGGTGCAAAAGAAATCTGTCTGGTATCCCAGGATACCATCTACTACAACAGATCCGAAGAAAAACTTGCTGATCTACTTAAGAAACTTTCTGGAATGAAGGGACTTGAAATCCTCAGACCACTCTATCTCTATCCTGATAAGAAAACCTATAGATTGTTAGACTATTTTTCAGAGATTCCTAAACTTGCTCCTTATCTAGAAAGCCCCTTACAGCATGTATCCGAACGAGTTCTAAAAAGTATGAACCGTTCTGGTGATTTTGAATTCTTCAAAGACTTATACAATAAGGCTAGAGAAGTGATGCCAGGTCTTGAGATTCGAACTTCGTTTATCATGGGATTTCCTGGTGAAAAAGCGGAAGATGTAGATATGGTTCTTCGCTTCTTAGAAGAGGTAAAACCTGAAAAAGTAAACTTGTTTCCATACTCTCCCCAAGAAGGAACCAAGGGACTTGGCATGAAGGGAAAGCCAGCTGACAGAGAAATCGCTCGTAGAGTGAATCTGGTTCGAGAACTACATCTCACAAATTTAGAAACTATACACCAAGAACGCCTCGGAAAAACCTATGCTGCTATCGTTGATGAAAAAGCAGAAGATGGGATATGGGTTGTTAGACGATTCCAAGATGCGCCAGAAATCGACGAGATTGTTTTTGTCGAATCAGATTCCTTGAAAGTAGGAGATATCGGTAAGGTTCTCATTGATTCCTACCAAGAATACGATATGACAGGAAGCTGGGTGGAGTCTTGAGATGGATGAGCTAAAGAAAAATTTCAATCTACCCAATGCTTTAACTCTACTTAGAGTTTTGAGTCTGCCGATTTTTATATATTTTTTATTTCAGAAAGAATTAGTGTTTCAGATTTGGGCATTTTTTATTTTTGCTTTAGCGTCTATTACGGATTTGGTGGATGGGTATCTTGCCAGAAAATGGAACCAAGAAACCGAATTTGGCAAATTTCTAGATCCACTTGCTGATAAATTCCTAGTGATAGGAGCCTTTACTACTTTTTTATTTCTTCATATGCAGATTGAACTTTGGATGGTTCTGGTTGTAATTTTACGGGATATGATCATTACCATTCTAAGATGGCTTGCTATTAGAGAAGGATTCTCTCTTCGCACCACTATGATGGGCAAGGTTAAGACTGCATTCCAAATGGGAACTATCTTGATTATACTTATTATCTTTATGCTGATTTCAGGTCCAAGAAGAGCTATGATCAATGATATCTATTCTATGGGCATAGAAAACGGTCTAACAACCTTTCAAATAGCTGCACAGAATTTTTCGCAATTTTTAACTGAATGGAATAGCAATTCAGGAATGAATCTCCAACAATTCTTCAATAGGATTGCTAGTTTTCTTCCGTATTTTGGAATGCTAATTACTACTATCATTACACTTTTATCAGGTCTTCGATACATGGTATCGAACTCAAGGTTATTAAAACCAAAACATATAATCATCGCTATACGAGGAAACCATGCAAGCCAAAGACATTCTTCATAAAGTTGCAAGTGGACAAGACATCAACCGTGATGAAGCTAGATCTTTTCTAGGCTTTGTTATGCGAGGTGAGGTATCCGAGATCGTTCTCGCTGCTTTTCTAGCTGCTATGAAAGTAAAAGGTGAGACTGGTGAGGAAATATTAGGTTTTGCTCAGGCTATGAAAAAGGCAGCTGTTGCTCCCAAGACATCTCAATGGGATTACCCAGTGATTGACACCTGTGGCACAGGGGGAGACGGAAAAGGAAGCATTAATGTATCGACACTTTCTGCCTTAACTCTTGCTTCTATGGGAGTCAAGGTCGCAAAGCATGGCAATAGATCCGTATCTTCTGTATCTGGTTCGAGTGATCTGCTATCTAGTTTAGGAATCCCACTTGATATGAGCCATGAAGAAGTTGAATCAAGATTTCTTCATACTGGTTTTGCATTTCTTTTTGCACCTGCTTGGCATCCAGCGATGAAATTCGCAGTAAATGTAAGAAAAGAACTTGGCATGCGTACATTCTTTAACTTGATTGGGCCACTGAGCAATCCTTTCCACCCTAGCCATCAAATTATTGGAGTTTTTTCTAAAGACTGGATAGACAGAGTTGCCTTTGCCTTATCTGAATTAGGAATTAAATCGGGCTTGGTCTGTCATTCTAGAGATGGGCTAGATGAATTTTCAGTTTTTGGAATTACAGACTATTGTTTTTTTAAAAATAAAAAAATGACTTATGGTGAGTTCGATCCTAAAGTAATCAATCTTCCTAAATTAAATCCAAATGAAATTTATATTTCTACGCCTGAAAAAGCCTTAGAAGTATCTAGACGAATCATCAATGGTGAAGATCTTTCGGGAACACATCTAGTTGCACTAAACGCAGGAGCCGCTTTATGGGTATTGGAAAAGGCAGAAAGCATAGAAATGGGTTATAAATTAGCTTTAAAAGAGATTTTAAATAAAAAGGTTGCTCAATTCGCAAGTGAGATTTTGCTTTTAAAATAGGTATGCAAATAAATTCAGCAATTAGTTTAATTCTCGCCCAAGCGGGCAAAGATGGCGGATCCCCTTTTGGAACGCTTATGTTAATCCCGATCATGCTCGTGGTAATGTATTTTTTAGTGATACGTCCTCAAAGAAATGAAGAAAAGAAACGAAAAGAGATGATAGGTTCCTTGACCAAAGGCGACAATGTTGTCACCTCCAGTGGAATTCATGGAAAAGTAGTCGAAGTTCGTGAGGCAGAGCAGGCAGTTGTTCTCGCAGTAGCTGCGAATACGAATGTTACTTTCACATCGAATTCTATTCTTTCTAAGAAAGAGACTACTTAATTCCTATGAATAAATCTTGGGTATCAAATGTCATAATAATTCTCATTATGGGAATTGTTGTGCCATCTTTTGCACAAGATTCTAACGATGGTTTGGATTTTCTTGATAAGGTGGAAAATATTAAGATACCAATTGAAAAGGAGCCAGTCCAAAAGACTGCTCCAAAATCAACCAAAACTACGGTTAGCACTACAAGCTCCAAGACTGCACCAACGCCTAAGAAAACTACATCGACAACCAAAAAGTCTACAGCCTCCACTGCAAAAAAAACAACTACACCAACAGTAAAAAAAACATCTCCCATTTCTAGTTCATTAAGTAGTAGTTCATCAAAATCATCTACCTCTACTTCACAAAAAGAATCTTCTCAGGAAGACAATACTTTAGATGTAGAAACGACTTCAAGCTTAGAGTCTGCTGAGTGGATTGATGATTCTATGGCAATGAATCCTGACTACCTTCCAGGATTTGTGGGAGAACTTCCTACGGATGAAAGCAATTCTCAATCCGAACAAAAAGAAGAATCTGATTCTGCCAAAATTCATCCCTTGCCTCAGATTACAGGTAATTATAGCATATGGAATTCTTTTGTAGAATTTCTTTCAAAATACCAAAAGGCATTTTATATATTTGGAATTTTAATTCTATTTGGTGTGTATAGACTGCGATCAGGCAGTTCCTCTTCTTCTCGTAAGTCTTCACCGACCATTAGAAGAATGAGACGTTAAAAATTATTAATAAAAACTAGGAGTGGAAATTGAAATCTTCCCGAGCATCTATAATACCTATACTCGCAGTACTTGCGTCTATTCTAATCCTCTACCCATCCTTTGGAGAACGAGAGTTAGAGTTAGCAATTCGTCCAGAGTTTAAAGAACTTTCTCAAGAATCAAAAGATTCCATTCTTCAATCTTTCGAAGAAAAATGGAAAAAGGATTATAATTCTGATGGAGATTGGGCTATCAAACCTAGTCCTTCTGAATTTAAATCAGAACCTTTTTTCTTGATAACTGGCCGTTTTATTACTTCAGCCAAAATCAATCAAATCTCCCAAGAAAATCCAGAATTGGTTTGGGAACCTAAGAACCGTTTGGTTCCAACTCAGATTGAAGAATTGATTAAAGGTGGCAAGCCACTTGCTATTAAATTTGGTTTGGACTTGCAAGGTGGTATGAGAGTTGTCTTAAAAGGTGATTTTGAAACTTATGTTTCTAAATTACGAGATATCTACTCCCAAGAATTCAGTGAATTGCAAGCCAAGAAAAATGATCTAAGTTTGAGTGAAGAGGAAAGATCAGAAGTCAACCAAAAGTTAGATGAATTCGAAGCTAGATTTGAACTCACTCCTTTTCGTAAGCAACTCGAACTTGAGAAGGCTAAAACTATTATAGACAATCGTCTAACGAACCAAAATCTTACTGAGCCGCAAGTTCGTATCCAATCAGAACAAGGTGCTGTAGAAGTTTCCCTTCCTGGTGTTTCCAATTCATCCAAAATTTTAGAGATACTACAATCTACTGAAACGGTAGAATACCGATTGGAAGAACCAGATCCAGGTATCTATGGGCAGAAGTTTAGAGATGAAGAAAGAAGGCTTCTGGATGCTGGCAAACGTGAAGAAACTGACATTGTAAAATACCAAAAGATTATCAAAGATCGTTTAGGTCGGGAAGCTCAGATGAAATTTCTATCTGACCTCGAAACGAAATATGGAATTCCTAAAGATCGATTTAAGTTATTTGCATTATGGGCAAGGGGTGCAAATTCCAACTCACCTCTACTTCCTAGATCCTTTATCGTCTTAGAAAAAGCTATTGCTTTATCTGGGAATGATCTAACAAATGCACAGCCTTCTTACAACCCAAATAGTTTTGCATGGACAGTATCTTTTGCACTCACTCCACAAGGAGCAGAAAAATTCTTCGATTTAACTTCTGAAAACAGAGGAAGAAATTTAGCAATTGTTTGGGGAGATAAAGTTATCTCCAATCCAAAAATCAATGATCCAATTGCGGGAGGAAGGGCAGAAATCTCAGGTTCTTTCAACCAGGAAGAATCCTCGAGACTTGCCAATGTTATCTCTGAAGGTTCTCTCCCAATTCCATTGAGTATTCTTGAGATGAGATTTATCGGACCAACTTTAGGTTTGGAATCTATCAAAGTAGGGATGAAATCAGTATTAATTGGTTTTATTTTAGTAATGGGTTATATGATTTTCTATTATGGTATCGCTGGCTTCATCGCTGATATTACACTTTTAGTCAATATTATAATTCTAATGGCACTTTTAAGTTTGATGGATTTTACATTAACTTTACCTGGGTTTGCTGGTATAATTTTAACCGTAGGTATGGCAGTTGATGCCAATGTGATCATCTACGAAAGGATTCGAGAAGAACTCGATGCAGGTAAACATATTACTTTAGCAGTATCCCGAGGATTCGAAAATGCCTTCTGGACTATCATTGATGCGAACGTAACAACTTTGATTTCGGGCATACTTATGATTCGTCTTGGAAATGGCCCAATCAAGGGATTTGCGATTACACTTTGTTGGGGTATCATCACTTCCTTATTTACATCCTTGGTTCTTAGTAGAATTCTTATGGAATTCACTGCCAACAAAACACCAATCAAAACATTTCGATTGGGATTTAATTTCCTTAAAAAGAAAGGGGCTAACTAATGTTTGATTTTATTAAGTATAAATATTTTAGTATTTCTATATCTTGGATTCTAATTTTTGCAGGATTTGGAATCACATATGGAGTGCATGGGGGATTTGCAAATTCTTTGGACTTCAATGGAGGAATTCGAACTACAATAGAATTCAGTCCTGAGATTACTAGAGAGAAGTTAAATTCTTACTTCGCAGATAGAAAAATTGAAGCGGTACTCATTCAATTGGATAAGGACAAAAATGTTTGGCAGATCGATACGAATCTATCTGTTTTGGATAATTATATCTTAGAAAGAAAAGAAACCAACCAGGTTGATGGTTCTCCTGTTCAAGATTTCATTGCTTCTATTTCCAAAGACTTTTCTATTACGCAAGACCATGTTCTGAGTGCAGATCAAGTAGGAGCAATTGTCGGCGGGGAATTAACTGAGACAGGTATTTCATTGATACTTTGGACCTTAGTAGTAATGACAGGCTATTTGACATTTCGGTTTCGATTCTTTAGATTTGCATTTGGTGCAAGTTTCGCTTTGTTACATGACTTATTTTTTACTCTTGCTATGATAGGTGCTTTTCAAATTAAACCAAGCATTCCTTTAATCGCTGCCATCTTAACGCTTTTAGGTTACTCTATCAATGATACTATAGTTGTATTCGATAGAATTCGTGAAAATTCCCAAGACAATCCTGACATAGCAATGGCTCCGATTATAAACACATCGATAATTCAAACGCTTACTCGAACTGTGAATACTTCCTTTGCGACTTTAATTTCAGTAGTTGCTTTATTGATTGGTGGTGCGGTAGAGTTGTATGATTTTGCATACGTTCTAGTCTTTGGTGTGATTATTGGAACTTATTCTTCCATTTTCATAGCGGCACCAGCTATGGAGATGTTTGATAATTTCGTGAGGAATCGTAAATCAAAGCAGGCGTAACTTCAAAATTGTTAGATCCTACTTTTAACAAATTGTTATAGGTTATTTTAGATAATGAACCATGATTCACCGAACGATTCCATTCAAGAAAGTATCGTTCGGGAATCTTTTCTCGCACTTGGATTCAGTTCACCTAATCCTCCTGTAGCTGCTGTCATTACTGATGAGTCTGGTCGAATCTTAGTTAGTGCCCACACCCAGAGAACAGGTTTTAACCATGCTGAAAGAGAAGTCTACCGCTTATGGGGTGAAGACCTTAGTCTTTCTAAGGCGAAATCATTACCTCACCATCTTTTTGTTAGTCTAGAGCCTTGCACCCATTTTGGTAGAACAGCTCCTTGCCGTGACCTAATTCTTGATCGAAAACCCAAATCTATTTCGGTTGGTTGTCTAGATCCAAATCCATTAGTTGTTGAAAAAAGAAATTCTGAAGTTTATCAGCAAGCAGGTATAGAATGGAAATTTTCAGAAACTCTTAAAATTTCTACCAAGGATTACTTGGAGCCTTTTATTACAAGAATCACACATAATCGTCCCAAGATTATCCTGAAAACGGTTGTATCCAAAGAAGGAAATTTTGCACCAGAGAACCAAGGCAATTTTTCTATAAGCAATGCTGCATCCAATTGCGTTTTAAGTTTACTTAGGTCTAAAGTAGATTGCATTCTAGTTGGACCAAAAACTGTAACCTTGGATAATCCTTCCTTGGACTTTCGCATTCCAAATGATATTTCTGAGTTGCTGAAATCAGAAAATAATAACTCAAATTATACTCAGTTCAAATCATCAGACTCTAATGATTTTCAAAACTCTATATCAATTCAAGCTGGCTCTAAGTATAATCCCATAACTGATGTTGAAATAGTAAATACTGATCTTTATTCCAGGTTAATTGAATATTCAAAGGATAGTTCCATTTGGAAAGAAGCTATTGAACATTATGTATTTTACCAACCAAAGCGAGCCTTTGTTATTGACCAGTATCAGGCTATCGATTCAAAATTCATTGAAAAACAAATCAAAATTCAAGAAGCTTTAAGAACATATATTCAAGAAAATATAAATGATCATACTAATAGTCAATTAACAGAAAGTAAGAATGAACTTTTACCTGAAGTTATTTTCTTTTTGTTGGAAGGAAAGGATCTTTCCTCGACGGATTTTTCTAGTAATGAGATTGATAGGCTACTTAAGATTCCGAATTCTAAAATTATAAAACTAGAGTCTGAAAATTTTGGGAATCAAATTCTTGATGAACTCAACCTGCTTGGTGTAAACCTTTTGCTTATCGAGGGAGGAAATTTATTGTATAAAGAATTTTTTGACATTTTGCAATCCCAAGATGAGATTCTTTATGTGCAAAATAATGACATTAGTATCCCAAAGGGAAAAGCTCCTGTCTTTGCTGATAAATTAAAAAATGCATTTTTTCAAAAAGAAATAAATTCTGATACTTGGAAAGTTTTTAAAAAGGAGGAATTATGTTTACAGGTTTAGTGGAAGGAAAAGGAATTATTACAGAGGTTTCGGAAACAAATGGCGGCAAGAAATTTACTGCAAGATTTCATTGGCTGGAAAATGATCTCAAATTAGGTGACAGCATCTCTATCTCTGGCGCCTGCCAAACCGTAACTGATTTAAAAGATAATAAAGAAGAATTCTCATTCTATTCATCTTATAAAACTCTAGAACTTACTAATCTGGGAGAGCTAAAGATCGGAGATGAGATTAACCTAGAGCGTTCTGTAACACCTAGCACTAGGCTAGGTGGACATTATGTGCAAGGTCATGTTGATGGGACAGGGACTGTTTCTTTTTCTGAAGCCAGGGACAATGGATTAGTCTGGGTGTATTATATTGAATATCCAGAGTGGATGGATAAATATATAGTTACAAGAGGAAGCATAACTGTAGATGGAATAAGTCTAACAGTAGTAAGTCTCCCTAACAAAAATCAATTTGAGTTGGTGCTTATTCCAGAGACCATCCAGAAGACAGTCGCTTCTAAATGGATAGCTGGATCTAAGGTAAATTTAGAAATAGACTTGATAGCTCGTTATTTGGAAAAGATGCAGACCAAATCCGAATAATTCGAAGCTATATAATTAGATAGCATTACTACTGTTTTTTCGAAAGATTACTCCATGTTGTCAAAGCGGTTCATGCAGAATTCAATCCTGCGGCTAATGAAATTTTCCTTTAATTATTCTATTTATCTTAACCCTTTAAGAGGGCATCGATATCATCATCGTTGTCCATATATTTGGTATCGAAATCAACCTTCGAAAGAATCTCGAAGAACATATCTAATTTTGCTAGTTTGAATACGTTCATAATCATTGGTTTAATTCCTACTAGAATCATTTTCCCATTTTTATTCTTCAAAGAATTTAGACATTTAATCAAAGATCCAATTCCAGATGAATCTATATAATCCAATTTAGTCATGTCAATTGCTACAATCTGAGGCTTAGATTCTAATTGCTTATTGAAAATACTTTCGAATTCTTCGGTGGACTCAATGTCATATTTGCCTGAAATTTCTATAATTTTAATACTTCCCACTTGGTTGAGCTTGAGTTCCATAATAATTCCTTATTCCGTATTTATCTTGTAGTTTATTACTAAGTTTTGCTATGGGAAATCAATGATTTTTCAGTGTCTTTTTCAACAAATTTTAAAAAATTGGTATTAGGAGAGACCATAATGGTTCAACCAATAGAAAAAGCGATCGAAGATATTAAATCAGGTAAAATGATAATTCTCGTTGATTCAGAGGATCGGGAAAACGAGGGAGATTTGGTAATTGCAGCAGAATTTGCAACCAAGGAACAGATTA
Source organism: Leptospira sp. (assembly GCA_009991425.1). Taxonomy (GTDB): domain Bacteria; phylum Spirochaetota; class Leptospiria; order Leptospirales; family Leptospiraceae. The sequence goes on from JAACWH010000020.1 coordinate 49,980, forward strand.
ATTTCATGGCAACCCATGGTAGAGGTCTGATCTGTATTCCTATGTCTCAGGATCGACTTCGTAAATTAGGTCTAGGTAAATTGCAGACTGGTTCAGGTGATAAGCATGGAACAGCATTTACTCTCTCTGTAGATGCAAAAAATGGGACTACAACTGGAATTTCAGCCGGTGATCGTGCCAAAACAATTGAAGTGATGTTAGATGAAACTTCTACTTCAGAAGATCTGGTTACACCAGGTCATTTGTTTCCTTTAGAAGCTGTGGCAGGTGGTGTACTTAGAAGAGCTGGTCATACAGAAGCATCTGTTGACTTAAGTGTGCTTGCAGGTTTGAAACCATCTGGTGTGATCTGCGAGATAATGAATGAAGACGGAACCATGGCTCGACTTCCCGATTTAGAAATATTTGCAGTCAAACACAACCTTAATATTTATACAATAGAAGATCTAATACATTATAGACAACAAAAAGATAGATTGGTACATTTGGAAGTTGATACCAGGTTACCTACTGAATATGGAGACTTTCAAATTCGAGCATATTCAACTCTTATTGATGATAAAATACACGTAGCACTTGTTAAAGGAGAAATCTCGCCAGGTGATGAGGTTCTCGTCAGAGTTCATTCCGAATGTCTAACAGGAGATATATTCTTTAGTCAAAGATGTGATTGCGGAGCCCAATTGCACGCAGCTTTGAAAATGATTGAAGAAGCAGGTAAAGGTGTTCTTCTATATATGCGCCAAGAGGGACGAGGGATTGGACTAATCAATAAATTAAAGGCCTATCAATTCCAAGACAAGGGAATGGATACTGTCGAAGCAAATTTGGAACTCGGATTTGCACCTGACTTACGTGACTATGGAATAGGCGCACAGATTCTAAAAGACATTGGGATTAAAAATATGAAACTCATTACCAATAACCCTCGTAAGATCGTAGGATTAGAAGGATATGAACTTTCCGTAGTTGATCGTGTTCCCATCGAAATTGCATCTCATTCAGAGAACCATAACTATCTTTTAACAAAAAAGTTAAAGATGGGTCACTTGTTGGGCATTCAGAATTAAGAAGGAATTAAGGACTTAGTCTTTCCCTAATCCAAGAAATACTATTTCCAGTATTTATTTCTGGTATTAGTTGACTTGACTTATTATGCAAATTAAGTTTTGTATAACGTATTCTATCATGCAACCTACTCGGTCTTCCCTGCCAGAATTCAATTGAAGTAGGCTCGCATTCATAGCCTCCCCAGATGTCGGGCATGGGAATGTCTTTTGTATCTTGGAAAGATTTTACTAGATCTGCATACTTATTTTCCAAGTATTCTCTGGATTCAATAACAGAAGATTGAAGGGAGGCATGGGCACCAATTTGACTTTCTCTTGGTCTAGTTTTGAAGTAGGCATAGGAATCACCTTTACTTAGTTTGCTGACTTTACCACTGATACGGACTTGTCGTTCTAATTCGGGCCAAAAGAAAAGCAGTGCTATATTAGTATTGCCTTCCATCTCTGTACCCTTACGAGAACTATAATTGCTGAAGAATTGAAACCTTCCCTGAACTATTCCTTTCAATAAAAGGATTCGACTGCTTGGCTCTCCATCTTTGGATACTGTTGAGACTGTCATAGCTGTTGGTTCTAAAACCTTAGCTTGAATAGCTTCTTGCATCCATGTCTCAAAGGCTTGGACAGGATTTTCTGCTAAGCTATCTTTTGTTAGTTCTTTCTTGGTGTAATTGATTCGTATGTCGGCTAGGTTGATTTCATTCATAAATTTCAGGTCTCTCTGTTTCTAGAAATTGGAAATAGGTAAATAGAATTTTACAAGCAAAAGTGATAAACAATCCCAAACAGAAATACACTCCCATTGGAATTGGAATGTTGGTAATCTTTTCATTGCGATTTCTAAAGGCAAGAGAGATTACAACTGCAGGTATGTAAGAAGCATTCAAGAATAGCATCCACCAAGGATGACCACATAAGAATGCAAAGCAGGGTGCAAATAATACATCCCCCAAGCCTATTCCTCTCGGATAGAAAAAATACAGTAGAGCATAGAATCCACCAAAGCCAAGGATTACATAAAGATCCATTAAGCCTGGAAATTGTTCTGTTAATAAAAAGTTAACTAGTAAACCCCAAGCAAATATCCAAATAAGATTTTCATAATCCAAGGAGAAATGCGTAGCATCGGTCGAAATGGAAATAATTAAATGACCTGTTAAGGCTAGACAGGCAAAGCTAAGTAGAATATTATTACTAGCTTGGAATACAAGAACAGCAAGTAAGCCAAACATAAATTCACCTAGTGGATAGATCAGAGGAATCTGGTATCCACAGTGTTTGCATTTTCCTTTTGTGAAAATATAGCCAACAATCGGAATTAGATGTAGGGAATTTATTGGAGCAGCACAGTTTTCACAGTTGCTAGGAGTAATTAATAATTCTTTTAATCTGGCAAGTCCTTTGAATTGTTTTCTCTTCTGGGTATAGTAGAGATCAAGAATTCGGTAGCTTAGATTAAAATAGAAACTACCAATAGATGCTCCCAATAAAAACAATGGAATATAAATGAAAATCTTTGCATTCTCTGAATTTAATAATGAAAAATCCATTAGTTAATTATTTTAGATAATCTTTGCAAGGCGGCAATACCCTTTTTCAATTGATCCCATTCACAAGCAAAGGACAGGCGCACATGATTGTGATCTTCGCAGAAGATATAACCTGGAACTAGAATTAATTTTTCCTGTTCTACTGCTTTTTTCACAAAGTCTTCATCGTTAATGGGAACTTTTAGAAAATAATAAAATGCGCCATCGCTTTTGTTCATTTCATAGTAATCTTTAAGTTCCTCATAGACATAGTCTCTTTTCTCTTTGTAATCGGAGATGTAGGAACTCATATCGGTCTTCAAGGCAACTATGCCAGCCCACTGAACGGGTGCTGGAGCACAGACTACAGTATATTGCTGTAAGGTAGTAAGTGCTTTGATTACATCTAAGGGTGCTAAAATAGAAGATAATCTAAGGCCTGTCATATTATAAGTTTTGGAGAAACCTGAAAGAGTAATCGTTTTTTCATATTCAGATCCAATGGAGCTGAACTTATTATCATAATCAAATAGTTCATAGATTTCATCCGAAACGAGATAGGCTCCTGTTTTTTCGGCAAGTTTAGCTAGAGCTTGCAATTGTTCTTTGGCGAGAATTTTGCCAGTAGGATTGGAAGGTGTTGAGAATAGAATTATCTTTAGTTTTTTGGATTCCCATTTTCCCAGATCGGATTCTTGGAATGATTCATGGACAGTATGTACTTTTGCTCCATAGAAACCCAGCATGGAAGGATACATGAGAAAGTAAGGTGACACAATCAAGCATTCATCACCTGGATCAACCAAGGCATTGAATAGAAGAAAGAGAGAAGAACTAATCCCTGATGTTACGAGAACGCTGTCGGAAGTTGCATAAGATATTTTATTGAAGTTACGGTATTTTTCAGCAATGGCTTCCCTAAGTTCCGGTATACCAGCTGTTAGAGTATACGAAGTTTTGCCTTCATCAAGTGCTTGCTTCATCGCATCTACAATAGGACTTGGACAAGGAAAATGAGGTTGGCCTATGGAAAAATTGATAGGATTTTCTATACTACGAGCCAATTCGAATGCTTTTCGAATGGGTGAACTATCTATGAGGGACATTTTCTGAGCGAGAGCCATAAACATAGACTCTGGGTCTAGTAGTAATAGTCAATAGATTTTGGTTGTCAGCTAGACCCATCAGCAAATTATAAACCTATGAATACGGTTCGCGTTGCAGGACTGGATCTTCCTCTTTTCCAAGGGGGAAACCCATCACTCTTATTCCCATCTGATCTCGTTGAGACAGATTCTACTATACGAAACCTTCAAAATATCATCTACCCTATGTTAGAAGGTAGGCCTGTTCTCCTTGTTGGAGATGCTGGTGTTGGTAAAAATGCTTTAGTTTATTATATCAATTGGAAGATGCAGAAGCCAACCCTTCGATTCAGCTTGAATGAGGATACCTTACCCGAAGATTTGATTGGATCATATAGGGTTTTGTTAGATGGAAAAGGTTTTGAGTGGACGGATGGAATTCTAACATCGGCTCTCAAGTCTGGTTACTCCTTTGTAGCGGACGAAATGAACTTAGCAACTCCTCATATTCTCAAACGATTCTCTTCTGTATATGAATCAGCTTTTATTGATATCTTAGAAGGTTCTGGGGAACGAATCCTTGGCAAATCTGGATTCCATTTTGTGGGAACACAGAATCCATCGGAAGGTTTCGAAGGTCGTAAGCCTCTTCCTTTTGATATTACAAAGCATTTTTCTGTAGTCTATATCGATCCACATACTCCTGATGAAATTCTGTTTATTCTAAGCAAATTGTACCCTGATCTAAGTTCTGATTTTTTGAAAAAAGCAATTTCAACTAGCATACAAATTGAACTTCTTATCAAGCAAGGTGATATAGGCAGAGGTGATTTAGAAAAATACCACTTCAATATCCGCGTCTTGAAAAAGTTATGCGAAAGAGTTCTGCTATTTGGCAAGACAGATGCAGATGTCCATCTAAGAGAAATTTTGAACTTGTACTACGAACCTTTTCGAAAGGCAGAAGACCGTGAAAAGATTCGACCCATACTTAAAGAACAATGGGGAGATGTACCCACTGATTTGAACCGCTTGCAAAATATCGATGTCTCCTTTCATATCAAGGACAAAACTTTATTCTGCAACGATAAGAGACTGTCTCTGTTAGATGAAAATAAAACGAAGGAATTGCTGGCATCTGTTCCATTACCCAACCCAATACTGGATTTCATCGAAAAAGTTACAACGGCATTCCAAAATAAAGAAAACGTCTTAATCGAATTCAGAGAAGACCAGGATCCACAGGTTTATTATAAACTGATTACTGAACTTATAGGCAATCCTGTAGAGTTGGTTTCGCTTTCTAAAGGTGTTCATACTTCCGATATCATTGGAGCTCTTAAGCCCATAGGTGCAAGTGAAGTAGGTTGGACTGATGGACCCTTAACAAGGGGAATACGAAAGGGTGCTATGATTGTGATTACAGGATTGGAATCAGCGGGAGCTGAGCTTGTTGAGAAAATGAACATGCTTACGGATGATGCCAAGTCACTGGCTTTACCTCCAGAAAGTGGTGAGTCCATTCCTATCAAACTGAAAGAAAATTCCAGAGTGATTGCTTTCAAAACTTTCCGAAGTTCGAAATCTCTTCCTACAATTTCCCGTGCATTCCGTAACCGATTTACATCGATACTTTTTCCAGAGCTAGAGGATGTGGATACCATCCAAGAGATGCTCTCTTTCTATCTTCCTGATGAATTTCTCCCAGAAGCAATGGCAAAATTTCACCTAAGAGTGAAGAATCTCTCTCAGAAGCGTACAATTGGTTCGGCAAATTTAGTTCCTTATTCATTTGGAATTTCTAATCTACTCAATTGGAAGGACCATATTTTGCATTTCAACAAGCAAGATGTTAGAGAAGTAGCTGTTCGTGGTGGCAAAATTGCTTATTCCAATCAGGTCTCTGATCCTAAGGAAAGAGCCGAGATCGAGAAGATTCTCGATTTTCAATTGCAAGGTATTGAGGCAGTCAGTGAACTCTTCGAGAAGATCGAAGAGAAAAAAAAAACTTTTACTGAACCCACCAATATAGAAAAGAAACGTTGGTGGGATCCAGAACTTCACAAAAGAGAAGCTCTAACAGGCAAGGCACGTAAGATAAACTCTGGCGATCCACTCAAACGAGGAATTGAAATCAACACTCCTCCCACAGGTGGCAATGAGAAAGAAGGAGCTGATGCCTGGTATGGCAAAGACACTCGTGGCAATATGGGACAGGGTGAACCTGCTGGTGGCGGTGGAGCCTGGGGTTATAGAACCGAAGAACTTTATAAGCAATTTCTCAAGAAAAGAAGACTTCTCTGGGATTACAAGATGGTTGTGTCCCGAGAAGAATTTTTAGAAATTTTTGGCAAAGAACTAGAAGAAGTCGAGCTCAATCTAGAGCGCCTTTTTGATCCCGAAGTTGATATAACAAGAATGTACCGCAATGAAGGTTCACGTATAGATGCGAGAAGATATATCAGTTATAAAAATGGAAAAGGTGATGGTCGAATTTTTGATAAGACACTCATTGAGAAAGAAGAAGAAAAGCTAAAAGGTGTAGAAGTCGCCTTCCTAGTTTCCAAATGCAGACGTGTGTTTAACTTTGATTATTCGGTGGCAGTTCTTTCTGCACTATTAACTTCAGCTTATATTCTTAGAGACCATGAGGTAAATTTCTCAGTTCATTCTTATTCGGATTTGAAAAATGCTAAGAATAAAATTGATATCATTCATGCCAAAAAGTATGAAGATGAGTTCGATCAATTGGCGGAAGAAAGTCTTTTTAATTTTTTCACACAGGGCTGGGAAGGGGATTCTATTCCTGAGCACCAGATACTTACAAACATTGAAAACTTTTTCACACCCGAAGCTCAGACAAAAATTGTCGTGATTCTTTCAGACTTTCGTGGTCAGCGGGCAAAGGCTGAGATTGAAGATGAAATTGGGGGAAGGGAGACTATACTTCTTAGAGATATGGTTCGAAAGAATGAAAGTAAGAACTATATATTCTTAGGAGTGGGGCTAGGATCACGTTACATAGCTGAGCATATTTTCCATGACTCCATTCAGATTACCTCAGAAAATTTTTACAATATGCCGAATCTTATAGGATCTGAGATGTCTAGATTAATCTTGACACATCATAGCCAAAGGAATTGAAATGGGCGACGCAGCAAAAGAAAAATCCAAACGAATCGAACCACTAGTCAATAAAAAAGCTAGATTCAATTTCGAGTTAGGAGATGAATTCGAAGCAGGCATAGTCTTAACCGGAACCGAGGTGAAAGCTCTTAGGGAAAAAAAGGGGAATCTAACGGATTCATTTGCCAAGGCAAAAAATGGTGAAATTTTCTTAGAAAATTTCCAAATACCACAGTATAAAAATAAAGGCTACATCGTTCACAATGAACTTCGTGCCAAGAAATTACTGCTTCATAAGAAAGAAATTACTCGATTAGAAAGAGCAGTCAAAGAAAAGGGAGTCGTATTAATAGCCGTTAAGTGCTATTTTAAGGACAATAAGAAATTTAAAGTTATCATCGCCATGGGTAAGCCTAAAAAATTACACGACAAGCGGGAAGATATGCAAAAGAAAGAAGCGAAGCTTGATATTGAAAGAGAAATGAAAAATAGGCTCAAAAGATGAAAAAACCCCCCATAGTAACCATACTAGGTAGACAAAACGTAGGTAAATCTACACTATACAACCGAATTGCAGGAAGAAAAGGACATTCTATAACTAAAAACATAGCAGGCGTTACAAGAGATACTTTGGAAATTCTTGTCGAGCGAGAAGAATTGATCTCACCTATTATGCTACGTGATACACCAGGACTTGATATTGAATCTATAGATGAGATGAGTGCTTCTATCTTGGAAGTAAGCTTTCAGCATTTACGAGAAAGCGCTCTTATCATCCATGTCATAGACAAAAAAGATATTCGAGATTATGACTACCGATTGATTCAATTATTTAGAAAAGATGATAAGATTAAAAATATACCAGTTCTTTTCGTAGCAAATAAATCGGATTCCGATGCCGATGATGCCGACTTAGAAGAACTCTATCGAATGGGAATCCAAGATCCGATTCCTGTATCCGCCTTAGGGAAAAAAAATATAGGACTAGTCTTTGAGAAAATTAATTTCTATCTTCCCACCAAGCACTCCCATTCGCTGACTCCAGATCTTAGAATCTCTATTGCAGGGAAGCCTAACTCAGGTAAGTCTTCTTTAATGAATTCTATTCTTGGCTACAAACGTTCTGTCGTCTCAGAGGTTGCAGGAACAACAAGAGATTCTTTGAACTCATTTATCCAATACAAAGAAAAATTAATTGAGATCACCGATACTGCAGGTATACGAAAGAAAAGTAAAAAAGCAGAAAGCTTAGAATTCTATTCTTATACAAGATCACTTCGTGCAATGGAAGATTCAGACGTTGTAATTTTTTTACTCGATGCAACCAAGGGAGTCGGTGAATTTGATAAAAAAATATTTTCCTATTTGGAAAAGTCTGGCAAACCAGTTGTTATTGGTTTTAACAAATGGGATTTAATTGAGGATAAGGATCATAAAACTTTAGATGAATTTAAGAAAGATGTCCTTTCTCGATTTCCGGCAATGAAGGACAAACCGATTCTTACACTTAGTGCCCTTACCAGACAGCGTGTGAATAAAATTATGGATGCAACCTTGGATATGTCCGAAAAATCCAAACTCAAAGTTACAACATCTGTCTTGAATAAAAAAATTCGTGAATGGTTGAGCGACGGCAAAATAGCCCGAGCCTCCAAAAGACCTCCCAAAGTAAAGTATGCAACTCAGATTTCATCTTCTCCATTCCATTTGGTATTTTTTGTCAATAGTAAAGAACTATTTACACCACAAGTTCTCTCTTACTTCCGAAAGAAAGTAAACGAAGAATTTGAATTAGGTGGCATTCCAGTTAAAATCGAAGTGAGGACAAATGAATGATTATTGTAGCCTTAGTTCTAATTGTTTCTTTTTTGATAGGAGCAATTCCGAATGGATATTTGATTACGAATCTAGTTTCAGGAATGGATATTCGTCAACATGGAAGTAAAAATATAGGAGCAACCAATGTAGGAAGAGTTATCGGTTGGAAATATGGATTCATTGTTCTAGTTTTAGATGCTCTAAAGGGTGTCCTTCCCGTTCTTTTTGTAAGTTTATATCTACCATCATTAGTTAATGTAAATTTTGTCCCCGATCCATTGTATCTTCCACTTGCAGCTGGTGCAATTTCAATCCTTGGACATGTATATACTCCCTTTCTTGGGTTTAGAGGTGGTAAGGGAGTTGCAACTGCCTTAGGAGTTTGTCTAACTTTGGTTCCCATAACAACAGTAGTTGCTATATTTGTATTTTTTACTGTATATAAAATTTCAGGCTATGTTTCTTTAGGATCAATTCTTGCTTCTGGATCTATGCCTTTTATCTATAAAATATTTCATATTTTTTTCAATCAAAATAATTATTCCTTAACTATGCTTAGTATTTTAATTTGCATAGCACTGCTTATACTCATTTTACATCGTGAAAACATTCGAAGACTTATTAAGGGCGAAGAATTGAAGGCTGTAGGTAGAGGAAAGACGGGCGATGCTTGAAAGAGACTCAATACTTAGCAGACAAGAAAAAATATTTTTAACTGCTAATTTTTTAGATCATTATACAGAAATTGAAATCATTGATTTATACAAATGGTTGTATTTTGGTGAATTCGGGTATGAAGCTCAAAATACTTTTCTAAAAGCTTCTAAAAAAATACCTCCCTTACAAATGCTTTTAGATCAAATTGAAGATGAGAGAGCTTTTGGAAATTTTTCCGAAATAGTCTGGGAGCCTATGGGAACTTCTCATAAATTTGTTTCCGTTTTTGTAACGCAATACTATCTTAAAGAATGTCCTTTAGTAAGGTTGATTAATCTTATGGAAAGGTCTAGTGCATTTAGAGGATCGAGAATGCAATTTAAATTAGATTGGACTATTGCAAAAGAATATGCTTTAAGCATGAAGCCGAACTGGACGAAGGATGACTTCTACCAATTTGAAGACAGAATTGGATTCCACCAACTGCCTATCTTAGATTATTCTGAGAAATATTTAGAAAATTATTCATATAAGAACCGTATCATATCTCAGAAATTATTTTTTGAATACTTTCCAGAATTTTATGATGATACAAGGCTTTACCCTGGAAAGAAATTCTCATCCATCATAGGATAAAGTTTTCGTTTTAAACTTTTTAACTCTTTAAAAATACTATTGAGGAGAAGTGATTTTTTCTTCTGCTCATCTAAATTATCTCTATGTCTTGCGATATAAATTTCCGATTTGCGATAAAGTCTCTTCAAATAAGATTTATCCTTGAACCATTCTTCAATAATTGGAATTACATTTTCTTCTTTTTCTAATTCCTTGATTAGATGAATTGAATCATTGATGTCTTTCCAAATTTTTTTTCTCAATTCATTTTGACTAGATTTATTGGTATCCTTATGATGAGTTTTACCTTTAATCGAGTCATCGACATTAAGCGGTCGCAGCTTTGATTCTGAATTCCAAATGGGATGATTCTTCCAAGGGTAGTTATGATTTTTATAATTATTAAAATAGGACTCCATATTTTCTGGATTCTGATTACTCATTCCTTCAATCCTAGCTCCCTCCCAACCAAAATTTACCAATTGCATATCATCAATGGATTTGGCCGATTCCTCAAACCAATAGCGGTATAAATCTAGCACATAATCGGTAAGAACTTTTTTGTTTGCCTCTATTGATTCTACATAACGAGTATCTCTTTTTCTTACGACAGCCTCATTTATTTTTTCCAGACTTTGCTTTCGACTAACTAGGCCTAACCATTTTTCATTATGATGGGTTCCTGTTGAATGAATTTCTCTTCCCGTATAAGCGAGATCTTGACCTATGAAATTTACATGCTTGCAACCCAAATATCTAAGTGCATCGAAGGCTGTAGTTGCAACAGAACCCCCTGATTGTATATCTCCAATATCTCCCAGGTATGCGTCGGCTAGTTCTCCACCTGCTGTAACCTCACGTTTCCATTCACCTGTTGCTTCCTGTATAAATTTGGCCGTCATGCTGTAGACTACAGATTTGGGACTGAGAGTATCCAAGAGATAGGGTGAGGTTACCATATCAGCAAAAACTGGAATTTGTGAGATATCCTCTCCTAGAAAGTGGAACAAGCTGTTCATCTGTGCATCTAGTGTATAGATGGCGTCAGGTGTGATTCCTGATTTCAAAAGCACTTTCAAAGAAGTATCACAGGATAGTAAAAATACCTTATCTCGAATGGATTTTAGATAAGGTATGGTTCTTCTTAAACTTGGGCCAGCGGATACAAGCATAGCTGGAATGTCTGAAAGTTCTGCTCTTAGTTTGGAAATCGTATAGCAATTATTGCTAGAGAAATATCTTATTGAATTCTTGAGTATGTTAGTTGTCCATAGAGTTTCGAATTCGAATTTAGTCAATAGATCACTCATCTTAGAACTAAATAGATCTCTAATTCTCGCTTCCACTTCTAGGTAGAAATCAGGGGCGATTTGCAAGCTAGATGTATTCTTTATAAATTTAATTCCCGATAGGCGATCAATAGGTAGCCCATCTAGATAATTCCATAGAAGTTGGATGAATTTATCTCCACAGAATAAATGTCTACCGGGAGCTTGCAGGAAAGGAATAAGATAAGGTTCCCAGAGCAGGGGAACGATTTCTTCCATAGAATCAATAGCAAGTATGACAGGGTTTGAATTAAGTAGCTCATTTGTTAGGTGAGCAAGTATGGGATTGCCAAGTCCAAGAATGATAACTAAATCACTCGATTTTATTTGAACAGAATTTAAACTTCTTTCTGCTTGCTTGATTGGATCATAAGAACTTGCTAAAGATTTCCCTTTATATGAGACATAATTAATATAATCTTCAGATGAAATTCCTATTCCAGGAAAATCATAATTTTTTACCACCTCCCATTTGCTCTTAGAGGGCAATAGAGCTAAATTTTGATTCTGAATAGGCGAAGAAAAATAATTTTTTAAATAAGGTTTTCTTTTAAAAATTTCACTTTCCAGACTTTCTGGTATTTGAGACATAATACTATAGGCTTATTCTTGTTGGATAGAGAAGCCTGTCAATAGGGATTTTTCCCTCGATTTACACGAGACATAAAGAGAAATAAAAATGCATTTAAAAAGCTTAAATATTGTTGGATTCAAAACTTTCGCAGATGAGACAGACATTCCATTCGACCCAGGTTTCACCGCTGTTGTCGGCCCCAATGGTTGTGGTAAGTCAAATATTGTAGACTCCGTTAAATGGGTGTTCGGTGAGAAGTCAGCAAAAGGACTTCGCGGTGAGAAAATGGATGATGTAATTTTCCACGGATCAGATGCTCGTAAGCCTTCTGGTTTTGCAGAGGTTTCCATTTTATTTGATAATTCTGATCATTTCTTTTCAGTAGATTTTCCTAATTTTAAAATAACCCGAAGACTCTATCCTGATGGGGAAAATGAATACTACATCAATGATTCAAGAACTACTCGTAAGGATGTAGAGAAAACATTACTAGATACTGGGATAGGTAAATCAAGTTATTCCATCATGGAGCAGGGCAAGGTGGATCAGCTTCTCAATTCTAAACCAGAAGAGAGGAGAGCTATCTTTGAAGAAGCAGCAGGCATCTCTCGATTCAAAATGGAAAGAAAAGACGCCTTAAAAAAACTAGATGACACAGAGAAGAACCTACAAAGAATTTCGGACATTTTGTACTCCATGCAGAAAGATATGGAAGTTAAAGAAAAGCAATCCGAGAAAGCAGAAATTTATTTCAAATTAAAGAATGATATGAACGAAGCGGACAAAAATATCCGTTACATTAAAATTCGTGATTTCAAATCTCGCTTAAAAACCTACCAAGATGAATTGGCTGAAATCAAAGAGAAAAACCAATCCTTACTTTCCTTAATCTCAGAAGAAAATACAATAATTGAAAAGCTAGGTGATGAAAAATCCAGCTTAGAAAAAGAAATGATGGAGATTGATAAGAAATTGGCTGAACATTTTTCTCTTTCACAGGTTCAGAAAGAAAAAATCGCCAAAAATAAAGAGATCATCCAAGAATACGATTCGCGAATCGTAGAATTGAACCAATCCATACAAAAAGAAACCCAAACTATCCAAAGAATTCAAGTAGATAGAGAGGAAACAGAAAATCATATCCAACAATTGCAAGAACAGAGCTCTCAATTAAAAGAAGAATGGGAATCTCTTAAAGAAATCAAAATAGAATTGCAAAGAAAAATTGAACAAGAATCAGATGCTATTAAAAGAAGAGAATTGCAACTCAAGGAAAATGAAATTAGCAATGCACAACTTCGAGAGCAGACCAAGGATGTAGTTCTTGAATTGGTTCAATTGTTGGAAGCAAGGAAAAAAGATGCCGAAGGCAAAGAGAAAGAAAGAATCGATCTCAAAGAATCCTTATTTAATACAATTGATACTTATATCGAAGATTTTCAATCTTTGGCAGAGAAGGTTAAATCCAATTCCATATCCGAAGTAGAACATCTGCTAACAAATATTAATCTACCTAAACTAAAGAACGATCTACTTTCTTATACGGAAATTGATGATCATTTTCGATCTATGTTTTTGGATAAAGATGGCATACTTTCCAAGAAAGAAGAATTGGATCGCAAGATGGAAGATTTGATTTTAGAAAATGAAAATCTGACTCGACTGAATCGTAATTCTCACGAAGAAATCGAAAATCTCAGAGTAAGCATTGAAGAAAAAAATGTCGAACTCATAGAAATAGAAAAGAAAAATCTAGAAATAAATTCTAAACAAGATCTTTTGAAGAACAATCTAATTTCTCTAGAGAACAGAGAAAAAGAAATCCAAGAAAGAATGAAGGCTATGACTGAGTCTATCGAATCCATCAAGGAAAGAAAGAAGGAGTTCGAAGATGAGGTTATCAAATTAGAAAAGGAAATAGAAGATTCCTACAATCGCTTCCTTTCTATGAGTAAGGCTTATGAATCTCAGAAAGAAGAGTTGAAATCTATACTTGCGCGAATCCAACAATTAAAGAATAATATTTCCAAGAACCAGGAAGTTTTTCAGGGACTTTTTCCTATCCTAACTGAGAAGGAAAAAAATTGTTCCGCCTTGAAGGTGCAAATTGAAGCTATCTCTGAAGATCTTTACAATGATTATTCAATGACAGAACAAGAGTTGGAAAATGAAAAGGCAAGTTTGGTCTTTAAGAAGTCGGAAGAAGAGACTCGCTTACGAAATGCAAAATTTGAGATTCAACAATTGGGTTCAATCAATCCTCTCGCAATTGAGGAATATAAAAATATCAAAGATATCTATGATCACCATAAGTCTCAGAAGGAAGACATTGAATCCTCCAAGAAAGCGATTGAAACTGTATTAGATGCAATCAACCAAGAATCTGAGAATCTCTTTCGAGAGACTTTTGATAGAATCAAAGAGAATTTCCAAGAAACTTTTTCCACGCTATTCAGAGGAGGAAGAGCAACTCTGGAACTCACTGAGAAAGAGGACTCTCTGAACTCGGGAATAGAAATTATGGCAGAGCCACCTGGCAAACATGTACAAAACTTACGCCTGCTTTCAGGGGGTGAGAAATCACTTACAGCGATAGCATTGATGTTTGCGATTTATATGGTGAAACCCTCACCTTTTTGCTTTCTAGATGAGATTGACGCTGCCTTGGATGAGGCCAATAAACTAAGATTTTGTTCTATCTTAGATAAATTCAAAGATAAGACACAGTTTATTGTGATATCTCATGCCCAGTCTACTATCTCTAGAGCGAATGCAATTTTTGGTGTGACGAATGAGGAATCGGGGATTTCAAAATTGGTCTCCTTGAAATTCGCAGAGGCAAAAAGTTTTGCTGAAAACTCGCACCGCTCAGAAGCTACAGGCTAGATTTGAAAAATATTTACTTTTTTTGAAAACAAATTTGGAAAAAAAAATCCTAGTATTTTAAAGTATTGCCATTTTTATCTTCAAATTCCATTATGACTAATAGTGTCCTAGTTGGGCACTAAGATTTAGGAGATTTAGAAAATGAATATCTATGTAGGAAATTTGTCATATGGTATGACAGACAGCGCTCTTGAGGCATTATTTACTCAATTCGGGTCGGTATCAGAAAGCAAGATTATTATCGACCGTGAGACAGGAAGATCTAAAGGTTTTGGATTTGTTGAAATGTCTAACAACCAAGAAGGGGAAGAAGCAATTCGCCAGTTAAATGGTAAAGAAATCGAAGGCCGTGGTCTTCGTGTGAATGAAGCTAAACCTCAAGCAGAGAGACCAAGAAGAAATTCCGGTTCTCGTTACTAATT
This sequence comes from Leptospira sp., assembly GCA_009991425.1. GTDB lineage: Bacteria > Spirochaetota > Leptospiria > Leptospirales > Leptospiraceae. Next base: position 65,090 of record JAACWH010000020.1, read on the forward strand.
TTTGTAAGTCCTCTTGGCCTGCTTTTGTTGGTCTTGAGGATTTTTTCCACCTCTTAATTTTTCCCTCAATTCCCCACTTAACAACTTAAAGACAAAATCTAAGAAAACTTAATGTTTATTTCAAGGTAGATTTTCTTTCAAATGATTTGAATCTAAATAAATTTAATTCAATCGAAAGGTTTCTTAATCTAACTTCTTGACTTCAGATTATCAATACGATCAATAATATCTGAGTTAGAAGGAAATTTCTTGGCTATCTCTTCTAGTAACTGCAATGATTCTGTGGATCGATCTGTATGAAACCAGAGATCCGCAAGTTCCAAAGAAGGTCTTGGATCCATAGGAAATTTAATTTGCAGATCCTGGTAGATTTCCTCTGCTTTTCCAATGTCTCCGATCAGACGTAGAGAAGCTGCCTTACCTAGGGATGCATAGTAATCATCTCCCGACGAAAGAATTTTATTAAAGCATTCCAATGCCTTATCGTATTCACCCAAACCCCTAAGGGAATCAGCATATCGGTTGATAATTAATTTATTATCTGGGTCAAAAGAAAGAATAGATTCCCAATGAACAATTGCTTTTTCAAATTCCTTCTGACCACGATAGGATTCAGCCAGTCCATAGAGTGCGAAAAAGTTATTTATATCTAAGGTTCTCGCTTTTTCATAATAATGGATTGCTTTTTCAAAATCTTTGATTTTGCGGTAGCTGTTACCAATTTCGGTTAGGATCTTGATATTTTTAGGTTGGGTGATGAGTAGCTTCTCCCACCATTGGATAGCCTCTTGGTATCTTTGGCAGGCAAAATACAAATGCCCTAAGCCAACAATAACATATTGATCATTAGGATTGATCTGCAAGGCGGACATATAAAATATTTCTGATTCTTTAAAATTCTTTAATTTGCGATGAGCATCTGCTACTCTAGAGAGAATGCTTGCATCAGTTACCATGATATGTCTGTATTCTTCAGCTACTTCTATGACTCGATTCAATTGGTTCATTTCGCGGAAGCAGTTCATGATTCCCATTAAGGAAAATTTATTAGATGCATCCTGCTCGAGACAGCTTCTATAATATGGTATAGCCTGTTCTGGTTTCTTTGTTTTGAAAAATAAATCTCCCATTCCCACAAGTCCATAGGTATTGCTTGGATCTAAGATCAAGAGAGCATCTAACCTTTCTTTCGCATCAAAGTATCTTCTCTGGTCTAGGTAGCGATAAGCATCCTTAGCGAGACTTTTGATTTTAGCAAATTGGTCGTCTTCATCTGAATTATTTAAGATGGGAGTATTTTCTTTATTTTCAATTGAGTTGGAATCCATATAATCTATTCAGCTTTTATCTATGTTATATTTTAAGGCAATAAATTGTTAAGATAAATCCAATTTACTTTTCTAGCCTTTCATTACAAAGTATTCTGTAAAGTATTTCATTCTGATTTTTTATAGTTTCTTATTTGTGGTTAAATGATGTGATTTCTGTAAGATTATTGCAATTCAGAGTCGCAAGTAAGAAAACAATGAAAATCTCTTGAGGGAAACTCTGTTGACTTTCCTCTCTTGGATAGAGAATTGACCCTTAAGAGAGTTTTTCATGAAAAATGAAGGGAAAATCACAGGCGCAAGACTTTTAGTTGAGCTTTTAGAAGAAAGAGGGGTGGATATTGCTTTTGGATATCCAGGCGGAGCCATACTCCCTTTCTATGATGAATTATATCATAGCAAGAAAATTAAACATATCCTTGTACGTCATGAACAAGGTGCCATTCACATGGCAGAAGGTTATGCGAGGGCAACTGGTAAGTTAGGTGTCTGTATCGCTACATCTGGACCTGGTGCTACGAATCTGGTCACAGGTCTTGCTGATGCTAAAATGGATTCCATTCCTGTCCTTGCAATCACTGGTCAGGTTGCTACTTCCGTGATTGGAACAGATGCATTCCAAGAAGCTGATATTTATGGAATTACAATTCCCATTACTAAATACAATGCACTCATGAAGAGTGCTGATGATATTGCTAGACATTTTGAAGAAGCAACCAAGATCGCAATGGGTGGCAGACCTGGTCCTGTTTTGATTGATTTTCCAAAGGATGTTCAGCTTCAGTTGACTAATATTCGTAAGGCGGATAAGTTAAAGATAGCATCCCACCATTATGAAAGACCTAAGGTAGTTGGAAATGTAGAAGAATTTGCGGAAGCTTTGAATAAGGCAAAGAAACCTTTGTTATATGTTGGTGGCGGAGCTATTAATTCATTTGCAGCTGCTGAAATTAAATTACTAGCAGAAGCTGGTAATATCCCAGTAACAACTACTCTTATGGGAATTGGTGCTTTTCCAGGAACCCATGAGCTTTCTGTTGGAATGTTGGGTATGCATGGGACTGCTTATGCGAATAAGGCAATCATTGAATGTGATTATCTATTAAATCTTGGTGCAAGGTTCGATGACCGTGTTGCAAAAGTTGGTGATTTTGCTGAGACCGCAGTGCGTGCCCATATTGATATCGATAAGGCTGAATTTAATAAAAGAATTGATGTGGATCATATACTTCATGGTGATCTTAAGGACTGCATTCGAGAGATCCTTCCTTTTATCAAAAAGGTTGATCGCAAAGATTGGATAGATCAAATCAAATCATTCAAGAAAGACCACCCATTGCAATTTGATAATTCAGGCGATACAATCCGTCCTCAAGAATTCTTGGACAGAATGTACAAGAAGACTAAGGGAGAGGCTATCGTTTCTACTGATGTAGGACAACACCAAATGTGGGCTGCACAGTATTATATATTTGATGAACCAAATAATTGGTTAACATCTGGTGGTTTAGGAACTATGGGCTATGGTCTTCCTGCTGCTATTGGTGCAAAATTCGGAAGACCTGATAAAACCGTTATCTGCGTTTCTGGAGATGGTTCTATACAAATGAATATCCAAGAGCTCGCAACTATTTCTATGTACAAGCTGGGAGTGAAGATTGTAATTTTCAATAATAACTTTCTAGGAATGGTTCGCCAATGGCAGGAATTATTCTACGAAGAAAGATTTAGTGAATCAGAATGGAATTACAATCCAAACTTTGTCAAAGTTGCAGAAGCTTATGATATACCAGGTATGAAGATAGAGACTAAAGACCAGATTGATAAGGGTCTGGAGTTTCTCTTTAAAGATGATAAGGCAGCCTTAATTGAAGTTATGATCCCTGCCGAGGAAAAAGTATTCCCTATGATTCCAGCTGGTCTATCCCAGAAGGAAATGATTGAATTTAAAGATCATTTGAAGTTGAAGAAATGAAACACACTTTAAGTATTTTAGTAAATAACAATCCAGGCGTGATGAGCCATGTCTCAGGTCTCTTCACAAGAAGAAGCTATAATATCGATTCCATTGCTGTTGGTGTAACCTCTGATGTGGATGTTTCTTCTATGACCATAGTCGTAAGAGGTGATGAGGCAATGCTTGCTCAGGTGAAGAAACAACTCATGAAATTACCTGATGTACTTTCTGTGGAAGATCTTGCCTACGAAGAATCAATCAATAGAGAGTTAGTTTTAATTTCTATTAGCTTGGATGATACCACCAGAGTTGAAGTAATATCTATTTGTGAAGTATTCAAAGCAAAGATTGCTGAACTAAACCTAGATTCTATTTTAGTGGAATTTTCAGGCAATACCCGCCAAGTCTCGAGTTTTATAGAGATCATGAAGAAATATGGTATCTTAGAAATTGCTAGAACTGGGCAAATTGCATTGAAATACAGAGGCAAAGTCTAATTTTTCAATAAATTTTCCAAGAATTTATTTCTAAGAGCTCTTTATTTACATTTAGAATGAAAAATCCTTGATTTTGCAGTATTTGCAATCCGTTAATAAACTATGGGTTTTGCTTTTCGTGAATTAAAACTATTTGATCCCAAGACTCGTCTACTTGTGGACGAGACATTTAAAATTGCTATTACCGAGCAGCATGCTGATGATCCCTTGGCAGATCTTCTTGTAGCTAGTCAAAATCCAGATGAAGTTCCTGGAAAGAATTTCCAAGACTTCCGAACTAAAGGACATATCACTGGAAATTTAATTCCTATCACCGCTCCCAAGGGTGGAAATTATTTTCTTTGTGTTAACCACAAAGGTGAAGTTATACTATTTGAATATGCCCAAGGAAAGATTTCTCCTACTTGGAGCCTTACTATTCCAGGAGCTTTTTACAGAGCTCCCGTAATTGTAAATGATATCGCATTCGCTGTCACCAAACAAGGCACAGTGTCAGGAATCAAATTAAACTGGGGCGATGATGGTAAACCGCTTGAGCCAAGTATTGTTTGGCAAAAGGCTTTGAACCAAACTGTATTCTCCAAACCATTTGCAACTGATAAGGTATTATTGATTTCTTCTATGAATTCCTTGCATGCTTTTGATTGTTACTCTGGCACAGAAGCTGAATCAGGTAGGCTAGGAAGAAAACTTTGGGAGCAGAGAATCAGCAGTACAGTCGGTTCTCCTGAACTTGGTAAAGGTTCTGTTTTTATTGGATCAGAAGACAAATGCATCTATTCCTTTAATTATTCAGCGGATGGACTTTCAGGTGGATGGAAGGTTAAGACAGATGGCTCAGTAAGATCAAAACCTTATTTAAGTTTAAAAGGAAATTATTTATTGGCTGGTTCTATGGATGGTGTCTTATACGCTCTAGAACCTAATACAGGTAAAGCGCAATGGACATTTCCTGCAAGAGCTCCTATTCACTCAGAAATTTTTTCCTATTTAGATGGGAATGATGAATATTTTGTTTTTGGCAATGATGCAGGAACTATATATTGTTTGAATTTCTATGGCAAACAACAATGGAAGTTCAACACAGATGGAAGAATTCGTTGTGAATTTCTTGTTCATAATAATATAATTTATTTTGGATCAGAAGACAATCATCTTTATGGTTTGAATCAGACTACAGGCAAAATGCATTTAAAATACAACACAGATGGCAACATCAATGGAGCCCCTGTTATCTTTGATAATAGAATGTTCATAGGCTCTACTGATAATTTTATACACGGAATTTTTATCTAAGGAGAATCCACATTGATTTGGTTTTTAGCACAATACGACAGCCCATACTCTCCTGAATATATCAAGCGCATAGAAGATAAGGCAGAGAATTTCGAAACATTATTTTTCTTTTTGATGTTAGTTTGTATCTTTCTTTTTTTATACATTGTATATCAATTTATTCGGATTCGTAGACTTTCTGCTAACCTACCAGTTGATACTAGATACAAAACAGAAGTGGAATCAAAGCCGGAGCGTAAAACTAAGCGTGCTCCCGCAAAAGATCCTGAACCTATTAAACCAGAAGCATTCGTTGCACAGCCTAATATAGTTCCTTCAAATATGCCCAAGCAATCCGATATCCCGGATCCTGGTTTAATATTTAAGTATGTGCTTAAAGCAGATTCACCAGAGAAGACTATTTCAATTGGACAAAGAGAAGGAACTATCAAAACTTACTCAACTGAAATTGTTGATCATCATTTAACCATTATGATACGACAGCTAGATAATTCAAGGAATCGGGATATCTATGAGCTTCCTGATAAGATTGAAGAGGAATATATAGTTGATTTTAGACGCGGTGGCAAATTGCTATTTTTACTTCCTGGTGAAAGTAAAATCCAAGAGATGGGCGCTAGAATGAGAATTCATATTAAATCAAAGCCTGATCCAACGGGAGATATTTCATTAGCAGGAATCGATGTTCAAAAACCTATTCGATTTCGATTGGGTGATCGGTTGACCCAAGATGGAAAATTTCGCGGTGGATTTTTTGAGTTTCACTTCTTCACAAAAGATGTGGAAGCTTCTACTCAATCAGGAATTCCAGTGATTGAGAAACAATTCTTTCTAAAACTTTATAAAATCTATCCAGGCTATGATACAGCAAGCCAAAATGGAGAGGGTCTCTTTCCTATGATTGATCCATTTGCTAAAAAATGAGTGATATACAAAAAACAATCAAACGAGTATTAGATGGTGATAAGCCAGCAGTCCGAAAGTCCATAATCATTGGAGTAGGTGGTTCTGGGATGAAGGGTGTTCTCTCTGTTAAGAAATGGATGGAGAACAACTTACCCAATGAGGCATTTCGTTATCTTAGGTTTGTAGGAATTGATACAACAGATATTGAGACAAGCATTGAAGCCCAAGGTGGCAAATACCGTTTCCCATCTAAGCAGATGTTCCAAGAAGAAAGTCGTATGTTGTATCTTTCTTCTCCAACTCCTCCAGAACTTTCTATGGATTTTTTGAGAGACAAATATGCTAATGATCCCGCTTATGATTGGTTGCCAAATCCAGATGTTTATGATATTTCTACAAGGGCAGGCCAGGGTGCCAACCAAACAAGACCATTAGGTCGTATTGCTTTCTTCGATAACCAAGAAAAAATCCGAGAAGCACTCATTAAAGAGCGTGATCGTCTGGACGATTTGTCCAATACTCCTAAATACTTTCAACTCTTGGATGTAAAAGAAGAAGATAGAAAAGAAGAAATGATATCCTTTGAGATAAAGCCTGGAGTTAATAAGTACTATTTCCAGGATAAAATCGAAAGAGGGAGAGAGTTCATTGCCTTAGAACCAGATTCTCAAGCACGTGCAATCCTCGCTCCGCATTCAAAGTCCATGATTCAAATTGAATCCTTTCCCCAAGATGAAAAGGGTTATCATTTTGCTGTGAATCCAAGTCGCTTTGCTGGCAAAACCTTTAACTTTAAGGGTGTTCATGTTAAGCGAGATGGACAGATCTCTATTTTTATCACCTGTTCGATCGTAGGTGGAACGGGAAATGGAATGATCCTTGATATTGCAGCAATGGCTAAGGACATTTTCAAAGACCATTGGCCGCTTCCTAGAATTTATGGTATCTTAGTACTTCCATCTGCTTTTAAGAAAGTCGTCTATAATAAAAATGCTCGTGGCAATGCCTATGCCGCCTTGAAAGAATTTGACTATTTCATGAGTGGGAATACCTTCCATGCCAAATACCCAAGTGGTAGAGAAGTTGTTGTCAATGACCAAATATTTGATAATGGAATGCTCTACCTTTTAGATATTGAAAACATGGGTGGAAATACTCTGCAAGGAAGAGACCAAGTACAAGAGTTAACTGGTCAATTTATTTCTACATTCGTTGCATCTACTGTAGGTGGAGCTATAGAAGAAAGAATGGTCAATGACTCGACAAGGGTGTCGGGATATTTTCCAGAAGCAGAAGGTTCCAAAAGAAAAGCATGTTTTAATTCATTTGGAATCTCACGAGTTGTCTACCCAGTAGAGCAGATGACAAATATTGGATATAAGATAACGGCTATTAAACTTATAGAAAATTTTATTAAAGAAGTTAGCCCTAGATTGCTATTGGAAACAATAGGGGACTTAAGCAAGGGTTTGATACGTGCTCTTAGATTGAACTGTTTGTCCTTATTTGAAATTCTATATCCAGACTATCAAATGGACATGGATGTTGAGTTTAAATCTTGGAATCTAAGAATGGAAGCAGCTCTAGGAAAGAATGATCCAAGGGCAGTAGTTGCTATTATGGATTCCATCTTTCGGGATTATGGGCCAGAAGAATCTGAGAAAATTAAAACCAATTATTTAACTCGAATCCAACAGAGATCTCGTCTGGAAGTCGATAAATTTGCAACCATACTAACTGAAGAAATTCATAAATATATGAAAGACCCTAACCGTGGCTTTCATTTCGCAGAATCAATATTGGGTCTGCTGCTTGATAAATTGGATCTCTACCAGAAGAAATACTACCAAGAGAGAGTAGGCTTGCAGAGATATTCCCGAGAAGATATGCAAAGAGCAATGGAAGATATTGAATCTTCCGGAGCTTCTTTTAGCAAGGATACTGCGAAGAATTTTATCAAGATGCAGAATTTTAATTTTCGCCAATTGGTATTCGAATCCTTACTTTCCTCAGCTGAGAACTTCATTCGAGATATCAAGACCGCAGTTTTTGATATTCGAAACAATGAAGTATTAGCAATTAAGGAAAAAGTTCTAGGGCTTCATAAAATTTTGGATAAAGAAATCCAAGAAGAGAAATTCAATCTACTGGAGAAAAAGAACCCACTTTTCTTCTATTTGATTAACCCCGATGAGATTGATCAATTCTTACATCGTTATTTCTATTCCAGACTTTCTATTGAAGATATGTCCAATGAAGTTGATTTCATACATATGGATAGAGAAGACGATGCTATGCAGATCTTAACTACTCATCTTATTGCAACTCGTGGCCTATCTATTTTAGATAAGAAAGCAGATGAGATCCAAGACATTCTCAATCGAACCTACCCAGCACTTCTCAAACTTCCCCCTACTGAAATTAAGAAAGCCTTAGCCTTAGAGCTTGAGCAATCAGATGATAAACTAGAAGTTTCAGAATCTACCCAGAATAAGATTGAAATGGAAAGTATTCGAACTAAGCTTTTTCAATTGATATATTCTAGAATGAACGGAGTGAATTTTAATACGATTAGTATTAAGACCGTATTAGAAGAAAAGAAAATCCCTCTTAAGAAACTTTTGGAAAAATTAGACACATTCTCTAGACCATATATTTCAGTGGAAGCCTCTGGCTTAGATTCAATGGAATACTATAGAACTGTTACCAATTTTGCATTGAATACTTACGAAGATGGTGATGACGAAACGAAAGAGCAGGAAAATGATCTTCCCACGAGATTAGATCATTATAAAAAAAGATCTTCCATAGTCCCTGCAATCAGTGTTGAAAATTTCGAATCAACTTCGATTTGTAAACCATATGAGATGATATCAATAGGAATTTTGTTAGGTGTTCCCATTTATAAAATCCAGAACTTAGAAGATAGTATGAAAGACTATCATGAACTGATGGCTGAGAAATCTCATCCCTTACATTGTTTCAACAATCCAAAATTAGATGCAAAATACTTTCCAGATCCTATGAGAAATCTGAATTATTTGAATCCTGCAAGACTTTGGGATGGTTTAATTCAATTTGGAATACTAATTAAAAAAGATGATGGCTATCACTATGATGACAGCCTTGCATTGAATCTTAAAGAAATGGAAGCTCGAGAAGGCTATAAGGATTTAATCTTGGATGTTGAGAGGAAGATTCTTACTTCAGGTGGTTATGAATCCATGTCTGCGAGCTTACTTGCTCAGTCGATCCAAGCCTTGGCAATGCTTGCAAAATTAAAAGACGGCTCTATCGTGTTTCGCAGAGAAGTATCTTTTATTATAGCTGATATTTTGGATGGAGATGGGACTGCTGACAGAGCCAAAGAAAAAAATCTAAGCAAAGACCAATACATTGAAAAATTTCTGAAGCCACCCAAGTTCAAAACACCTAGTGATTTAGTTGAGTTCTTATCTAAACTGGATTCAAAGGTTCGCAACTTTCTAATCTCCGATATTCAGAAAACAATTACGAGTACAAAATCTAACGAGCAATCGGGAGCACCTGTTAGTCTACCAGCATCTAAGGTTAGATCCACAAAACTGCCAATTTTTCAAGATAAAACCTCGTTTTACGAATACTTTGAAAAGAAAGGTTCTTTGGAATGGCAGCGATTGATGAAGGAAGAAATGGTTCGCAAAATGTCAACCCACTTGGGATCTTACGATTTCCGTATGGATTATGATCCAACTCTTTTGGATCGTAAAAAAATCACAGACTACCTTGCTGAGATGAGAGACAAATTACCTGATGTAGTTACCTGGGAAGTTGCGGTTAATAATAAGATCATTAAATAAATTTAATTTAATTTAATTTAATTTAATTTGAATAACAGAACTTAAGCTGGTAGAATTTAAAATAAATATGCTTCTAAAACTACTGGATTAGAAATGCGAATAGCCCACAGATTTTGGAAGATAAATTTCATCTTGGTAGGTAAAAGCTACTTTAGGTTTATCTGAAGTGGAAAGAACGCTTCCTATTTCTGCAATCGGGTAGGCATTTAATTTTTCTGGAAGTAATTCAGATGAGGTGAAGAGAAGTTCTAGTTCTTCTCCAGAACCAAGTATTTCATCCAAGCTCATAAATTTTAAAAATTCACCTAATCGAGTAAGCTTATCAATGTTAATTTGTATCGTCTTGCCTGAGGCTTTTGCAAGCTTCCAAGAATCCTGGAAGAGTCCATCAGTTATATCCATAGCAGAATTGATTTTATAGTTCATCAAATTCTTGTTTAATTTCGCATATACCGATTCAGGGCGAAGGTGCTTTCGAATCGCTTCTTGAATAATTCCTTCATTTTCTATATTACTTTCTTTTTTATTTTCATAAGAGGATGGTTTTAAATTTTTCTCTGCTAGTATACGAAAATTTGGATCGCTTAGAATTTTCCAGCCCAGATGGGAAAGTCCCAAAGATCCAGTAAGATAAATCTTATCCCCAACTTTTGCACCTGACCTAGACCAAGCAGTATTTAGAGCGGGTAGTTCACCAAATAGTGTGAGACTGAGTTGGGTAAGACTGCTGGAAAATGTATCTCCGCCCACAAGTTCTATCCCATAGAGTTCTAATCTTTTTCGAAAGGCATTAGAAAATTCGGTAATCCAGGGCTTTTTGCTGGATTCTGAGGAGAGTCCCAGGTTCAAAAGGCAGAATTTAGGAATCCCTCCCGAACTGAAAATATCAGAGACATTTACCTCAATTAATTTGATCGCGATATCTTCCGGGGAAGACCAATCTAGACGGAAATGCGTTCCCTCAGATAGACTGTCCGTAGTGAGCAGTTTATTCCTATCAAAGAGGTGGCAATCGTCCAGCATGGGATGAGACGGCTTTGCAAAAAGTTGAATGATCTCGTCTTCTTTCAATGAAATCCATCTTTCCCCTTGACTCTGGAATTAAAACGAAAATCCTGTCCAAAGAAAGGAAAATTAGATGTCTATCATTTCAAAAGAACATAAAACTCCTTCTTTGAAGAAAGAAGAAGTGCAGAAAAATTGGTTTCTCATCGATGCGAAGGGAAAAACTCTCGGACGAATCTGCTCAGAGGTTGCCAAACGTCTACGCGGCAAGCATAAACCCACTTTTACACCTAACCAAGACTGTGGTGACGGTATCGTTGTTATCAATGCGTCTCAAGTAAAAGTAACTGGCAATAAAAATACTCAAAAAATCTACTACCATCACTCAAGATACCCAGGTGGTATGAAGGCTACTCTTTTTCATGAACTTTTGAACAAGAATCCAGAAAAGGTTATCATGGAAGCTGTTAAGGGGATGTTACCTAAAAGTCGTTTAGGTGATGTTATGCTAACTCATTGTAGAGTTTTTGCAGATGATAAGCACACTCTTCAATCTCAAAAACCAGTGAAATTGGAAATATAAGGAATTATTACTATGGCAAAAGACAATTCAATCTGGACAGTTGGAAGAAGAAAAACTTCTATCGCAAGAGCTAGTTTAAAATCGGGCAGTGGAAAGATCACTGTAAATAAGCAAGATATAAATACATACATCACTGCTGGTGCAAGTAAGATTGCAATCGCATTGAAGCCACTTGATATTCTTGAATCTAGAAACAAATTTGATATCGCTATCAATGTTTCTGGTGGTGGAATCACAGGTCAGGCTGGAGCAATCGCTCACGCAATCAGCCGTGCATTATCTAAATTTGATGAAAAAATGAGACCTGCTTTGAAGAAAGAAGGATTACTTACTCGAGATAATCGTATGGTTGAGAGAAAGAAATACGGAAAGCACAAAGCGAGACGAGGAACACAATTCTCGAAACGTTAAGAAAGAAATTTATCCTTTCTACTCAAAGCCGTATAGCATATGCTCTACGGCTTTTTTATTTTTAGTAAGGGAATGTTCCTTTCCTGGGTGAATTAGTTTATGGTAGAGGTCCAGTGTAGTCAGAGCCTTTGCTTCGAGCTGAGTGAAAGCTAATGTCGGAAGGTATTCTAGGTAAGGTAATTTTGCGAGTTGCTACTCTTTCTTTTACATTGAATTCCTGCAAGATTGCTTCGCCAGAATTCGTCTGATATAAAATAAAACTAGCATCCCAAGTCCCAAAGAGTTTTGGAGCGTTCCCTCCAGAAAGAACCGCGTTGTCAGGTAGAATTTGTTGGGTTGTGATTGTTTCTAAGCTCTCTGAATTCAATACATGTAGCTGTCCTTGGTTGTCCAATACTAATATTTCTTTTCCTTCTTTTTCTTCGGATACTATGTTGCTACTTCGGTAGCTTGCAATTGGTTTAGAGGTAAGACTTAAATTGGAAGCATTGATACGAATAACACTTGTTTCTGAATTGGAACCATAATTTCCATAGAAGATGGCTTGAGTTGATTTTCCACCTAAAGAATAATTGTTGTTAGCGAATAAAGGTTTAATTACAGAGAGTTGCCCTGATGTAGCAATTCTTGGAAAGGAGTAAGTTCCTGCCCCAGTGCTTGAGTTGCTATCTGTATGTTTCACAATTAAAACCTCAGAAGAACAGGGGAACACTAGATAGTGGTCATATAGGTATGTAAGGTTTAGATTGGAAAAATTATTTCCTGATTGTGCAAATCTATATCCGGCGGGACTGAGCCAGGATGAACAGGTTTGATTTCCATCATTGGTTCCAAAATTACTACCAATACCTCCCGATCGAAAGCTAATTGTGTTACTATCTATTGACCAAATAACTTTTCCTTCATTCATCCAAATTGTAATCCCATTGTGGGATGTTGGTAGTGAAGTTGGAGTGTTGATTGTAATAGATGCAGTATTTTCATCTACTAAGGTTTTCTCTTCTAGAACACGAATTTGACCATTAGCATAAGTAAAGGCAGACTTGCCATTGTAAGAAAAGCCTCTCACTGGATTTGTTCCAGCAATATCTAAACTTACTCCTGCATGGCTTGGATCAAAGATTCTTGGGTTTGATTTATCTACATGGTAATGTTCTCCATGGGGACTGAGGTTGATTCCTGTATCAATGATTCGGAATTGAGTTCCCTCAGAGTAGGTAGAAAATCTTCCTGAGTCTGATTCTTGAATGGATACAGGATTAACATTCGCTAAGGGTGAAAATCCTCGATCCACATTCCAATCATAAACTACCGCACCCGAAGTGCTACCGTAAGAAAAAACCGATCTTCCCCTAAATGGTCTAGGTTCTTCAATTTGCTGACTTTGGCTTAAGAGGGCAGCCAGTCCTAGAAGTAATAATTCATCGTTATTATTTTCCTCTTCTTTTGACAGAAAAGGGAGCTTGCAATTGGTTATTAGAAACAAAATTACAAAAGAAAGGAAGATGATTTTTCTATAAGTGGAATTTTTCATAATAAATCCTGATGATGAAATTTTTCATTACTTGACAATTTGTTTTATTGAAAAATTCTGTCAATCAAATGATATATAGTTGTATTTGCAATGCTGTCGCATTAAGAAAAAAATATTTTATATTCGCAATTCTATTTGGATTTTCCTGTTCGGAGTATTTTGGTCGTAAGCCTGAAAGATTTGACCAAAATGTGCTAGATGCAATAGCCGCAGGAATCTCCTCTCAGGCAGCTTCTTCCTGCGGTAGGTTTAATGTTGCACCAATACGCGGCGGTGTTGGAAGCGTTACTGGAAATTCAAATGGTACTAGAACGGGTTTTAATATTTTTGGATGCACTGATTCCAATGCACTTTCAACTTTGGGATTTCCAAGTACAAATATTGAATTTACTAGTAATGGTGTTAGAGGATCGAATGAGTTCAGTAGAATCGTTTCTACTTCGGATTTCACCTCAGTGGGCGGAACCAAAAATCAATCAATAGAAGTCACTTTTCAAATCGATAGAGCCGACGGTTATTTAGACGTAATAGGAAATGCTGCTGTTTCAGGTACAGATGCTAACGGTCCCAAACTAAGATTAAAAACCGATACTGTTCAGGCGCTTAATAGTAATAATGCAATTGCAGGAGTTTCAGGATTTCCACCCTCTTCTCCAGTTGGACAGACAAAGACCTATTGTTTTGATATCCATGATGAAGGTGGAAATCCACACTTAATCGGTTGGGATAAAGCATGTTCAGCAACTACAGATCAGGATAGAAGAATAGGTGGATATGGATTTGAATCCTTCCCAGCTGGAGCAAGCCCAGGATCTAAGATTGGTTTTGTTCTGAATGGTGTTACATTGCGCACTATTATAGCTGGTGAAATGATTGCGCCTCATTAAGATTTTTCATAAAAATAATGTTGCAACAAAGTTGCGTTTAGAATTCTCTGGCAAATAGACAATCACTAAAGATTGTTAATAATTTATAGGATCATAAAATATGACTAAGAAAAAAATTACACAATTCATACTAACTGGATTGATTCTCTCTTTTACTCTTGCTTGTAAAAAAGAAAACAACGATGACGAAACGAATTTATTTGTTTTGTTAGCACTAGCTTCCAACACAGGTTTTGTTTCAGTGAACTATGGTGATGGATTCACAGCTTTCCGAACTGCAGAAGCAGCTGGTAAACCTGAGAGAAAAGAAAATATTGATGGTTTAGAAAGAAAGACTAGCATGGAGATCACTTTCAATTTTACTTCCACCAACGGAGAGATACGTCTTTTCGGTTCTGTAGATCAAAATCTAAGATTCGATAGCAGCAACAAAAATGCCTACATTTCTATCAAACCAACCAGCCTCACTAGCTCAGTCATTGGAACAACCAATCCAAACACTACTCAGGCGGGAGGGGCTAATTTTGTTCCTGGATTAAATTCTACAACCTATTGCTTTGACATTCACAGAGAGGTAGAATCAGTTACTGAAGTGAAATACCATTTGATAGGTTGGCCTAAAGCCTGCGCTTCCTTAACTAATGCAGATCGACAAAGTACTGGATATGTCTTAAACTTTGAATCGGATGCCTATGAGAACGCTTCCTCTATGTTAGCAAATGCAGCACTTACCGAGATATATGGCGGTTATGCATTCAAAGATGCAGCAGTATCTTCTATACGTTTTAACACTCCACTTGCTTTAGGTGGATCATTTAAATAATAATTAAGTCCGAGTCCTATTACTTACATGAAATTAAATTCTAGTCAATGTTAATAGGACTCATATCAAAAGACGAACCAGATATACTAAAGCAACTTAAAATTTAACCTAAATGTATAAACATTATCTTTCTGCTCTATTTATATTATTATGCTTTCATACTTCAAATTTAGCAGAGAATTTGGAATTTCAGAAAAAATCAGATACAACTTTTGCAAATACAGAATCTAAAAGAAATACAAATTCTCCAAATTATAAGAGCATGTATGAAACTAATATTTTGAAAAATCTTTTTGTTTCACCCAGTGATTATTATAGAGATGAATGGGAACGAGTCAGTCAATTGGATGCTTCCGAGAATGGCAATGTTAATGGTGAACAAAGTAAAAATCCCTCTAATGAAATAAAGACTTCGAATGATTATAAATACGACGAGTCAGATCTAGACTGGGAGAGTCAATTATTAGATGAACTGTCCAAACAAGAAAAACAACAATCAAAATTTGAAAATTCAAGAAATATAGCAAGCCCTACTCAAGTAAATCCACTAACAGCAGATCGTTCTGTGCAAAACCTAATGATGGATATGAGTGCTTCCGTTGATATGGTTGGTCAGTGGGATAATAACAAACCGCAGACTACATCAAACTCATTGGATGTTCGGGAGGCTGAATTTGGTTTTTTTGGTGCTATTGATCAATTTGGTCGTGGCTCATTGATTGTTGCAGCCCACAATGAGGGTGGTAGGTATTTTTTTGAAATACACGAGGCTAATATAATTTTTCCATTCATTTCTAAATATGTAAATTTAAAACTTGGTAGATTTTTTCTAGATGTTGGTCGATTAAACCGAATTCATAGGCATGATTGGAATTTTACAATGGCTCCTATAGTCCACCAAAGATTGATGGATGCTGAAGCAGTAGAAGATACGGGAGCAGAAGCAAGTATTCTTTTTCAATTTTGGAATTTTATGACTACTGAACTTGTTCTGGGAGTTACAAACGGTAGATATTGGGGGCATACTCATACAGCAGGAGTAAATAAAAATAATCCAATGATGTATGCCCATCTAAAGAATTTTGTTTATTTAGGAAATAACTGGGGTACTCAATTCGGAGCAACTGTTATGCGATATGAAATCGACCCTGTAACTAAATCCTATAGAATGCAATATGGGCTTGATTCAGTTGTTAGATGGAATCAATCGATGTTAAAAAGTTTCATTCTCATGAGTGAACTTTGGTATAGAGAAAATAGATACCCAGACGAGTTAGATCCTACCACATTTAGGAATAATCCCATTCCTATGGAAACATTTTGGGGATATTATATAATGTTGGATTACCAATTTCTACAACAATGGTTAATCGGCTATCGATATGATTTTTTCAATGTTCCAAACTTACGTGATAAGAATGGGGAATTTGCAAGAAATGCAGTAGAGGGGAACACCATTCAATTAACATATAAACCATCTGAATTCAGCTTCATTAGAGCCTCTGTTGAGAGAAGATATACAGCGGACTTTTCATCGGATTTTGATCCAGAATTTGTTGACTACCGCTATTATCTCCAAGCAACTTTTATACTGGGAGCCCATCCTGCTCATAAATACTAATCTATTATTTAATGTTTACTATATTATAGAGGAATAATTCTAATGTCCAAACCGAAAGTAAGAAAGCAAAGTTTAAATAAAAATGCAGCCAAGGCTAATTATTATAAAATATTAAATAAAATATTTTTTCCAAAATCCTTTTTCGCTTTTGTAATTATCTTTTTAAATCTAACTCTTCCAGCGAATTCAGTTTTGGCCGATAAAGTAAAAATTGTAGTAACTACAACCGATCTAAAATACTTAGCTGAACAAATTGGGGCAGAAAAAGTTGAGGTAGAGTCGATGATTCGTGGATTTGATGATCCACATTTTGTTATGACTAGACCCGATTTTTTAATAAAAATGAATAAGGCTGACATGTTTTGTATGATAGGACTCGATTTAGAAATAGGTTGGGTTCCTTTGCTACTCGAACAATCCAGAAATATCTCCATCCAAAAAGGTCAAAACGGCTATTGTGATGCAAGCATAGGAATCAATATCTTAGGTAAGCCTAACGTAGCGGTAGATCGTTCTATGGGTGATCTCCATATCTATGGTAATCCCCATTATTGGCTCGATCCAGTGAATATGATTCAAATGGGTTTTAATATTTTAAATAATTTACGGTTAGTTGATCCTGAGAATGAAGCATACTATAAAAATAACTTTCTTAAATTCAAAGACAAAATGACCCAATTAGTAAGATCAGAAATGAAAAATATGCAAGCACATTTTGGTTTGAAGGTTGCCGTTTTTCACCAAGAATTTGTGTATTTAGCATCTAGATTTAAATTCAACGCTAATCTCTCAATAGAGGAACGACCTGGCATTCCGCCTTCTAGTCGTTATTTGGAAAATGTTATTAAAACAATGAATTCTCAGAATATTAAAATCATTTTAATATCTCCCGTCAATAATCCTAAGTATGCAGAATATGTAGCCAGTAAAGTAAAAGGAGCTAAGGTCTTAGTAATGCCCACTTCAGTTGGAGCGCTTCCCGAAGCAAATACATACGAGGATTGTATCCAGATAATTCTAAGAAAGATACGAGAAGCAAATAATTAATCTCTTGTTCTTGTTATTCAATTTTTAAATATTATGAATGAATTTAAATATTTTTCCTTACAAAATCTATCCATTGGATACAATAAAAAATTTCCAATTTTGGAAGAAGTCAATTTATCCTTAGGAGCTGGAGAAATTATAGCTGTTATAGGATCGAATGGTTCAGGCAAAACTACTTTAATAAAAACGATTACAGGATTAATCCGAGAGTTAAAAGGGGAATTAAATATTCATACTTCAACCAAGATGTCATTAGTTCCTCAGATTAAAGAATTAAAATTAGGATTCCCTCTTACTGTAGAAGCTGCCTTGCAATTAACAAGTAATATAAAAATATTTGGAGCCTCGGATACTGATAAAGAGAAATTTGCAAATGAAATTCTAGTAAGAATGGGTATTGATACTTATAAAGATATTCTGATCAAAGAGTGCAGTGGGGGGCAACTTCAAAAGTATTTATTAGCAAGGTCATTGATATCAGATGCAAATTGTATTTTTCTTGATGAACCCTTGGACGCTTTGGACCAAAATTCCCAAAAAGAAATTATTTCTTTACTTTCTGAATTAACTATCCGCAAAAATCTAAGTTTTTTTATTATAACCCACCATATTACTGAAGAGTGGTTGAATCATTTTTCTACTGTTTATAAAATTCAAGGTCGTTTTCTTCAATGAATTTTGAAGTAATAAATAGTTTTTCATTCTTTTTACCTCAATTGATTTTGGGTAGTATCGTATGTATTTTACTTTCCATGATTGGATCCTTTCTTGTACTTCGTAATAGCTCATTTTTTGGGCTTACCTTAGCACAAGTTGTATCCAGTGGAGTTGCTATATCTTTATACCTTGGAATAGAAGGAGAATGGTTTGCTATAATTTTTTCCTTAATAGTTATCTCACCAATGATAGCATCTAATACTAAATCTAATTTGCACAATGACACCTTACTTGGAATTCTATTTGTATTCTTTGCATCCTTTTCACAGTTCCTTCTTTCTATGGGTGGAAATGTTAAGAACCAAATTATGACAGCATACTTTGGAGATATACTAACCAACCAAGTTATTGCAACCGATTATCATTATGTTTTTTTATTGGTAAGTATACTAATATTCAGCTTCTTTTTCAAAAAATTTTTGTTTTTATCCTTCGACAGAGAAGAATTCAAGATCAGACAAAATCACCTACTTTTTTATGAATTACTATTTCATGCTATTATTATAATTATAATTTCAGTGGCTGTTCATCTATTAGGCTCCTTTTATGCAACAGCTCATTTGTTGGTGCCAGGTTTTGTAGCATTAAAAATGGTTCGAGATATGAGATCATTATTGATTTCTTGTGCATTGATTAGTTTTATCTCTACACTTATCGGTTTTACGATTTCCTTAATTGGTTTTGAGCATTCTGGTGAAGTTATTTATTTTCCAACATCATCTACTATTGTTGTAGTTCTTTCTTTATTTGGATTACTTGTTCATTTCTTTAAAAAACAGTAAATTTTGGCTTTTTTCTATGTGTTATTTTACGAATCATCATTCAAATAGGTCTAAAGCTTAGCTGGTATACAGTATAAAATTGAAGGAAACCTTAATGATCCTGAACCCTGAATACGACACATTCACCTCCCAAGGTGATAATCACTCCATGACTTCTATCGAAACACCTCTTCGAGAAGATGCCTTTGTAAAATCAGATGAAGAAAAAATTGAAAATATTCAGAAGTATTTTTCTCTTATCATGGATGAATTGGGTCTGGATTTAAGAGATGACAGCCTAAAAGGGACTCCTTATCGAGTTGCAAAGATGTATGTTCAGGAAATTTTTTCTGGACTGAATCCAGCAAACAAACCATCCATTTCTACTTTTGATAATAAATACCAATATGATAAAATGTTGGTAGAGAGTAATATCTCCTTTTCATCTTCCTGCGAGCACCACTTCCTTCCAATCATTGGCAAGGCTCATGTAGCTTATATTTCAAATGGAAGAGTGATAGGACTATCTAAGATCAATCGAATTGTTGACTACTATGCTCGTCGACCACAGGTTCAAGAAAGAATGACAGTTCAGATCATAGAAGAATTGAAGAAAGTCTTAAATACGGAAGATGTAATCGTAGTCGTGGAAGCTGGTCATATGTGTGTATCAACTCGTGGTATCAATGATAAATCTAGTATGACAACTACGATAGAATACTCTGGAAAATTCATGAGTCCAAGTATGCGAAATGAATTCTTTCAATTAATTGCAAAGAAATCAATAACCTAATAATTTATTGAACGAAGTTTGCTCTATTTGTTCTTCTGCTGGGCTGCAATATCTTTTTTCTAAGCCTAGCAAAGACCATATAAATTATAATATTTTTCAATGTAAAAAATGTAATATAGCGCAAGTTTCTCCTTTGCCTAGTCAAGAAATTCTTGATAGCTATTATTCTAATGAGTATTTTACATCACGAACAGATAGAGGGTATGAAAATTACTATTCTGATGAGACAAGAAAAGAAATCTTCAGAGTATGGAATCTCAATTTATCTGACCTAGGAATTAATCCAAATCTTTATCCTATAAACAAAGAACCTTCCAATATTATTCACAATTCAGTTGGCAAAAACTTATTAAGCAATAATTCATCAAATCCAAAGATGCAATCTAATGATGCAATCATACAATTTGCCTCTGATAAAGCAAGATCTCTAGATGTAGGTTGTGCAGCTGGATATTTTGTGGATTATATGAAGAGTCTAGGTTGGCAAAGTATGGGAATCGAAATAGCTCCTGATCCAATCAAATTTGCTAGAGAGAAATTAAAACTCGATATAGTGGAAGGAAACTTTTTAGAATGGGATAAGCAAGCCAAGGAGAAATTTGAAATGATAACTCTTTGGGCATCCATTGAACATATGAGAGATCCTCTTGCTGTCTTAAAGAAAATTTTAAGTCACTTAACAGAGGATGGTATACTCATTCTTTCTACTTGCAGATGGGGAATACTTTCAAAAATCCTCAAAAAAAAATGGCGTTTTCTAAATGTTCCCGAACATCTTTTCTATTTCGGATTAGATGAAATCATCAAACTTATGCATGAGTTAGGTTATAAATACCACAAATCAATCACATATGGAAGTGGTATGACGATGAAAAAGAATCCATCTAAAATTTTCCTTAAGCTAAAGAAATTTCTTGATTGGTTCGTAAAAATTAGTAATCAAGGTGATATGATGGCTCTATGTTTTAAAAAGAGCTAAATCTTATTTGTTAATAATTTATTAAAAAAATAATAAATTATTCTTGGATTTATCATTTTCCAGATTCTATCTTTTTTATTGCTATATCCGTTAGTTCTTCCGGAGATAGAGATGCATCTAGAAAAATTGTATCTTTAGGTAAAATACTTAGATAGTTCTCTCGAATTGTAATTAGTTTCTCTAGGTTTTCAAATACATCAATCTCATCTCTATTAGTATGGATTCTCTTCATAGCCAATTCTGGATCAATATCTAGAAAAAAAATCAAATTAGGTTTAGGAAAGTTTTCAACTAAGTTTCTTTGTAAAATTTCCATAGGTGAGTTGAGTGAACTTGCTTGGTAGGCTGCTGTTGAAAAATAATATCTATCTAATAAGACAAATTTCTTGTTTTGGAGGCCTGGTAGGATATTTCTATTCACAGATTCTTTTCTGTCCGCAATAAATAATTTCATCTGTTCTTCAGGAGATAAATGAATTTTATTTTGTAAAAATTTCCTAAGTTCTATACCTGTTTCAAAACTTGTAGGTTCTCGAAAAAGATCCAAATCAATATTTCTATTTTGTAATATATGAAATATATTTTTACTTAAGGTAGATTTACCTGATCCATCAATTCCTTCGAAGACTATAAATTTGGACATTTTTCCATATTAAAGATGGACAAATTAGTCCTAAAGTTTTTTTTTGTAAGTAGGAGATATAAACTATGAAAAAATATCTAATAGTAATCACTTTGACTTTTATTTCTTTATTTATCGGATTCTGCGCCTCAAAACCTCCAGTTAAACCAGAACCTGCAGCAGTAGAAGAACCAGCACCAAATAATGAACCAGTTTTCAAAGATACTTTTAAACCAAGAGAAAGAGACTTTAAATAAGAATCCTATCTTTTAAGATAGCCATCTATTTTAGTTGTAAAGACTAAGGTAGGTGGCTTTTTCTATTTATACCCTATGAATAATAAACAACAAACTATTTTAATATATAGATATTTGATATTTCTAATTTTACCAATGTATTTCGTAATTTTAGGTTGCAGTTCTCAAGTTAAAAAAGAACAGCCAGAAGATCAAAAGATTACTGTAATTGAAAAAGAAAATTTTGAAGAAAAATCCAAGAGCCAGCAAATAAAGAAATAGATTCTTATTATGGAGTCTATTTTAAGAAATTTAAATCAAAGTAATTCTCCTGCCGAATTAACATTAATTATTCCTTGCTTTAATGAATCCAATCGTCTTCCAAGCTTTTTAGAAACTTTTGTGGAAGATATTCCTCAATTTTTAAAAATAATTATTATTGATGATGGAAGTTCTAAAGATGAATACCAGTTACTAAAAGATCAAATTTCAATTTATTTAAATGAAAGTGTAGAATTGCACCATTATGAAAAAAATTTAGGAAAGTTTAATGCTATAGAATATGGAATCCAATTATCAAAATCAAAATATATTGGTTTTGTTGATGCGGATGGATCGGTTCCTTTTTATGAAGTATTAAACTTGTGGAATAGAGCGCAGGCATTTCCACAAATAGATCTGCTTATTTCATCGCGTGAGAACTCTCAAGATAAAAAAATATCTTACTCTATCTTTCGATATTTAACTCATAAAATATTTATTATTTGTTTAAAAATTCTTTTTAAAATAAAAGTCAACGATACTCAGTGTGGATTGAAGATTTTGAAAAAATCAATTTACCTCGAATTTAAAAATAATATGATAAATCGAAGATGGATATGGGACACAGAAATAATTATTTTAGCTGATTATTATGACAAACCATACCAAGAGATATACATTGATTGGAAAGAAATGAGTGGTTCTAAATTTCGTATATTAAGAGACTCAATTTTAATGTTAATAGACCTTTATGAATTTAAAAAGCATATAAGATCATTGTGAAGATTTATAAAAATTGATATTCATAAAAGACGGTCTATCTTTACATATTTGATTATTAGATAAACATTCCTGTGAATATTCTGTGCTAATAAAAATTATTTCTTTCGAATTAAGTCTTGAAATTTTTAAAAAATCGGAAACTTGTTCTGGTTTTGCATAGTATAAATTTTTAGAATAATTTATTGTTTGTAGATTTTTTGCTAAGACTTGATCCAGAAAGACAACATTCTTTTCTTCCTGTTCATTTACTTTATCAGTAAGTATTCGAACTAATTTATCAGAATCTGAAATGAATTTAATGTTTTTATATAACTGTTTTACTGAAAATAGAACTAAAATTAATATAATAAATTGAAATGCAATAAGTGGAATTCCTTTTTGTTTTTGTAAAATATTTTCATAAGTAAAATATCCAAACAGAAATATTGATGGATAAATTCCAAAAAGATACCTAGGTGAAATATGATCTCCATGATTGGGCGCTGTAAAAGAAATTAATAAAAGAATTAAAATCGATATAACTAAATAATACTCCTGTTCTTTATGTATCGATAACCTTGTAATTCTTGTATAACCAATTTGCAGGATTCCTAAACCCATCATTAAAAATAGGTAGGGAGATTGGTAGAAAAATCCCCTCAATTTACCAAAAAGGAGATCCATTATAATTTCAGATCGAGGAATAATAAGAGTTTCAGGGTTATTCATTGTTAATAAATATCTAAATCCTAGTGGATGACCATGAATATATTGATTTAAGAAAAATAATAATAAAAGAATTATTGAGAATAGGATTCCAAAGCGCAATGCAAGAAAGCGAAAAGAGTGCTTTTTATAAATAAGAGCTATTAAAATCCAAGAAAATATTGGAAAAATAAACTCTAATCTAAAATAGAGAGATAAAGCTAATAGTAATGCGGAGTAGTAAATATAAATATTCTTTTCTTTACTTGTTATGAAGAAATATAATCCAAAATAAAGTAATCCTATAGCAATTGAGTATTCATGGATAGCTAAATTATAAGTAAAAATAGTAGTACCAAAAAGAAGTATAAGAGTTAAAATTAGCGAAATAGAAATCTTTTTAGTAAATTTATTTAATATTAGAAAAAATGAAAATAAGCCTGCACTTATTCCAACTAACTCTAAAATATAAATTGATATATTATTATCCAATAAGAATCTTGGAATTGCAGAAAGCAAGGGAAAATACGGAGGGAAGTCTATATAAAATTTTCCTTGATAAGCTCCAATAAAAGGATTCATAAAAGGAAGGAAATCTCCTTTAGAATCAAAACTAATTCCTGCATACTTAAATGAAAAAGAAGTAAATTTATTTTGAATAATATCTAAAATTTGGATCCACATAAATCCTGAATCACCATAAACTATAGAAAAATCACTTTTAGAAATAAAAAATAAACTAGAACAAATTCCTAATATTAAAAGATAATATTTAAACATTTTATTTCTCTGCCCAAGTATAAGAATTGTTTAATTTATAATTAGTCGCAGTAGCTATAATAATTCCTATTAAATTTGCAATATAAGTGGTTAATTCAGGAAATAAATGAGGGAAATAAAACTGAAAGACTTGTAGAAGAAAAAACCAAGAAGAATATTGAATCATGAATCCTATTAAACTAATTGAATTAAATTTTAAAAAAGCGGCACTTGCATTTTTAAATCCTTTCTTGGATCGATCTTCAAAAGTCCAAAAATTATTTAAGAAAAAATTAAAAACAACACTTAGTTCAAATCCAAATGCAACAGCAGTTGATGGAAATAAAAAATTATTTTTAGAATCCAAGGTTTGAAAACTATTTGATGTAGTATTAAAGATAAACTGACCAAATAGATTAATAAAGACTCCTAAAAATCCAGTAATACCATATTTTATAAATGTCCAAGAAATAAAGGAACCAAACCGAAGGTCTATCAAAGCTATGATATATTGCTGCATCACGGTTCCAGAAAGTTTTGTTTCCCCATGTTCTCTTTTTCGAAAAGAATAGCCAAGCTCGGAAATTTTAATTTTAGGATTTTTAGCTAGCAGTTCTAAAAGTATTTTATACCCCCTCGGATTGATTCTATCTTTAGATTGTTCAAATACTTGTTTATTTAAAACAAAGAAGCCACTCATGGGATCATTCGTCTTAATTGGCAGCATAATCTTGGCTAAAATTGTTGCACCATAACTTAAAACTCTACGATACCAATTCATCTCGCCATAACTTCCGTCTACTGTTCTTCTTGATCCGATAACCAAATCAAAATCTCGAAGAAGTTCGATCATTTTTGGAAGAATGGATTCATCGTGCTGCATATCAGCATCCATGATACCTAATATTTCTCCATTAGAGGACGCCATTCCCGTTACAACTGCACTTGATAGACCCTTTTCAGTTACACGCCGAATTACTCTAATTCTGGGGTTTTTAATAGAATAATTTTGTACAAACTGCCATGTCAGATCTGGTGAATCATCGTCAACTACTATGATTTCATAATTAATTTTATGTTTAGTAAAAAGAGATTCTAATATAGGTAAAAACTCTTTTATATTTTCTTTTTCATTATAGGTAGGAAGGATTAATGTGAACATTGGCTAATTTATAATAAATTTAAATTACAGCAGATTTTCAATTAAAATTAGTAAGAAAATACATATTAGCCATGTTTATTTAAAAAAAATAAATCTAGATTTTTTTATCGACGTTTTAAATTGAAATTCGTTTTATCTTTTTAAGTATTGTTTATGACAAATTTGCAATTGAATTTACTATCACTCTTTTTTTTGATTTTTGGTATAAGTATCCGCTTTTATAATCTTGAGTTTCAATCCTTCTGGATGGACGAATTGTTCTCTATTTTAATTGCTAGTAAATCTTCATTAGCAGAAGTTTTGTCTGCTCATCAGATTGAAACGAATCCGCCATTTCATACTATTTTTCTTTTTTATTGGATTAGATTTTTTGGAGATTCAGTTTTTGCAATTCGACTTAGTAGTGCAATAGTTGGCATTTTAAATTTGCTATTATTATTCTATTTAGTAATAAAACCTAAATATTTTTCTAAGAGAATTTACCTTTATTCAATGATTCTTTTTTCTACTTGTTTAGGAGGGCTATTTTATAGCCAAGAAGTAAGAGCCTACTCGCTTTTAATGTGTTTCTCACTGATTTTCATTTTAAATTTTAATTCTATGTTATTTCAAATATATGAAGATAAATCTATTAAGTGGATAACTATTTTAAGTCTATTTCTATTCTCATTGCTACTTTCATACACACATTATTTTGGTTTTATTTTATCCGGAGTAGGATTATTAATTTTGTTCTTTCACTCAATATTAAAATTTAATATTAAAAAGATTTTAACGATAATCGCTATAGGATCATTATTGATTTTGGGATATAGTTCTGAAATTTTAAAATTGATAAGTTTAGACACAGGAAGAGTTAATTGGATTCCATCTCCAAACTTATTGATATATTTAGAATTTTTAAATTATATATTTTATTTCCTTAAAGGTAAATATTTTTTATATTTTCTTATTTTATTTTTAATAACATTTTTGATTTCAATAATAAAAAAGAAAACTGAAGTAGGGGCTGCAATTGAAAAAAAAATAATCTATTCTTATTGCATGATGATTTTACTAGTTATTACTTTAACTTTTATTGTATCTCAATTTAAGCCTATTGTTACTGCTCGAAATCTATTAGTTTTGATATTCCCATTACTTTTTATCTTTTCTTATTTATTGAATATAATAAAATTTAGGAGAAAGTATATCATAGATTTTTTGATTGTTATTTTTTCGCTATATATGTTTTTCCAATTTTATAGAGATTATCTTAAACCACATAAAACAGATTTTAAATCCTTAGCCCAATTTTGTATAAAACCACAATATGAGGATTTTAAACTTTATGCTAAAGGTAGCCAAGATTTTTACAATTATTATTTGAAACAATCAAATTCAAGCAAAAGAGTGGAAGCCTTGCCTCCTTTAACAAATTTGAATATTAAAGAACTTCCCGATAAATTTATTTTGCTTGAAGCGGATTTGTTAGTTGAGCCAACAGAATTAGATTTAAAATTACTTAACCAAAGTCATCTTAAGTCTGAAAATGATTTTTTAGGAACAAAAGCTTTCGTTTATACTTTAAAATAAAAATTTAAAATTAATCTTTCTTTAATGAAATTTTTATAATGACAAAAATAAAAAAAAATAATAATAATTTGCTAATCTTTTAATTTTATCCAAGAATACTCTCCTATTGTTAATAAGGGAGAACAAAAATTAAATGAATGACAATAGAATTCTCTATTTGTGTTTTTAATAAGAATGTTTTTTATCTGATTCTCGTTAATTAGTTTAGCTTTTTCTAAATTAGATCTTTTAACCATATCATAGAAATATAACTCTCCTGTAAATTTTTGTCCTAAGTAAACATATCCTGCTCCCCAGGCAAAAGTATCTTGTATTGTAACAAGTGAATTACCATTTACTCCATTTTTTTCAGCTTGTAAAAAAAGCTGAAGGTTATCATCAAGAAAGTTCCATTGAATTTTTTTGTTAAGAACTATACCATAAAGATAAAATGATCCTAGTAATGTAAAAAGTAAAATAGAGTAAGATACTTTAGGGTTATATTTTTTAAAATAAATATAAATATTCCAAATTCCAGATAGTATAAAAAATAAAAGAATAGGAAATGTAAAATAAATAAATCTTAATTCTTTATGGGAAATAATTGAATGAATCAATATAAACATTATAGTCCCGAATATCAATGGATAATGCTTTTTATAATTAAAATAGATACCTGGGATTAAAAATATTAATAAGGCATTAAAATATCTATAATATTGCTTAAAATAAAAAGAAAAAGGACTAGTTCCCCATTGGTCACCTACACCTTCTAATATGGTGACTTTAAAATAATTGATTGATGAAATAAAAGGAATTCCGAAGAATATTGTATCTGAAATTAAATAAATAATAAAACCAATCAATAATCCCAAAATCAAATTAAAAATAGCCTTATGTAATTTAAGAGAATAAAGTTGATAGATTAAGAGTGGTGCATAAATACATAAAAACAGCGCCATTTGAAATCTAATTCCATAAGTTATTCCAAGTAAAATTGAAAACATTAATATATTCTCATTTTTTTCTTCAATTCTCGACTGAATATTAAAGACTGAAATTAATGTTAAGGCAGTAGATATACTTTCTGCTAAAGTTCGATATCCAAAATAATAATTTAAGGGAAATAATATAAAAACTATTAAAAAAAGTAAATATTTTAAAGAAAGAGAAGAATTACTACTATTTGTATTTTTTATTAAAAAATAATTAGCTAAGGATAAAATTCCACCTAAATAAAATATAGCAAGCATAATACGTGTGGAAATATAAACTGTAATTGGATCAGATGAAAATAAATAAACGATCCTTAACCATAAAGATAAAAATTGTGGATAAAGAGAAGTTCTTGCTTTTTCTAAAAATTCCCAAGTGATATTTCCACGTCCAGTTACTATATAATGGGCTAGTTCCATGGACTGAAAAATTTCGTCAGGCCAATTGAATCCTTGTGAATATTTAATACTCAATAATATTCCTGGAAAAGAAAGTAATGTAACAAATAAAATCCAAAAATATTTGAATTGAGTAATTTTTTCGATACGATGAATGATAATTTGAAACATGATTCCTCAACTATTTAAGGAATCATAGAAATATCATTCTTTTTTTTTGCATGACACAAATAGAATTATTAATTTCAATGATTCAAAATGTAATTCCACTCAAAGTTTCTTTAATTTGGATTTCTGAATCTTTTTCCAATGGATATTAAACATTTTACAAGGACTTATTTCAGGATAATATGAATTCACTTATTTTTACTGCAACCTATAATGAAGCTGGGAATATTGAACGGCTTGTGAAAGAAATTTTTCAAATTGAGCCATCAGTTGATATATTTATAATTGATGACAATTCTCCTGATGGAACTGGAAAGTTATTGGATGCAATGTCTTTAAAATTTAAAAAATTAAAGGTAAGACATCGAACAGGTAAATTAGGATTAGGTTCTGCCCATATAGAAGCTATGAAATATGCTGTTGAAAATAACTATGATATTTTAATTACTATGGACGCTGATTTTTCACATGATCCGAAATATCTTCCAGAAATGCTTAAGCTAATTGAAACCAATGATTTTGTAATAGGCTCAAGATATGTTAAAGGAGGAGGACTTGGGTATGGATTCATAAGAACTGCTATATCCAAAACTGCAAATTTTCTAGCTAGGCTTCTACTTTCCATTAAATTGAAAGAGTGCACTACCTCATTTAGAGCTTTTCGAAAGGACTTATTAATTAAAATTTTAGACCAAAAAATATCTTCTACAGGTTATTCATTTTTCTTTGAAATGGTATTCATAGTAACAAGACTTACATCAAAGGTTAGTGAATTCCCTATTTATTTTGCAGATAGAATTGATGGTGAATCTAAAATTTCTAAAAATGAGATTTATCGCGGAGTAGTAACTTTATTTAAATTATTTCTTAATAGATTTAATTTTAAAAAAAAATAAGTTAATTTAATTAGGATAATTCAATAGATAACTTCAGCGTCATCGAGAATTTTTTTAATTCCTGCATTAGGTTTCATTAGCATAAGATATTGGAAAGCAAACAATCCTGGGAAAATTTTACATAAAATTAAGGCAAATGCTTCTAAGATCGATCCTAATTTGCCAGGCATCACTGCTCTAAATGGAGCTGGGATTGGCTTGATCCATTCAATTTCCATTCCTGTTTCTTTTGCTAATTTTAATAAGGAGCTTTTCGTAAATAATCTTTTGTGTGTTATGTCTAAGATTCCCCTAGAAGCATAATTGAATCTTCCAAACAGTAAATTAAGTCTTATAGCAAAAAATGCAACATTTGGAGTGGAAAGCATTATCTTGTAATTTTCTAAAGGAGAATCATTCCGAAGATTTAAGAGAAAATTTTCAGGTTCCGATAGATGCTCAATAATATCTAATAAGAGAACCAACGAAAAATTATCTTTTCCCCAAGGAATAGGATCTTTTTCTAAATTTGCCTTTCGAAATTTATATGGAAAAGGTTTCATGGGAGGATAAAGATCAACTGAAACAGTTTGAATACCATTTTCTTCTAATTCCCGAGCAATGTATCCTGGACCAGAACCTAAATCTAAAACTTTTTCTAAGTTTAATTTGTATATTTCCTTAAGTGCTATAGAATGGCTTGAATAATTAGAATCAATTTTATTTTTATAATGTTCATTTGAATCAAGATTTCTAAATTTTAGGGATACAAACATTCCCATTTTATGTAATTTAAATTGTAAAGTTGATAAAACTATATCCATAGCATAGCTCAATCCATTCACATGGCAAACTTCATTTCCATAATGGGTAGGTATAGAAAATTCTGTAATTTTTGCATTTATGTGAAATGCTTGTAAAAGAATCTCAGTATCAAAATGAAATTCATTCGTATTCAATAAGAATGGAATAGATTTTAAAAATTTTATTGAATACCCTCGATAACCAGTGTGGTATTCAGAAATATTTCGATTGGTTAAAATATTTTGAAATTTGGTTAGAATCTTATTTCCAATTAACTTATAAATTGGCATTCCTCCTTTGATGGCAGATTTTAAATTCATAAGTCTAGAACCTAATACAATATCTGATTTCTCTTTTCTATAAGTATCAATAAAGTGGTTTAGTAAATCAGGTGCGTATTGTCCATCACCGTGAAGCAAAATTACAAAATCATAAGCATTATTGATTGCATATGTGTATCCTAGTTTTTGATTCCCTCCGTATTTTTGATTGTGATTGTTTTTTAAAATCTTAAGATTTTTTAATTTGTTTAATTTAACCCATTCTTTCGCGACTAAACTTGTCTTATCCTTAGAACAGTCATCTATAATTAAAATATCTATATTTATATTATTATAAAGATTAGATGGGATTCTATTTAACACATCTTCGATATGATTTTCTGCATTGTAGGCAACTATAAATACTAAGGTTTTCATTATTCTCGTTGTTTCTTAAGTAAATTAATTTTTGCTTAATTCACGGTATTTGCCGTGATTATAGTTACGCCATTTAATTCTTTAGAATCTTGAATTAAAATATTTAAGTTCGATGGATTTACATTAGTTTTATAGTTTTGGATTAATGAATCTGGAATGTCAGATGAGATATACATATTTTCTGGTGGAAGTAGAAATATTACTTTTTTGTATTTCTTAGGAAGTGATTTCAGAAATAAAGTTATCTCTGTTTCGTTTGGTATATGAAAATGTGGAGTATTTAGAAACGATGGACCAACAAAAATAGATGTATATAGACTTGTATGAATTACAAGACTATCATCAAGAATAAGACTATTTTGAAGAGAAGAAAAATCTTTTGAACTATTTCTCAACACCTTCATTCCTTCTTTTGTAGAAAGTTGGTTCCAATAAAGGGAAGTAATTATTAAAGCAAAAATTGCAAATTGAATGTATCTTGAGAATTCATTATAAGTTCGATTTAAAACCAATCCATAACCTAGTAAAATTAATAAAAAGGCTGTCTCTAAATATCTTAAACCAAAATAACCTACACCACCATAAAAATTAACTGAAAGTGGAATTAAGAATAAGGAGATAAATCCAGAACAAATGAATATAAATTCTAATCTTGTTAATTTGTTTTTAACTATTAGGTAAAAGGTTAAAATGAGTAAAACAAATAAGATTGGATAAAATTTTAAGATACCATACATAATTTCATCTCCTAAGAGATAAGATCTTAATAATTGAAATTTAAAGGAAAGATCAGGTGAAACAATTCGATTTTCTAAAAGCGAAGAAATATATCTATAGCCTAAAATGTGTTTGGAGGTAAAATAATTATATATAAAAAAGATATTGATAGTTATTAAAAATCCACAACCAAATGAAATAGCATTTTTAAAACGATCCTTAAAATCATTTTTAGATAGAAAAATAAATATAGATATTGCAAAAGCTGGAATTAAAATTTCCATACGAAAAAATATTGAAATTCCGAGTAGGATACCAAAGAGTAAATGTTGCTGCCATTTTGGGTCAGCTTTTAATGAAAAATAATATAAAGCAATAATTATACTTAAGTGGTAGAGCGGACTTTCAGAAAAATCCATAGATGTTAAAAGTGGAAATGAATAAAAAAACATTAAAGCAAGAATGACATTTAAAAATTTTACTTTAGCAAAATTATTGAGAATTAGAAAAAATATTATAAATGCTATCAAATATAAAAGCAAAGGAACATACATTATTAACCTGTAATTATCGTTCCAAAGGAATAGCGAAGC
Source organism: Leptospira sp. (assembly GCA_009991425.1). GTDB lineage: Bacteria > Spirochaetota > Leptospiria > Leptospirales > Leptospiraceae. The sequence continues at coordinate 97,384 of JAACWH010000020.1, forward strand.
TATAGTGGGAAAGAAGGGAGGGTATTCATACACACAGGTTTTTAATTTTGAATTAATTATCGTCCAAGGATATCGTATAGGATAGTATTTGAAATCAGGATCCAATTCTTGCTCAGGATAATAACATTCTATATTTTTTTTGAAATTAGTAGTAATTTGAATTGTTTGAAAAAATTTAATTTGTCCATCACTTGCGATAAAAATATTATCTCTATCAATATTGTATCTGAAGTTGAAAATATAAGTTCCAAATACTAAAAGAACTAGAAAGAAAATTTTATTGATTTTTATATATTTAATTAAGCTCATTGTTTTTTGTAAAATTTCATTTAGTTAATTTTAGTATTTGAATTGATTGAGGAAATTGAATGAAAAGGATCTTGAATTTTAGCTATAGTGTATAAGAATTCTGTAATATTTTCAAATTCCTCTGGTTCAAGATACTGAATAGTTTCTGCTAAATAATGAATACATAGAGGCTCTTCAGGTTTTAGTAGAATACATTTTTTGAGATTAGCTGTTGCACTGCCAAGGAAGGCTAGGTCATTCGATTTTTTGTATTTATAAATATTATAAAAATATTTTAATTTGTAGAAGTTTTTTTCAGGCATTAACTTGAAAATAATATCTGTATTTGGATAAGACCATTTTACTGATCTTGCAGGTGATTCTTTTTCTAAGAGATACATTAAATTATCAGCAGAATAAACATCTTTTAAATCTTTTTTATGAATTTTCATTATATTGATTTGAAGAATTGAAGTCAGTAAAGGAAAAAGAAGGCATACCATGAGAATTAAATTAATTTTATTGAATAATTTATTATTATTAGATTCTGTTCTAGGCTTGAGGAATACTATAATTGCAAGCACGGGAAATAGAATTTGATGTTCCAGAATGCTTACGTCCGTTATCTCATGTAAGATCACACCAATTACTACTGCGAAATAAAGTAGATCATGTAAAGAAATTGTATTTTTAAAAAGCAATTTGACGTTTGGGACTAATAAATACAATAAAAACATTATGAATATTAAGGTTCCTAGTATCCCAAAAGAACTAAATGTTTGCACAAATAAATTATGAGCTATAGGATCTGATCTAAATGTCTGAAGGTATTCAACCATATCATTGAAACTTGAATTAGAAAGACCTTTGGGAAGTGTATAGATCATTCTCCATTCGGGTTCCATGCCAAGTCCAAATAAAGGAGCAGATTGGAAGGCAGATTTAAGATGAAATTCCCATATAGATAATCTTACATGAACAGTATTTAATTCAAAGGATTTTTGTATAAAGGCTGTTAAGCTAATAATAATAAAAACTAATCCTATAATTATAATTATTTTATTTTTAAAGATTCTTTTAAGGTTAGATTTATTAATCATAATAAATACTGAAATGAATACTATTATGCTTGCTAAGAATGATGTTCTCGAATAAGAAAAATACAATAATGCTGTGGAAAGTATGAATAGCATTAATCCAAGAATAAACTGAATTCGACTTTGTTTTGGATATAAGATATAGCTTGAAGAAATGAAAAAACCAAGACAGCCCAAAGATCCAATGGAACTAACTGGTATTCCTATTACAGTGCTTCTTGGATCTATACTTTGGTGTATGAATAGTAAATCCCTAACTATATTAATATTTAAAAATATACCTTGGAAGATTAAAATAATAAGAATTAAATATAGAAATTTTGAAGTAAAGTATTCTGGAACATTTCTAATTACAATAATTATCGGAATCAAAGTAATCAGTAGAGCATAGGCTCGAAATTCCTGAATTGATGCAGGTTTAGTATTATAGATTGTAGCAAGAATAAGGAATAAAAAGATAGATATTTTCCAATCGGATAAGCTTACTTTTGAATCAGAATACATTACTTTTTCTAAAGAAATTGATATTAATAAATATGGGAAAAGATAAATTGAAAGATAATCATTGAAAAGAAAAAATATAGAATGCACGATAATTAAAAATGTTGCAGGAATTAAATAGCTTCGTTCTGCATATTTAATATAAAATAATATATATCCACATAGCATAAAATAATGCAAAGTTCTAAGAAAATTTCTATTAATAAGATCATTGGTTGGGAAATTTACTATTGCTGTATAAGATAGAAAAACTAATATGATTCCACCTAAGGAGAAATAGACGAAATCTAAAAAATTCTTTTTATTTTTCTCTTTAAATAAGTAACCTATGCATAGAAAAATGATAGATAAGGTTAAAAAATTATTTCTTGTTGTTATTAGGCTATTGTCAAGGTAAAGATTGTAAAAAAGAAAAGCTGAATAAAATACGGAAGATAAAGCTAGGAATAGTTTCACTTAAAGATTGCCTTGAGAATGTAGCATATAGATTGCATTCAACAATCTTGTTTCAATTCAATTGGTCAATTTGTTTTTACGCATAATTTATTGAGAGAAATCTCACTTCCAGTGACCAACCTATATTTCGTAGGGTCAATCTGTTCATATTGCCTAAAAAATAAGCAATATGCTGTGTGGCTTCAGGGTTGAAGTTAAAATATTATTGCTTAAAATCAAATATGTTCAATTTATTAGCTGATTGATTAGAAATTATGAAGATTCTATCAAACTAGCATAATTATTGCAATAAAATTGAATGTAAAGCTTATGCAAATGATGGAAAAACCGCAAAATTTGATGGATTGGAGAAATTGGATTGAAAGCGGAATACTTTTTCCGGCATTTCAGCCTGTGGTTTCTATTGAGACGGGTATGGTTTATGGCTATGAAGTTCTTGGACGTATAGAACACACTAGAAATAAATACGGAATAGAAAAAAAGATAGAGAGCAGTCTTGGAAATTTCTTTTTAACATATCCAAATAAATCATATAATTCGGAACCCTTTCTTCAGTTTAAAAAAACAGTAGATGAAGAAATTCGAAGACTTGCTATTGAAAAATTTGCAAGTGAGGCAGAGCCTTCGGCTAGTTTATTTCTAAATATTTCACCATCATCAATATTTAGTTATATGGAAGTAATTAATAAAGATTTACCTCTAACTATTCAGTTAACAAGAAAATATGGAATTGAGCCTGAACGAATAATAGTTGAAATAACTGAAGAAAGAATAGAAGGAAATATTGAAGTTTTAAAACCGATTATAGATATTTATAGAGCCGAAGGATTTCGAATTGCAGTGGATGATGTGGGCTCAGAATCATCGAACTTAGATAGAATTGGCTTGTTTCATCCTGACATTATTAAGGTTGATCTTCAGATGATTCGTAGATCAGTTTTTTCGAGGAATTTTAAAGAAATTCTTTTGACCTTGTCAAAATTAGGTGAGAGTCTTGGTTCATCACTATTATTTGAAGGAATTGAAAAGGAAGATGAACTTTATAATGCCTTAAATTACGGATCGAGGTATCTACAAGGATACTACTTTTCTGAACCTAAGAGAGATTTTATAAAAGCCGATAGATTTTATGATGATTTATGTGTAAGTTTGGAAAAATATTACTTAAAAAAAACTTCTGAAATAGAAGAACTTAATCTTTGGGAAGATAAAATAAAAAAGAGTTTATCCCATCTAAAAATGGACAATGCTTCTACCGAAAGAAATTCATTTATAAAAGATTATTTAAGTCAGTCGGATATTCAATTCTTCCGTTTGTATATAACTGACTCTAAAGGAATTCAAACTTCCCCTAATTATTTAAATATAAATAACGAAATTAAAGAATTTAATGAATATATAGGAAAAAATTGGTCTTGGAGGCCTTATTTTTTTGAACATAAATATAAATCATCTCAAGAGGAAGTAAATTGGGTGGTAAGTTCGGTCTATCATGATATCTCAGAAAATACTTTTTTAAAAACCTTTTCAAAAAATCTTGATGGAGGGTTCATTATGTTTATAGATGTAATTTTTGAATAAAATTACATATTCTTTTTTAGCATTTCGATATTTTCAAGAAATCTTTTCTTTTCACCAGGTCTAGAAGAATTACCAGCTAAGTGAACACCTAATATTAAAGAGCCATCTATGTCTTTTGTTATGGAACGAATAGTTCCATACACTGACATTGGGGATTGCATTTTAAAGAAGATGTCAAAATTAAATCCAGAAAGTCTAGGTAAATTGCTGCTTAGCTCAGGATTATTAATCTTAACCTTAAGTCCACCAGTAGAAATATCTTGAACAGGAAATCGATCTGTGATTGTAACTGTATTTGAATTTCGAATACGATCGACCATTTCAAAAGTTAAAGTTTTGATTTCCATTGCTTTCATTAAATCAAAATTTTCAGATTTAGATTGCATTTGAATATAACCGATAGGAATCGCTTTTTCTTCTAGATCTATATAAATTACGGGAACTATTAATTCAGATAAAATTTTATGATCTTTAAAATCTCTCATAACAACTTTTATATCTGCATCAACCTCATCTTCAAAATTTATAAAATCAGGACTAGGTGTTGTATTATAGGAATTCATATCTTGGGTATTTTCAATCAGTAGAATTTTTTGAGTTTTTTTAACTGTAAATAATTTCTCATTATCATCAGATTTAAAAATCGAAATTTTAATAAAATCACAACTATTCTTTAGCTTTATTTCATAATCCGAAAAATTGACTTTTACAGATGTCGGAATGATAAACATATTTGCTTCTATAGTTGCCTTCGATGTGAGAATATTTGTGATCCAAACTTGACCTGGAGGAACAGGGAGACGAGGGGTTTCTCTGTCTTTATTGGCTATTCCAATTCTCTCTACGGCAATAACATATTCATTGTTACCTTTATTTTGAAGAACTTTGCATTCTAGTTGGATGTACCGAGCTAGAAGTTTAAAAAGAATGATCTTTTCATTGGCTTGGAGCTCCGTAATAGGGTCTGCTGAAATTAATATTTTATTCCCATCAGGACTAACTTTTTTAAGTAAAACTTTTCCTTTTTCAGGTGAATCCTTGAATTTAAGATCTTGTCCCGCTAGGAATTTAGTGAGCACATGCAATTTTTTTTCTGGCTCAGAGAAAAGATCCATATTGCGCTTTTGTCTTTCAACTGTGTCTTGTGTCATTTTCTACTAGTTTTATTATCGGCTAAAGAAGAGTGGAAATTCTCTTGCATTCCTGTTTTTAATTTAGACTGTAGTAGGTATAAGGATAATTATGTCAAATTCTAGCGGAAATCACTTTGAAATCATCGATGGACTTTCGGGAGCTGAACTTTTTTCTCGGCAAAATGTTGGATTAACCTACAGGGACTTTTTAGTACTCCCTGGTTATATTGATTTTAACCCCTCTGATGTTGATTTAGAGACTAAACTTACACGCAATATCAGTATTAAAAGACCTCTCATCAGTTCTCCTATGGATACTGTAACTGAACACCAGATGGCAATTGCACAAGCATTGATGGGTTGCATAGGAATTATCCATTATAATAATACTTTGGAAGAACAAGTCTCTGAAGTTAAAAAAGTAAAGCGATTTGAAAATGGTTTTATTACCGAACCTAAAGTGCTTGGACCAAACGATACCATCGCGGATTTGGATCGCATCAAAGAAATTCAGGGTTTTAGTGGAATCCCTATTACAGAAGATGGCACTCCGAATTCAAAGTTGATAGGTATCGTTACGAATCGAGATGTGGATTTTGAAAAAGATCGATCTCTTCCACTGGGTAAATTAATGACAACTGAATTGATTACTGCGAATGAAGGAATTTCTCTCTTAGAAGCCAACGATATTTTAAAGAAGAGCAAAAAAGGTAAGTTACCCATAGTCAATAAGCAAGGCAGATTGGTTTCCCTAGTATCTAGATCTGATATTAAGAAGAACAGAGACTATCCTTACGCCTCCAAAGATAGCGACAAGCGCTTATTAGTTGGTGCGGCGGTATCAACCCTTCCTGAATCTAGGGAACGTGTAGAGGAACTCGTGAAAGTCGGTGTAGATGTTATCATTATTGATTCAGCCCAAGGTGATTCAGTTTACCAAATTGAAATGATCAAATACATAAAGCAAAAACATAAAGATTTACAAATCATTGGTGGCAACATCGTTAATAGAGCTCAGGCTAAAAGTCTTATTGATGCAGGTGTAGATGGATTGAGAATCGGTATGGGTCCTGGATCTATTTGTATTACTCAAGATACTATGGCAGTCGGTAGAGCACAGGCAACAGCAGTTTACAATACAGCATCTTATGCTGCTCAGTTTGGAGTTCCTGTTATTGCTGATGGAGGTATTTCAAGTATTGGTGATATGGCGAATGCATTGGCTATTGGTGCATCAACCTGTATGATGGGATTTATGTTTGCTGGAACTAAAGAAGCACCTGGTGATTACTTTTATGAAAATGGAATTCGTTTAAAGAAATACCGAGGTATGGCAAGTATGGAAGCCATGAAGACTGGAGGAGCAAAGAGATACTTTTCTGAGGATCAAAAGATTAAAGTTGCTCAAGGAGTTTCAGGAACAGTTGTTGATAAAGGTTCTGTATTGAATTTTATTCCATATCTAACACAGGGATTACGTCAGTCTTTTCAAGATATGGGAGTTAAATCTGTTCAAGAACTTCATAACAAACTCACAAATAATACTCTAAGGTTTGAAAGGAGATCGGAACAGGCTCAGGCACAAGGCTCTGTTCATGGTTTGTATTCTTACACTGCACCAACAATGAGGGTAGAGTAGAATTCAATATTTATGATTAAAACTATCCTCTTTATTGTAACTAGCATGAGTCTAGTTCTTGGTATGCTAACGAATTCTCTTGGTGCGCAATCCTCTGTTCGGAAAAATGCCCAAGATATTTTAGCCAAATTAGACCAAGAAATGAACATAGGGGATGGATTGGTAAAATCTAATCTTATTTTAATCCGACGAACGGGTGCTAGTGAAACTTGGAAAGTAAACCTTTTTCGAAGCGAAGGAAATCTTCTTTATCTTATGGAAAGAAGAGGTCGAGGACTAGAGACAAAGCTCTTATCCTTAGATGAGGGCGATAAAGTCTTCGTTTATAATACTCTTTCAGCTAAGTTATTTCGGAAAGCAGAAGAAGAAAAATATGAAATATTTCAGAACTCTGGCTTTTCTTTCATTGATTTATCAGGCTATCTTTACCAGGCAAATTATGATCCAATTGTGAATGGTGAAACTGAAATCAACGGTGAGTCATATACACGGGTAACTTTGAAGCCGATTATAACTTATGACTATAAGAAGCTTGTTCTGCTAATGTCAAAAGATGAAAGACCTTTTCGAATAGATTTTCATGATAAAGATGGAGTTCTTTATAAAAGTTTAAATATCAAATATGCGAAGATTAAATTCAAATCGAGTAAAGGTCTTGAACAAAAAGATGTTGTAGCGCGTTTAGAAATGCTTGATCTTTCCACGGGAAACATTGGTGTTCTTGAGATCCAAGAAGTGGACACAACAGTTAAGAATGATTCAGCTTTATTTGAGGTCGAGAACCTTGCCAGATAAGGAAATTTCTTTCCTAAGTTTTAGAAAAAATTTCCAAATTCAGAAGAAAACAAAACTTCTCGAAACAGAAATCTCTCATCTCAAAAGTTTAAGAATCTTCAACCAAGATAAAATGATAGAGATTCGTGATGGTAAAGGCCTGAGTGTGCTCTATTCTTCTTCTGCAAATGAAAAAGATATTGAGCTTGTTCCTGGCTCTGAATCTGAAATAGGAATAGAAAAGGAATTGATTCTTTCTGGAGCTATACCAAAAGGGAATCGACTAGATTGGCTTCTCCAGAAGGGAACAGAAATTGGAGTGACTGAATTTTGGTTTTGTAATTTTCCACGCTCTAGTCGAATGGATTTTTCTGAAGATAGGGCGGATAGAATCTGTGTTGAGGCTGCCATACAAAGTAAGCGAGTGAGCTTACCAATTATCAAAATTTATGATAGTCCTTTGAAAATGATTGAACAAAATCCTAAAAGAGAATTTTACTTTCTAAATCCCAAAGCTGAAAAGCTTTTGGGAACCAAGCTTGTTCATGGACAAATTCCCATCATTGGTCCGGAAGGAGGGTTCGGTGAACTTGTGGAAGATTTGAAAAAATTAGGTTTATGCGATTACCATTTAGGACAAACTGTACTAAGAATAGAAACTGCATTTATCTATCTAAGTAGTATATTATCACTAGCAAACCAAGAATAGACTTGCTAGGTTCTTTGAAATTTTAGTTATTCATTTGCTATTGGGATTCCAGAATCAGATAGATATTCTGAAGATTACAGTTTGAGCTACAGTTTGCTGTGCAAGTGTCAACCGCTGTAAAATTCTCCGTTGTAACTTCTGGGTACTGCGGTGTGCAGACTTGTGCAACACAGGCTGATGCTGATCCGCCAGGACAGAGTAAAGCAAATTGAAGGACTGCCTTATCTAAAGAGTCGTTCTTTCTTTCTCCACATGAGAAAAAGAAAAACAAAGTTGTCATAATTAGTACAGAAAAAACTATTCTCATAAGAACATTTTTGAACCTAGGATTTTAGTGTCAATTCTTAGTAAGACAACCTTAAACTATTTGACATCTAGAGTAACTTGGTATAAATTTAATTAACTCCATGAGTGATTCCACTAAGAAAACAATTGATAAAAATGCGAACGGTGATTATATATTCACTGCTTATGGGGAGTTCCTTTCTTATTTTCACGCTCATTTAGAGGTCTTTAAGAAATTCAATAAATCAAAAAATATTCCGAATGATACATCCAAAACCCAAATCAAAAAACTAAAAACTTATATGGCTGCAAATGTCAAAAATCTGGATCAATACTTCCAGAATATCCCTAATTTTGCAGATATACTAGAGACATCTAAAGATGAACTCTCCGCCTACTTAAATGATCAATTCCTAAAGACATTACCTGTCGTCCAAGAAAAATTTAAAGCAACAGAAATAGATAAACTTCAGTCGGGTAATCATAAAATTTTTGAGCGAATTACAGAAGAAATTCTGGAAACTACCGATTATAAATTTCCAGAAGGCTTTAAATTTGCTGAAGTATCTGGTGTTTTAGTAATTGAAAATGTTGAAACGGGGGACGTTATTCAACCAGAAGGATTGATAGGCTCCCCATCTGGCACACCAGCTGCAGTTGGATTAGATCCTGGTGCAGAAAAGAAACAAGCTCCTGTTAAAGTATTTATTGATAAGCCAATTTTAGAAGAGATCATTGAAACCCTAGGTTCTGAGTTAGAAGGATCCGAGCTTAAAATTGTATCTCATTCAGAACCTGAAATCCTGGCTCCTATTAAGGATATGCCAGCCACTAAATCAGAGGATGTTTTAGAAGACATCGATGATATCGACTTTGAAGAGCCAGATGATGAATCAGAAATGGAAGAAGAAGATAACGATGATTCATACGATGATAATTCCAATTCTGATGAAACACATGAACATCCTGAAGGCGTTCTCGACGATCTTCATGATTTACTAGGATTGAGTCCTGATGAAGATATGCCAATCGCTGCTGCGAATATTGATTCATCTTGTAAGCGATTTAATATAGAAAATTATTTTGAATTACTTAGAAAAGTAAATTCCTTCCAAGTTAGGAAAGATGCGGAAGGTTATAAATCTTGGTTGAATGAAGAATCTGAAATTACCAAACTTGCTGTTAGCCTGCGAACACATATCGCTAAAGAAATGAAATCAGAAATCATAGATTGGGATAATGTTTATGAGCAAATCTCTTCGAAAACAGATTTTAATAAAGAGTCCATTGAACTGCTTAAAGAAAAAATTGCAAATTTCCAATGGATTCGAGTAGCCTTAGATAGATGCACAGCTGAGTTTAAAAAATTTGATGCCGACTTACTGGGATTAGTAAAAAAAGCATGGCCGCATATTCAAAAGTCCTTTATGCTTTCCCCAGATTACGATGCAGTTCTTGGCCAATTGAAAAATATTCTCTCAAAAGTTGCTAATGAGGCGCATAGAAAAGAATTGGTTCGGATTCTAACTCTTACACTGAACTTTTGTAAAACAAAATATCCGCCTGAATAATCCATTATGAATATTTTACCAAGGATAATAAGATTAGTATCGTTGGTTGCCTTCTCTGCACTTTATTCTCAAGAAACAAATATTTTACTAAGAAGACCTTGGATTCCTACTGTAGCAGCAGAAGAAGACCAGTCTTATAATAAGATTCAATCTAAAATAAAAAATGCTCAAAGTTTTGTCATTAAACAAGATCGTTGGGGAAGAAATTTCAAATTGAAAGCTAATGGTCATATTGAATATCTGTTAGATGATTTATACTTTAAAAAAATACCAGATAAAGAAAATACATTATTAGCCTTTCATGAAGCAATGACCTTGCGTAAGAATGGATTTTGGCTAGATTCTTTGCATTTATTAGAAGGTATTTTATTTTGTGAAAGATTAAATAAAAAGAATAGTTCTCACGTTTCTACTATAGAGAGATTGGCTACTAGGGAAAAGAATGAAATAATAAATACTAATTCAGATAAAAGAGATAGAATTATTACATTGAGCGACCCCTATGGTTGTTATCTACAAGATAAACTAAAAATAGAATCTTCTTCTTATTCATATAATTTTGATTTATCTTCCCAGTGGTCTTGGATTTTTTTTAGTAAGGAAGATGAAATTTCTGAAAAGAAAGAAAGTATTTCTTACCAATTCAATTATTTAGTTAAAAATATAAAAGATGATCCATCAAAGAAACTTAGTGAAGAAGAGAAGTTTTTACAAACTTATAAATTAGCGAATAATAACGAACTTTATTTAAAGAAAGACAAAGTTCTACTTTTTATAGGTCTTACTAAAGAAAAAAAGCCTCTCTTTAATCAGGAGAATTATTTTTTATTTTGGGATACTAAGCGAGGACTAACTGAGGCTACTAAAAGAAGCCTAAATTTTAAAAGAAAGAAATTAGCCTTAGGCTACCAATCTAAATTTTCAAAGGTAAACCGCTTGGGAGTATCAACAGAATTTAATATTAAGGAATACTATTATTGGAAGAGAGGAAAGGGGATTTTTTTAGCCTTATCTTATCCTTCATTTTTACAAGAGGAAATTGAAAGAGATTGGGAAGGTATCATTCAAAGTTTTAAAGTGAAGGACGCAGATGTTAGGCTTTATTGAATCACCCAAACGAAGAAAAGATTCAGGGAATCCTCAGCCACCTCGACCACAAATAGGGGTCTTGGTATTCATGGGATTACTTCTTATTAACACGGTGACATTTTCATTCATTCCTATGAGTCAATCTCTCTCTATGAATGTAACTATTTTATTTTTAGTTTTGGTTTTTATTCCCTTACTGTTTCTTGCTATTTATCTTGCAAATAAATTTGGTTATGGTATCATACTTGCTGGCTTTCTGTCTTTACCTGGAGCTGCAATTGCTGTTCTTGTTCTAGGTGACTTTTTTGGTGTTATTATGGGTAGGATTATAATTGAAAATATAGATGTTCGTAAATCAACATTTTATTCACATGCAAAAATTTTCCAATTTAATGATCCTGTTTTATTAAAAGATAAAGGAATTGATGTTACGGATTCTCATTCCGTATTACAAAGACCTGGTGGTGGATCTCAATTAACTACTATGCATTATAAAATTGTTCCTGTAGTCGATAGAAATTTCTTAAAGACAGATAAGATTGGAACCTGGGCAATTTGCACGCTACTTCCACCAGCGACTAATTGTGAATGGGATAAAAATGCGAAAGGTGGCTTTCAAGTTGGTGAGGCATTTCGATCTAGCCTTCTCTTAAAGGTAAATTCGCAAGCAGATGAATTAGATTTGAAGACATGGCAAAGCCCTATTTTTATTTTCTGGGTTTCTAATCCTAAAGAACGAATACTCATTGCGGGCTATTATGGATTGGGCTTTCTTTTCTTTCTCAATTTATTCTGGATTGCTTCAGTCTTACTTTACTACCGAATTAAACCGAGGAAAGCTTGAATTAATACTTTTTTTTAATTTTTACTTTCCATTTTTATAAAGAACAGGAAATTAAATAGAATCCACTTTTCGGAGCATATTTTGAACAACTCTTTATTTAAAATTATTATTCCTTATTTCTTTGCGCTTTCATTATTCGCTCAGTCGAATTTCACTATTGAATCTTTTTCTCCATCAGGTTTCATTAAAAATCCTAAACAGGTTTCTGTTCGATTTAGTGAACCTATGGTTCTTTTTGGAGATCCCAGGGAATCAAGTCCTGTCTTTGAATCAAAATGTTTAGAACTCGGGACAGCACGTTGGTTGGATGATAGAAATTGGGTCTTAGACTTTAAAGAAAAATTAGAAGGAGGGACGGAATGTACATTTACTCTTCGTTCTGATATACTTTCTCTTCAGAAAAAATCATTTAAAGGTGATCCTAATTTTAATTTCTCTACTGGAGGAATAAATATTCTTAGAAGCCAACCTTGGAAGGGTTCTTTTGTGGAAGAAGACCAAGCTTATATTTTGTTGCTAGATGGAATCGTAGATGAGGCTTCCCTAGAAGAAGAATTGTATTTTCTTTCTACTACACTTTCGGGTAAGACAGGAGTTAAAATTTTAAAAGGCTCCCTTCGTGAAAATATTTTAAAACAAAGTTATTATAGTGCTAATGAACAAAAATATGTATATGTAATTCAACCAAAAATGAATTTTGCTCCTGAGTCAAAGATTAAACTTTTTTGGTCAAAAAATATTAAATCTAAAACAGGTATTAAAAACAACCAAGATCAAATATTAGAATATAAAGTTCGTCCGCAGTTTAAAGTAAGCTTTTATTGTGAAAGGGAGAATGCTGACAAAAATTGTATTCCACTATCTAATATGGAGCTTAGGTTTTCTTCTGCTATCCCTTCCAAATATGTAGAAGATATTTTTATCAAAGATAAAAATGGAAAAAAATTGGCTGCAGAATTTAACTCAGACTATGATAAAAATTCAAATACAACATATACGGTTAAATTCTCAGGCCCATTCCCTGAAAAATCAGAATTTACAATTCATCTTCCTTCGGATCTTGAGGATGAATCTAATAGAAAACTAGCAAATATTAGTAAATTTCCCCTTAAGGTAAAAACCGAAAGCTATCCTGCTCTTGCAAAGTTTTCTGCAAGATTTGGAATACTCGAATCCAAAGCTTCTCCTATACTTCCTGTTACAGTTCGTAACTTAGAATCAAAAACTACAGGTAAGGTTATTTCCTTTCACAACCAAGACTTCAATATTAACAATATCAAGAAATGGCTAAGATTGAGTATGCGAAGTAAAAGAGACATCTCTATCTTTGAATCGGAAAAAACAAATGTAAGAAATCTTGAATTACCTAAAACTCAAAGCGATGGTTCAATGGAAGTTGTTGGAATTCCACTGCTCAAACCTGGATTTTATGCTGTCGAACTTAATAGCAAAATTTTGGGGAATTCTCTTTTAGGACGTGATGCTACCTTTTACGTTCCCACTACTGCCTTGATCACTAATTTAGCTGTTCACTTAAAATGGGGAAGAGAATCATCTTTGGTATGGGTTACTGAACTTTCCACAGGCAAACCGGTTTCAGGAGTAGATATTACTATCGAAGACTGTAAAGGAAAGAGTTATGCAAAAGGAAAAACAAATCTAGAAGGAACACTAGCACTTGCTAATCTTCCTCCTAAGAAATTAATTCCTTATTGCTCTTATACTTCCTATGATAGTGGATTGTTTGTATTAGCTAAAAAAGATAATGATGCAAGCTTCTTACACTCTTCCTGGAACAAAGGGATTGAATCTTGGAGATTCAATCTTCCTTATGCTTCCTTTCCTGATGAACGAATAGCACATACCGTTTTAGATCGCTCTCTTTTTCGTGCTGGTGAAACCGTTTCTATGAAACATATCATTCGCAAGCATTCCATGAATGGTTTTGTTGCATCAGATATTAAATCTGCTCCGAGCTATCTTGCAATTGTTCATGATGGTTCTGATGATTTAATAAATGTAAATTTAAAATGGAATTACCCAGGTTATTCCTTAAGTGAGTGGAAGATTCCCAAAACTGCAAAATTAGGAACCTACACCTTATATTTAACCAATGAACCAAAGCAAAGATGGGGTCAGTTACTTGGAAATTTTCGAGTGGAAGAGTTTCGTTTACCTGTATTAAAAGCTTCCATTTCTTCTAACAAATCTATCTGGGTGAATGAATCTTCGATACCTGTTACTCTACAAGCAAGTTATTTGGCAGGTGGAGCTGCAGCTAAATTGCCGGTTGATTTTAAATATAGAATTCTACCCAAAAGCTTCATTCCTAAAGGTTGGGATAATTATTCATTTTCAGCCTCTCCCATTAAAACGGGTAAGCAGGAAGGCTATGATGATCCATCTAATGTAAATTATGCGAATGTGGATCTTGAATTAGATACGAATGGTTACAAGGATTATAAGATTGATTGGAAGGATAGAAATTTTTCCAGCATACTTCAGATGGAAATGAGTTTCATGGATCCCAATGGAGAAATTCAATCTATATCATCAAGGTTAAATCTTTTACCTGCAAATACTATGGTTGGTATAGGAACTGATTCTTGGTCAATGAACCAATCTGATATCCATCTAAAGACAGTCGTCGTTGATGCCAATGGCAAGGCTGTCTCCAAAGCAGAAGTTGAAGTTGAAGCATATAAATACGAAACTTTTTCTCATCGAAAGAGATTGGTCGGCGGATTCTATGCATATGAAAATTATACTGAAATAAAAAAAGTCGGTTCTGTTTGCAAAGGTTCAACGAACGAGAAAGGATATTTTCTGTGCAATTCAAAGAACTTTCCTACTTCTGGTGAGTTAGTATTTCAGGCAAAATCTGTTGATTCTTCTGGAAGGACTTCCTATGCAAATGTAAATTTATGGGTAGCAGGGAAGAATGATTGGTGGTATTCCGCAGATAGTCACGACAGGATGGATGTGATTTCTGATAAGGATAATTACAAAGTAGGAGAAAATGTTAAGCTTCAAGTAAAAGCACCTTTTCGTAATTATACGGCTCTTGTGACTGTAGAAAGAGAAGGTATCATAAAATCCTATATTAGAGATGTTGATTCTAAAAATCCATTTGTTTCCATCCCAGTCGAAAAAGAATTCATTCCAAATGCATTTGTTTCAGTGCTCGCAGTTAGAGGAAGAGTTGATACACCAAAAGAAACAGCTATGGTTGATTTAGCCAGACCATCTTTTCGATTAGGAATAACAGAAATCAAAGTAGGCTGGGAGCCACACCGACTTTCTGTCCAAGTTTCCACAGATAAGAAAGAATATAAAACTAGGTCTAAAGCAAAAGTAAAAATAAAAGTTTCAGATTCAAAAGGTAAATCTATTTCTAGAGGCGGGGAAGTTGCTCTTGCTGTGGTTGATGAAGCCTTACTGGAATTAGCTGGTAATCCATCTTGGGATTTACTAGCAGCTGTGATGGGAAGACGTGGATATGAAGTGGAAAGTTTTTCAGCAAGTATGCAGGTAGTTGGGAAAAGACATTTTGGTAGAAAGGCAGTTCCTGCTGGGGGAGGAGGCGGAAATCTTCCAACAAGAGAGCTTTTTGATACTCTTTTGAAATGGCAGGGGCGAGTTGTTTTGGATAAGAATGGTGAAGCCGAAGTGGAAATACCCTTGAACGATTCGCTTACTTCCTATCGTGTTATAGCCGTTGCTAATTCTGGGATCGATCTTTTTGGCACCGGATTTGCCAATTTTACAGCAACCCAGGAAGTTTTATTATTTAGCAGTCTCCCTCCTGTAGTTCGCACGGGAGATCAGTTTTTTCAAGAATACTCTATAAAAAATAATACTAAGGCGATTAAAAAACTACAATTTACTTTAGAAGTCGATGGAAATAAAAATCCAATGCAAACTATTTCTTTCCAACCAGGGGAATCAAAAACTGTGGGTTGGGAGCAAGTTGTTCCAAAAAAGATAACAAAGCGTACATCTAAATTATCAATCTTGGAAAATGGTTCTGTAATTGATTCAATCCAAACCGTACAAAAAGTTACAAAATCGATTCCTATTCGAGTTCTGCAAGGAACATTAACTCAGGTTGATAAAGATTATAATTTATTGATAGCCTCTCCTAAGGATGCAATCCAAGGAAATTCAAGTGTAGAAGTTGTACTTAGTTCTAGTATAATTGGTTCAGCGGATGGTATCAAAAAATACATGATGCAATATCCTTATTCTTGCATGGAACAAAAAGTATCAAAAGCTATCGTTTCGGAAAGTAAGACTGAAAGGAAGAATGTTGATTCTATTATTGGGAACTACTTAGATGCTGATGGTTTGGTGAAATACTTCCCAAGTTCTATTTTTGGAGATGAAATACTCACTGCATATATACTATCTATATCTCATGAAGCAGGTTGGCAATTGCCATCCACAGCAACAGATAAAATGCTTACAGGTCTAAATAGGTATTTAGATGGAACCTTAGTACGTTACCATTCCTATCATTTTGCTGATTCTATTCATAGAAAGCTCCAAGTTATGGAAGCACTCTCAAGATACTCAGCTCTGAATGAAGATCGCTTATCTTCTATTCTTGTTGATGTAAAGCTATGGCCGACGTCTTCCGTTCTTGATTTTGTATCTATCTTAAAGCGACTTCCTAATAATTCAGAAAGAAGCAATCAATTGAAAGAAGCAGAAAAGAATCTAAGAGCAAGACTAGACATACAAGGAAGAGAAATGAATATCGCATCTAGCAGTGGATCGCTCTGGTGGATGATGGGATCTGCCGACCAAGACTCTGCAAGATTTGTAAGCTATGCCTTAGATACAAAAAGTTACAATCCAGATATTGGTCGTATGGCAAGGTCCTTTGTTGCGAGAATGAAAGATGGAAGATACTCCACTACTCTTGCAAATAGTTATGCCTATCTAGCCTTGAAGAAATTTGCAAGCACTCAAGAGAAAGATAAAGTAAGTGGTACAACCAAATCACAATTAGCTGAAATGCTTAGAAGCACTCAATGGAAGGGCGAAGCTAAAGAGGAACATAATTTAGAATTTACTCTTCCTGATAATAAAGAACAAAATCTAAAAATCCAACACGAGAGTTCTGGTAAACCTTGGGCATCCATTCAGGTTTCGGCTGCTGTTCCCTTGACTAAAGATTGGGATAATGGAATCCGAATTCGAAAGTCCATTAAAAATATTGAAAAGAAAAGTTTACTCGGTGGATATTCAGTAGGCGATATCGTTCGAGTAAAACTGGATTGGGAACTTTCCGCTCCAAGAACCTGGGTTGTAGTAGATGATGCAATTCCTGCTGGTTCTACGATTCTTGGCTCAGGACTTGGAAGAGATTCGTCATCTGCTACAGAAGGTCAAATCCAGAGTGACTATTGGCCAGCTTATCAAGAAAGAAGTTTCTCAGGATTTAAATCTTACTATGAATACCTTCCTGCTGGAAAATACTCTTTAGAATATACATTTCGACTGAACACCCAAGGTAAATTTATTCTTCCTCCCACAAGGGCAGAGGCTATGTATTCTCCAGATATTTTTGGTGAAACGCCCAATGAAACATGGGAAGTCTTGCCTTGATGAAATATTGACCAATCCCATCTTGGTCATAGGAAGACAAATTGATTGGTTATGAAATTTTTAAATCATTGGAAGCTGTATGGGATAGGAGCAGTTGGATTAACATTTGGCCTGCTTGAATTTATCCTATCTTTTGTATTCAATACTTCTTTTCATATCATGGGTGTTGATATAGCAGAGTTTATATCATCTATGGTCAGTCAATTTTTTCTATTGATTCTGATCTCTTATGGGAAAATACTATTTGCCAATTTAGTTTTTTATTTTGTCCTTGGTTCCATTCTATACTATATTTCCTTAGATTGGAACTTATCTAAAAGAATACAATATGGAATTTTATTTCTTCTAACTTTCCTTGCTTGGATACATTCGGTAGGAATGTATCCTCAATTATATGGAGAATTCTTTTACATTCGCTTCCCATCCTTGCAATTTCTTTTACATTTTATAACAGATTGGCTTCCTCCTTTTTTAATCACAAGCCTTCTCGTCTGCTTAATCGGCTATGTAATTTTACGCTATAGTTTTTTATTCTTAACTCAGAGAGAAAAAAATCAGTCCTTTGTGTTATTTTTAATAATAGTCTTTGGTATATTGCATTACTATGCTTCCTTACTAGGATTGTTTATTTTTGCCCTCATGATTCCTTGGCTTCATATCAATTGGAAAAAAGTTCCAGATCCTAAAGTAATTTTATTTATATTAGGCATTCTTTTTTTAGGATTTTTCCCTTATCTATCGAATCTTACATTTTCACTCTTCCTTGCTCGTAGCACTCAAGACAAAGTTCAAAAACCTAACATATTTATTCTTTCTGCTGATAGCCTAAGGGCTGATAAATTAGGTTTTTTAAATGGAAACAAAGATATCACACCTAATATTGATCTATTTGCAAAAGATGGAATCGTTTTTAAGGATCATCATGTAACTATACCTCGTACCTTCCCCAGTTGGGCGGATCTTCTCACTGGTGAATATTCTATGGCTCATGGAATACGAGATATGTTCCCAGCTCCCTCAGAAAAAAAAAATATAGGAACGCAAAGATTTCCAACTCTTCCGCAGATACTTCGCAAGCAGGATTACTATTCAGCGGTAGTGGGAAGTTTTGCAGCTGATATTTTTCCAAGAGCAAATTGGAGTTTCGATGATGTCTACTGCCCCGATTTCAATGCAAAAATCCTTACCGTACAACGAGGATTAGACTCTCAGATGTTTTTTCTGCCGATTCTTACTGGTTCTTTCCTATTTGGTGGGAACTATATCTCAGAGGTGGACGGTTTGTCCACTTTGGGTGATGGATTACGGGTTTTGCCAAAATGGAAATCGGCGATTTTACGAAACATTGATCAACCCTTGTTTATGCTTGCCTTTTCTAGTGTAGTTCATTTTCCCTATACGCCTCCTTATCCGTTTTATAAAAAATTTACGAATCCTGATTATTATGGGAAATATAAATATTTAAAATTTGTAGATCCTACCTCAGATGAAAAACCAAACTCTGAAGATATACAAGAAATTCGTAGTCTTTTTGATTCAAGTGTTCATGCCTATGATTCAGAATTCGGAGAGATGATCAAATTCCTAAAAGCTCAAAATCTCTATGAGGATTCTATTATTATTTTAACAGCTGACCATGGAGAAGCCTTGTATGAAGATATCCATGGGCAAGGGCATGGAGAACATTTACGTGGTGAAAATGTTACCAAAGTCCCTCTTATTATAAAATTTCCAAAAGTATATAATGAAAGTTTGGTGATTAAAAAAACGAATGATAAAAATACGGCTGTCATATCATTCTATGAGGGAGTTACATCATCTATAGATATTTTTCCTACATTGCTAGATTATCTTTCTATTAAGCTTCCGAGTGCTAAACCTGGAATCTCACTTTTAAATTTATTGCAAAATGAAACTATAGATAAAAATCGAACTGCATACAGTGAGACTGGAATTTGGTTCTCTGACAGAGGAAATCATTTCTTTCAAAAACAAAGAATTCCTTATCCCAATATTCTTCAATTGCATAAGGTTATTCCAGAAGAAGACTACCAAATTATGATTACTGATTATCAATACAGAGAAACAATCGCATTTTCTAAACATAGAATGCTATTGAATAAAAACTTTAAACTGATTTATATTCCAACTAGAGAAGGAGTCGTTTATGAACTCTATGATCGTGAAAATGATCCCGATAATCAGAAAAACATTTGGCCATATGGCAGAACTGGGCCAGTTATGAAAAAAGAATTACAAGATTTAATTCTCAAAGAAAGCAAATCTAAACTCGTTGGAGAGTATATCTTACCTACAAATTTACCTTAATTCTCTCTTGAGTTTTCTTGGTTTTTGAGAATAATGGTTGTATGCCTCAGAGATCCGATATCCAATCCGTCCTCATCATTGGTTCCGGTCCTATTGTTATAGGACAAGCTTGCGAATTTGATTATTCAGGAACCCAAGCAACCAAAGCATTGAAAGAAAAAGGAATTCGAGTCATTCTTGTGAATTCCAATCCTGCAACGATCATGACAGATCCAGAATTTGCAGATGCAACTTATATTGAACCACTTACTGTTCCCGTTCTTGAAAAAATTATAAAAAAAGAAAAACCTAATGCCATCTTACCAACAGTAGGTGGACAAACTGCACTCAATCTTGCACTTGCCCTTCATAAAGAAGGAATCTTAGAAAAATACAATGTTGAATTGATTGGCGCTAAGGTCGATGCGATTCGAAAAGCAGAAGATAGAGAACTTTTCAAAAGAGCTATGGAAAAGGTAGGAGCAAGAGTTTCTCACTCCGTTATGGTCTCCGACATGGAATCAGCAAGAAAGGCTAAGGCTGAAATTGGATTTCCAATTATCATTCGCCCCGCTTATACACTGGGTGGCAGTGGTGGAGGAACCTGTTACGATGACGCTGAATTCGAAGATAAGGCTCAGAAGGGTCTAGATGCTTCTCCTATCAGTCAGATTCTTGTTGAAGAATCTATGATTGGTTGGAAAGAGTATGAACTCGAAGTTATGCGAGATCTTGCTGACAATGTTGTTATCATTTGTTCTATTGAAAATCTTGATCCTATGGGAGTACACACAGGTGACTCCATTACCATTGCTCCTCAGCAAACACTTTCTGACAAAGAATACCAGCACATGAGAGATCTCTCTGTGCGAATCATTCGTGAAATTGGTGTTGAGACAGGTGGATCCAATATTCAATTTGCAGTGAATCCGGAAAACGGGGATGTCATTGTAATCGAAATGAATCCTAGAGTATCTCGTTCTTCAGCACTTGCATCCAAGGCAACGGGATTTCCTATCGCAAAAATTGCAGCTCTACTATCGATTGGTTACACATTGGATGAAGTTAAAAATGATATTACTCGAGTAACTCCTGCTAGTTTTGAACCATCAATTGATTATGTAGTGACTAAAATTCCTAGATTTGCTTTTGAAAAATTCCCAGGAACAGATGATACCTTAGGTGTACAAATGAAGGCAGTAGGGGAAGCGATGGCGATCGGAAGAAATTTTCGAGAAAGCTTCCAAAAAGCTATGCGTTCACTAGAGACCGATCGGTTCGGAATGGGATCAGATGGTTATTTCAAGGAACTGATTGAAATTTCTCAGGTTCCCAAATCTGAATTACATACTTACCTTGAGAAGAAGATAAAAAGACCAACTGCTGCTAGAATCTTCTATGTAAAGATTGCCCTAGATTCAGGCTTCTCCACAGAAGAAATTTTTGACCTTTGTAAGATTGATCCTTGGTTTTTACATCAGTTTAAACTACTTAAGGAGTCCGAAGATAGATTCCGCAAAGAAGGAATGTCCATTGCAAAATGGATGAAGCAGCAAGGTTTCTCTAATAGACAATTGGCTTTCTTAAGTATTGAAAAGTCAGTTTATGAAA
The DNA here is from genome assembly GCA_009991425.1 of Leptospira sp. GTDB lineage: Bacteria > Spirochaetota > Leptospiria > Leptospirales > Leptospiraceae. The sequence goes on from JAACWH010000020.1 coordinate 118,882, forward strand.
TACTGCATTCTGATATTAGTCTAGAAAAGAAAAAAGCTAGAATAGAAAGTTCACTCAAAGCAGAAGAAGCAAAGGTAGAAGAGTTTCTAAATAAAAATTCTATAGCACCAGTGTTTAAAAGAATTGATACCTGTGCAGGAGAATTTGAAGCCTTTACTCCTTATATGTATTCTTCCTATGAAGAAGAGGATGAATCCGATCCATCTTCCAAGGAATCTGTGATCATTCTTGGTGGCGGACCCAATCGAATTGGACAAGGTATTGAATTTGATTATTGCTGTTGCCACGCTTCCTTTGCAATACAGGAATCAGGTTTAGAATCCATCATGGTCAATTCTAATCCAGAAACTGTATCAACGGATTATGATACTTCGGACAGATTGTATTTTGAACCATTGACTTTAGAAGATGTGATGCAGATTTATAAAAAGGAAAAGCCTAGAGGAGTTATAGTCCAGTTAGGTGGACAGACTCCACTAAAGCTTGCTCGTGATTTAGAAAAAAGAAATGTTCCTATATTGGGAACAAGCCCTGATTCTATTGACAGAGCGGAAGATAGAAAACGCTTTAACGAAGTATTAGATAAGCTAAAATTAAAAGCTCCCGATAATGGAATGGCAGCATCGAAACAAGAAGCAATAGATATCGCTAGAAAAATTGGATACCCAGTTCTAGTACGTCCTTCCTATGTGCTTGGTGGAAGAGCCATGATGATTGTCAATGAAGAAGAACAGTTAGTCAAATATATGGAAGAAGCAGAAGAAGTATCAGAAGATAGACCAATCTTAGTTGATTGCTTCTTAGAAGATGCAACGGAAGTAGATGTTGATGCTCTTTGTGATTCTACTGAAGTTTATATTGCTGGAATTATGGAGCATATAGAAGAAGCAGGAATTCACTCAGGTGACTCAGCTTGTTTCCTTCCTCCCCAGAATATTCCCGCTTCCATGATTGCTGAAATTGAAGAAGCCACTCGAAAAATTGCGCTTGAACTACAAGTAAAAGGACTTCTAAATATTCAATTTGCTTATAAGAACGATGAACTTTATGTAATTGAAGTGAATCCTAGAGCATCAAGAACAGTTCCTTTTGTTTCAAAATGTATAGGCAAACCTATTGTTAAGTATGCAGTGCGAATCATGTTAGGTGAAACTTTGAAATCATTAGGACTTCATGGTAGTGCAACTTCACCTATGATTAATGTAAAAGAAGCAGTTCTGCCATTTAATAAATTTCCTGGAGTCGATACCATCCTTGGTCCTGAGATGAGATCAACGGGGGAGGTGATGGGAACAGCTTTAACCAAAGGCGAAGCTTTTCTGAAATCTCAAATCATGGCGGGCGAGACTCCTCCGGCACAGGGAACAGTTTTTGTCAGCATCAATGATAAGACGAAGCCGGAACTTCTAGAAAATATACGATCCCTTAGTAAGTTAGGATTCAATCTGATTGCAACTTCTGGAACCCACCAATTTCTCTCAGAGAATGGAATCATTTCTAGTAAGATTAATAAATTAAACGATGGATACTTTCCTAATATTGTAGATTATATACAAGAAAAGAAGATACATTTAATAATTAATACTCCGCTTTCTCGAACTACTAGGGAAAGTGCTTTTACAATTCGACAAGCAGCAATTAAATATAAAGTTCCCTGTTTGACTACAGCAAAAGCAGCTCAGAGTTTAGTTGATGGTATGATGGAGATGAGAGATAAAGGATTTAGTGTTCATTCCTTACAAGAAATTCATAAAATGAATTGAACATCCTCCCATTTCTCTGACAAAGGGTGAAGGATTTCACCAGGTTTAAAATTTTTCTTATAATCCATCTTGGGATGTTCAGGAATGAATAATCCCAATTGGATATATTTAAATGAAGAGATATTTTTCGCCCATTCAATCGTCTTAAGTATCATAAAAACGCCTAAACCATTTTTCTTATAATCTGGATCAAAGACATTGTAAACAGATGAGATTGTTTCTTTGCCGATGTCTATGATTCCAAATCCTATTAATTTTGATTCATCATAAATTTCTATTTCGAGGGAATGATTAATGTATTCGTACATTTGTGAATCCATAGTCTCTAAGTGGGACTCGTCGGATTCTTTTTTATCTAGATTCTCATGCCTTGATTTTATGTATTTTAAATAAAGACTTTGTTTCAGATTACTTGGTTGAGGCGAGCCAATAGAAAATCGTAGCTCTGCATTGAATTTAAGATTTCTTTTCTGGGAAGAATTTGGACGAAATGTATCCAAAGGTATTCTATATGGAATGCACATTCTGCATTTCTTGCATTCAGTCTTGTAGAAGAGATCCCCCGAACGTCTATAACCACGTTCGAGAAATTGCTCTACTACAAAAGAGTTAAATGATGGTTCAGCAAAACAATATCTAAGAATAGAAGAACGCTCTGGAAAATAAGAACAATCCAATTCTGCAGATAGAGGGAGAGTCTGAAATACTAAATCAATTCCATCCGAGTTCAAGTATAATTTGGTTTATCCTTTTTCGATTCACACCTAAATCTGAACGACCTAAGCGAGATGCAGAACGATAGTGTAGTTTATTGGATTTTGCATCTAAGTAAAATTCTACATCGTCTACAAATCCCATAAGTTTAGATTTAAATTCAGCGTAGATATAATTATCTGTTTCTTTGATGATTACTGCATTTTCATGTTTTGCCAACACTGATTTTAAATCTGCTATTGAATCTGGAATTGACTTCTTCAAATCAAGAGCTTTGATATAATGTTCTTCATCAGAAGAATCACAGAAAGAAGATACACAATTGGGTGAGGGTGGGCAAGGTTTCAATTCGCCATTTTCACGAATTCCTAAATCGTCTGGTCTAGTTCCTGTACAATTGAATAGGGAAACGAAAACTAAAAGTGAGGAAAGGGTAAATACTAAATCAAAGTTTTTCATAATGATTCTAAAGTTATTCTTTTTTCTTGATCTGGCAAGCGAGAAAACTTAAACCAGACCATAAATTTTAACTATTGGCAAATAGCCGAAGCAGGTGGAACGCAACCAGCTGTGGTGTTTAAACAATCCCAAGAATTCCATGAAGCTGTTCTATCGGTGATATCTTGGTACCAATCCAAAACGGAACGACCTCCCGAGCTTACTGTATAAAATCCAACTGAGGTCGAAACTGTATGAACATCACCCGATGCTCGGTAGTATTTGTAGTTTGAGTTTGTTGCTGGAAGAGATTTGGTAACCATTTCACTACGAGCCTGAGTTACCCAATCACAGGAAATGGAAAGAGGAACATTGACTCCTGAGGAAGAACCCCAGAGATCCTTTCTATCTTCATAAGTAATGGCTGAAGTATAAGGTGGGGTTCCTAGTATTAGCTTTTGCACATTGTAGAAGAATCTTTGGTTCCCATCAAAAGCGGTAGTATACTGACCGACTCGACTTGTCGAATAGGTGTCAGCTACTAATTTGAAGAAATTACCTAGTGTGAGATTCCCATTTTGGAAATTCGTAAGATTAAAACCAGTAAGCCACTCTGGCACATTGGAATCTGCCTTCCAACGATTGGTTGCAGCGGCATTTGCAAATCCAGTAGGAACGACACCATTGGAAGCATCGCTGATAACGGAAACTGTGGAAGAAGTAAAAACTTCCTTCACATAAGGAAAATTAAATATGGCTCCATAGCCTCCAGCAGATTGGCCCGTTACAAGAATATTAGAAGAAGAGTCAGGTTTGAATTCGGAATCCTTCAACATAAAGTCAATCACTGAGATAAAATTTTGGAATCCTCTATGCTTGAAAGTGGTGGCAACGCCTGTATTGGGATCATTGTAAGTAGTGTCATTCGATCCCCAATGTAAATCTCCCGTGCAATAAGGAATGAAGATTACATTCCAATCTCGGTAAGGATTCATAGGATTTGTTTCATCGAGAATTCCGTTGAAGGCAAATTTTGCAGCAAGAGATGAGAACTGAGAAGCCTGGTTGAAGTAGGTTGGAGTATTTGTGCCTAAGCAGTTCTTAGCATCCCAACAGGCTCCACCACCCATAAAGTTAATAATGTAATTTCTACTAGTTCCTTTCTTTGTATAAAATTTGAAAGTTCCATTTCCCGTAGTTCCTGAGCAGGATGGATTGAAGTTAAAAGTTTTAGTTCCAGTAGGAGCAGGCAAAGTTAATGTCAAACTTCCTGATGTTGGTGATCGTTCTACATAGGGTGTTCTTGTGAGTTCATAAACCAAGGCACCCAAAATCAGATTTTCTTTGTCTTTTGTGTTATCGGGAGCCTGGCAGCCTATAGATGCCAAAAGAATGAAAATAACAAGCAGTTGATTTTGCATAACACAATGTCATACTTATTCCATTCTTTTGTCAATTATAAAGAGTCTTATTTTACATCTTGTAATTTAAGAAAATCAGGTTTATCCATTTTTCTCGAGATTCTTGATGCTGCATTCATTAAGCCTACGTGGGAATAGGCTTGTGGAAAATTGCCCCATTGGCTTCCATTCTTGGGATCAACGTCTTCGCTAAATAGTCCTAGAGAATTGGAATACTGAACGAGTTTATCGAATTCTTCAATTGCTTCTGGAATTTTGCCAACACAGGCTAAGGCTTCCACATACCAAAATGCACAGACTAAGAAGGCAACCTCTGGAACTCCGAAATCATCCGAATGCTTATAACGATAGAAGAGTCCTTCGGGAGTTTTTAATTCCTTTTCCAATTGGTCTAGGTGGGTTTTCGCAACTTCCGAATCTGGATCCAAATAACCAAGTGTTATCATCTGCAAAAGACTGGCATCCATATGCTTCGTGCCTATCGCTTGTGTATATGCCTTTAGATCCTGATCAAAACAGGCTTCGATTTGATTCTTAGCCTGAAGGATGAGATCTTTAGCCTTGGCTTCCATTGCTTCATCTCCCAATACTTTGGCAATTTGGAGACCAGCATTAGCACCAGCCCAGTGGAATAGAAAAGTATAACAGTGCTTTTGCGCAAGGTTTCTGAATTCCCAAAGGCCTGCATCGGGTTCATCCATAGTGTCTTCTATCATTTTTAAAATATGGTTGATGAGTTTTGGATTTTGGATTCTTGCCTTGGAGTGAAATCTTTGATCTACATAAAGAGGTAGAATGGATAGGATCACTTGGCCGTACACATCGTTCTGAATATGGGTGTAGGCTTGGTTGCCGACCCTTACTGGTTTATTGCCAAGATAACCTTCCAGATCTAAAGTTTTTTCTTCAATTATCTTTTCACCTAATATTCCATAGAGTGGTTGGTATCTATCTGTTTCTGAGGCAGCCACATTTTCAATATAGTGAGAATAGCGTTCCATTTCTTCAAAATGTCCTAGACTTGTAAAAGCATTCAGAGTATAATAAGAATCCCGCATCCAACAGTATCTATAATCCCAGTTACGAGTAGATAGATGGGATTCAGGAAGACTCATTGTTGCTGCTGCTATGATGGCACCTGAGTCTTGGAATTGGTGGATCTTTAAAGCAAGGGCTGAGCGTATAACTTTATCTTGGCGAAAATTTCCTATCGAACAATGCTTCACCCAGTCTCGCCAATACTTTCTTGTGTTGTAATAAAAATTCTCAATAGTCTGTTCTAAGGGGGCTTCAAATGGAGAACCTGATGTCAAGACGAGGTATTTGGTCTCAGAAAGGACAAAGGGTATAACATTAATAATATGATGGAGTGATACATTGGTTGATAGTCTTGTAGTTGGTTCTATGCCACTGAAATTAATATGATTGGAGCCATTGTACGGATGGGGAGTTATGCTACCATAACCAGAAACAGGTCGACAGGATGCAATTACTCTAGGATTGCCGCTTAAGACACGAACCTTTCGAACAAGCATGTTCGGATAAAAGTGGCGATTGTTCTGTAAGAATCTAGGTGCAAAATCGATTAATTCAAAAGACCCATCTTCCGAAACAAAAACTGTCTTTAGAATATTTGTATTCTCGATATACTGCTGCTTAGATGTATAATTTGGATCGGCTGGACGAATGTAGAATTCACCACCCTTGACTGGATCTAATAGCCCACCAAATAAAAAGCTAGAGTCAAACCTCGGCCAACAAAGCCAGACAACATTCCCAGTCTTATCGATATGGGCAATATAGCCGCAGTTTCCTATAATTCCCATATCATATGTGTGTTTGGGCTCTGTCATCATTATACCTCGGTTTATATTCTTCTAAAACAGAATAAATTAATATTTTATATAATTTATTTTAAAAATATTAATAAAAAAATAATCTTATGATTCGGCAAGACCTTTTAAAAAGTTTCTTACTTCTTCATAATCTTTTACATTATAGCGTGCATTGGAAGGACCGATCCCAACCTTGATTGTAATGGCATGTTCAGGAAGTGCAGCAAAAAGTGATTCATCCGTCCAATCATCTCCAATAGAAAGAATTTGATCTGGTTTATAGTATTCTACCAAATCCAATCCAGCATAACCTTTGCTAATTCCTGTATTCTTGATTTCAATTACTTTATTGCCTTGGAGAACAGTAACATCCATATTTGCAGTGTAATGCACTAGGTCGTCTTTTAATTCTTTGACTCGAACTTCAGCTAATTCCAAGTCCGCATTTCTATAATGAAAGACGAGAGAGAAATTCTTTTCTTCAATGAATGAACCAGGCAAACGGTCAACATTTTGCTCGAGTATGGGTTGGATTCTTGGCTTCCAATCATTAGGAGCCTGTTTAAATAGTCTCCAATCTTTGCCTCTTTCTCGAATCCATGCTCCATGTTCTGCAACTATGGAAACATCGATGCCATTCATCCAATCAACTAGGGTATCACGATCCCTACCACTTATAATAATCACTTCAGCATTTTTCATCTTAACTAAATGATGGAGTAAGCTCTTAAGTTCTTCCGTAGGTATAGCAAGTTCTGGTTTCTTCTGAAAGGGAACTAGAGTTCCGTCGTAATCCAGGAAAATTAATTTCTTTTCTCCTTCCGAGAACTTACTATAGATTTCTTTTTTAAGTTTTGCATCAATGAATTTACTAATTAATTTATCTTGGTAGGATTTTCGTAAATCTAGAGTCTTTATAAAATCAGAAGCCCAACGTACTACATCATATCGCTTTGTTCTTTGTTGCATGGTTGTATTTCTTGTGATTTGTTCTTCTATACTCATCTCTAGTGCTTCATTGATTGCGTCTGCCATTTCTTCCGTATTATTTGGATTTACAATAATAGCTTCGCCTAATTCTTTGAATGCGCCAGCCATTTCACTTAAGATTAGAACACCTGTTTTATCTGTTTTGGATGCAATGAATTCTTTAGCAACGAGGTTCATCCCATCTCTGTAAGGTGTCACAAGGATTGCATCACTCATTCTATAGAGTGGAACTAATTCTTCTAAATTTAACATTCGGTACTGGTAGTGGATAGGAGTCCAATCCAAGGTTGCAAATTTACCATTAATTCGTCCTACAATTTCATCAATCGCCTTCTTCATTTCTTGGTACTGTTCTACTTGTTCACGAGAGGGAACAACCACCAAAAAAAGATTAGCTTGGTTTCTCCATTTAGGATATTTATCTAAAAATCTTTCAAAGGCTTCTAGCCTAGCATAGACTCCTTTCGAATAATCTAATCTGTCAACGGATAGAATGAATTTTGAACCTATGAAGGCTTTCTTGGTATCGTTAATGACAGAAATAGATTTCTCACTAGCTGCGATTTTGGCAAACTTTTCATAGTTAATACCCATAGGAAATGTATCAACTTTTACAAGGCGATTGTCGTAGATGATTTCACCAAAATTATTTTCGATTCCAAGAATTCGTAAAATACAGTGCAAATAGTACTGAGTATAATCATGTGTATGAAAGCCAATCAGATCCGCTCCCAATAAACCAGTTAATAATTTCTTTCTCCAAAGCCCAGGTAGTAGGCGAAATATTTCATAGGTTGGAAAAGGTATATGGAGAAAAAATCCGATCTCTAAAGTAGGAAATTTTGCCCTTAATAGACCAGGAAGAAGTAGAAGGTGGTAGTCATGAATCCAAACCATATCTCCGGGTTGGATGATTTCTTCTAAAGATTCAAAGAAGATCTGATTTACTTTTTCATAGGAATCCCAGAATTCAGGATCATATTCAGTGTAACTTGGAAAGTAATGGAAGAGAGGCCAGATTGTCTTATTGCAAAATCCAGCGTAAAAACTTTCATTCAAGGAGTCGGGAATTTGAACGGGGTAGGCATTGTATTTTTGAAAGGCTTCTTTTTTTACAATTTTCAAGGTCTGCTCAGAGAGTTCCTTGCCAGGCCAACCGACCCAAATGTATTCAAGTGAATCTTTTACAGTGTCCAAATAGGCTGAAATTCCGGTGACAAGACCTCCCACACTAGGCAGGATTTCTACATTTCCATCCGTTTCTTTAACATTAACGGGAAGGCGATTGGATACTAAAATAAGGCGCATGAATCCAGAGTTTCACAAAATTCCCATGAAACCAGAGTTTTTTATAAAAACTGAAAAGTGGGTAAAATCTTCTCTTTTTTAAAAAAAACGCTTGCTCGAAATAAAAATTGAATTATATTTGAACAATCGTTCGAAAAAGGAGCGGTTGTAAAGAATGCCTAAAATTGTAAATCACGATGAATATAGAGAAGAATTGCTGCATAAAGCTTTCCAGCTTTTTGCAAGAAAGGGCTATTCCAAAGTAACGATTCGTGAAATTGCCAAAGAACTAGAAATTTCAACAGGAACTTTGTACCATTATTTTGAGAACAAGGATGTTCTCTTTCAACAGATGGTGCGACTTTTGGTTAGAGAAGATGTGAATGAACTTAAAAAAATGGAAGGAAGAGCTACGGTTCATTCTCCAGATAAAATTATTGAAGTCTTGTTTCAATTCATTCAATCTAAGGAATTCTATTTTCAAAGCGTAATTCTCATGGTCAGCGATGTCTATCGCTACAATGAGGAAGGGCATAGTTTGAGTGTATTGAAAGATTGTTTGGGTATATATCGTAATGCAATCAGCCAACATTTGGATCTTGGCAACAAAGATTTGGAAAATATGCTATTAAGTATCGTTATAGGCACTATCTTCCAAAGAATGCTAGATCCTAGTACAACTAACTATCTACAGGTGAGTGATGTTTTGCAGAAGATCTATCCTTTTCTAAATACGACTCATTTATTTGAGACCAAGAAAGAAGAAATCGCATAGACACAATAAGGAGAAAATATGAAAGCTTTTAAAAAATTTACCTATCTCATTGGATTTATTCTACCGCCATTTGCTTACTTGGGCTATACCTTAGGTGGTTGGTACAATTATCTAACACCAGCTCTTGTATTTTTAATTCTTCCTTTATTGGATGTGATCATTGGCTTGGATTCAACCAATCCTAAAGAAGAAGAAGTTCCCTCGCTGCAGAATGAAAAATTCTATCGATTCCTGACCTACATTTGGGCTTATATGCAAGTAGGTTTTGTTGCCTGGGCTTGTTATGCTATTGCAACTACAACTATGCAAACTTATGAAATGATTGGATTTATTATTTCCATTGGTTTAAACACAGGTGGAATAGGAATCACTGTAGCTCATGAATTGGGTCATAAGAATACTAAATACGAACAATTTCTTTCCAAAATGATTTATATGACAGTCTGCTATATGCACTTTTTTATTGAGCACAATAAAGGACACCATGTAAATGTCTCTACTCCCGATGATCCTGCAACGTCTAGACTCAATGAATCTTTCTATGCTTTCTATCCTAGAACTGTGATAGGTGGATTTACAAGTGCATGGAGCATAGAAAAGAAACGATTGCAGAAACAAGGAAAAGCAGTTTGGTCATTTTCGAATGAAATGATTAATTTTGTTCTAATAACTTTAGCATTTGCAGGAAGCTTATTTGCAGGAGTCAGTTTTTTAACAGGAGAAATTCAATGGATAGTTCTTTGTTTTTTCTTTCTTCAAAGTTGGTTTGGATTTTCTCTTCTAGAACTTGTGAATTATATTGAACACTATGGTCTTAGAAGAAAGGAAATTACTCCAGGCAAATTTGAAAAAGTTCAGCCAGTGCATTCTTGGAATGCAAATCATTTTGTGAGCAATGCTTTTCTCTTTCATTTACAAAGACATTCGGACCACCATGCGAATGCGGGAAGACGCTACCAAAGCCTAAGACATTTTGAAGAAAGTCCACAACTTCCGGCTGGTTATGAGGCAATGATACTTCTTGCTCTCTTTCCACCTCTTTGGAAAAAAATCATGAATCCAAAATTAGAAAAGTGGCAATCGGAATTTTTTAAAAAATCAAAACAAGGACAAGTAGCAGCGTAGATTTTAAATTTAAACATTCCAAAGTATTTTTCATAAATTCAACTCGTTCTTTTCCCTGAGGTATGGGTTCAAACCCAGCAGCGAGATTATCGATGAGATGTTGGATTTTGGAAGTTGCAGGTATAGCCGTCGTAACAGCTGGATGAGAAATAATATATTTCAAAAAGATTTGTGCGAAACTCTCACAGTTCCATTGCTTAAAATATACTGGTATAGTTTTATCTTTAGTTGAGGAAAATAAGTTTCCCTCTTCGAAGGGACGATTTACTAATACGGCGATTTGGTTGTCATGTGCAAAAGGGAGAATCCTTTCCTCAGCTTTACGACTGGTTACTGAATAAGGAATTTGGATAAAATCAGGCTTGTGCTTTAGACAGGCTTTTTCCATATCGTGATATGCTGAACTAGTGTAGTGAGTGAGTCCAATGTAGCGGATTCGACCTTGGTCTTTAAGTTTTTGTAAAGTATGAATGTGAATATCAGTATCTAAAAGATTATGGATCTGGAATAGATCGATTACTTTGGTGCCAAATTTTTGGAAAGAAGATTCGATTTGTTGGATGCCTGCTTCTTTGCCTCTTGTCCAGACTTTTGTTGCTGTGAATATATTAGATTTATTTTCTGTTTGATCAATTAGCTTTCCTACAATTTTTTCCGCCTTACCATACATTGGTGAGCTATCAACAAGACCTCCACCTGAATTAATAAATTCTTTCCAAACATCTTTTATCTTAGAAAACTCTGAACTTTTCTCTAGAATATCCATTGTCTGCCAAGTTCCAAGTCCAATTGTAGGTAGAAATTCTTGGGTTTTAGGGATTTTTTTCTTCATACGTTTTGATGACTACTTAGAAATCTGCGAATAGATTGGGGATACAAATGAATTTTGAAATAATGACATTTGCAGATAAATAATACTTATAGTTGAGAGAAAAGTTCGTCGGTTCAATTCTTAATTATGTCCTTAATGTAACCACTTAGACCTAAAGAAAATGAATATTAGATAAAGTTAAAAAGTTCATCATTGCATCTATATGAATTTTGACAGAAGCTTTTGCCACCAAAGTATTTGACAAGAACTAGGAATCTAGGGAGGCTATTCTCAAATGACTGAATCCCGAAAAACACAAGAAACGGATATTCGTTTGACCCTAAATCCAAGGGGAAAAGGCAAATACAACTTTGATACAGAGATCCCATTCTTTGAGCATATGCTTTCGCATATAGCTAAGCATGGCATGTTGGATTTAGATCTTTGGCTTCGAGGTGATATTGGGATCGATTGCCACCATTCGGTGGAAGATACGGCCATACTAATGGGTTCAACCTTACATAAGTTACTGGGTGATAAGTCTGGTATCAGAAGATACGGACATTTTACAATTCCTATGGACGAAGTCTTAACTACAGTAGCTGTAGATTTGGGTGGTCGTTTTTTCTTTAAATACACAGGGCCTGAACTTTCAGGCAAATTCGGAATTTATGACGCAGAGCTCAGCCTTGAGTTTATGCAGAAATTTGCACTCAATGCAAAGATGAATTTACACATTGTCGTTCACTATGGGGAGAATAGACACCACATTCATGAATCGATTTTCAAGGGATTGGGTAAGGCACTTCGCATGGCTCTTTCTATCGATCCTGAAGCGGAAGGTACAATTCCTTCCACAAAAGGCGTGTTAGAGTGATTGCAGTTTTAGATTTTGGAATGGGTAATATCCATTCCTGCCTTAAAGCGCTTTCTCTCTATAGCAAGGATGTAGTTTATACTAAAGACTTGGATGTAATTGAAAAAGCCGATAAATTAGTTCTTCCTGGAGATGGTGCTTTTAAGAAAGCAATGTCAAATCTAGATGAACTTGGTCTAATTTCTGCGATTCACAATCATGTAAAAAAGAATAAGCCTCTACTAGGTATTTGTATTGGCTTCCAGGTTTTATTCCAAGACTCAGATGAGCACCAAGCAAAACCTGGTGAACTAGTTAAAGGTCTGTCCTTGGTAGATGGACACATCAGAAAATTTCGCGATAAAAAAAATACCAAAGTTCCTCATATGGGTTGGAATCGTCTAAAAAGTATAGCAACTAAAAGAACGAAACTTTTATCAGGAATTGATGATGGTTCATTCATGTATTTTATTCATTCCTATCGACCAATCGCCGTTAAGCGAGAAGAAGTTTCGGCTTCTTGCAATTACTACGGAGAATCTTTTCCAGCTGTAGTAGAAAAGGATTCTGTTTTTGGAACTCAATTCCATCCTGAGAAATCAGATAAATTTGGTTTGAAGATTTTAGAAAATTTCATAAGGATTTAAAATTTGTTAGTTATTCCAGCTATTGATTTATTAGATAATAAAGCAGTTCGTTTATACCAAGGTGACTATTCCAAGAGTAAGATCTATTCAGAATCCCCCTGGGATTTAGTAGCAGAATTTATTGATTCCGGAGCAGAGCTCATCCATTTAGTTGATTTAAATGGTGCTAAATTAGGGAAGCCAAGTAATGAAACAGTAATTTCCAATATAGTTAAAAAAAATAAAGTGAAACTAGAGCTAGGTGGTGGTATTCGAAATATTGATACCATGAAGTTCTACAATGATTTAGGAATACATAGATTTATACTGGGAACCGCAGCTGTAACCAATCCAGAATTAACTGATCTAGCCTTGCAAGAGTTTGGTGTAGATAGAGTAGTTTTAGGGATTGATGCAAGGGATGGAATCGTAAAGACGCAAGGTTGGGAAGGTGATTCTGGATTGCGCTACGAAGATTTTATGAAACAAATCTTCGAGCAGGGTGTTCGCCATGTTGTATTCACAGATATCTCTTTGGATGGAACCTTAGCTGGTCCGAATTTTGAATCGTATTCCTGGATTTTAAAGAATTTTCCTTTCCATTTAATCGCCTCAGGAGGAGTTTCTTCCTTGGAAGATTTGGAAAAACTTTCGAAACTTGAGAATCCTTCCATTTATGGAGCTATAGTTGGTAAGGCATATTATGAGGGGAAAGTTGATCTGAAAGAAGCAATACGTTTTTGTAATAAGAGTGTAGGTAAAAATTAATGATTTTTAAAAATAGTAACAAATTAGTATTAGGTGGATTGGGTGCAGCAGTGATTGGAGTTTTTATCTCCTTTCTTCTTGTCTTAGAATATTTCGGAAGCGCAGGAGCCTTAGGCCAAGGACTTTGTTCGGTAGTTGGATCAGGTGATTCCTGCCATGAAGTAGCAAGTAGTTCTTACTCGGCTATTCGGAACGTTCCATTCTTTGGTGATATCCCAATCGCATTGTTCGGGTTAGGTTTTTATGGTTCTATGGCATTTGGCTATTTTCGCCTCAACCAAGCAAAAGACGAGACGGAAGCAAAAGCTACTCTAGATTTGTTGTTTATTTTTGCCTGCATTGCATTGGCTATTGATTTGATTCTATTTATCATTTCCATAGCTTTAATTGGAACAATTTGTAGCATGTGCGTAATGACTTATCTTGTTAGTATAGCTTTAGTTGCCATCGCATATTTTCTCAAGAAAAAAATGTCAGAAACTGAAAGCGAAGCCTTAGGCGTAAATCTAAAGAAAAATATTTTGAATTATGCGATTGCCTTTCTTGCTTTTTTTTCCATAGGACAGGCAATTGGAAAATCATCATCCAATCAGATGAATATGGGTTCAGAGAATGGCTCAGGCACTTTTCAAAGTAAAATTACCGCATTTGAGGCTAAACCTGATTTGAATTTAGATCTCAGCGGTTCGGCAATTGCAGGAAATCCAGAAGCTCCTATTGTCATTGTGAAATATGCTGATTTCAATTGCGGTCATTGTATGCATACAAGTCATTTGCTCAACACAATGATCCAAGAATTTGATGGGCTTGTCAAAGTTGTTTATATGAATTTTCCCTTAGATGGCAATTGCAATCGTTTGGTGCAGGGGCAAAGACCGGGAGCATCATCTTGTATAGCTGCAACAGCTGCACTCTGTGCTGACCGCCAAGGCAAATTCAAGACTGTTTATGATAGTTTATACAAGGATACAGAAAATGGTGTAATGCATTCGCCTAGTACAGTGTTAAATTTGGCATCGAAAGCAAGTTTAAATATGAATGAATTCAAATCCTGCATGGGTTCTGGAGTTACAACTGCTCAATTAGAGAAGGAAGTTAACCAGGCTGAAAAATTAAATATTCAATCTACTCCCTCCTTATTCATCAATGATAGAGCCTTAGATCCAGGGAGTCCTGATGAGGATTACCTTCGAGCTTTGCTTAAATATTTAGTTAATAAGGCTTAAAGAAAACTTGCAATAGCTGATAAGACTGATCAGCTTTTAATCCTTTCCCAAGGAATTCACCCTTGTACCAGATTTCAAAGTGCAGGTGGATTCCTTCATCACTTCCTTCCACTTCTCCTTTCAATCCTGAGTTGCCAACTTTTCCCAGCACCTGACCTTGCTTAACTTTTGTTCCGACTTTTACTTTTGACTCAATGGATGATAGATGGTTAAATGAAGTAATCACTCCATTTCCATGATCTATCCAAATCTGTCTTCCACCAAAATCCCTATCTACAAAAGTTACCTTATGTTGATTGGTGAGTTCTTTTTGTTTTTCAAATTCTTCTAAGTTCATAGGAATATAATTCCAATCTGCACGAATGATTTTTCCTTTAGCAGTTGCTATAACTTCAGTTTCTTTTGATAGAGGAATTAATTCTGAATTTGGATTTAGTTTGGTGAAGCGAATATCAAGACCTTTATGAAAGCCATTTCGATAGGCTCTAGGAGCACCTGGAAGGGAGTAGCTCTCGGATGGTAGTTGACCATCAACAATAGGAAATATATGACCTGTTAAATGCTCATTTAAGCCATTCAGTAGGGCATCTTCTAAAAAAATTTTAAAATCAGAAACTGAAAGGTGGGAATTTATTGTCTCAGGAAAAAGGATTCTTATCTGAGACGCGTCCATTCCTGGTAGGAAATGAGAGTTATCTTTCTTAACTTTTTGATTCTTTAATATCGTCTTCCAATTTCCCCAGACATTCACCTGAATAGAATAAGATTTAACTTCCCTATAGACCCAGGATGGAAAGCTAATTTCTACACGATTCATAAGTCTTTTCTCTTTGAAATCAACTAAGATCCAAGCAGGCTTAGAACTTTTTTCAGACATCCACTGTGTGGAAACATTGGAGTCAAAAAGATAGAAGGCTCCGTATTTTCCAGACATTGAAGAGGACACTTCGTAATGAAAAGGTGTTGTAGTGTATATTCCAAAATCAAAAATACCTCGAACTTCTGATTCCAACTTTTCTTCCGCATTTACAGAAGTTATAAGTAAGAATGCTATCAAAATGATTTTAAAATATTTAAGTTTCACTTCTTCTTATCGCAGAATATTTATTCGTTGGTTTAATCTTTTTATCTGTATCGAGGTGAATATATTCCCAGGCTTCTAAAATATCTTTATCTTCTACAGAGAGGTTGGGACGCATGGAAAGAATTTCTCCCTTGGGAGATTTGTATAGAGATCTTCTTCCAAATAAATAGCTAGCTTCTTCTTTAGGGTGTAGTATTTTTTTGCGAGAGCCTTTCATAAGATAGGCTTCCTTTATAGTATTAGAAAGTCTTCGTAATTCATTTGGATCTGCCGAGATTCCATGATCGGGACCTTCTAGATTTTTATCTAAAGTAAAATGTTTTTCAATTACAGAGGCGTCCATAGAGACTGCAATTCCTGCGGCTAAATCTCCCTTACTATGATCTGAAAAACCAAGAGGACCTTCCGTAAAATCTTTGTAGAGATTGATTGTGTTTAAGTTGAGAGTTTCAGAGGGAGCAGGATAGAGAGATACACAGTGCATAAGACATAGACTTTCTACATCTCGGTCTTTTAGAAATTCTAATGCTCGTATAACTTCTGATAAACTCGATGCTCCCGTTGATAGGAAAATAGGAAGTTTCGTTTTTGCAATCTTATCTAGAAGTTCCGAATTTACCAAATCGCCTGATGCAATTTTAAGAATAGGAACATTTAAGCTAATTAGCAAATCTACAGATATGCTATCTAATGGAGTTGAGAAAAAAACTATACCATTGTCCTTAGCAGTTTGTTGGAATTCTCTATGCATCTTTTCGTTCAATTCGTATTTTAAAAAGATATCGTATAAGAATTTTGCTTTGGGTTCATCGGGACTTATGAAGTGATCCGTTCTGTAAGTTTGGAATTTGACAGCCTGGGCTCCCGATTTTGCTGCTGCTTCAATGGTTTTTTTACCAATCTCCAAATCGTTGTTATGATTTAAGCCTATTTCTGCTACAAGAAAAGGTGGATCTTCTTTAGAGATGATGAGATCTTCGTGGATTTCGATTAGTTCTTGGAACATGAAAATTTTCCCATTCGAATTATTTAAGTAAGAATGGATAAATACAATTCTTACTTATTTTAAGTATCGGCTAGTATCCTAAAATCCCGCCAATTTGGTATACGAAAAGTGATGAAACATATGCAAGAACAGTCATATAAGTGAATTGGAAGAAGGGCCAAAAATATGAATTGGTTTCTCTTTTCACAACTGCCAAGGTTGACATGCACTGGGATGCATAAGCAAAAAATACTAAGAGACAGAATCCCGTAAGAGGTGTCCATAATTTGGAGCCGTCCTCCCGTGTATCACTCTTCATAGCTTCACGCAAGGTAGGATTTTCTTCATCTGCCTCATCAACTCCATAGAGTATAGCTAAGGTAGAGACCATTACTTCTCTGGCTGCAAAAGATGTTAAGAGTGAGATTCCTATCTTCCAATCAAAGCCAAGAGGTTGTATGATAGGTTCAATTTTTTTCCCAAATGTGGCTGCATAAGATTGAGTAATTTTCGAATCTATATTCCCTTCCGAGTCGATTTGAATCGGATAGTAAGATAGGAACCAGAGGATTACTGAAATATAGAGAATGATTTGGCCTGCATTTTTCAAGAAGGTTTTAATTTTAGAAATAACATTTTGAATGATACTTATCAAAGAAGGAAGCTTATAGCTTGGAAGTTCCATTAGGAAGTAAGATGTAGAGGATCTAAATAGAGTCTTTTTAAATATCAAACCAAAGGTTAGTGAAGTCAAAAGACCTAATAGGAATAATAAAAATAACATAAAGCCTTGCAGATTGAATATTCCTAAAGCTGTGTCTGAAACAAAGATAGTTCCAATGATTAGAATGTAGACGGGATAGCGTGCGGAACACATAATTAAGGGAGATATTAAAATGGTTGTTATGCGGTCACTTTTGTTCTCAATGGTTCTTGCTCCCATGATCGCAGGCACTGCACAGGCAGCAGAAGAAAGTAGTGGAATGAAACTTTTGCCAGAGAGTCCAAACTTACCCATAACTCTGTCCATTACAAAGGAGACTCTTGCCATATAACCCGACTCTTCCATGATTTCTATAAAAAAGAAAAGTAGACTTATCTGGGGAATAAAAACTAAAACTGATCCCACACCTCCAATGATTCCATCAGTAATCAAGGCAGACAGGGGACCCTCTGGCAAGGAATTGCTAACTAAAGTTTGTATGGACGCAATAATCCAATCTATTCCATCCATAGGAATCTCAGCCCAGCTAAATAAGAACTGGAATATAAGCCCCATGATTACAAAAAAAGAAATCATTCCATAAACGGGATGCAATAAGATCTTATCTGCTTTAGAAATTGTAGAGTGATTAATAGATGATTCTTTGACTGCAGCAGAAAGTATTTTTTTGATGGCGACCGATTTGGCAATCAATTGATTTTGGATACTGAATTTGCCCTTGCTCGAAATCTCATTGATCAGTGATTTCGTCGGTTCTGGAAATAGATTCGAAAATCGATCTTCGAGATCATTTTGCGATTCTTTGATAGCTTCTATTATAGCAAATTTCATTTCTTTATTTGCATCTTTATCAATCGATTTGTATATTTTCTTAAGTATAGATTCTTCTTTAGTCTCCCATTTCCAAATTTGATTTCCTTGTAGGAAGTTATCTTTATTAAAAAGATTATTCCGAATAGAATCTATATCTGCGAAAGACTTGGTATTGATTAAATAAAAATTAACACCGAAAGCTTTTTTTAAGGCAGCAGTATCAATAGAAATATTACGTCTGGAGAGAAGATCCTTCATCGTGAGGACGACCTGTACTTTTGCACCGGAATCTAGAATAGAAATGAGAAGTTGCAAGCTACGTTCTAATTGTAAGGAATCTAAAATATAAATGACCCTATCTTCTTGGTGTCTGGAGAGAATTTGCTTACTGGCTATTTTCTTATCTTCACTATTGCCATCCAGACTGAAGATGCCTGGAAGATCCCAGATTTCTCTTTCACCTTCGGAAGTGGAGGCAAAACCGGTTTTTTTCTCCACAGTTACACCTTGGAAGTTGCCAGTCTTTTGTCTAAGACCAGTTAGGCGGTTGAATAAGGTTGATTTCCCACAATTGGGATTGCCTACTAATAAATATTTAAACTTATACTCATTCTCAATCATATTGTACATAAATTTTTTCTGCTAAGGAATAGGGAACAGCGACAGTGCTTTGCTCAGAGAGTTTTGCAATAAGCTTATTCTGGGATTTAAAATTTGCTAAGATCTGAACAGCAGTTCCAGGCAAGAAACCTTGTTCCAGACAGTCCCGATATAAATCTGGGTTTAGAGCATTCTCGTCTATGCGAGTGATTGAAAGTTTCTTACCCTTAGAAAATTTGTATAAAAGATTCATTTCTAAGCTTTTTGTCATGAAATATATTTCTTCTGATCACGTATGATGTCAATCTCTGGTGCCAAAATTTTTACATAGCGATCGAAGTAGAGAATTTGTTTAAATAATAAACCGAACTCTCTAGGAATCTTAAGCCCATTTGTCTCAGTGATCGCTTTGATGTCGAACATGATGGAATTTAATTTTGATTCATCAAGACTTGCAGGATTGCCCGATTGGATTGAATTCAAAATTCCTGTCATGTCACGAAAAACATTTTCTAAATCTTTGGTAAATTTCTTGCGGTCGATATTGGGATTGGTGGAATCCATTCCGATAAGACCCTCCGCTACGAGTTCCGCATCAGAGAAACTTAGTCCCTGCATGAATAGCATAAGTCCTTCCCAAACCTTAGGAGAGATTCTACCCACAATTCCAAAATCAATAAATCCTATCTTTTCATCTTTAAGTATCAGTAGATTGCCAGCATGCACGTCCGCATGAAAAAAACCTGAATTGGAAAGAGAAGAAAACCAAACTTCTAATGCCGTTTCCAATATCGCCTTTGGTTTGTTCGTATATTGCAACAAAGCTTTCTCATCTGTAATTGCTGCACCGTAGAAACGTTCCATAGTAAGAACCTTGCCTGTGCTATAAGAATGATAGACTCTTGGAACTTTGGCTCTTGTTTCGTTTACACTGAGTAAATAATTTTCAAATTCTTCGATGTTACGAGCTTCTCGGATGAAATCTGTTTCCTCTAGAATAGATTTGCGGAACTCTTCTACCATACCTGTAAGACCAGAGGATTTGAATTCGGGCGCAATCTTTTCTAGAATCCAAGTAAGAACCGCTATCAAATTCATATCGGTTTCTAATATATCTTGGATATCGGGTCTTTGGATTTTGACTACAACGTCCAATCCTTCTTTGGTTATTGCTGCATGAACCTGAGCGATGGAGGCTGAGGCAATCGGCTTTTCAGAAAATGTATGGAATACTTCTTGGACATCTCCACCTAATTCTGATTTAATTATTCTTTTGATGTCTTTGTAAGGAACAGGACGAACTTGGTCTAAACACTTTTGCATTTCGTCTACAAGCTCGGGTGGAAAAAGAGATGGTGCTGATGCAATAAATTGACCTAACTTAATATAAGTTGCACCCAGACTTTCAAATGCTTCTCGCAATTTGAGAGCAATCGATTTCATAGGAGGATTGCCTGTTAAAATTTCCCAACCCAATCCTCCGATTTTCGTTGAAAATATAGCTCCTGATTGAAGGATTCTAAGTCCACCACTGAAAAGATTCTGCATAATACCCTTATCCTTCGCAATAGAAATTGGGAAAACCTTTTTATTTTGGTTTACTTGCAACCCCTTAGTTTAAAATGAAGCTTAAACTCCATGTCTAAAGAAAGTGTTCTCTACCAAGAGCTAGAAAAGCTCGACATGGCTGAACTGAAAAAAACAGCCCAACTCTGGAATCTCCCAAAATTTCCTGCAAGTAAAGACAAGAAAACTGCAATCCTTTATCTTTTTGAATCCTTTCAGGATGAATTTTATTTGAAATGGGTTTTGGAAAAATTTTCCACCGTTCAAGTGACTATCATCTCTAATATTCTTAAGAATAAGAATGTGATGACTCTGGGTGAAATTTCCCGAAAAGTTAACATACCTCCTATCAACGTTGAAATGGAATTGAATGTTCTGCGAAAGTATTTTCTGGTCTACCAAAGAAAGAACCGAGAACGATTAACAAACAATCTAGATAAATACCATTTCTATGAAGAAATTGCTTCTGTTATTAAAGTAGAGCAAAATCTTAAATCAGAAAAGTTTAAGATATCTATAGATAAAGAAGTATCTAAGCCTGATTCAATCATTTCAAAAGAGTGGTTGGAAGCACAAGGTGCAAAGAAAGCAGATGGGGCTTTTGTAAAACAAGCTCTTAGCAAAGAAGGCATTCAGAAGACTTTAGATTCTTTGGATGACTTCCACCGTGACGTACTTCATAAGATCTACATCCATGGTGGTGTAATTGAAATGGACATTATTCGCAATTACTTAATTTCGAATAGAGGTAAGTTTGAAGCAGTAATTCCTCATCTAACAAATCTATATCTGATTAGAGATACTTATTTTGTTGAAGATAAGTTTATTCGTGTAGCGGTTATTCCCAAAGAAATTCTGGAACATATCCAAACAAACGCTCTCCTGCCACCAATTAAGAAAGGGACTAAGCAGAGAACTGAGAAAAAGACTTCTAATCAATTGGATTTTTATCTAAATGTAAAGAAGTTGATTTCGTATATATCTAGAAAAGGTCTCAATCTAGCAAAGTCTGGTAAAATCAAACAAGCTGATCACAAGAGAACAGAAACCGATCTGCTCAATCCAGACATAGATATCTTCCCAGAAAAAAGCCAAGTCTATCAGATTGAACTAATATTACCAATTCTCAAACTGATGAATTATGTTGATATTAAGGGCGAGAATGTTATTCTCACCGGCGATATTGATGAGTTCCAGACTCGTGATATTTTTGAAGTTATGAGACAGACCATCCATGAGGTGAATGAGGCTAGAACAAGAAGGCTGAATCCTCCAGAAGTCTTCATGGCAACAGAGGTTCCTTTTTTTGATAAGCCTATTCTAGATAAATGTGTAAAGCTTATCATGAACTACGGTGTTATCAATGTTCATGTGATTTTTTCTAATATAATCCGTGAACACCTTATCTTTGCTCCTGGTTTTCGAATTAAAACCTTTGAAGAAGATTTGGCTGATCTACGTAAAGAAATCCAATCCGCTGTATTTTATCTTCATTTATTTGGCTTGATAGAAGTTGAATATCCGAATCGTCATCTCACACTTTCTGATTTAGGAAGACATTATTTCAACCAAGATGAATTGCCATCAGTAACAGAGAAGGGTGGAATTACGATCAATCCTGATATGTCTATCATTGCTTTTCCGGACAGAGTGTCCTTGGTTGGAATCAACCTTTTGAAAGCATTCTCAGAACTAAAAGATTATGATAGGGTTTATACTTTTATCTTAACCAAGGATTCGTTTCAGTCTGGGATACTACTAGGTTACAGTCCGAAACAATTCATTCAGTTCTTGAAGGAAAGCAACCGTGGTGAACTAGCTCAGAATCTTTTATTCTTACTAGAAGATTGGGGATCGAATCTACCAATCGTTACAATTACAGAAGACTCTGTATTGGTTCGAACCAAAGATGCAAATACCATGGAACTTTTGATGGGTCAGATCAAGGGCAAGAAATTTGTCGTAGAAGAGATCTCATCTACAGGAATTATCATTGATAAGAACAAGGTTATGGAAGTTATTTCGATAGCTGAAAGACTCAACCTTATCATCCGACTAAATCGGTAGTTCTAAAGAATGAAAAATGGAGAGCTTGCTAAATCTTTAGAGTCAGCTCATCAAATAGAAAAACCCAGTGAGAACTGGGTTTTTTTGTCTGCAAAATTTAAAGTAGAAATTACTATTTCCTGAGCAAACTTTTTGCTCAGAATGGTTTACTTGTCTATATCAGTGATTTTAATTTTTGTTTTGAAACTCCACTTGCGAAACTGTGCAATGGCATCAATTCTTTCATCGCTTACAAAAAACAAACGGTCTCCATATTTCACTAAGCCGCCTTTGTAGTGTGCATATTTTGTCTTGTGGTCAACAAGACCAACTTCAATTACTTTATTCCAATCGTCGGCTGTCTTAAGAGTCGGAACCTTTCTTAAGTGAAGCTCCTTTATGGAGTTTCCTTGAACAGCGTCACGTAATACTTTTTCCCATTCCATATGAAACCATTTCTGAGTAAAACCTCGTAAAGGAAAGAAATTTTTTAAAGTTCGGAAAATATCAAAGCAAAAAGCCTAGAGCTTTTTGCGAAAACGGACATAAAATTCTTCAAATTCTTTGGATTTCCAATACTGCATAGCTTCTTCATTGGCTTTGATCGCCCTGAGTTCTAAGGTTTTAACACCGAGATCTCTCGTCCATTTCTCAGCTGATTCCAATAAGGCTGTCATAAAACCTTTTTTTTTCTTGCCCCGTTTTGTGACGGCAATGTCAATATATACTGTTCTTTCTTCTTGTAGAAAGGGTTTGTCTTCCACTCTTGCAATGAGCAGGGAAACCAACTCACCAGCCTCATCTCGAAATCCTTGCATCAACACTCGATCGGTTCCTGCCAGTTTTAAATAAATATCAACAAATTTCGTAGCAGCTCGCGGACGAATTTTAAAAAGGCCATCCAGATCCAGTGAATTGATCTTCTTAAAGAATTGATTGACTAGTTCTATGGATTCTTCTCTGTCCTCGAATCCAAGATTGAGAACAGGCAAGACTACAGCTTCTCTATAAAGTAAGCTTTCAAGGATGTAACAGGAATCCTATCTTGGTTCATACTGTCCCTTTCTCGAATCGTAACAGTGTTGTCTTCCATAGTATTGTAATCTACAGTGATACAGTAAGGAGTTCCAATCTCATCTTGGCGACGGTATCTTTTGCCAATGGCTCCACCCTCATCATAATCACAGTACCAATGTTCTGATAGCTCAGCATAGATTTCTTTTGCCTTTTCCGCAAGGCCATCTTTTTTCATCAGAGGAAAGATACCAATTTTCACCGGGGCAACTTGAGGATGTAAGTGAAGAACAGTTCTTACGTCACCGTCTTCTAAGGTTTCTTCCTCATAGGCATCCGAAAGAACTGCTAGAAATAATCTATTTAAACCTAAAGCTGGTTCGACGACATAAGGAAGGAATTTCTTTTTATTTTCCTGATCAATGTATTTCAGATCTTCGCCTGAAAATTTTTCATGTTGGGTGAGATCAAAATCGGTTCGTGAAGCAATGCCCCAAAGTTCACCCCATCCAAATGGGTATTTGAATTCGATATCAGAAGTTTTGTCACTGTAATGGGAAAGTTCTTCTTTCTCATGCTCTCGAACTCGTATGGATTCTCTTTTGATTCCAACTGTTTTGGTAAGCCAGTCCACACAAAATGTTACCCAATGAGTAAACCATTCTATCTGGGTTCCGGGCTCACAGAAGTATTCCATCTCCATCTGTTCAAATTCCCTAGTGCGAAAGATAAATTGCCGCGCCATAATTTCATTTCGAAAGGATTTTCCAATTTGAGCAATACCGAAAGGAATTTTTCTTCGGCTAATCTGTGATACATTTTTAAAATTTATAAAAATTCCCTGGGCTGTCTCAGGTCTTAGGTAGATTTCTGTAGAGTCTTGTTCCGAGGCTCCATGCGAAGTCTTAAACATGAGATTGAATTGTCTTGCTGGTGTGAAAGTTTTTTCAGAACCGCAGCTCGGGCATTTGTAGTTTTCATCTACTATTACCTGAGTCATTTGTTCTAGAGATTTACCAGTAGAAAAACCTTCTCCCTTTTTATCATCCAAGAATTTATCCACCCTGTAACGAGTCTTACAATTCTTACAATCCATCAAGGGATCATTGAAGTTAGAAACATGACCTGAGGCTTCCCATACTTTTGGGTGCAGCAAAATCGAAGAATCCAAGCCCATAACATCATCTCTTTTGTGGACAAAATGCTTCCACCAAAGTTTCTTCAGGTTCATGAGAATTTCAATTCCCTGAGGGCCATAATCAAAGGTATTGGAGAGTCCACCATAGATTTCAGAACCAGAAAACACAAAGCCACGACGCTTTGCTAATGAGACGATTTGCTTTAAGGAAGAGTCTTCCTTGGAATTTTCTTTTGCCATACGACAACCATGGTTTGAAGAAAGTATTAAAAGGAAAAGAATTTTCTTGGAATAGGATAAAACTCTTTAATGATGGTATTATGACTCAAGGAATCAGTCTTCTATTATGGATGAGTCCATTTCTCAACTTAGGGATTTTCTTTCCCTTGGGTGTATGGATTCTCTACTTCAAGAATCGAAATCTTCGAGCCCAAAGTTTTTTAATTATCCTTGTCCAATCTTTTGTTTTCATTCTTTTTTCCATTTTAGAGCTAAGCTCCTTTTTAGATTTTTATTGGGAAAGCGACATTTATAGTTTCATCCAGGTAAATCCCATGGTTTGGGTTTCCAGTGTTTATGGATTAGGATTTTTGTTTTTAGTTGGTAATCTGGTTTGGAATCGAGTTGTTCGAGTTAAGCTTACAAAGATCCAAGCAAAGAAATCCAAGAGACTCAATCGAATGAATTATATCTCTTGGGTTATTCTTGCGACCTTTCTTGCTATAGGCTTTTCCTTACTCAAGTTGTATTGGCAAGAAGAGAACACACCGAACGCTATGGCTTTCTTGCATTGGGGTTTAGAAAAAAGTTTTGTAATAGATTACCTTATTTCTTTAACAATATTTCATTCTTGGTTTTCTAGAACACAAGTCTTTGGACTTACAAGAGGTCTTTATAAGTCATTAGTCTGGTCTGGATTTCGAAGAAGATTTTTCTTAATCCAATTGAATCTGCAACATAGACCAAGCAATAATTTATTGCATAATATTTCACGCGGCGCCTTCCAGAGAAACTGGACTATTCCAGGTTGGGGTCATATATATTTCGGAGATTTCTGGAAGGGCTTTCCGCTTTTGTTTTTATTTCTACTTTCGTTGTTTCTACTTTTCACAGCAATTTTTTCTCATATCAGTCCACTTCTTGGAATCCAATACCTGAGTTCTTGGGGACTAAAGCCTGGAATACCTGATAAGGAATTTTTCATTAAGGCTGGTCGTTTGATTTATCTTTTGATTCCCCTGCTTATGCTTTTCGTTGTTTATTTTCTTTCTCATGTTCTGCTTCGCAAAAGTTTCCACAACCTAAGAACCAATTCTGAAAATGAAAGAGTTAGCCTAAGACAGGGATTTTTAAATTATTTTCCAGTATCTCTGCTTGCTCATATAACTTTCATTATGTTTTTAATCATAATTCCTTTTACTTTACAGAGACAAAAGCCCAAGGATTCAAAGAAAGACCAGGCTTCCCATTTCCAACCGGAAAAGTTAGAATTTTATTTTATTGATCCCAATATTCCTGAGGACATTGAAAATTTAAATGGTGGAGTAATGACGGGAACAGAGACTCCGAACCAAGAACAGGGTGAGAAGATCACAAATGAAAAACCTTCTGACAACGGGCCTACCAAGGGATATGTTAAGAAGATTCGTGGAAAAAAAGTTCCAGCCACATATTCAAATTATATCTCAGCAAAGATGCGCGGCCCAGAGAATTATTTAGATTATTGGACAAGGGCACCTAAACCCTATTCGTCGGTTGTAGCCTATACAATTACACAAGATGGCGATGTTACTGATATTGAAATGGTGGAAGGTTCAGAATACCCTGACCAAGATCTACTTACATTAGAACTCATAGAAAGTCTTGGTCCTGTTATGGCACCACCTTCCGCCAAAGGAAATGATATTCGTGTAACAGAACTTTTTTGGAACGGAAGCCTAGATCCTGAAGTTATGCCTACGCCGCTTCAGAAGGAAATGGTTCAGCATTTTGATGGAAGGTATATGGAGGAGATTGAATGAAATTCTTTGAGCTATCACCGATTGCGTTGATTTGGGGATTTTTTTCAATACTACCTTGGGCATTTGCACTTTTGTCTAGTTTTCCGAGGAAAAATCCTCTTCATCCCAATTTAAATTCTACGGAATATTTTATTAGAATTTTGTGGATTTCTCTACTTGGGTTCCTAGCTGGAATACTAAGTACTTTTTTAATACTTGAGGTTGCTCCTTTGATCTGGCCCAATGTAGATCTTAAACCTAAGAGACCTAAGTCACTTCTCACGCAAACCATCCACCTAGCTTTTATCCAAGCAGGCATGGTTGAAGAATTTTTTAAAATAGCTTTGATCATGTTGATTTCTTTTTTCTTCTTAAGAACAAAAGAAGGTAAGTGGAAGAAAGAAATTGTATTAGTCGCAGCATTTACTGCACTAGGTTTTGCATTCATAGAAAACTCACACTACATCATCAATGAGGTTCCTAATAAGCGTTGGCAGACTTTTATTGGACGTTCCATTCACTCCAGTAATATTCATATGCTTATTAATCTAACCTTTGCTTTATTTTGTTTAAAATCCAATTCCATTTTTGACTCTTCCCAAAAATGGTTCTATATCGGAGCCGCTTTTTTACTTGCAGTTATCCAGCACGGGGTAGTTGATTTTTTCTTAATTCCTTCTTCTGTAATTGGCGGCTGGATAGCTACAGCCATGTTCGTAGGAATTTGGGTTTGGGTGGTTCGAGACTTTAGAGTTTATATTTTAGATAAGAAGCTAGAACCAATCTAATTTTTATATCAACTGTATTTATCCGTAAGACCAATACCTGCTAAGATCTGTTTTGTACATTTATCGATACGACTAATTCTCGTCTGAGATTGTTTTGGTTGAGAAAAGTGTATAATATATCCTCTTTGCCTGCCTGGAGTTAATGCAAAAAATGCTTTTTTGAATTCTGGTGATTCCTTAAATTTTTGAATTAATTCATCAGGTGCTTGTTCTGGATTTTTTTTAAAGATTACTTTTTTGCCTGATTTTTCAATTTCAATAGCTTCTCTTATGTAACTTAGAATATTGTTTTTGTTTTCTTTTATGATTTTTACATCAGTGAATTTAAGTATTCGTGATGCCTGAGAGCTCTCCCCTTGCTTAACTAAAATCTTTTTAGGATCAGTCAGTAGAGAGCCTTTGAAAAAGCCTATGGCACAATATTCCTTAAATACACTGAGTAGCATTATATTTTTATTGTTAAAAGTGTAGCAGGGAAATCCCCATTTTAGATCTTCTGTTAGTTCTGATTTTAAAACAATTTTGCGTAAAAGTAGAATTTCCTCTTTCCAAGAGTTTACTTTGCAATCAGGAGTTGCTCCCAATTTGCATCTCATGCAACCATTTACGAGAAATTCATCGACTTTAGTATTCATGAGATAATACTAATATTTAGAATTGAAACAGGCAACCAATTATCCATTTTCAAATCTGCATTTTGGCTTTTGAATGATGCCAAAATTATATTTTATCTTACAGATCTTTCTTGTCCCATTCAAATTTATCTCTAGCATTTCTAATACAAACATCAAAGGATGATTTGGATTTTAGAAAGGTGAATTTCTCTTCTTCTATTGATTTTGCTATCTTACTATCAGAGATTAACTCATTAATGAGAGGTTTGATTTTCTTTAAGGCGATGTCCTTGCAGATTTCTCCGAAATTGGTTTCGATGGAAAGCCTTGAGCCATATTCTTCTATCCACTGGTCGATCTTTCTGTCGTTTAGTATACCCTGAATGAGAAGAGCCCAAATCAAATTCTTACCTCGTTTCAAATAGTAGTATTTGTTGGGCGCACTTTCGATGATGGTTTCAATCACTTTTCCTAGTCTTGCTTGGGTTTTATAGACTAGGAGAATTTTCTTGGCATTTACATCCAGATACTTTCGCTTGAACATAGCATTGTATTGGGATTCATTTTCAAATACTTCTTTGAGTCTGGATAACTTATCTATATCACCTTGTAAGGCGAGAAAAGTTTGAGCTAATTTTTTGATAGATACAAATTTATTCTGTTCTTCTATACCCATTTCTTCCAAGTCTTCGTAGCTTAGAGATCCAAAGGCATTTTCTTGGCGTTCGTAAAAGACATTCAGTTCTTCTCTGAACTTATCAGAGAATTCCAGTTGGATTAGATCACTGGCTCGAAGGTTCCAGGGCTCAACCGGGTTTTGGCGATTGGTATTGATGGTAACACGAACAATAAAATCTTTGAGTGTTTCTTGGGATTCTGAGGTTATAACTTTTGCAAGAACCTCTATAGATTCTAATGCCTTTTTGTTGGCTTCTAAATTTGCATTGCCCTCATGTTCTTCCATAAAGCCAGCAAAAGAAGAGATAGTCTGAGCTCCATTGAGAACCCTAGGCTCTGTGATGGTTACTGAATTCTCTTCCCAGACTACATCTTCAGCAAAAAGTGTCACACCATTGTGATTGAATACAAATTCGTCAGCTGGTGTTTTCTTTTGGATTACAATATTCTTAAGGGCCGAACGAATGGCACGGTTTGGATTGTTATCCAAAGACAGAGCCGAGCGAATATTTCTTTCAAAAAGTCTATGACCCATTTCTTTGTACATCTTGTACAGATCATTTAAACGAAGGATGCATAGATTCATTTCCTCTGATGAGGCAGTCTTTTTCTTGATGGGAGCATGGGACAATTTGCACTTATAACTATGGGTTGTCGTTGTGTGAGAAAGCCCAGCTCTCCTTCTAGTTTGATTCGAGAGAAAATCAATAGTAAGAGAAATATTTCTTTGGAAGAAAGTATCTAATACATGCTTTTTATTTTCGAGGTCTTCTCTCAGGCTTCCAATTGCCTCTGATCTTTCGGCAGTATCAGGATCACCATTAAATATAAAATAGATAAAAACTCTTTGGACTATGCTTTGGTTCTCCAAACATTCAGATCGAAGTTGATTGATAAATTTTCTTTCCGTAGACTCAGGAGCTACATTTCCTAATAACTTATCCATTCCTTCATGAGCTAATTTACGAATAGAATCCTTAAATACAGAAGCAGTGTTTGACCAATTGTATTTATATAGATAGAGATTTTTTCTTTGGTGGTCAAGGTAGTAGGCATTGATTCCCAAATTATCGTTAGTGAAAAAAATTTGATGCTTGAGACTTGCAATATCTTTCTTGAGTTCACGACTTAGATGGAGCAGGGCAAAACTTGTGTCCTTAGTTCCACCCAATTCTTGTTTGAATTTGGAATGATGAGAATCGAGATCTTTCTGAGTTACCAACATTGTGCAAATTTGGTCTCAGAAGCAAAGAATGGCAAGTAAAATTAAAACTCCGTAAAATTTAATTTAAGTTTGTTATTGAATGGAAACGGTTAGTCCTTGCTCAGACATTTTTTCAGCTACAGTTTCGCATTCTTCTAAGCTTGCGACATAACAGATGGCTCGGCCTTTGTTGTGGGCTTCCTTGGCGATTTTCTCAGCTTCCTTCCTGTTCTTAAAACAAATTTTCATTAGGCAGTCTTCTACATGGTCAAAATCATTTACATCATCGTTGAAAAGAATTACCGATTGTTTATAAACAGTCTCGCTTCTTTGTTCAGTTTCTTCAATAATCTCTGTGTTCAAAAAAGACTACCTTGGCGTTCACTCAAGGTATCTATATAATCCAAATAGCCCTTAAGCTTGAATTTCTTTTTTGTTGAATCAGATGACATGTAGCGAATATTCCCTAGTACATTACGTTCCGGGAACCAGGGTCTATCGAATAAACCAAAGCACCAAAGAATTCCAGCGTAGGAATTTGGATTGCGACCGTCATAGGCATAGAGGTTATTGAACTCTTCTAAAAGATCGAAGGCCTCTTCGATAGTAGGGCTCCATTCTATAATTTTTTTGCCCCAAAGCATACGCATATAATTGTGCATTCTTCCTGTTGTAACAAGTTCTGTCTGAGCAGCATTCCATATAGGATCATGGGTTTTTGAATTTTGCCACTCTTCTTTGGTGTAATGGAAATCTCTCTTGTCTTTCTTGTGGCGTGCAAAATTTGCCTTAACCCAATCTGGCAATATATCTGTGTTCTTTCTGAACTCTCTCTTATGCCAGAACAATTGGTAGGCAGTATCCCGCCAGGTAATGATCTCATCCAAATAAGAGTTAGCTGCTGAAAGAGGTGAGTAAAAATTCTCTCTCTTACCTCTGAAGTCTAAATTGAGAACCGCAGGTGTCCAAGTAGTAGATTTACCTTTAGTATAAAAATTGTCCGACCAATCCAAAACAGCTGTTATTATTTCTTCTGCAGAGATATGTCCAAAGTGAAGGTAGGCAGAGAGATTGGAGACAGCAACACTTTCAGGATGATCTGGTTTAGAACGATCCGTCTCATAACGGATGATTTTATTCTCAAGAAATTCTTTCAAAATTTTGAGAGCCTGCGATCTTCCTCCCTTTACTCCATCAACAGGATCGATCTGATTCGTAAAAGGAATTTCTTCTAAACTTGCAATGAGCTCTGAATCAAGTCCTGCAAAATTTTGGAAAGGGGCTTTTGTTCCTTTGTTTAAAGAGGCAAGTTCGCCTTTTTTATAATGAGGCTTAGCTCTCGATATATAATGATTTGCAAATAATTTATGGATTCTTGTTCTGAGGACCCTTGCTGCTGAGGCAAAAGTTCCGTATTCGCTCAAAGGAATGATTCCGTTTCCATCAATGGCTACTAACTGGCAGTCGACTTTTTCAGAGAGCTTAGCTATTTGTTCAGGAATGATAAAGCATGGAAAGTCATCAGTAATGATGACTGCGGCATCTTGGGAAATTTTTTTCAATAATCCTCTAGCAGGATTCTTTGGCGTCTCCACAAAGCACCAATAATTTGCTGAGATTCTTTCTGCCTCTTTGGAATTTTCGATCATCCCTTCTAGAATAAACTTATGAATGCGTTTGGAATTCCACGGGTAGTCCATGCGAAGACCTTCGTAAACTACAAGTTCTTTTCCTAGTTCTTTAGCTACTTGAACGGCGTAGTCAAGGCTATGGTTCCAAGTAAACCTTCGATTGGCTTGCATCCAATACAACACATACTTGGCATTGCTTAGGACAGGTTTCTTATTACAAATACGGATTCTTGACTGGTTGAAATTATTTTTCATTACAAAATCTTTAAAGAAAGCAAAACTCGCTTCTTATCTTAGAGTGCAGCAGAATAGATTCTGTTCAGATTTCGCCAATATCTTCCGCAATTACGATAGGGTTTGTAGAAAGGCTTGCTGTCTTCATCAAAGCTTCTAAATCTTTTCTAAGTCTATCAGTAACTGTCTGCACAGTCTTTCGTTTATCCTTCTTATAATCTTCCATATATTCATTTAACAAGAAAAAGGGTGCAAAATATATATGTGCCTCTCTTGCTCGGTAATTCGTTCTCCCAAAAACTATCGTCTCGTAACGATAAAGCCATTCGTAGAATCTTTCAGCGGTTGGATAGCTCACGAGATGTTGGGGTTTGGTGACAAGAAATGTATAGGCCTTTTCGACTTCTTTTCTTGCTTCCTCGTAGACTTCCATAGTTACATGCTCTAAACCTTTTTTGGGAAAGCCTGCTTGGATTCCATCAAGAGCAGTGAAAAGTTCTCGGATTTTATCAATGGCATTTTCCCCTTCCGTGAATTCCATTCTGAGAATTTCAGCTGCTCTGTTCAGTGCCTCATGGCGAACTTTTCCTACTCGAAATTCATAATCCTGGTCTGGATCAGGAACTATCCCGTATTCTGTTTCGGTTTTTTCTAATAGAAATCTTCCCACCATAAGAAATCTTCTAAGTAGATTTCTATTGCCTGGATCCAAGTGTAAGGCAAGTTCAATTCTGTGAATCGAAAGTTTAATGGATTCTATCATGCTAGACTTGGATCCAGTTGCTACATATTTTACAAAAGCAGGAACAACTGTTATATCTGCATCTTTATCTTGCTTGAGTGCATCTTCCAAACCCCAAAATCCAATTTGAGCTGTTCCTGGAAGAAAAGGAAGTAGGTTGTCATTTTCCCCAGAGCACATTCCTTCAGGATAGATTGCCAGCTTGCCGTCGGGTTTAGTTAAAATTTGGCGAGACATTTTAACTGCGTCTCTATCGGCACCACCAGCTAATACAGAAAATGCGCCAATCCTGCGAATGACTTCTCCTACAACTCCAGCTCCCCAATCAAAGACATTTCTAGATGCCATGAAGTGAAATCTAGAACCCATGGCATTTGCTATCGAATAAGCAACGGGAGGTTCGATAGTAGTGGGATGATTGGAAAAATACAGAACCCTTCTATTTGAAAGTTCCCTCAATCTTCGTTTATCTTGGTGGGAAATAATGACTTGGTTTAGATTGAATAATAGTTTTGTGATAACTGGCATGGTAACATCAAATGTCCATGCCAAGGGAGCTTCAAACTTAGGTGGTATAAAAAAGGTTTTCAAAAGTTCCTCCAATTTGGTTTCATTTTGAGGAGAATGCCTTCTTCGTCAACCATTGAATACTTTACTTAATCCGAAGTATATATCCTGTTTTCATTGTTTCTTTTGCCTGAATTGATTTTCCATTGGGAAAAACTGTGTTTGTATTTTGAAATTTTCCCAGCATTGATCTTGAGAAAAGAAAAAGATCAGAAAAATAATTTGAAAATTCAGAATCTAGGATAACCAATTCGGATTCTCCATCTAAGGAAGCAAAATAACACTGTGAAGATTTCGTACTTACTTTATTTTTATTTAAATGCACTTTTGCATTTTCTTTGAGATAAAAAAAAGCACAATCTCCCTCCAGATTTACATCAGCTAAGATAAATTGCACATCTTTAGCTACAAGAAAAATAGGATTCTTATTCGAATTAATAATTTTTACTCCAGAAGTTCCAATCATCTTGAGATTATTTTGAATCCAAACAGAGGATGCAAAAGCATAGACTCCTGGTGCAAGGTGCAGAGTGTCATCACTTCCCGCAAGGTTGAAAGCATCAAAAAGGGATATAGTTTTTTCACTTGGATTTGATTTATTTGATACGTTCCATGTTTTATTAGCAACTTGTATGAATGATCCACAGACACCTGTTTTATTATTTATTCCTTCGAAGTAATTTCCTGATTCTAATATAAATTCTCCTTCTTTTCGAATGCAAAATGGAACGGATTTGCTTGAGCCTAAATTAGTGAAGGTTGAATTCTTGGAAATGAGTTTTGATTTGGGGGAAATTTGGATTGCAGTATTGCTTGTATTTTTCAAATGAATCGAATCTATACTTAAGCTGGCTTCATCTCTAGTGTATAATCCTCCCATTTTTAAAGGTTCAATACTGAGTTGTGATATGGAATTTTCCTTCCCTTTAAAGTTTAACATATAGCCTTTATCTGAGTTAGGATTTTTGAAACTTAAGAAGGTCTTATCGATTCCTTCACCTCTGATATGGATTGATTCATCAAACCAGAGAATATTATCTAGTTCGAATTTTCCTTTTGAAAATGAAAGAGTATCATTCGGATAAAGATGGGTTCGCAGGAATCCTAAATTTTCTTTATCAAATTCCTTCGCCTCAGGTTGTACCTTCCAAGTGTTGTTTTTACGTGTCTTGAACATCCAGGAAATATCTTTTGTAGTCTCTGAGAATTCTAACTTAGCATCAATCGTGTAAGTTTCATTTATTTCTAATTTTTCTTTGGGCATGATGAATACCATACCGAAATTATCGGAGAAGTGGTTATTTCCCGAGGCTTTCCCATAGACTTCTAACATGCCTGCAGGAGGATTTTTATAGGTAGGATTTTTGGGATCTGTAACCATTAGATCAATCACTTTACCTTTGCTATCTTTCATAATGACAGAACTTGATTGAAAATCTGATTTCATTGTCTTTGGAATTTGGATGGAAGCCATATAGCCTGAATGCTCTTTGCTTGGCTGCGGCCTAGGGTCTGGCCATTCACTAATGAATTTACTTA
The DNA here is from genome assembly GCA_009991425.1 of Leptospira sp. Taxonomy (GTDB): domain Bacteria; phylum Spirochaetota; class Leptospiria; order Leptospirales; family Leptospiraceae. The sequence goes on from JAACWH010000020.1 coordinate 153,484, forward strand.
GAGTATCTTCAAATCCGTCTGGGGGAAAAACTATAAATTCTGATTCTTCTTGGACAGAGGTATCTGCTTCGTTTAATTTTCGGCTAACAAAAAGTGTCGATCCACAAGAGTTTTTTGAATCATAAGAAAATCCAATTCCGACTCTCATAGCTGAAGGTTTAGTAAATTGAACACGATGGAATACGCCTTCAATCAATCGTTCTAAACCATACAAGGGGTCTGGTCCTCCCGAAAGACCTGATGTTCTTGCTGCCTCATCTCCTTCTTTCGTATAATTGCTATAAGATGGATCTTCATAGTGACCAAATTTCTTTCTGCCAGCTTTGCAATTGATCAGCACATAGTCTGCATGAGCCTGTGCCATCTTAGTTAAGCTAGAATCATAAACCCAAACAGGCAGTCCCATTTTTAAGCGATATTGGTTGATTCTTTTAAGTGCAAGCTGATGAGAATCTGGAAGATTAGTATCGAGATGTTCCATTTTTACTTTGTCGATTTCTTCAAAGGAATTGGATTCAGCTGAAATTTGCCTTAAGTTAGGGAAAATTAAAAAAGAAAGAATGATCGCAGGAGAAATAAAATATTTATTAATAGAAAAATTTAGACAGGTTTTTTTCATTCCATAACTAAATAGTAGCTACATAGAAATGTCAAGTAAGCTTTTGTTTATTCATGGATATAACCCCAGGATTCTAGGATTTTACGCACTTCTTGTCCCATCAAAGCTTCATTTTCAGACTCATATTCCCCAGATAATCTTCCATCATTATAGATCCAGGGAAGAGTAGATTTACGGAATCCATTGGGCTCTCTTGCAGATAGGATGAGAGAGTTCTCCTTACCTATCATAGATGAATTTGATACCAAGCCCCATTTCCCCATACGGTAGTTTATATTTTTGCCATTGCAAAGGAAACTTGCTGTTACAGCTGGTTCAGGATTTACAGTATGAATTTTTATTAAAGAATTATCTTCTGTTCGATTTCCCGTTATCAATGTTGATCTTAACTGGTCTTTGGTTGCAACAAACCCTTCAGGCAATTGCATTTTATAAATGCCTGCTGGAACAGATAAGAATATACGATATTGATTTATTGGGTCTCCACAATCAGGTAAATAAATTGTAAATTGATTTTTGGTCAAAAAATTTCCGGAATCAAAATCCTTTCTAGCTTTCTCCAAAAGTGGTTTTCCTATTTCTTGGGTAGCTAGATTATTATACTCTTTTGGATCTTCTATTAGATCGTATAATTCCTCAGGCATAGGATGTCTATCGCCTTCAAGTGTCAAGCTAACGTTTGTATAACCTTGGTATCTTCGAATGTATTTGTATTGATTCGTTCGAATAGATTCAGACATACGACCTTCTGTATAGATGAATTTTTCATTAGGACATTCATCTTTAGAAAAAATACACTGAGTATAATCTTCTCCCTTTCGATTATTGTTTTCATCCGAAATATCGGCAAGACTAAGTAGAGTAGGTACTAAGGAAAGAAGCGATTGTTGTCCTGGAATCAAATCTTTCTTAATTTTTTCATTTAAATTTGCAGAGGGTTTAATGATTAATGGCACATTGATTTCTTCATCGTAGTGCGTTTCCCCATGACCATAGATCCCTTGGAGGATATAGCGAAAGTGGTAGTCATGCTTTTCATCAAAAAGTTCGCCGTGATCACCTGTAACAACAATGATGGTATCATCATAAAGTTTTAAATTTTTAAGCTTTTGGATGAATTCTCCAATTAAAAAATCTGTATAATAGATTTCTGCCATATAGCGACGGATTTGCGATGGGTAGGAATAGAATTCTTTCTCAGGGATAAATTTGCGAACAGCTGCCATCATCTCGTAGGGAGGAGAGTAACCTCCGTGAGGTGTGTTTAGATTCCAGTGCAAGAAAAATAATTGATTCTTATTTTTTTCTAAGAAGTTCAAAGCCTTATCTGTCAGGACTCTAGAGTCATCAATATCCTTTCCCACTTGGTAGGAGGAATGAAAGCCGAGATCTACTCCAACCGTAGTATATTCTAAGAGAAATACGTTGTTCATTATCGTTTCTGTAAAATACGCGTTTTGTCTTAAAATTTCTGTTAAGCTTGGTGAACTATTTTTGTAGTATATTTTTTTGTGATTAGGAAGGGTTGCAAACCAAAGATTGTGGATTCCTAAATTGGAGCTGTATTCGGAATGGAAAAAAGATAGCATAGAGGGCTTAGTCCAATTTCCATTTGAGAAAGGATTCTCAAAAACTACCGAGTCTTTGCTTAAGGAGCTTAAATTAGGCGTTATCGGATGCGGAAATCCATACAATGGGAAAAAATCTTTTCTAGCAGAATCAATTACTATAAAAACAATATTAGGTGCCTTAGTTAAACTGCTTTCAGTTAGAATTGGATTTCCTAGAGCTACGATTGAATTCGAAGACTCCCATTCAAAAATTAAATTTTCTTTAGATTCAAATTTTAAATCTACATCTTCCCAGACTTCGGCTAGATAATTTTCCGCCAGGATTTCTAATAAGACTTTAGTTCCTTTTAGAATTCTAAATTTTCCCTTTGGCTTTGTAAATTTCGATAAAGGAAGAAATCCAATAGATAGATTGAGATTGTAATCTTTATCTGGGATTTGAAATTGAACGGAACTAGTTTTACTATCTGAAGAGGGAAGTAGGATGCTATCTTTGGATTCATTGATAAATAATTCTGAATCCGTATTGAACGTAAGTTGGGTATTCCACCACTTCTCAGAAGTAGTGAGCTTGGAATACCTACCTGGATTTTTCTTCCAATGGTAAGGAATCGGATCTTTAGGCGTATTTGTATGTTTGAAGGCACCTATTTTTATAGTAGAAGAATCAGCAAGTAAGCGAGTCAGATCAATCGAAACTGTATTTATCTCTCTTTTTTTTGAAAAACAAGCAAGACTTACTGAGGCTATAATCCCAATGAAGAGAAAATAAAAAGTTAATTTGTGTCTATTTTTTGAATTTTTGAAATGATCTCGTTTTTCTTGTCTACCCATTCTTTCCATTCTACAGGAGACATGTTTCCATTGGCTAGTTTCAGCACTGATAACATTTCAGAATGTTCTCTTAAAATTTTTGTCAATAATTCAGGTGTGATTTTCGATTTATCCATTTAAGCATATCCTTTGCAAATTTTAGCCATTCTTGTTTGTTTTGAAAAAGAATTGAAATATATAGCCCAGGTTTTTTCCTAAGAAGTAGGGGAAAAACATGCAAGGAATACAAAATTACCAACTCACTGAATCATCTATCCAAACATCCGATGGTTTAAAATATCATTATAGAGTATATAGGCCTACTTCTGGCAAGGCAAATAAAGTTTTAGTCGTTCATCATGGATTTGGTGAACACGGTGGTAGATATGAGAACCTTGTTTCGATTCTTTCTGGTTCGGGATTTGTAATTTATATACCTGATGCTCGTGGTCATGGAAAATCTGAGGGAGCGAGGGGAAATGCCCCACAATTTGAGTCCTTTGCAGAGGATCTAGACCGTTTGGTCGATGTCGCATTAAAAGAAAATAAGGTAAACCAAGTTTATCTAATGGGTCATTCTATGGGTTCTTTAGTTACTGTTACATACGCCAAGAAAGCAGCTAGACACCAAAAGTTGGCAGTCTTAATCAGTAGTGGAATCCCACTCAAAATTAAAACAGATGCAGTAATGGAAGTGAAAAAGTTTTTTGCTGGATTCCTATCCACAGTTACTCCTGCTCTAACTATGCCAGCAGGTCTAAACATTAATTTTTTAAGCCAGGACAAAGAAGTTGTAGAAGCATATGCAAATGATCCTCTTGTTCATGGAAATATCAGTGCTTACCTAGGAAACTTCATGCTTAAAGCAGAAGACAATGTCCTTCCAGGTGCAGAATACATCCAAGTTCCTACTTTAGTTTTCCATGGTGAGGAAGATATGGTCGCACTAAAAGAAGGTTCGGAACTTCTGTACCAAAGAATAGGCTCCAAAGATAAAACTCTTAAAATTTTCCCTGGTCTTTATCATGAAACAATGAATGAGGAAGGCGATAGTAAATTAGAAGTATTAAATTTAGTAAAAGATTGGTTAAACAAACATTAGGAGATAATATGGCTGAACAAGCTCTGTCTAAGGACATCATCGGTAAGAAATTAGATCGATTTGAATTCACAGTTGAGAAAGGCAAGATTAAAGAATTTTGCCAAGCAATTGGTGAGACGAATCCAATATACTTTGATTTGGAAGCGGCGAAAAAAGCGGGATACGATGATATCCCTGCACCACCTACTTTTCCAACTGTGATTCAATTCTGGGGCTACCCAAAGATCTGGCAAGATATGGCAGATTTGGGAATTGATTTAGCAAGAATTCTGCATTTGAAAGAAGAATATACCTATAACAAAATTTTGTATCCAGGTCATGTATGGGCTCAGTCAGAAATCTCTGATGTGAAAACAGGCAAGATGGACATGGTATCATTCAAGACTACCATCTATGATTCCAAAGATACACCCATTCTCAGTGGAGAGATGGCGATAGTTATCAGACCTAAGGACTAAGGAAAGAATATGGCTAAAATAGAATTTGATAAATTAGAAGCAGGTCAAGAAGTTCATTCTTTAAAAATTCCTGTAATCACACATGCAAATTTAGTTCGTTATGCGGGAGCTAGTGGGGACTTCAACCCGATTCACAATGATCCAGATTTTGCAAAATCAAATGGATTAGATGGTACTATCGCTCATGGAATGTATGTTATGGCTCAAATTGGTCGACTGTGCACAGAGTGGGCGGATCAAAAGCAGATACGCTTTTTCGGTATAAAATTCAAAGCTATGACTAAACCAGGAGAAATCCTAACTTGCTTTGCTACTGTAAAAAGAAAAAAAGAAGACAACGGAGAAAAATTAGTAACCCTAACCGTGGAAGCAAAAAATGAAGCTGGTGAAGTGAAGGCTGGTGGAGATCTAATCATCGCTTGTTGATCGGTGGATACTAATTAAATTAGCATGAAAGCCGCAGTTTTAGATTCTGGCAAAACTTTGCTTGCAATTCGCGAAGTTCCAGACCTCAGTCCAAAATTGGGTGAGGTAAAAGTCAATATCAAAGCCTGCGGCATCTGTGGCTCTGATGTTCATTTGGTTGCACATGGAACTTTGAAATGCAGGCACTATCCGAGAGTGCCTGGGCATGAATCTTCTGGAGTCATAGCAGAATTAGGGGAAGGCGTAGATAATTTTGCAATAGGAGACAGAGTCGTCATATCAGCAGGAACATCCTGTGGAAAATGCACTCATTGCCTCTCGGGACGCGAGAACTTTTGCAAGGATATTGGGGTGTTCGGTTTTGATAGGGACGGAAGTTTCGCTGAATTTTTAGTCGCTGAATCCCGTTACCTCTATAAACTTCCTGATAGTATTCCCTTCGAAGAAGGCGCAATTCTTGCGGACGCAGTTTCAACTCCTTATAATGCTATTAAGTATAGAGGTAATATCCAAGATTCCGATACTGTCGCGATCATAGGCTGTGGAGGACTTGGAATTCATGGAGTTGCCGTAGCACGTGCACTTACTAAAGGTAAGGTGATCGCATTAGATATTGATTCGGGTTCCTTGGAAAACGCATTAGCATATGGTGCCGATGAAATTATAAATATTTCTCAAGTTCGTAATGCGGGCAAAACTTTAAAAGAAATCTCTAAAGGTGTTGATCTACTTGTGGACTTTTCTGGTTATATGAAAAATGTAGAAGACTCCGTGCGTGCCATGAACACAGGTGGACGAATTGTCCTAGTTGGTATTGGAAGACAAGCTCTCAGCTTTCAGATTCCCTTCCTGCTTATTGAGAAAATGATTTCCATTGTTGGTTCCTATGGTTCGGATCACAGAGCAATTCCTGATTTGATTCAAATGTATTTGGATAAGAAAATTAATCTAAAACCCTCTATAACAGGAGTCCATCCCTTATCAGAGATCAATGATTGTATCAATGATCTTGATCATAGAGTTGGAAATCCTATTCGATTTATTATTAATCCTTCTTTGTTATAATTATGGAAAATCATAAAATTTTTAAAATGAGTTTTGCATCTGTCTATCCTTTGTATATTAAAAAGGCTGAGCGAAAAGGAAGAACTAAAGAAGAAGTAGATATGATTATATTCTGGCTCACAGGTTATAATGAAAAATCTCTAAATTCAAAGATAAAAAAAGGCGTGAACTTTCAAGAGTTTTTTGACCAAGCTCCTTCGATCAATGAAAAAGTAAATTTGATTAAAGGTCTGATTTGTGGTTATAGAGTGGAAGATATAGAGAATGATTTGATGCGTAATATTCGTTATCTGGATAAGTTGGTCGATGAACTAGCAAAGGGTAAGTCCATGGATAAAATTTTAAGAAAGTAGCATTGTTTTTATTTCTTCAATATTGAAAATTTAATAATTCTAGATCATTCATTTTCCCCTAACTCAATACCTTGCAAACATCCTGTCTCATCTAAATACTTCCCTCGTAAAGTTACAATAGAAATGCCTGCTGGATAATTATTGGATGTAAATAGCTTCTTGCGAATAGGTTCAAGTGAAATCAAAATCTTTCCATTTTTTTCTGTCAAATATTCTTGAGTGATTTCGATAATATCATCTGGCAATCTAAGTTCCTTATCAATATTGATTGCTTCTCTTAGCATTACACTAAGAATCAATTGTGACTTACTACATGTATAGATTTGGATACTTGCAGGAAGCTTAGGAACAAATTCTTTGCCATCCCATTTGTGGGTGAGTGTGAGTTCTATTTCGAAATCTTTCGCATCTATTCCTGGTGAAAGCTTCTTCCATATAGTTGTTGGTTCTTTGTCGAGTAAGTTCTTAAGTTGAGAGTTTGAATCAACTTTGTAAGATTTAGTAAAGTCATCTAATCGAAAAGGAGGCTGACTGTTGTATTTAATAATTTTGGCTTGAGAACTGATTAATATATAAATATTTCCCAAAGCAATCACAAAGACAAAAGAAAATGGCAGCCAAAATTTACGAAGCATAGTACCAGGAAAGCAGATTGAAATAGAAAACCAAGAAGAAATTCTAATCGTATTTTCTTCGGAGATTTTCCAATATGAGTCTCTACAACTCTGTCTAAATAATATGAAAATCGGAATATCTGGTGGAACAGGACTCATAGGTTCAAAACTTACTCAGGCACTTTTAGAACGTTCAGATGAAGTTTTTATTTTTACTCGGAATAATAATCCAAAGCGAATTTCAGAATCGAAATTATTGCATTATATTTCTACGAAATCAATTGAATCTTCTGATTTAGAGGGCTTAAATGTCTTAGTTAATCTAGCAGGTGAAAATATAGCAGGAGTAAGATGGACAGATTCGGCAAAAGAGAAATTCTATAAATCGCGCGTTGATCACACTAGAAATATAGTGGATGCCATTAATTCATGCAAGAACCCACCAGCACTTCTGCTAAATGCCTCAGCAATTGGATTCTACGGTTCCTATCCAGATTCTAAATTAGAATTTAATGAAGATTCGCCCCAGGGTAAAGATTATTTAGGGAAGCTATGTGCAAATTGGGAGGTTGCAACTTCAGGAATTAATAATAAAAAGACGAAAGTTATCTTAGCAAGAATAGGAATTGTTCTTGATACGCAAGGGGGAGCCTTAGCAAAATTAGTCCCTATATTCAAATCATTTATTGGCGGCCCAATTGGCTCAGGCGAACAAGGTATGAGTTGGATTCATAGCCAAGACATTGTTAGAGCTTTTATCTTTCTGATGGAAAAAAATCGCAAAAATTCTGTTTTCAATCTCACTGCACCTAAACCTAGATCAAATTATCAATTTTCGAAATCTTTAGGAAAAGCATTGCAGAGACCTGCTATTTTTCCAACTCCCAGTTTTGCCTTGGATGCAATTTTTGGAGAGGGATCTATTGTAGTTACACAGGGTCAATTCGTTCTACCACAAAATTTGCAAGCGGAAGGTTTTGAATTCCAATTTCCGGAATTAGATTTGGCATTAGAGAATCTTTTACAATAATTTCTTATTTTAGTAGGCAATTCTGAGAACTATTAAAAAATTGAAAATGACCAGGAGAACATTAAAAACATGAAGAAAACTATACTTTTTTCTACTACAATCCTACTTTCCCTATTCTTAGTATCTTGTGGCGATAAGCCAGCTCCAGTAGAAGAAACTGCAACCGAAGAAGTAGCAGCTGTAACTGAATTAGATGCTGACTTGCAAGCTGGTAAAGAAGCATTTGAAATGACTTGTGCATCTTGCCACGGCGAACAAGGAAATGCAGATACTCCAACAGCGCAAGCATTGAATCCTAAGCCTAGAAACTACAAAGCACCTGCTTCTGAATGGAAGAATGGAAATACTGTAGCTGGAGTTACAAAAACTCTAAAAGAAGGGATCAAAGGATCCACTATGGTTTCCTACGCACATTTAGGCGACGAAACTATTGGTCAAATCGCTCAATACGTTGTGTATTTAACTAAGAAATAGAAATTACTAAAATTTCTGAACTGATTCCCATAGATTCAATTAGAAAAAGGATGGAAATAATCCTATCCTTTTTCTAGAATGGAAGTAAAGGGAAGAAATTAGGAGAAAACTTAAGAATGGCTGATGATTTTAAAATTAAAATAGAGTTTGAAGAAGGTGGAGCAACTCCAGTTCTTCATATTTCTGGTGAAATCACTTCCGAAGCCGATGATGATATCATGTCTTCTTATTCTTCCATCCCGGATAATAAAAGAGCAAGAGTTATATTGAATTTTTCAGATACTAGTTACATCAACTCTGCTGGAATAGCAACACTTATCAGCCTTATCACTAAAGCTTCTGAGAACTCTGGAAAGATAGAATTTGCAGGTCTGAATGCTCATTTCCGAAAAGTAATGGATATCGTAGGATTGACTGATTTTGTCATCATCCATGATAATTTAGAACAAGCACTTAAATAGTAATATATATGAATTATAAAAAAGCCGAACTTCTGATCGATGGGAAGAAATTCGAACTTCCCATTATTACTGGAACTGATGGAAGACAGGGAGTAGACATCTCTTCCTTGTATAAAGAGACAGGACTAGTTAGCCTAGATCCTGGACTTTTCAATACCGCCATTGGTCATTCTAAAGTTTCTCGTCGAGTTCCCGAAAAGGGTGATCTATTCTATAGAGGTTATGAAATAGAAGAATTGGTTATGAACTCTACTTTTGTAGAGACAGCCTACCTTCTAATTTATGGTGATCTACCCAACAAGCAAGAGTTAGAAGATTTTTCTAAGAGACTTTCGAATCATTCTATGATTCATGAAGATATGCTGAATCTTTTTGATGGTTTCCCAGGCAAGGCCAATCCTTTAGCAGCTCTGTCTGTTATGGTAACTTCTTTATCAAGTTATTATCCAGATGATTATGAAGAAAATTTGGACAAAGGCGTAGACCAAGTTACTCGTCTATTAGCAAAGATTCGAACGATTGCAGCTTTCACACAAAGACATAGCGAAGGTCATCCCTTTGTTTATCCTTTAGATAAACTACCATATTGTACTAATTTTTTACATATGCTTCATGCAATTCCAGCTGAGGGTGCTTATACCGTTCCTGACGAATTTGAAAAGTTATTAAACAAACTTTGGATTCTTTATGCTGATCATGAACAAAATGTTTCTGTAACAACTGTACATATAATAGGTTCTACAAAAGCTAATTTATTTGCTTCAATCGCAGCGGGCATAGCAGCTCAATGGGGTTCACGTGAAGGTGGACGTCCTGTTGCTGCAGTTGAATTACTTGAAGATATTCAAAAATCAAAATTAGATGCAATTTCTTATTTCGAAAGATTTAAATCTGGTGAGAAAGAACTTCACTCAAACGGTTTTGGTCAAAAGGCTTATGATACAATTAGTCCACGAGCCAGAGTTGCTCGTAAGGTTTTTCTGGATTTTTATAAAAACCGTAAATTAGATCCGATTGAAGAATTAGCTATGCAAGTTGATAACTTCATCTGGAAAGATGATTATTTTGTTTCTAAGATGCTGTATCCTAATTTAGAATTCTACAGTGGAATCATGTTCCATACACTGGGAATTCCTAAGGAGCTTTTTACTTCCATGCAAGTGATTGGGCGACTTCCTGGATGGATGGCTCATTGGCGTGAGCTTAGAAAGAAAGGGGAAAATTCTAAAGTTCGACCTCGACAAATTTATGTTGGTGAGAACTCTAGAAAATACATTCCTATTTCTAGCAGAGTTTAGATAGAATTCCATTCTTCCCGAATGATTTTCTTTTCTTCTTCATCTGGGCTAATAGCAGTTGCTTTTTTAAAATCTAATTTTGCCTTAGAGTTTTCTTTCAATTCTTTGTAACATATTCCTCTATGGAAGTAGGCGCCTGATAGCTGTGGAGCTTTTGCATAAGACTTGATATAATTCTGCCAAAGACCAATAGCTTCCTTGTATTTTCCCTGATTCATAGTGATTAATGCAATGTTATAGTTTGATTGTCGTTTTAAATCCCATTCTGATTTTTTAGCCTTTTGGCTAGCATGAGTAAAGAACTCTACAGATTTGGAAAGTTCTTCTTTTTGGTAGTAGTAAACAGCTAGTTCAAAGTTTGTTTGTGCGAGATTTGGATTCTTTTTCCAAGCAGCAATTAATTTTGATTCCAAATTTGAATTCTTATGTGCTAACTTTGCTTCCCGAATCAATAATTCCTTACTTGGCATACCGGAAAGTTTCTGAATGTAATTTGCATATTTATCTAAGAATAGTAGAGTAGGGAAGCCTTGCACTTCATAACGTTCCATTAAGTTGGGAAATTCTTCTCCGTTCAGTCGAACCAAAATATAGTCGTCCAATGCATTTTGAACACTTGGATCAGAGAGAATATTTTTTTCTAAAGATTTACAGATTGTACACCAATCAGCATACAATTCTAAGAAGATGGGTTTATTTTCCTTTTTGGCAATTTCCATTGCCCTAAGTATGGAAGTTTGCCAGATTTTATCTTTTGCAGAAATACCTTGGAAGCTCATTAAAAATGTAAAAATGAGAATAATTATGAGCGAATAAGCTTTTGGAAAATGAAGTTTAAAAAACTTTTTCATAAGATAGTAATTAGACTGAATGTTTTGGATCTTTTTTCGCTTTTCTCATGAGAGTGGTTTTAAGAATATAACCGTAACCATGGATTTTATCAAGAAATTAGAAGAGATTTTAAAGTCGCGCAAGACGAATCCTCCCCAGAATTCCTATACTGCAAATTTATTTCGCGACGGCTTAGACCGTATTTTAAAAAAAGTTGGTGAAGAAGCAGGTGAGGTGATCATCGCAAGCAAAAACGAATCAAAATCCGAGCTGCTTCATGAAATAGCTGATTTGGTATTCCATTTGGAAGTGCTATTGGTTGAGAAAAATCTTAGCTTCCAAGATATCGTTAACGAATTAGAAAAAAGACATTCCTAAAAGCTCAATCTAATTTTCTCCAAGTAAAATCAGCCATCCCTCCCAAAGGAGAGATGGCTCTTAGTTCGTTGATTTCTGGATCTTGTCGAATACTCTCCAAAGCAAATATAAATAAATAAGAATGTTGCCAATCCAATTCTATAGATGATTGGTATCTTTGTCCTGGATAAGATGAGTAGACTCTTGTATCGGGTGGGTAAAAGGTGAATGGTGAACCCATCCAAATAAATCCTGGTTCATTTCGTACATTTCCTTTTACCTGTGTAGCGTAGGATATAAAATCAGGTGTAATTTCAGTTCCATTCCATTTAAATTGAAAGCCAAGATACTCAGGTATTATCATAGTTTCTGGAAAAAGATAAAAACCGATATAATTCCCTTTAGGTAAATTTTGGATTCTATCCCAAAGCTCTTTGCGATTGGAAGGGTTGTCTTGAACTAAGGAGTTTAACAATCTCTTTCGAATTACAGGCAACTGTTCTTCTGGAATGTAAAATGCTTGGATAGAATAGGAAAGTCCATAGTTCTTCGATTCCTCAATCCCAAAACTCGCCGCTTTCTTAGTAAATTCATAATCCGTATTGCAAGACATATGGAAAAGGAATAGACCTAAGATTCCAATACTTTGTATTATCTTACTCATAATGGTTTTTATCCTGTTTCTATTCTACCCACTTTCTGTCTTGTATCAAGTGATTTTCTATTTCAATCAAAAAAGAAAGAAGCCAATTAATCTTTTAGTGGATCTAACAATCTCTGTCGGAAACCTATCAGTTGGTGGAACAGGCAAGACTCCATTTACCATTCATTTAACAAAACTTATAAAATCTATATCCTCGAAGTCTCAAATTAGCATACTTTCGAGAGGTTATGGAAGCAAACTATCCAAAGCTGGTGCTAGGGTGGAAATTGATTCTCTCTGCGATCAAGTGGGTGATGAACCTTTTATGATTAAGAATCAAGTTAAGCAAGCAGAAGTAATCATTGGAAGCAACCGAATAGAATCTTTTCAAAAGTTTTCTATACTCGCTGACGTATCAAAATCCTATGAGTACAAAGATTCCCTTGAGAAAAAAAACAATTCAAATATAAATCAGAAAAATTCACCAGATCAAAGTAAGATTACTAATAAGATTGTGATCTTGGATGATGGATTTCAGCATATAGCTATAGCTAGAGATATTGATATTGTTTTAGTTGATGGAATGCGACCCTTAGAAAATGGGTTCACTCTGCCAATTGGCAAACTCAGAGAAACAGAAAATGCACTGAAAAGAGCTGATCTACTTATCTTTACACGCTGCAAACGAATCGATAATCAATTGCTTTGCAATACTATTTGGCAGAAGCATATTCATGAAAAATTTCCTAAACTAAAAATCTTTCATGCTCTGGAAACGAAGTTAGGATATTTCCATAAAGATGCATGGATGAATTCAACTGAGCTGGATCAAAATCATTTATATGGAAAAGGTTTTCTTGAAGATAAAAATGTTCTCGCCTTCTGTGGTTTAGGTTCTCCTTCTTCTTTTTTCCAAGCAATCCAAGATGAAAAACCTAAGGAACTTGAAATGATAGAATACAAGGATCATTATTCTTTTCCTGATAGGGAACTAGAAGGTCTCTTCCGACGTTTACAAAATTTCGATATATTGGTTTGTACAGAAAAAGATTTTGTGAAAATAATTTCCAGAATAAAAACAGAATTTCAAAATCGAATATTTTTTCTTCGTATCCAAACAGAAATAGTAGAAGAATCAGAATGGCTTACTTTTTGGAAAAGCGTTTTGGACTCAAAAAATCCAAAATAGATTTTGGCACTGGAATTGGTTCGTCTAAAATAAGAGAGGCAAGAATCTCACCACCAAGTAAGGCTGTTACCAGACCCCTTGAACCCAAAGCTGTCATGATCCAAGTTCCGTTGTAATTTCCAATAATAGGATTCCTATCCTTAGATTGACTTCTATGTGATATTCTATAAAGATTCGATTCAATGCTATGTTTAGTATCAGACTTAGGTATTTCTTGGAATCTTATCTTTCTTTGATCAATAATTTCTTGAATAGAATTATCTGATTTTTTCTGAATTAAATCAAATGCTCTTTTTAGAATAATTCCTTCGTCCTCTTCACTCCAAGATCTTTCTGTTTTGAACTCATCAAAGGTTGATCCAATAATAAAACGATTCTGATTATCTTTGGCTAAATAGGAATCAGAGCAAAGTGGATTTTCGAACTTTTCTAATAAGGAATACAAAGGATCATTATCATCTGAAAAATACAATTGTCCCCTAACTTTTTTTATAGGAAGATCCTGGGTCGTTTCTAAGTCTTTTAAATGATAGGATGTACAATAGACTGTAGTTTTATTTTGAATAATATTTTTATTTGCATTTGATGAAATACTTTGTAAAATAGATAAATTTTCTTTTATGAATGTAGAATCTTGAAGTAAATATTTAACGAAATTTCGAGGAAGGATGCTTTTCGCCTTTGGAAAAAAAATGCATTCACCAAGATGTTCACTCTTAACAAGTTGGGCAATATCCTCAGGTAAGGAATGAGAAATTAAACTATTCTTATAGCGTAATTTTTTATCTTCTGAATCGATTTTATAGAATAATCCTTCTTGGCTTATTACATTAGATTTCTCATCTTCGTTTAATTCGTCTAAGATTTGGTTGGCATAGTAAAAGGATGATAAAGAAAATGTTGATGCTTTGCTTGGATATTTCGTTAGGTGAGGATAGAATATTCCTATCGGATTTCCTGATGCCTCTTCTGCAATTCCTATTGGATCATAGACAGTTACTGGAATCCCTCTTTGTCTAAGAGCATAGGCTAGGCTAGATCCAGCGAGTCCTGCTCCTGCTATAGAAAATTCCGTATTCCAAAGATTGCTTTTATTCTCAGAAGTCTTTAATTTAAGTATCTTTTCAAATTCTATTTCAGTTTCAAATGTATTCTCATTTCCTATTCCTTCTTCCGTTCCAATTTCATTCTCACTGCCGATTCTATTTTCACTGGTATTTTCTTTATGGAACAAACCAAAACACATTTCTCGTTTTCTGCCGAATCCGTTTTTTTTCTGAACAGAGAATCCAACTTCTTTGAGTCCTTTACGAACTAACGAAGCAGAGGTATAAGTCGAGAAACTAGTTCCATTCCGACTCAATCTCGCCATTTCTTGGAATACAGTTTCGGTCCACATTTGTGGGTTTTTACTCGGTGCAAAACCATCCAAAAACCAGGCATCCACATTTGCGATTAACTCAGGCAAGGTTTCGTTGATGTCTCCATAAAGTAGTGTTAGGCTAATTCTTGATTTGGGAAAATTAAATCGATAAAAGCCAGGAGAATACAATTTGTATTTAATTAGAAAGGTTCCTAATTGTTCTGAAATCTCAGAGCTTTCTTTCAGATATTTATAAATGTCGGATCCAGACAGAGGAAAGGCTTCTGTCGATATAAAATGCAACCACTGAAGCGATGAGTTTCCCATCTCAACCTTATCTGCTGATTCATTTTCATCTTCCGATTCATTTACTATTTGATTAGAGCCTTCTACGCATAGACTTGGTTTATCTTTTATAAAAGTATCCCAAAGCTTCCATGTGTAAAGAAAATTGAGTCCCGTGCCAAAACCTGTTTCACAGATTGTAAAGATTGAGTTTTTATTATGAATCCATCTTTGGGGAATGTCATTGGTCTCAATAAATACATATTGAGTCTCAAGGAGTCCACCATCTGATGAAAAATAAATATCATCAAATTCGTGGGAGTAGGGGATTTCCATATTATTATTAATAGTTCAATCAGTTTGTTTTTTTAAACGAAATTGAATGCTTTTCTGTAGTCTTTTCCAATCGTAATCTATTTTCAATTGGTTTAGTTCTTCTTCACAACCAAACTTTAAAAAATCAAAGACTTCGAATTTATCCATACCAACGAATGCAGCAATATCAGTAACTACACGATCCATTCTTCTTGCATCTCTATCACTAAGTGTAAATTCTAATAGTAGTTCTTTCTCAAAGTCTGTAAGTTGAATCATTAGAATGCAGCGACTAAAATAGTTTCAATTTCATTCTTGGGTAATTCTCGAGGAAGACTATCTAAAAATGAATAAGTTGAGGCAAGCGTTGCGATACCGGGCAGGTCGATTTTTTTAACTTCATATTCAGAAAGTCTTTGCGGTATTTTTAGTTCTAAATAGATTTTTCGAATACCTTCCACTGCTTTAATCGCAGCTTCGATCACGGAAATGTTAGATACATCTTCATCTAATGCCTTTGCTATATGTACATATTTTCCAGCAGAGGAGGTTAGATTGTATTCCATTACATGAGGAAGAAGAATAGACATGGATTGGAAAACATCTAAATTCGTTATATTCGTTGCTGATAGTGAAAGCGCATAACAAAGTCCAAGTGAACTTACCGATTGGGCAATTCCAGCTAGAATACTCGCAGAATACAATGAGCTTTTTGGTCCAACGCTCTTCGTATCTCGAATTGCTGGAACAATATTTTTAGATACTAATTCAATGGCTCTAAGTGCATTGGTACTAGTTAGATCATTGGAGTATTTTGAAAGTAGGGAATCTACAGAAGCGGATAGAATAGCAATCCCAGTTTTTGCTATATCAGTAGTGCTAAGATTGGACGAAATTTTTGGGTCACAGATTATGAGTTTAGGAAAAACTATTTCATTTGCATAATACTTTCGATTGCGATCTCTATCATCAACTACACTAAAGAAGGGACTCGCTTCATTTCCCATAACTGGTCTTGTCGGAATTACTACAAGTGGCAGTGGATCATTTTTGATACTCTTTTTGCCAGAGAAGATTTCTTCCGCAAAACCATCATTTGATGCTAGTATAGAAATGGCTTTGCCCGCATTGATAGATTCAAATGAACCATATACAACTATACAATTCGCATTAGCAATCCTTGCAAAATAGGCTGCTGAATCTAGATCTTTATAAGTAGGGACATCTTCGATGTCATCGTAGACTATAACACCGTCACAGTGTTTTTCAAGGCTAGTTTTAATTATTGTTAGTTCATCTGGATTCTCCATCTCTTTTTGAGTGGAGAGTAGAATAATCCGGGAACCTATCTGTTTGACGAAGTTCCCAGTCTTGTAGGTACAGTCTATTTCAAAGTGTATTTTTGGGGGAAAATGAAAGTTAACCCATTCCGGTAAGACTGGCATTTAGAGGATAGAGTCTTAAGGATAAGCAAGTTTTCTCTGATTAGCCGAGAAATACTTCTGATATCCTATCTGAAATTTTATTCAATACTTCAGGACTTAATTCTTCGTATTCGCCATTCTTCAATCGCTCTTTCACTTCTTTGAGCTTGTCTGAACGTTCTTGAGTCTCAGGTTGATTGACAATTTGTTTCGCAATTGTTGAAACTTCTTGTCTAACTTTCGCTTCTAATGAAAGTTGCTTTGCAGTATCTGATATTGTAACGCTATCTTGTTGCAATCCAGAATCTTGTTTCTGAACGCTAGGTGTTTTCTTAGGCTCGTAACCAGAACCACCAATTCTTCCAATTCTATCTATATTCATTATTTCTATCCTCTATATAAAGTATCGGCTAGTCTCTGGATGCCTTTAGTGAAAATTTTGAATGATTGTTAATTAAAAAAGTAAATTCACCTTTTGCCAAGGGAGGCTTTTCCTTACAATCCATGGGGCTTTTGTAGTAAATTGACTCTTCGTGAATTTTTGTCAATTCTCTTCCTACTATCAATTCATTTTCTGGAAATAGCTCTACCAGCATATCTATGAGAACAGGAAGCTTATGGACGGACTCATAAAATACGATCAAACCGTCAGTTTCTCGCGCTTTTTCTAGTTGAGTGCGTTTTTTCCCTTTTTTTTCAGATAAAAATCCAAGAAATATCGTAGGATTAGCCTGAAATCCAGAAATTGAGATGATGCTAGCTAAAGCGGAAGAGCCAGGAATAGCTTTGGGTTCAAAACCTTTTGCACGTAAATATCTTATTACATGAGAGCCTGGATCAGAAAGACCAGGAGTTCCCGCATCAGAAACTAAACTATAGCTTTTCCCAGCCTGTAAACCATCCCAAATCCAATCAAAATAGTCTTCTGTATTGGGTTTATGAAGGGTTTTAGCTGGAGTTTCTATCTGCCAGTGCCGGAGTAGAGGAATACTTACCCTAGCATCTTCACATAATACAGTATCAGAATCCTTAAGAATTTGAATTGCTCTATGGGTGATATCATCTCGATTGCCAATGGGAGTAGCTACTACATAGAATTCGCCTAATGTTTTTTCTTTCAATTTCTTAGCGGTAGCAGCCAGGAGGATTGACTCCTTCTGGACAGGGACAACCAAATTCTTCAGTGCCAGGGTAATTGCAAGGGTTACAAACTGTGCCTACAGGACAATTAATCGGGAATTCACAGGCTGTTGTTGTGCATTCCTCAGGGTTACAACCTGTTCCAGCAGCACAAAGGGTCGGTGCTATAGAGGCACAACGACTTACTGCAGTGGATGGATTGGAAATAAGACCTGTACTAAGAAATGATCTCATGGAAAATGTATATACTTGGCATCTTTGGAAGGGTATCAATCCAGGAGGAGGGATTTGATTTCTTATTTTTTTAACCACAACCCGATTTGCTTCTGTAGAAGATTGAATGGGAAGAGCAGGAAATGATGGAGGAATTCCCTCTTCTAAATATTCTCCTGTGATAGTTTCTGCTACGGAGGGAGTGGATGTGGTGATGTACAGATTGTATCCTACAAATTGAGGCTCTCTATTTGTAATAAAATACTTCAAAATATAGTCAGGTTTCGGATTAATCTCCAAATTGGCGGTGTCTAATGTAAGATCCTCTTTAACATTACTCGTAGATGGAAGAACTGTGAGAATTTGAGGAACCGCTACAGGTACTAGAAACACAAAAGGTGCAACAGGAGTGTCTGTATTTGTTCCACATCGAACTATACATATGGATAAAATTACAAATTGAATAATCCTTCCAAAAAACCAGTGCATCTATAGGATAGATTTTTAGAAAAACTTCCCAAGTAAAGGAGAAACATGGGTATTCAGAAAAAACTGATTGTTATTGGCTTTCTTTTCATCTTCATCCTTCTATTCACATTGATTTTGTCGTCTTTTGATGGTAGTAATGACAAGGACAAAAGTAAAATCCGATCTGAGGATCTTTCTTTTCTATTAGGTGGCTCCGGGTCCTCTGGAAATTCAGGAACCAATCGCATGGGTACTCGTGGGGAAGATAGTAAGTCTGTTTTTGATACTGATTTCTACGAATCCGGTGGACTTAGATATGAAGAAGAAGGTGCTGCTCCTGTTGATGTAACGCCAGACGGTGAGATTCCTGTCAATCCCCAGACAGGAAAACCTTATCCTAAGGAGGCTATGGCGCAATTCGATCGTTTGCGAGAACTCTTCCCTGATAACAATCTCATTCCTAAAAGGCTAACCCCTGAGGTCAAAGCTGCTGAAGAAGCAAAAACCCAAAAGTTATCTACCACTATGAGGAGTGTCTTTGCTAATAACGCGAAGCCTGATGAAATAGAATACTACTATTCCAATATGGAAAAGCAAGCACAAGATAGACTGCAGATCATTGAATATCTTATCGATGCCCAAGGTGGAGAAGACGAAGAGATGGATAAGAAATTTAAGGATGTATTGGATGGGATAAAATCCCAAGCAGCTCAAATTCAAAAGGAAAAAGAAGAAGCATATAAAAAATCTGGGCTTTCCTTATGACTTCTAGATTCAAAAAGTTTTTACTTATTGATATCCTTGTAATTTTACTTATAGGCTCGTATTTTTTTGTTAGCTACTTCTTTTCAACTAAAATAATTGAATTCAAAACACGAAGTCTTGCAGAAGATAAACTTGATTTGAAAATTGAATCTTTTGCAACTAAGGGTTTACCAGAACCAGAAGATTTTTCCTTTCAAAATGGGCCAATCACTCTCAAGGCCTGGTATTTTAAAAATCCTAAACCTAAAAACTGCGGTGTTCTGCTTCTTCATGGATTCACTCGTACTAGATGGTCTATGCTAAAGTATACTCCCTTATTTTGGAAGAGAGGCTGTGATTTATTTGCCTTCGATCATCGTAAACACGGAGAATCGGATGGTCAGTACGGTACTTTCGGATTTTATGAAAAGTTTGATTTAGAAAATGGAATTGACTCCTTCTCTGATATCTCCAAAATTCCAGAAGATAGGATTGGAGTCCTGGGTGAATCCTATGGTGCTTCAACTGCGATTCAAACTATGGGCTTGGGTAAGAAAATTGCATTCATAATCGCTGATTCTCCCTATTCAGATATGGATTCCATAATTATAAAAAAAGGTGTGGATCTTTATGGACCGGCAGTTCAAATTTTTGCACCTTTGGCTTTACTTATCGCTGGGAACAGAGCTGATTTTGATGTTGAGGATGTTAGTCCTGCAAAATATGCAAAAACACTTGCTGTTCCTATCCTACTGGTTCACTCGAAAACGGATGCATATACACCTTACCAACATTCTGAAAAAATTTATGAAGAAATTCAAATTCCAGAAAAGAAGATCGCATTAACAGATTGGGATGCAGCTCATGCCAAATCTATAGATAAAAATTTCGATAAATATGAAGCCATAGTTAATGAGTTTTTAAAGGAATTCGTTCCAAATTTTTAAAAATCATGGCACATTATGCTTTAGTAGTCATAGGTCTTAGTGTTCATGAACAGATTGCACCTTTTTACATACATTCTGAGGCTGAAGGCTATCCTATGTATTTGCAAGAATTTGAAATTCTAAAAATTGAAAAAACATATTCTGTGAATAGGAATAATATTTTAGAATTTTCAAAAGCCTTGGAAGATTTTACTAAAATGAACTCAGGCTATAATGATGATGGCTACTACTATCTATCAAACTTAAATCCAAATGGAAAATGGAAATACTATGAGATAGGTGGTCGTTGGTCAGGGATTTTACGATTAAAAGAAAATTTATCGGATGCGTATATTTTGCAGAACCAAGAGATTGAGAACCGCATAAAGAATGGAGCTAAAATTCGAAATCCTGAAATGCTAATAGAGGATTCAAAAATTCTACAACCAAATTCAAATCAAACTTCTAGATCTCTTAATGCAAGCACTGCCAAGCTTAAGGATATTGATTTTCCTAAAATTGAAATGGTTTATGATCCAAAGTTAAAAGATTCTAAGTATGGAAACTTTTTAGGATATGCATTTCTTAATGATTTTAAATGGACTGATAAGGGAAGGTTAGGTGTTCAGGCTTATCCAGATGTAATGGAAAAAACGGATGCTGATTGGTTGAAAGAATGGACTGGTCTCTTGGATGCAGTATCCGAAGACGAATACCTCACAGTTGTGGACTGCGAGGTATAATAGAGATTTATTTTTTCTTGTGGGGATGGTTCGGATGAATCTCCTTATATTCTGGTCCTTTTAACTTTTCTATATAGTTCAAACCAAATCCTAAGCCAAGTCCTGCAACTAATGCTGCCAAAACTACTAAGAGATCATCATCCTTAGTTGGTAACTTGTTGCTCGCCGTTGCAATCTGAATGTCACGCTTCACTTCACCAGATCTTCCCTTAATTGTTTCCGATGTTTCATAATTTTTGAAAGGCCAAAGGATGATAAAGGATCCAAGAATCAAACCGATTAAAAATGCCATTGTAGAAGATTTCTTGTGATCCAGTAGATATCTTATCAATCTCGTAAAAAGTAAAAGTCCTAGTAAGCAGCCAAGTGCAAAAGATCCTAGAAATAAAATTGAATCCCAATGGAATACATTTGCGATTTTAGCTAATAAAACTTGGTATTCACCAAGCACTAACATGATGTAAGAACCAGAAACGCCTGGAAGAATCATAGCAGAAATTGCTATTGCTCCTGTTGCTAAGCCAACTATAGGATTGTCAGAACCTTCGGAATTCATTTTCATAAGAACTGGGATAACAGCAATTATAATACCTGGTATCATCCAGGAAAGAGTTTTGAAATTTCTTACTTCCAGCATTTTCCAAGGAACAGAAAGCGAAGGAATAATTAAACCAATGAATAGAGCCAGAGTTGGTGAGGGATGATTTGCTAATAAAAATTGAATTAACTTAGCACCGGAAAGGATGGCAAGCATCACTCCTATGAAAATAGAAATTAGAAAATAGAAATCTATTCTACGCAGTTCCTCTGCAAATGTAACTCTTGCTTCCCTTTTATGAGGAGATTTTAAAAAGCCTAATGTGTTTTGTATAGTGGATGCATCAATTTTTGTTGTAGCATTGATTAAACGATCATAAAGACCAAGCACGAGTGCAAAAGTTCCACCACTTACACCAGGGATGAGGTTGGCTATTCCAATCAAAAAGCCGTTGATTAAAGCAAATATAAATTCTCTTGTTGTTAAAGGAAACATAACTCAAGTCTGAAATCTATGAGTTCCCAAGCAAGCCAAATTCAAATCCATTGAATCGGTTTTTGCTTAATGGATTCCAAATATTGATTTGTTTTAATGAAATGACCATTCCCTAAAAATCCTCTGGATGCAGAAAGCGGAGAAGGATGGGCTGATGTAAGAACTAGATGATCTTTAGATTTTATATGCTCGCCTTTACGAATTGCATAGGCTCCCCAAAGTAGATAGACAAGTTTGCTTTTCTTCTCACTCAATCTTGCAATGACTGCATCCGTAAAAATTTCCCAACCTTGTTTTTGATGGGAACCGGCAAGCCCGTCTCGAACCGTTAAAGTTGAATTGAGTAGAAGTACACCTTGTTCAGCGAGATAACTGAGATCACCTGATTTTGGCATAGTACCACCCAGTTCATTCATTATTTCTTTATAAATATTAAGAAGTGAAGGGGGAATTCGAAGTCCTTCATTCACCGAAAAACAAAGTCCATGAGCCTGACCTTTTCCATGGTAGGGATCTTGTCCAAGGATAACTACTTTTACCTTTTCAACTGGAACCATATCAAAGGCTCTAAAGATAAACTTTGCAGGGGGATAAATAGTATGCTTTTTGTATTCTTCTTTAACGAAATCACGCAGTTTCAAGAAATATGGTTTCTCGAATTCTGATTGGAGTAGCTGCTTCCATGAGTCGTGGATTTGGATTTTCATTTTTTTAAATTGCCATCCAAGGAAGATGATGTCTTAAAGAAACTTATATCTAGGCAGTTTTGCGAACTTCTTCCCAATCCCAGGTTCTAAGAGCATTTAGGAAAACAGAAACACCAGGAAGATGCTTATCCTGGACATTGTGTATTACTAAATCACAAAAAGCTTCGAAAGCAGGAAAGTATTTAGCATCTTCACAGATTACTTCTAAATACCTACCGGTTCCTTGTAGGATTTCATGCACTTTAAGGAAAGTCGGTTTTCCAATAATGCGTACGGATTCAACTTCCCAAGGAAGGGAAATGAGCAGAGAGATTTGTTCTTGGTCTTTAGTGATTTTCATGGAATACAGCCTGTTTATGTCTCTTTAGTTATAACAGATATAAGTGACATAATTCCCTCAGTTGACAAGGTTTTTTTCAATATTTGGAAGAAAAAAATAAGGCTCGAATCGAAAGTTTTCCCTGGGAAAAATGAAGTGTCTCCAGATCCCAATCTTTCTGCCAGATTTCAGTTGCATTCGAGTAAGAAGCTGCATCGGGACAGAGTAAGAAACCTTGTATTTTAGTATTTTCGAATAAAGGAGCACATTCTAAGTTAATTTTTTGTGCAATTCGTTTGTAGAAAGAACTTATTGGTTCAGAATTTTTGTGACGGATTCCAAAAGGTGGGTTGAGCGGGATAATCAAATTCGGAGATTTAGGTTTGGGAATCTTTGTCTCAAAAAAATCTTCCGAATTCCACGTTATTTCATCTTTAATTTGCGGAATCATAGCTTCGATTTCAATTCCTAGATTTTGATTTACGTTGATTAGGAATTGCTTCCAATTTTGGATAGAGTTATCTACAATATCTGAACGGAAATCATAATTGTGAATTACAACTTGAGGAAGTGAATTGTTTAGTTTGCTTTGAAAAAGTTTACCAGACTTTTCTAAAAGAAATTTCCAAATCTTAGATTGATTCATTCGTTTAGAATATTCATCCTCCTGGTTTCTCAATATACCAGGAACTATAGAAAAAATTTGCATAAATAGTTCAAAGGCAAAAGTTCCTGTTCCAGAGAACGGAATGTACGCATCAAGACTTACTTCTTTTTCCCCAAAGGAAAATTTACGAACCAAGGTATCAATCAGTACGGAAGCGAGATCTTCGCTTAGTGGAGCAGAGAGTGAGAATTCTGTCCGAAAGCCTCTTCGGTAAAGAGGTTGATTCCTAAGCGCTAAATAAAAACTAGATTTGTTACGTAGCGTTGAGATAAAAAATCTAGGGCTTTGTATTTGCTGATCTTGATTGAAATCTTTCGATAGCTTTGTTGAATTTATAAGTATGCCAGCATCCAAATCTTGTTTTTTGGCATTCAGCTCCTGTGTATTGATAGGAATGTCTGAGCTTGTAAAAAGTGAATTGATACTTTGTTTCCAATCATCAACCAAAGCTTCAGGATCGATTTTCGGGTTCTTTCGAATTTGAACTTGAAGAGAATAATTTTTACTTTCAACTAACCAATCTAAAATCGCATCCGGTAATTTTTCCTTGAGATCTGTATTGGAAATATCTTCTAACAAGAGATAAATATCTCTAAGGAAAAAACTTCGAAAACAGATACCCAGCAAGGACTGTATGGAACAATTTCGAATGAGAATCTTTTCGGGAAATAAAATCATCTTAGGCGAAGATGTATTCTTCTTTTCGGGAATCATTGGGTCGCTGAGAATGGATTCCATCTCCGACAATGCTTGCTTACCTAAACCAGGTGGAAAAGTAGCTAAGGCAGAGAGTGGTTTTAATTGAATGAATTTAAGTAAATCGATTTTTGGCATAAAAGCAGAGTTCTATCTCATTTTGATGACAGTCATCTGGGGTGGAACCTTTATTTTTATAAAGCTATCCATTGAATCTCTACACCCCAGTTTATTTCTTACGATTCGGTTTGGTTTGGCATTACTTGGCTCAATCTTAATTTGGAATGCAAGTTTAAAGAAAATACCAATTCACTCATTGCGTATAGGATTTTTAGTAGGTTTCATTATGTTCTTAGGATATGCTTCACAAACCTTAGGTCTAGAATACACGACAGCAACTAAATCTGGTTTTATTACGGGAGCCTATGTAATTCTTACTCCAATATTAGAATCCCTATGGTTCCGTAAAGTTCCCCAAGGGAAGTTAATGATTGCTGTGCTATTTGTCTTTATGGGCTTGTTTCTAATAAGTTTTGGAACAGATAATCCTTATAATTGGACATTTTCTGATCCTGTCAATTTAGGTGATGTAATAACTTTACTCGGCGCACTCTTTTTTGCGATTTATATATTATTGATTGATCGAACAACAAAGCATTTTAATGAGCAAGGACTTTTCTTCGGACAATTGACTGCTGCTTTTTTGCTTTCACTAATTTATTTCTTAATTCAATCCAGTCTCTCAAACCAATCTTTAGTCCCATCATCCTGGGAAAGAATCGCAATCTTTGGCTTGGTGTATACGGGAATTCTAGCCACTATAGTTCCACTGTTGATTCAAACCAGATACCAAAAGGCAGTGAGTCCGACTCGTGCAGGAATCATATTTAGTTTGGAGCCAGTGTTTGCTAGTATCTTTGCCTTTACTGTGGCGGGTGAGTCTCTTGCCACAATGGGATGGTTAGGCTGTGTATGTGTTTTTATTGGAATTCTTATCTCAGAGATCAATTGGAAGAATTCTAACAAATTGAATTAAAAATTTATCTACTTGATATTAAATTTAAAAATCCTTATACTAAGAATTCTAAGGTAAATGCAAAAGTAGAACTAAAGGCATTATGATAAAATATAGATTACCACTATAGGAGAACGAATAATATGAGTATAGAATATAAAATCGAAGGTATGACTTGCGGACATTGTGTAATGACAGTAGAAGAAGAATTCTCTATAAAAGGAATCAAGGCTAAAGCTAGCCAAGAATCAAACACAGTTAAAGTAGATTCTGAAATATCAAAAGAAACTTATAAAGAGTTAAAAGACAATTTACAGGAACAGGGTTATGAACTTGGAAGTAAAATCTCTTAGTACTGAATCGGAAATTACTCTAGACTTATTTGGTATGACCTGTGCAAATTGTGCACTTCGTATCGAAAAGGGTTTGAATAAACAAGAAGGGGTTCAGGAAGCAAGAGTGAACTTCGCTAGAGAGACTGCCTATGTGAAATACAAGGACTCTATTCAGAAAGAGGATTTGTATCTCAAAGTGAAGTCTTTAGGTTATTCAGCATCGGAACACTCCGAAGCAAATAAAAACATCTCAGAAGAAAAGCATAGAGAAGAGCTTAAGAAATTAAAGCAAAGATTTATTATTTCAGCTCTTCTTTCCCTGCCACTGCTTTACAGCATGGTGTCACATGTTTCTTTTCTTTCCTTTTTGCCTTTGCCTGCGGTATTCATGCATCCATGGTTTCAATTCTTACTTGCGTCACCTGTTCAGTTTTGGATTGGATTTCCATTTTATATAGGTGCTTATCGTTCACTGCGAAATGGTTCGGCTAACATGGATGTCTTAGTTGTGATGGGAACATCGGCTGCTTACTTCTATAGTTTCATATTCAGCTTGCTAGTTGGAATCCAAAGCTCAGATATTTTCTTTCTGAAAATATACGAGCATGCAGAACATCTTGGGCATTCTACTTTTCCTGCTTTGTATTATGAAACGTCCGCTGTTCTCTTGACAATCATCTTGGTGGGAAAATGGATAGAAACCGTGGTTCGTGGACAAAGTTCACAAGCTATCCAAGCCTTATTTGAACTAAAAGCACCTCTTGCCAAGATAAAAAAGCAAGATGATTGGGTGGAAGTTCCATCAGAATACATCAAAGTCAAAGATTGGATTATGGTAACTGCAGGAGAAAAAATTCCAACCGATGGAATTGTAAGGGAAGGAGAAAGTTCTGTAGACGAATCTATGTTAACGGGAGAGAGTCTTCCTGTCGAAAAGAAAACTAACTCCAAAGTTCTTGGTGGCACCATCAATGGCAACGGCACTTTGATGGTAGAAGCAGAAAAAGTAGGTTCCGATACGGTTCTAGCATCCATCATTCGAACTGTGGAGGAAGCACAGGGTTCCAAGGCGCCATTACAGAAAATTGCCGATAAAATTTCAGCAGTCTTCGTTCCTGTGGTTGTATTCTTAGCTTTGGCTGATTTTCTACTTTGGCTATTTGTTATTGAACCAGGGAATTTTTCAGGAGCCTTGGAAAAGGCAATTGCGATTCTTGTGATTGCTTGTCCTTGTGCATTAGGACTCGCGACACCTGTTTCCTTGTTAGTGGGAACAGGGAAAGCTGCAACGAGAGGGATTCTCTTCCGTAATGCGGAAAGCCTGGAACTTGCAGCTTCCATTGACACTATAGCTTTTGACAAAACTGGAACTCTAACAGAAGGCAAACCCTTTGTTGTAAATTACAAGTCGAATGTGGATGAGAAAGATCAGGATAAACAAAATAAGATTCTCCAAATTTTTGCATCCATAGAATCGGGATCGGAGCATCCGCTAGCAAAAGCAGTAGTAAACTATGCGAAGGATAAATCATTAAGCCTACTACCATTTGCAGATATAGTAGTCGAATCGGGTGGTGGAGTGAGTGGAAAAGTTCAGGATTGGAAGATAAGTATAGGGAAACTTTCTTTTCTAAATTCTAATAACATAAGTATTGAAAGCGATTTGCAAGAACTTGCCTCAGACTGGGAAAGAAAAGGTAGCACTGTCTTCTATGCATATGCTTTTTTTGATAATTCTAATAACCAAGCAATCTTTGCCTTGGAAGATAAATTGAAACAAGGTTCCATAGAAGCAATTCGAGCGCTAGTAGCATTAGGGATTAAACCAGTTTTGCTAACAGGAGATAACGAAATAACAGCTCAAAAGATTGCAGAAAAAGTCGGAATCCAAAAAGTTTATGCCTCACTTCTACCTAAAGATAAATTGGATAGAATCAATGAGCTTAAAAGTCAAAACTTTAAAGTTGGTATGGCTGGTGATGGAATCAATGATGCTCCTGCCTTGGCAAGTGCCGACTTAGGAATAGCCATGGGAACAGGAACAGATGTTGCTATCGAAACGGCAGGTGTTGTCTTGGTGAAAGGGGATTTAGAGAGATTGGTGGATGTAATTAAAATCAGCCGAAGCACTGTGAAAAATATTCGCCAAAACTTTTTCTGGGCACTTGGTTACAATGCACTTGGAATACCTATTGCGGGAATTGGACTTTTAGCACCCTGGTTAAGTGGAGCAGCCATGGCCTTTAGTTCCATCTCAGTAGTACTCAATGCACTGAGTCTCAAGCTTAAGAAGGATTGAAGTAATACTTAAGCATTTCATTGAATGAGTCAAAAATTATTTTACATGTAACTTTCTTTTTTGTAGCGATGGATATAATGTCCATTGCTATTTTATTTGAAAATATCCTTATAGAAAATCAGTCTAATTTAAAATTTTCATGATACAAAAAACTTTTTCTCATTTTCGATTTGTTCAAAAAGCTCTTCATCTTGTTTGGGATACTAGCAAAATTCTCACCATAGTGATTGTGTCGGTAACCATCATCAATGGTTTACTTCCAGCCTTGATTGCCTATATTGGGAAATTAATTGTTGATACAGTTGTTCATGCATCCCAAGAATCTTCCCCTCATCTAAATACGGATGCATTTTATTATGTTGGCCTGGAAGCATTGGTAATCATTCTTTTTGCAGGCTCACAAAAAGCATCTCAAGTAAGCCAATCACTTCTTCGTGTTCTACTTGGTCAGAAAGTCAATGTCCTTATCTTAGAGAAGGCATTGACCTTAGAATTATCTCATTTTGAAGATTCAGAGTTCTATGACAAGATGACGCAATCAAGAACCCAAGCCTCCAGTCGTCCGCTATCATTAGTTAGTCGAATATTTAGTCTGATTCAGTCGGGTTTAACCTTAATTACCTTTGGTGGACTACTGTTTCAGTTTTCTTATTGGGCAGTTCTCGTTTTATTAATTGCAACTCTTCCTGCATTTTTTGCTGAGACAAAATTTTCTAACCATGCCTTTCGCTTATTCCGTTGGAGATCCCCTGATACGAGAGAGCAAATCTATCTTGAGACTCTGATTGCAAGAGAAGACCATGCCAAAGAAGTTAAATTATTCCAGCTTGGTAGAATGCTACTAGAACGTTACAAGGCAATATTTGACCGATTGTATTTTGAAGATAGAAATCTTACAATAAAAAAAGGTATCTGGTCTTATCTTCTGGGACTACTTGGAACAATAACTTTTTACGGAGCCTATGCTTGGATCGTTTATGAAACGATTCAAAAAAAAATTACTCTCGGTGAGATGACCATGTACCTAGTTGTATTTCGACAAGGTCAGTCAACTTTCAGTTCCATCCTAAGTTCTATTGGAGGGATGTATGAAGATAACTTATATTTGGCGAATCTTTTTGAGTTCTTAGATCAGGAGATAGATCCTGTAGTTGGCTCAATACGAGAAGGCATTGCGAGTCTAGGGATTCAATTTGAAAATGTATTCTTTACTTACCCTGGATCGAGTCAACCGATTCTAAAAGATATATCCTTTCATCTAAAGCCTGGAGAAAAACTCGCTATTGTAGGAGAAAATGGTTCTGGTAAGACTACTTTAATAAAATTACTCACAAGACTTTACAAACCTACTAGTGGAAGGATTCTCTTAGATGGAATTGATCTTAATGAATGGGAGGAGACTACACTCAGAAAGCGAATCGGTGTTATATTTCAGAATTTTGTCCAATACCAATTCACCATAGGTGAGAATATCGGGGTGGGTGACGTAGAGCATTTAGCTGAGACTGAAAAATGGGAGATTGCATCTAATAAAGGAATGGCGAAACCATTCATTGATCCGCTTCCTGATAAATTCAATACTAGACTTGGCAAATGGTTTAAGGGAGGTCAAGAGCTTTCGGGTGGCCAATGGCAAAAGATTGCATTATCAAGAGCCTTTATGAGAACCAAGGCAGATGTAATAGTATTAGATGAGCCTACTTCTGCTATGGATGCGGAAGCAGAGATGAATATATTCAATCATTTTCGATCTTTGACCGCCGATCAAATGGTGATTTTAATATCTCATAGATTTTCGACGGTAAGAATCGCTGACCAAATCATGGTTATGAATGCAGGAAGCATCATAGAACAGGGAACACATGAGAAACTTCTAGAATTAGAGGGCAGATATTCTCATCTATTTCATTTGCAGGCAGAGGGCTATAAGTGAAATTTTAGGTAGCATATTTGAAAGAATAGAGTAATGAGATGGGGTAATTCTAAATTTATTCTATGCTATAAATTACGTTATCTGATAAATGGAAAATTTTAGGATTTAGTTCTTTAATACCATTAGCTACAATCGTTGTATCTAAGGCGCTTCTGCAAAAAGTAATAAAATAAATATTTGACGAGATGATACGTTAAAAAATACTCTAACGAGTACTATGTTCCGTAAAAATCAAGACT
>JAACWH010000043.1 GCA_009991425.1 Leptospira sp.
TCTATTTACATTGATACCTTAAAGGCTGACTACAATGGCATTTTTGCTCATTTGACAGGAAGTCTTGGTTCAGAAATTCCTATAGATTTGAATCTGTATTTAGATAAACTAGAGTTAGGTCTTTTTGTTTCCAATTTATCTGGGCTCTTGAAAGCGGATCTCAAAGTTACAGGGGATAATTTTTCCCAGCTCTATGCAGATTTAAATGGCGTATTGAGTTATTTCAGGTTTACAATGGATAGAGGACGCTCTGGGAATTCTTTTTCCAAGATTTCAACTAAGGCAAATCTACAATTCAATGCACCCTTCCAATTATCTAAAATAGACTTGAATCAATTGAATCTTGGAACTCGAAACTCACGAAATGCAGAAGCACTCTCGCTTAAATCTGATGCAAGTATTTCCCTTGCTGATGCTATTGAAATTGATCTTAAGCATACGAATCTCAGCACGAATCTTGCGAATCTAAGTTTGATTCTCCCACTTTCACTCAAAGAAAAAGTAATACCAGTTGAATCAGCCCTAGGCTCTATAATTAAACTTGGATTAAATGGTCATTTTGATCTTGGGGAAGGATCTTATAAAGGGAATTTAACCTCCGTTATTCCAGGAATTGAACTCAATGACTTAGTTGGTAATTTTGCAGTAAGAATGCCTCCAGGCGAGAATTCAAAAATATTTTTAGATAATCTGCAATTCAGAGCTTACAAATCTACACTTGGCTTGAATGCAAAGGGAAACCTTGAAACAAGACAGACCAAGGCAGAACCACCATTAGGTGATTATTTTGGGGATTTGAAATTAAAAGTATTTTTGAACTCTAAGCTTGAGAGTTATATCGCAAAAGGTTTCTCCTACCGAGGAGAAATGTATATGGATCTAAATATAAAAGACTACGATGTAAAGGGAGATTTAATTTCCAATAATTCAAAAATAGTATTTAACAATGGATCTTGCCCAGGCAATGCTTGCAAAATTTTCTTAATCGACACCTTAAACGCTGAGATTCCTATTCACCATGACCTCTTTATTAAAAATACTCGTGAACTCATTGAGGGTGATAAATCTCGTTTTATCAAAACCTATGGTCGTATTCCTAAAGATAATTTAACAATTCGACAAGTCCTAGGTTCACATCCTTCTATCGAAGGTGCCCCTTTTGCTTATGTTAAATCATCCGGATCCTATCCTGGTTTGACTTCGAGAATTCAATACAAAGAAAATTACTTATTTATTGATGGAATAAGATTATCTCTATTGGATGGGATGGTCTATGGAAAGGATTTTATAATCAATGTAGGTTCTGGGGACTTGGAAAAAATGGAATACATGGGAAGCTTGCAGGTGCGAGATATTGATTTACGTCAATTGCTTTCCAAGGATGCTCAGGACAAAATTGATGATGGTAAGATTAAAGCAGACTTGAATCTTTCGGGTGTGAATTTAGATGATCCAATCCCAAATATCAATTTGTACTTTAGTATTTTTCAGATCGGTAGAGATTTTGGAAAAAGTGCTATGAATGTGATCTCGACTAAGGGTGCAATTATGGATTTTATTATTGATAGTTATGCGGTAGATAAAGTTGAAGTGGAGCTTTCCAAAGGACTTGTCTATGCTGATGTGCTTTTTAAAAAGTCTATTCTTTCTTATGTAGTTAGCTTGGAGGACAGTAAGATCTCACAACAAAGAATGCCATTGGCAAATTTTCTCAAGAGAGCAGGTTCTGAGATCTCAACCTATAAATAAATGAAACATATAAATCTAAATTACAATTATTTCCAAGAACTTAAAGGAATTTCTTCTAATAAAGGGGAAATATATTTTTTCCAGAATCTAAATATTAAAATAAAATTTATTTTACTCATGACTATTCTAAATACTTCTATCTCACAATGTATCTTGAAAGCTCCAGCTATCACATTTACTCAGACGCAGACTGCTTCCGAGAAGCAGATGATAGGTGAAGATAAGGAAATTGAAAAAGACGGTTGGTTGATTTCCTCTATTAAATCTTCCTCATCTGGATCGGATCTATGGGAAAAAGACGATACCTCCGATTCTGCAAGTGACAAAAATCTTATCATTCAATTGAAGAAACTTGCCTACTTAAGCCCAGAGATAGCAGAATGGAAAGATAAGGGGATGATAGGTGAATCATTTGATGGGAATCTTAAGAAAAATCCTAAGATACCTCTTTCACCGGCTAGCGAGAAATCACGAGTGGAAGAACTTTTAAACTTAGTTAATTCTAGTAGAGCCCAAGTTATAGAATCTAAATTGGCTAAAGAAAAAATACGCCAACCTAATGTGGATTTAGTTGAACTAAAAAATTCACTTCTTATAATTCATTTCCAGAATGTTGAACCAGGTCAATACTTTGAATCTAGTAAATCAGTTTGGGAGAAGAAGGATTAAGAATGCGTGGCTTAGTTTTCTTAGTTTTAATTTTTAGTAACTGCGTTCTATTCCAGAAATCTGTTAAGATTAAACCTATACCTTTCCATTACCAAGAAATTAGCAAGAACTTCTTTAATCCCAAGAACGATAAACCCTTCCCACTAACCATCCAAAGAGGAAATAATCTTTATAATTCAACAACAGCTGATGGTAGATTCCTCTTTTATGCAACGAATAAGGAAGGGAATTTTGATATTTGGTTTCGTGATCTCAACAGTTCTATAGTTGTTCCTGTAACAGAACATCCCTCACAAGAATTAAAGCCTGCTATTAGTCCAGATGGAACTAAGCTTGTTTTTGTATCGGAGCAATATGATTCGGAAGGAGATATCGTTCTACTTGAGATGGATCCCAATGAATGGGTTGAAGGAATTCTTAAAGGGAAACGATTTATTGACAATGATTTTCAGGTTTTGACAAACAACGATTGGGAAAATTCTAACCGCCAGCAAAAGGTAATAGATACAGATCCAGCTTGGCTTCCCAGTGGCGAACAGATTGTATTTTCATCAGATCGTTTTTCGCCGGGCACTCAGAATTTAATTCTTCTAGACCTTAGCAATGATAATGTGATGACTCAGTTGACAGTGCAAGGTGGAACCTCGCCTTTTGTTTCCAAAGACGGTAAGCAGATCTACTTTCTTTCTTACCAGGATAGTACGAATGGAGAAATCTATCGTCTGGATATAGAGAGTGGTAAAGTTGAGGCGATAACAAAGAATGGTTTTTTAAATTATTCTCCATCTATTTCAAGTGATGCGAGATTTCTGTATTATACTTCCATTCGTAAGGATTCCAATGGAAACGGGGTATTAGATGAACGTGATAATTCTTTCATCGTTCGAAGAGAGTTAGCTACAGGTATAGAAAAATTTCTAAGTTCAGGTGAGAATTCTATTTTTGATACACGCTATTCAGATTTCAATGGTGGCTCGATTCTATTCTCTGCGGCATTCTATAATTCTATTAATATCTATTTTATCCCTTACACTGGTTCTATTCCCAAGCAATCTAACATTATTGACCAATACAATTATGCCTTAGATTACTCGAAATCAAATTCGGAAGCTAGGTATTTCTTAGCTCTAGATAGTGTGGAATTATTCTTTGATTCCGATCCCTTATATCCAATTTATAAAGCAAGAATGGATAGCAAAAGAATTGAGTTCTTAAACAAGCAAGGTTCTCGAAGCAAAGCTGAAAATATTAGAAAGCAAATGCAATCTAGACCTATAGAAACGGATTCTGTTTCTATAGCATATTCTATTGCAGAAGACTCTAAGATAAATTTAAGTACTCAGATCCGAGATCTAAATGATTTAACAAAAAAAATAAATTCACTAGTTAATACTAAAGATTACTCTCAAGAATTAGCAGCCATTTTGCACCTCAAAGCTGAACTACAAGAGAAAAATAAATCTGGGCAAGATGCAAGAAAGACGCTATTGGATATCCAAAACCTTTATCCAAATTATCATTTAATCCGTGATATACGAAATAAGTCTGGCCAGTATGAGTTTCTTCCTGAATCAATTGTCCTGCCTAAATATTACATAGAATCTCTTCTTGCCTATGAAAATGCAATCGCAAGTGATTCTAAAATCAACTCTCTCATGAAATTGGAAATCAAAGATTTACTGGCGGATTGGGATAAGAAAGTATTCCAGGACAAGACTTTCTCTGAAGCAATCCAGCAGATTACTAAGATGGAACAGAATCCTGAGAATCCACAGCAATCCAATATCTTTAAGTCTTATTGCATTTATTTGAAAGCAAAAGCTTTGCGCTCAATGAGAAATCTCACAGAAAGCTCTGCACTCTTAGATACTATCATTCCCATCCCGCAAAATCTTGAATTAGATCCACCTGGTCAGAAGTCTATTTTCGAATACCCAGATTTTATAAAGGTTTATAAAAATCCTGCACTAAGCTATATTCATCTAACACGTTATAGTAACGCCCAAGACTCCGGCAATGGCACACTCGCACTTCGAAATTTAAGAATCTTCATGGAATTCTATGATCCTATCATTAGTCCTGAATTAAAAGAGGAAGAATTCTCCAGATTATTTTTGTATTGGGAGAATAAGGCAATTGAGTATGAAAGAATTGGGGATTTACGCCAAGCAGCTGTTCATTATTACTTTAATAATTTGGGAATGTCACTTGCTAAATCAAAAAATATTTCTGTAGAAAAGTTTTATGGTAATTATGCAGTATACTACCAAAGGAAAATGCTCGAGACAATCTTTCGTTATGGCCGTGAGCTAAGACAAAAGGAAGAAGCAGAATTTCTCAATCAATTGAATATCTTGGGGGAAGGGAAGCTCGATATCATCGGGAATCTTTCAGACACTGTATCCTTAATTGATAAAGTCCCCATCCCCTTTTTGGACAGATTGAAACTTCTTGGGGATTTTCGCGATCTTCAGAATAAAGACGTTTTGCATGAAAATGCTACTTCATTAGCAGATCTTTATTTTAATTTTCATTTAGAGAAGAATCGGCCCTATCTTAACCTAGCAGTTGTTTATGGATATGCTTATTATTTAATCAACCGTGCAGTTCTTAATGAAAATTCATTATACCAAAACAATGCAATGTCCCAAGGTAAAAAACAACAGATCCTTGAGAATTTTAAAAAGGCAGAGTATGAACTCAGATGGATTTTATTTTCTGATCCAACATTTCCTGATGCGTATCAGTTGTTAGGTTGGCTTTACCAATACATTGATATCATAAAAACAAAACAACTTGAAAAAGATGGAATTACAGAGGAAGAAAGATATGAAGCTTTGTATGCAAAGCATTTTCCTGAAAAGAATTTCGAAGAAAACGTAGAACTTTATTCCCAGATTTTAGAGTTCCTTGGCAAGGATTATAAAAATAAGAAAGTTCTTTCGGATCTAAATCTAAACTTAGGAAATAATTATTTTTTATTAAGTATCTACCCAAAATCAAATGAAGCTTCCGCAAAAGTAGAAGACTATGGTAAATTTATTCTTTCTAGATCACAATTCGAAAATTACCAACAAGAAGCTATATTTCATTATAATTATGGTAGATCTTCCCTTTATAGGGCAAATTATAAAAAAGCCATTGAACAATTCCAATTGGCTTTGGATATTTATGAGAAAAAAGAATACTACCAGTCACTTACAGCCTATTCTGAGGCGAATACAAAATCTAACTCCAAGTCTTTTGGAGAAGTAAAGCGTAAGCTAGCCATTCTAAACGCAATGATAGGTCTCTGCAAAATGGAATTAGGTGATCATGAAGGTTCTATTGCTCATTTCCAATCAGCAATCTCGCAGAACAGATTGAACAAAGAAATCAATGAATTGAATTTGTGGAATTCATTGGCTATTGCATACCAGAAGACAGGTAGATTTAAAGAATCAAGAGGAATACTTGATATTGCTGATAGAGAATATGTAGAAGAGAAAAATCTTCTCTCTATCTTTGATATTTCCGTTACCAAGATTTTTTGGAATTTTTTACTACCTGATAGTGTAAGAGTGTCTGGAGAGGGAAGGTTCCCTGGTGAATTTCCCTTAGATTTTAAAAGACTCTTAACGAAAAGTATAAGAATCAATAATTTAATTCAAGAACGAGACTTCTTAAAAGCAATAGAACTCATAAAAGAAAGAGATGAATTCATTCGTTCAGAAAACTTAAAGAATTGGGAAATGGGAATCTTGGTTACCCAGCAATCTTATGCATTACTTGGACAGATTTATTATGATTCCAAAAATTATTTAGAGGCCTATAAATCTTTTGAGAAAATGGAAATAGGTTATAAGAAATCACAAATCCAGCAGGGAGAACGAATTGCTATTCTTAGGAAAAATTATTCTTCCTTTTCATTGGTAGAGTCTGAAGATGATCCCACCTTAGCATACGATCTTTTACTAAATAATATTGATCAATTGAAAAAAGATAGAATCTCACAAACAGAGTCTTGTCGCAAGAGTCTGGATGCAAATATATGTAATCTTCGCTATGCGAAGGGATTTAAGAATTATGATATACTAATGGGTTTGAATTATTACTATTTAGGTGAGATTGATAATTTTAAAAATGATCAGATAACTGCAATCCAAAATTGGGCCAAGTCTTATTCTTTCCTGAAGAATCCAGGGCATATTGATACTCGTTATTATATGCTATCAAAGGATATATACACTAGAAGGGAAAGAATTAGAAATTTTATAAATTTAGCAAGATTGCAACTTCGTTTGGGGGATTCAGAAGAGGTTGTTAATTCTTTAAAACTAGCAAGAGAATATTCTTATGAATTTAATTTGGAAAGAGAATCCTTTCAGACAGAATTAGTCGAATTAGAGTCGCAGATTCGTTTGAGTTCTTACAATAAAAAATCTCTTCCAAGCATCAATAAGAAATTAAATCAAGTGGAAGCTATCTGGAAATCATCCAAGTTACTAAAATACCAAGTAAAAGATTCTACTTTAAATAATTTTTATGATTTAAGAATCGGACTCAGCTATTTATTCAATCGCCCTAATACTGTTACCTTAATTCGAGATGAGTATAGATTTCTAAGATTGCACAAAGAAGTTATAACCTCATCCTTAGAGTTTAATGATTTGCAATTGGACATTTTGTACAAAGAGCAGCAACAGAATTTAAAAAATCTAATGGCTTCAAAATCAAATTGGGAAAATCAAGCTTTAGCAAGAGAAAATGTTAAAAAGATTCAAACTAGGGTTCTTTCCTTAGAAAGAAATTTAACACGATTAGAAAGTAATCTTTCTAGAAGTTTCCCTCAGGAATCATTTTTTCTTCAAGGTAGTAATCAACAAGGATATGAGAACTTGCCTAAGGGTGCAGTATCGCTACGTTGTCATAGATTCAATGATTTAGTTCATATTATTTCCAGAGATTCTCTTCGAACTGACCATAAGGCATATCCGCTCAATCAAATAGAAAAATATTGGAAACAAAATATAGAATCTTACAAGAATTCTAGTTCTATTTTTATCAATCCTGATAATTGTTCTGAAATATATAAATATCCTAATAATTTAAATAATTCATATTTCATAACTTCAGAAAGAATGATACAGAATGTCCCTCAGAAAGAAGGACAAGAATGGAGATATCGAACTGTTTTTGCTGAAGAAGATGAAAAAAGCACAGACCGTCTGCAATTTTCTCAAGAGGAAAATCTTGGACCGAAACTTTTAAATACAGATTTACTCTTTAGCCAAGATCAAGAATCCATATCTCTTTACCCCTTATTTAGTTACTCAGATAAAAATGGTTTGAATATTAGAGAAATATTTACTAACAAAAATGAAATCTCAGCTATAGCATTGCAATCTAAGGAAGGAAGCGACGCCTTAATAGATCGTTTGAATGATCTGCATGATTTATTTTATAGCAATCGTCCTATTCATATGATAATGACTAAACAACTAGACGTAAACCAAATGAAAAATTTTGAGAGATCTGATTTTAAATCCAATGGTTTTATTCTGGGTGTGCTTCCTGATTTACTCGATAGTAAGAGTTCGATTGAAAAATATTATAAAAAAAGATCTCAAGCTATCGAGTGGGAGAGTGTCAAAGATTACGAATCGGCATATGATTCTTATTATATTGCAAGTACTTTCTTAGGTGATAGCCAAAGAGATGAAATTCTCCAAAGTAAATTAGACTTAGCTCGAATCAAAAGGCGTCTTTATACTGACTATGAACCAGACTTCTTTTATAAGAATTCTTTGGAAGAATACAAATCTGACCAAGATTCTATAAACCAAATTTATAAAATATTCTTAAGAGATTGTTTCAGTGATAGAACAATTCGGAACCAAAGAAATGTTTGTGAATCGTATTATCTTAAATGGAATAAGAATAAACAAAATAAAAATAGTGTAGAATTCTATTATAAAATGTTCAAGGGAGAGATAAAGAATCTAGATGCTACCTTGCAATTAGCCTTAGCAGAAAAAGATGACGATGACTATATGAGATTCATGAGGATCTCTGATCTTTACTTGGAAAATTTTCTATTTGAAGAGTCTCGAATGTTTGCTGAGAAAGCAGGTAAGGTAGCCTCCTCGTCTAAAGAAACTGCTTATGTAGATTCTAGGTATTTGGAAATCCAATACCATAGAGCTTTCTTAGAAGGGAAAATGGATTTTTCTTACCAGACAATTCCTAGTACAACTTCTTATGCACTTGGTTTAGGCAGAAATTGGGATAGATTTACAGAGAAAGTAAATTCCAAAACATTCAAAAAGTTAGGTGATTCAGATAGTATCTATGATGAG
The DNA here is from genome assembly GCA_009991425.1 of Leptospira sp. Lineage (GTDB taxonomy): Bacteria > Spirochaetota > Leptospiria > Leptospirales > Leptospiraceae. Next base: position 8,757 of record JAACWH010000043.1, read on the forward strand.
TATAGAAAGAGATTGTACAACAGATGGCGAGATTGGGAGTATGGAAAGGAATTTGAATCCATTTCATTGATTCCAGATGAATTGTATGAAGGAGGTTCTGTTCTCTATAAGATGAGTCAATTAAATCGTAGTTTGTATTACTATTTATTACAAGAATCATCCAAGCACCAACTCGACTCTGAGTCTGACTCTTTAATCGATCTTTTGATACAACAAGAGAATGAGGAAGGCTTTAAAAATAGAGCATTTGCCTATCAATTGTATTATGCAGATCAACTTATCCGAAACGGAGAAATAAATTCAGCTTTAAATTATATAAAAGACTTTGAAAAAAAATACGATGCTAGTCAAAGCTTCCACCCTTTCCTTGAAAAAAAGTATATCTATTTAGTGTTCAAATTGTCCAGATTTAAGGATGATATTGTGTTCCTTAAGAATACTGAAAAGTTTTTGGAACCAGATGTAATATCGTTAATACAAGCATTCCGTGAAAGCAAGAGAGAAGGGCCTGAAGATTTTGATAGAATTTTAAATACCTATCTTCAGAATTTATCGAAGACCACTGCTAAATTTACTCCATACCAAAGAAATAAACTTGAGGATCTTTTGCAATACATGGCGCAAGTTTCTATGGACTTTGATAGCTCAGAAGGTTTTCTGGATGTGGTTCATTTTCAGGATACCTTAAGTGCATATAATGAACGTTCTTTGGGTCGTAAGTTACTGGTGAAAGATTTACCTAAGTTCAAATCTATTTCATCTCAATTGATGAACGAAATTCCCATAGGTCAGAATCTACATGTAGTTTCTGATTTTCTAGATAAAACATTTTTAGTAACTGTATCCAAGGGTAAAAATAATGGTAGAGTTCTCTTCCCAAATAGAAATGAAGTTCGTAAATCACTTCGCAAATACAATACTTCTGCCTTAGAAGGTGGGGAAGAAGCGAGGCTTAGAGACATTTTAGATGATAAATATCGCAATTCAATAAGAATGCAGAAAGATAATATTAATTATCTCTACCTCTCAGCTTATCATTTAAAAGCACCTATATTGCAGAAGCTGGATAATCAGAATTATATAGTCCAAAATCTTGGATCATTATTGCAGAATTCACCTGTCAAGAAGTCATCATTTACTTTTATGAAGTCTAGAGTGAAAAAGTATACTCAATCGAATTTCTCTGAGCTTTGGTACAAAGACTTAAAAGAAATTGAGAACTGGGAACTTAAATCCATAGAATCTTCGCTTGGTGATGAAATAGCCCTTTCTCAAGAAGAATTATTTATAAACAGCAATCATGAGTTAGTTTTCGGAGGCTCAGCTATATTTAATTTATCCAGACAAAAGTCTGATCGTAAATCTGTTTGGGTAACAAGTTCCAATTATCTTGGAAGGGATTTTTATTTATCTAATTCCTTAAATCATTCATTATACTTTCTAGATTCTATTCATAAAGGGCCTGGAATTATTTCCATAGAAGATCAGTCAGATTTCCCCAATTCTTTTTTCTTGAAGAATCTTCTTGCTCCTAAATCTGAAAAAATGGAACTCAGGTATAGATTGATAGAGGCGAGGGATAATCTAAGAATACGATATCCATTTGATAAATATTGGCATGGCTACCGTCTTTACACATCTAGTTTTGTTTTGGAAGATTCTAAATAAAAATTTAGTAGTTAATCTTCATCTAAGACTTTCTCTTTTTCATCATCTGATAAACTGTCATACTCTTTGACGAGTTCATGAAATACAGAAAAGTCACCTTTGGCTTGGAGAAATTTATCATTAAAATATTTTCCTCCAGATTTATATCTTATCGCACCTATGAAATCTTCGTTATTCCAATTTTTGTCAATAAATTTTTGCCTAGATTTATTGGGAACGTAGTTATCTCGTAAGGCTTTTTGTTTGAATGCAGAAATGATTTCTTGTTTAAGTTGTAATTTTTTCTCGTTGGGTAGTTCTGATTCGTAGACAGCTTTTAATTCATCTGCCGTATCTTTAATCAAAGCAAATGATTTTATACGTTTAGATTTTTTGTCCTGCCAATCTCTATAATCTGAGTTAGATTTATCATTAAAATATAATTCAACTGCTTTTCGTTCTACAAATTCTGCATAGGATTCATTAAAGGTAGAATCTCCAGGTAAATAATAAGTTGCATGAGCCATTTCATGAAAAACAAGTCCTGCTATATCCGGTTTGCTCCATTCGATTTGTGTGGAGAAGACAGGATCAGATAACCAACCCAGGGTAGAATAGCCTCCTGTAATTCGAAGTCGGGTATCAAGACCTAGATTTTTTAAATATTGTTCTTCTTCTTGCGCTAATCCTAAGTCGAAATACCCTTTGTAAGGAACCTCGCCGGCTATTGGAAACCACCAAGTATAAGATTTGAATTCAAGTGGATAACTGGCACTTACATTCCATCCAACTTCCTTGCGATTTAATTTTACGTAATACTCGAATCCTGAATCACTGGAAAGTGCAATATTTTGTACTCCGAAGGATTTTAGTTGCTGGATCAATTCTAAGGATTGTATAGTAGCTTCATCCTCACTGCGATTGTGGATAATATCTAGGATTTTCTGGCGTGACCAAATTTGGTGAATTTGTTCATTTCCTAAATGACTTAGGTATCCCACACAATTTGAGGTAAAAAATAAGATAAAAATAAAAATCTTCATATTCGAATTTAAAAAATTTACACCGATATCCCTTTTCCTAATCTGGAACAGTAGATGGTCCAAAATAGTAAAATACCTCGGATAGTCTATATAAATCTCATCCTTATTTTTGTCGTTTTGGCAGCAATTTTTTTTCCTGAATTGAAAGATGCCATAGGGCATTTTACAGCCTCTTCCCGACCCATTCCACCTCGTAAACAGATGCAAGCTGTTTACTTACAGAACTCCTTTCGAAATGTATATCAAATTGCGCAAAAATCTGTAGTCTCCATTCGCACTAAAAAAACGGAAATGATCCACAATCCATATCATTATTTCAATAATAAAGAGGAGACTATATCTTCTGTCGGTAGTGGTATTTTAATAGACCCAAGGGGTTTTATCGTTACAAATTATCATGTTATACGATCGGCTGAAATTATTGAAGTTATACTTCACAACGGAAGAGTTGCTCCTGCTCGATTCGTAGGAAGCCATGAAAGAGCCGACATTGCATTACTTAAGATCCAAGAAGCCGAAGATTACGAATATGCTTTCTTAGGAGATTCAGATGAGGTTGAAGTTGGTGACTGGGCTATTGCAGTTGGTTCCCCATATGGACTTGAGAAAACTTTTACAGTAGGAGTTGTATCAGCAAGATCGAGAGAAGACCTAGACGAAACGGGTCAGACTCATATCCAAACGGATACTGCCATCAATCCTGGGTCAAGCGGTGGACCTCTTCTAAATATCTACGGCGAAGTGATTGGTATAAACCGAATGATACGAAGTGCATCTGGAGAATCCGCAGGAATTGGTTTTGCAATTCCAATTAATTATGCTAAGAAGGTTTTGAAAACTATCGAAGCAAATGTGGGTGTAAATATTCGTCCTGCTATGTTAGGTGTTGTCGCAACTATACCTATACCGCATCACAGAGAAGCCTTGGGTATACCAACTCAAGAAACGGGAGTATTGATTTATGATATTGAACCTAAATCATCGGCGGATTTTGGCGGCTTGGAAAAATTTGATTTCATCCGCATGGCAAATGGCTCAGTTATTAGAAACACCAATGACCTTAGGGAGCAAGTCAGCCTAGCTGGTCTTGGTGGTAAAATACGTCTAAATATAATTAGGCGCTCTAAAGTTCAGGAATTAGATATAAAATTAATAGATAAGCAGTATTACGAATGAGAAGAAATATAGTTCACTCTGGTGCAGATGCCTTAATCTATGAGATTAGGCAAATAGTTGGTTTGGCGAAGTCGATAGAATCCTTGGGTGTTAATATCACTTGGGAAAATATTGGTGATCCTGTTCAGAAAGGCGAACAAATTGTCCCTTGGATGAAGGAAATTATCAAGGATCTTGTAGATAAGGATAAATCTTGGGGTTACACAGCAACTCAGGGAGATATTGATACAAGGAAATTTCTTGCAGATCGTGTTAATGAAAGAGGTGGAGCAAAGATTACAGGAGATGATATTTTCTTTTTCAATGGTCTTGGAGACGCTGTTGCAAAAATTTTTGGCTTCATGAGACGGGAAGCTAGGATCATTGGACCAAGCCCTGCTTACTCAACTCTTTCTTCGGCTGAGGCTGCTCATAGTGGTTATGAACACCTAACATATGATTTATTGCCAGAACAAGGTTGGATGCCAGATTTACAAGATATAGAAAATAAAATTCGATACAATGATTCCATTGCTGGAATTCTTTTGATCAATCCTGATAATCCAACGGGTGCTGTTTATCCGAAGGAAGTCATGCTTGAAATTGTAAAGATCTGTGAAAAATACGATTGTGTATTGATTTGTGACGAAACGTACGCACATGTTAATTATTCTGAAACAGGTTCTATCCATTTGTCCGAAGTTATCGGAGATAAAGTCTGTGGTATGGCGTTGAGGTCTATTTCTAAAGAATTCCCATGGCCTGGTGCTCGATGCGGTTGGTTAGAAGTATTCAATAGAAAAAATGATCCTATCTTCGATAGATACATCAAATCACTATTAGATGCAAAAATGTTGGAAGTTTGTTCCACTACTCTCCCTCAACTTTCTATTCCAAAAGTCTATTCCCACCCTAATTTTCTTTCTCACCTAAAGATGAGAAATGAAAAGTTCAAGAAAAGAGCAAGAACAGCAACCTCGTACTTCGAAGGAATGGAGGGCGTACAAGTTGTCGAGCCCAAGGGTGCTTTTTACATGACTGTTTATTTCCCAGATGGAAGTTTAAATGATCAGATGAAACTTCCTATTCCAAATAAGAAAGTTCAGGAATTTGTGGAGCCTCTTTTAGCTACGGCTAAAGTTGACCGAAGATTGGTTCTGTATCTACTTGCTTCAACAGGGATATGTGTAGTTCCTCTTTCTTCTTTTTGCTGTGATAAATCGGGATTTCGAGTCACCTTACTCGAAGAAGACGAAGAAAAATTCAATTGGATCTTCAAGACTCTAAGGGATTCTATCAAGCAATATTTGGAGTCAGCATAATTGGAGCAGAATTCAACATTTAAGATCGGAATTACTGATTCTGGTTTTGGTGGACTAAGTATGGTTTCTGAGTTCCAAAAGTCCTACCCTGATGTTGAAATAATTTATTTTGCTGATTTGAAAAATGCGCCCTATGGTGAGAAAGATAAATCTCAGGTGCAAGCCTTGGTTCAATCTGCCAGTGATGTTTTGATCCAAGAAGATGTGAAAGCAATTTTACTGGCCTGCAATACAGCAACTTCTGTAGCTGTGGAAAGTCTTCGTAATCATTTATCAATACCAATTTTTGGAATGGAACCTGCAATTAAGCCTGCACTCAATGCAACAGAGAATGAAAAAGTTGCAGTTTTAGCAACTTCACTTACATTAAAGGAAGATCGTTTTCTTTCCTTAAAGAATAAAATCGATCCTATGAATCGAATTATTTCTGTTAATTGTCCTGGTCTTTCTGAATTAATTGATCAGGAGAAAATCGATGAAGCTATCGAATATGTTCAAGCTATTCTCCTAAAGGAAGATTTACAAGGCATTCACTCAGTAGTGTTAGGCTGTACTCATTATATTTTTTTAAAAGAAAGACTTCAAATTTTATTTCCTGAAATCTCATTCTTTGACGGAAATAAAGGAACTCTCAATCATATTGTAAATACCTGTCAAATCCAAAAATCTCAACAGGTAAATAAGCAATTTAATAAACAAGAGAACTGGAAATTTATTACAAATTTAAACCAATCCAAAAATGTACAAATTGCACGACATTGGATGCAAGAACTACAAACCGACAAATACACAAGGGCAACATGAATACAAAACCTTTAACTTATAAAGATTCAGGAGTTGATACAGAAAAAGGACAAGTTTTCGTTCAAAATATTAATAGAAAAGTTCAAGAGACATTTGATAAAAACGTTTTAGGTGGATTAGGTGGTTTTGCAGCTAGTTATGATGTTAGCTTTCTGAAAGATTATAAACATCCTATTATGCTTTCAGGAACTGATGGGGTTGGAACTAAATTAGAAATTGCTCGATTACTTGATTTCCATTCGACAGTAGGCATTGACTTAGTGGCTATGTGCGTGAATGACCTTTTGGTTGTTGGTGGGAAGACTCTTTTTTTTCAAGACTATATTTCTTGTGGTGCTCTCAATCTCCCAAGAATGGAAGCTATTGTATCAGGTATAGTAGAAGGTTGTAAGTTAGCAAATGCTAGTTTAGTAGGTGGTGAGACTGCAGAACATCCTGGACTTATGGAAGAGGATGAATATGATTTAGCTGGTTTCGCTGTCGGTGTCGTTGAAAAGGATGAAATGATTACTGGTTCAGATATTCGTCCTGGGGATATCGTCATAGGAATTGAATCAAGTGGGCCTCATAGTAATGGTTTCTCTCTTCTTCGTAGATTGCTTTTAAAAGAGGGAAAGCTACCGAATTCTCAAATTGAAATCGATTTTATTCGAAATTTTGCGATGAAGCCTACAACTATCTATGTGCCATATATCATGGAATTACTTAATTCTGTAAGCCCAAAAGGTATGGTTCATATTACTGGTGGTGGATTTCCGGAAAATATTCCTAGAGTTCTTAAAAATGGCCAGGGTATAGAATTAAGTAAGAAATTATTTCCAAGCAATGAATTCTTTTCTAAACTACAAAAAGAACATAAATTAGAAGACGAAACCATGTATTCTACATTCAATATGGGTGTAGGTTTTGTAATTATTGTCGATAAAAAAGATAGTGAAGCCACTCTCCATTCTATGAAAAAGCAAGGACTAAAGTCAACAATCATTGGTTCTGTTATTTCCAACAATGGATTCCATTTATTAGATTGAATGCTTTCTAAAATATCTATGAATTTTACAATCAAACTTTATTCTATATTTATCCTAAGTTCATTATTAATTGTTAGTTCAATTTTTTCGATAGAATTCAACCCATGGGATCTTTCTATAGATCAAAGAGTTCTCGATAGAAAAACTATTAGTCAAATTATAATTGATCCTCGTGTAGATGAATTTCGTTTAGTTTTGATTGCATCTGAAAGATATCCTTATAATTTTAAAACAGGCTCATTCGCATTTTTCTTTCGATTAGCAACAGTTGAAGAAGCAAATCAGTTGATGCATAAGATTGATCGATACTTGGAATCAGGACAGCAAATGACCGTTAAGTTAGACGGATCCGAAATTAAAGGAGTAATATTTCATGAGCCTTATGAAAAGCTTCCTTGAGTTTAAGGATTATTTTGTAAATAGTAACAAATTATTTTTTTCTTCTGAGTCTAAAACTGATGAACTAGAGAATTATTTTGAAGATAAGATAGATTTGCTTTTTGTATATTTCTTATTTATAGCTCAGTTTGTTCAATATATTATTCTCTCTTTGATATCGGCGGATATTACTAATTTAATACTCAAAGAAGTTTTAATTATCACTTTGCTATCTTTTGTACTATTGTTCTTTGCTAAAAATAAAAAAGTATTTTCAGTCGCTATTTATACTTTCTCAACAATTATAAATTTTTTAATATTCTATGCGATTGCCAAGATTGCTATTTTTTATTCTGATTCTTTAAGTATATCAGGAGTCAATAATCTTTATATATCATTATCATTTCTTCTTTTAGTTCATGCATTTCGATTAAGAAAATTCAGCTGTATAATTCCAGGAATTCTATTTATTGGAATCCATTTGCTTAGTTTATATTGCTTTTCAATTAGATCAAATTGGGAAATAGATACATTTCTCTTTATTCCAGATATTTTATACTTTATTACAGCTGTTATTGGAACGGGTGTTGTAATTAATCGTAGAGAAGATTTTCGAGAAATACATAATCTAAATAAAGAGAAGTCAGTTCTAGCAAGAGAATTGGAACTTGCTAAGAAAGTCCAAGACTCACTCTTCCCAAAAGATATTAAAATCAGTGGATTGAATTACGAAGTCTTTAGGCAGAGTCATAATTATATCGGCGGAGACTTTTACGACTTTGTAATGCTTCGGGAAGGGAATGCTGGGATATTCATCACAGATATTGCGGGCCATGGAATATCTTCAGCGATGGTTGCAACTATAATGAAAGTATTAGTTGCAACCATACCTTACCAATTCAAATTAAAACCTGAAAAATTCTTAGGACATTTGGATACACGTTTAGCAGTAGATTTAGATCATTATCATGCATCTGCAATCTATATGTTTTTAAATTTTCAAACAAATAAGATGCTACTTGGAAATGCGGGTCATCCGTACCCTTTGTACTGTTCAAAAGGTGGAAAGTTTCAAGAGATTAAGACTGAAGGTTCGATACTTGGTTTCCAAATTAAAAATCCTATAGTATCTGAGGTGGAATTGAACTTCGAAGTGGGTGATAGATTTATGATTTATACAGATGGTTTAATTGAATCACCTACTCTTGGCGGTGAGGCTATCACTGAGAAGGAACTGTTGACGATTTTGAATGAGAATCGGGATATCCCAGATCTAAAGGATTTGAAAAATATTATGCTGAATGAACTATCGAATAAATATGGACTTAAAAAATTTACAGATGATACAATGTTTTTACTATTTGAAATCACTCCAAGGAATAAGAAATGAAATATATCAAACAAGAATTAACTGAAGGAATTTTGACTATCACTATTCAAAGGCCAGAAGCTTTGAATGCTTTAAGTGCGGAAGTCTTACGAGAACTAGAAGAAGTTTTAGATTCATTATCAAAATCTTCAGAGCATAAGGTAGTCTTAATTACTGGTGATGGGAAGGCATTTGTTGCAGGGGCTGACATAGCAAGTATGTCTACTTACAATGAGAAAGCTGCTCTAGAGTTTTCTCAACTAGGGCATAGAGTTTTTGAAAAATTAGAAAATGCAGATTACATATCTATCGCTTTGGTAAATGGTTTCTCATTGGGTGGTGGTCTTGAACTGGCACTTGCCTGTGATATTCGCTATGCATCTACAAAGGCAAAATTAGGTCTACCAGAAGTTAGTCTAGGTTTAATTCCTGGTTTTGGTGGAACCCAAAGATTGGCTCGATTGATTGGAGTAGGTGCGGCAAGTGAATGGGTATATTCTGGTGAGATGTTTACAGCAGAGCAAGCCAAGTCATTTGGAGTTGTAAATCAAGTTTATGAACCAGAGGATTTGCTAAAGGAAGGACTGCGACTTGCTGCTTCGATCAATTCCAGAGGAAGGCTTGCGCTTATGACTGCCAAGAAAACTATTCGGTCTGGATTGAATCATACTCTCTCAGAAGGACTTAGATTAGAAGAACAAAAATTTTCATCATTATTTGGGAAAGATGAGTCAAAAGAAGGTATGGGTGCATTTCTCGAGAAAAGAAAACCCCAATTCTAATTCAATTAATCTTATGAATCGCAAGATATTCAATTATTTATTTTCTATAACTTTTTTAGCTCTCAGTTTAAATCTACATACAAATCTGTATTCTGAGTCTAAGCGATTTAGCAATGATAAAATGTCTGTTACCTTAGGTAAAGCTACCTTGCTTGTTGAGATAGCAGATAGTCCTTCGAAGCGATCCATAGGTCTGATGCATAGAACGAGCTTGGGTAAAAATGAGGGAATGCTTTTTGCATTTCCAAAATCTGACCTTCAATCCTTCTGGATGAAAAATACTTTAATACCACTTAGCATTGGTTATTTCGATGAGAATGGAATTCTTTTAGAAATCTATCAAATGAAGCCTAACCAAACAGATGAAATATATAATTCTAAAAAGAAGGCGATCTATGCCTTAGAAGTCAACCAGGGTTGGTTTCAAAGAAATGGTATTCATCCTGGCTCTGTAATCATTATGGAAAAAGTTATAAACGGGAGATAGATCTTCTATATTGCTGCCAAGACTGCAATAGATATTCTATCTTCTCTGTTTCATAATGTATTCTTACAAAATCAGATTCTAATTCTTCTTTAAAATCTCGTTTTAATATTCTGCGTTCCATTTTACTTACTTTAGTGAAATCCCAATCAGGATATGATTTGAGTTTACGAATCTGCTTCTGGACATCTTTAAGATCGGCCTTATGTTTCTTCTGTAGAGAGATTAGTTCTCCAATAGATACTTCGTCTGATAACTCTTCCTTAGATATACGAATCCAAGTTAATACATCTTTAAGTGCCGTTAAATTATTGTCGGTATAGTTCTTGAGCGCAGTAAGCCAATTCTCTTTTTCTTCCTTAGTCTGCTCTTTATTTTTATCTGGATGAAGATACTTTGCAATTGTTCGAAAAATCCTAGTCTTTTCTATTTCCTTGGCGTGGTTTTGAGTCTCTGGATCTTCAGTAGAGTCTGATCCCATTTGTGATTTAAAATCTTCGAATAAGTCTTCCCAGCTGTCTTCTTCTGATTCCGTAGATTTATTTTTTCCTTTGTTTCTAGGACTTTCATCCTCATCTTCTTCCCAATATCCTGGTTCTTCCTCATCAAAGAAAGGATCAAATTCTCTATCTTCCGGCGCAGTATTTTCTCTTTCTTTGATATAATGATAGGCAAGTGCAGGATTGATCTGGTGGAATTCAGCATAGGCAAAGATTTCGCGAACAGTATCGCTCAGTTTGAATAACTTTTCTTCTGCCTTTTCGACTTTTTTATTAATTGTACTTAATTCGGATTCATACCAACTTGCAAATTCTGGTTTAGAGATTTCATAGTATTGGTTTATTTCGAGTTTCGCTTTATCAACTTTCTTGATTGTGGATTTTAATTCTTTTACAGCTTTCTTTCGAATAGGTGTAGAATCTATAGGAACTAAATCTCTTTTTTTCAATAAAATCCTCAAGCTCTCTTCCAATCTATTGTAGCTTTTATAAGTGACAAGGTTTTTTCATTTTTGTAATCTGGAAAACCAGAGAGAATACCATGACACCTAAGAATTCCCGACTCATACAATTATTAGCTAGAGAACAAAGTGCTGATCCTTCTGCAATCGAAAGTCAATTTTGCCACCATTTGGAATATACAATCGGAAAGAATAAATTCGATATAAAAAATGAAGATATCTACAAGGCACTCGGTTTTACAATTCGTGATTTCTTAATTGATCGATTGAATGAAACTCATGAACTATATGAGAATAAAAAGCCTAAGGAAATTTACTATTTTTCCTTAGAATTTCTAATAGGAAGAACCTTGCATAATGCATTGATCAACTTAGGGATGTTCGAGGTAGTTGATAAAGTAATTAAAGGTTTTGGTTATGATTTAACAGAGATTCTTGAGTTTGAAATGGATGCTGGTCTTGGCAATGGTGGTTTAGGTCGACTCGCAGCTTGCTTTTTGGATTCAATGGCGACTCTTAATATACCTGGTTTTGGTTATGGCATAAGATATGATTATGGAATTTTTAACCAAATTATCGCAGACGGTAATCAATTGGAGATGCCAGACCATTGGGATGCTGATGGGATTCCATATGAAATTGTAAGACCTGATAAAGTTTATACAGTTAATTTCTATGGACATGTTGAATCCAAGGTTAATGCTATTGGGAATTTACATTTTGAATGGATTCCAAGAGAAACGGTTCTTGCTGCAGCACATGATTACCCTATTCCAGGTTATAATACATCTACGGTCAATTATCTTCGTCTTTGGACAGCAAGGTCATCGGAAGAATTTAACTTTGATTATTTCAATCACGGCGATTATATGAAGGCGGTAGAAGACAAACAAATATCTGAAAATATTTCAAAAGTTCTCTATCCTAATGATACCACCGAACAAGGAAAGATTCTGCGCTTAAAGCAACAGTATTTTATGGTAGCTGCATCCTTACAGGATATCATTACTAAATTTAAAAAAGAGCATAGTGAATTTGATAATTTTCATGAGAAGGTAGCCATTCAGTTGAATGATACACATCCAAGTATTGCGATACCCGAGCTAATGAGAATATTATTAGATCAAGAAGGCTGGACCTGGGAAAGGTCTTGGATACTAACTACAAAAATATTTTCTTATACGAACCATACTGTTCTTCCGGAGGCCTTAGAAACTTGGTCAGTCGCCTTAATGGAATATTTACTACCTCGTCATATTCAAATTATAAACGAAATAAATTTTCGATTCATCAATATGCTTAAAGAGACTAATCTATATTCAGATGAGGAAATTTCTGAGGTTTCCATATTTGAAGAATCTAATAGCAAAAGAGTTCGTATGGCAAATCTAGCTATCATTGGATCTCATAAAGTTAATGGAGTTGCCGCCTTACATTCTGAATTAATTAAGACTACAATTTTTAAAACATTTTATAAAATATGGCCAGAGAAGTTTACCAACAAAACAAATGGTATAACGCCTCGTAGATGGCTTGTTCAATGCAATAAAGACCTAACTCAATTGATTGCTTCTAAGGCTGGAACTAATTTCCCAGCACATTTAGATGAACTGAGAAGTTTAGAAAAATTTGCAGATGATGCTGCCTTCCAAGAAGATTGGATGAAAGTGAAGCATAATAATAAGATATTTCTATCGAAGATCATTCACTCCGAAGCTGGAATTCTTGTAAATCCGAATTCTATTTTCGATGTCCAGATAAAAAGATTCCATGAATACAAAAGGCAACTTTTAAATATATTAAACGTTATAGGTCAATACCGCAGGATAAAAGAGTCGCCTAATTCAGATTTTACACCAAGGGTTGTTATCTTTGGTGGCAAGGCAGCTCCTGGATACTACATTGCGAAATTGATAATCAAATTAATCAATTCTGTTGCCGAGGTCGTAAACCGTGATCCAGAAGTTGGCGATCTATTAAAGGTAGTCTTTATGCCTAATTATAGAGTTTCGCTGGCTGAAAAGATTATTCCCGCGACTGATCTTTCCCAGCAGATTTCAACTGCAGGAATGGAAGCGAGCGGAACAGGAAATATGAAATTTGCATTAAACGGAGCTTTGACGATAGGAACCTTGGATGGAGCCAACGTAGAGATCCAAGAAGAAGTAGGCGAGGAAAATATTTATATATTTGGATTAACTGCTCATGAAGTTATGGATTTGAAAACAAAAGGTTATAATCCGAATGATTTTATTAATAATAATTCAGAAATACAGAAGATTCTTAGAATGGTTGGAGATGGTTTCTTTAGTCATGGAGATTCATCTACCTTCCAAGCCATTTATCAGAACCTTACAACAATCGATCACTATCTCTTAATGGCAGATTATGATAGCTATGATAAAATGCAGATGAAGGTCTCAAAGGATTATTTAGATAAGAAGCAATGGTTGAAAAAATCGATACTCAATACTGCTAGGATGGGCAAATTTTCTTCCGATCGAACTATCCAAGAGTATGCAGATGAGATCTGGAAAGTTAAGTCGCAAAACCCGATCAAACCTAGGACAATTACGAAAATTTTATGAAAATTATGGCAACCTTTCCTTGACAAAAAGGTAGAATTCCAAAGATGATTGAGTTAAGGATTAGCAGGTTAAGGTTAACGAATGGGTAAAGGTTTTATTATTTGTGTCGATGATGAAGTATCAGTTCTAGAAACACTTACTGAGCAGCTCCGTTCACGGTTTGGTGGCAGTCATGAAATTGAAGCTGCAAGCAGTGCCGAGGATGCCCTGGCTCTTATTGATGAAATTCACGGTAGCCAAGAGGTAGTAGAACTTATCATCTCGGATCAAGTGATGCCAGGGATGAAAGGAGATGAATTTCTACATGAGGTTCATAAAAAAATTCCAGATGCTATTAAAATTATGCTCACAGGCCAAGCAGGATTGGATTCCGCAATCAACGCTATCAACACTGCCGGTCTTAGCCGTTACGTGGAGAAGCCTTGGAATATTGAAGAATTTGCAAATGATATTAAGACACTTTTGGATAAATTCCACGCTAATTTGGAGAACCAAAGACTTATTGCAAGTCTCAATCAAAGAATTGCAGAACTCGAAAAGAAAGACACATAGAAATTCATACTTTAATACCTTCCTTTCATTAAGTAAGCTTGCTCTTGTAACTTTGTTAGTAGTGGCAAGCTTTTCTTTTTCTTTACAGGCAAAAGAAAAAAAGTCTAAACCCTTAACTGAGGATGCCATCCAACGAAAAACAGAAGTTATCTTAAAAGTTTTGAAATATGGAACTAGCTTAGAACGAAAAGCTGCTCTCTTTGAGATTGAAAAGTTGCCTGAGGATAAACGCGATCCATTTAAAACTATACTCTTAGAATCCCTTAACAAAGAAAAAGATCTATCCATGAAGCAAGCTTTTATTCGAAGCGCAGGTGAATTGGGTCTCAAAGATGCAAAGGAAACTATTGAAGAGGCTGTAGCAGATGAGAATGAAGATGTTTCTCGTGCAGCAGTAAGCGCCTTGAAGAAAGTGGGCGATGCCAATTCTTGGAAACCCATTTTGGAGAAATTAAAATCAGAAGACTTAACTAAGAATTCAAATCTTACAGTTTCTTTGATCAACTCTTTGGCAGATATTGAAGGCGGTGAGAATGCACATGAATTCTTGGAAGCCAAGCTAAAAGAAAAATTCAATAGCCCTGAGATTCGTTCCTACACAGCTCTTTATTTTGGTAAAAAGAAGATTCTATCAGCTGAAACTATTTTGCAAGAAATAGCATTTAACGAGAGTGAGACTACTACTTTAAGAACTTATTCTATCAATAGTCTTGGCAAAATTAAATCGACTACATCTATACCAAAATTAAAAGAATTGATCGAAGAAATACGAAAGGATCCATCTAAGGATAATAAGAAAAATCAATTACTTAAAATATATTCACTGGGAGCCCTAATTGAGCTTGGTGATGAAACAGCATTTGATGAGATAGTAGAATTTTCAAAAGACGATGATTCAATTGTCCGCCTAAGATCCATACAATTTCTATTAGATAGCAAACGTCCCGAAGTTCGTGAGATTTTAGAATACAAATCTAAACGTGATCCTAGTCCAAAGGTGCAGAAAGCTGCAGCAGATGCTCTTAAAAAATTAGATGAAGGTGATTCTGATACGAACTCTGAAGAACAAGAGAGTGAGGACTCTTCTGAGTCTAGCAAAGAGCCAAACTAGAATTGATGAATTTAAACATGAAAGACTACAATCATTTTAGAAATAGATTCTCAGCTATTTCTAAAATACGTTCATTTATTTATTTGCTTATGTATTTTAAGAGATTCATTGTTCTTGTAATTACAATAATAATATTCAATATATCAAATTCAGTCTCTATCTATTCTGAAAAATTCCAAGGGCCAATCTCAACCAAAGAAAAAAGAATCAAAGATTATAAGCAAGAGCTAAATGAAACTAATCTTGAATTACCAGAAGAATATCATTTGTTTTTTCAGGAATTGAGAGGAAATTACGCGATTTTCTACGATCTAGATGGTCAAACCGTTCACTTTCAATACCGTAGAAATAAATGGGATAGAGATGCGATAGAATCTGTACATAATTTATTATCAGGAAGATCTTATAAAGTGAGTGCTGAATTTTTGGGAATGTACTATTATCCAACTGTTCAGGAATCTAGAAATTCTATTCTACCCTTGTTCATAGCTAAAAAAGATTTAGATCTTAAAACCAAGAAAGACCGCAATGCTATCCCCATTTATAAATTGAAAGTGTATGATGAAAGCTATTCAGATGCTATCCTTATGCAGACACCCGATCAATAAATCTAGTCACTACTACTCGATCCCGAGCTGGAACTACTTGAACTGCTACTCGAGCTAGAACTTGAAGAACTTCTTCTTGTTGTGGAGCTAGAGCTTGATGTTCTTGTGGATGTGGTCTTTTGTATACAATTGGATTCGCAAATAGATGAAATTATAAAACAAGTCGAAAAAATATTGAATGCATTTGCTGATTGGTTATGACCTAGAACGAAGCAAAGATTCTGATTTAATTCACATTGATTCAGGCAAGTAGTCCTTGTGTTTTTTACCTTGCAATTACTTAATACTGCTGTAATGCATATTATTAAGAAAAGGTAAAATAAGTTCTGACGATAAATAGTTTTAAAAATTTGCTTGCAGTATGTTCTCACCTAAAGCCCCATCATTATATTCTCGCACGAACTTATATAAATGGGAATAGGGGATTCCCACAGTTACGGGAATTACTCAAAAATAAAAAATTAATTAAGGACGGTAGGAATGAATTTTGGCAAAGAAAAAGACCAGGTTTTCTTTCTAATTTTTTATTCATGTAGCTTAATTATTTGGATTATTGAAGAGATATACATGCTTTTGCAACCTCCTGAAGCATTTGATCGCTACCGTTTATGGATTGCTTCTATTGAAGCACTTATTGTTATTTCTTCTTTTGTTCTGCTATTTCAATTATTCCATAAATTACGTTCAGCAAGTATTGAGATGGAGCAAGCCCAGGATCAAATCCAACAATACAAAGTAAAAAATAAACTTCTCAATAATCCAGAAAAAGGATATTCACAGTTGATGAATGCTGAGTTTGAAAAGTGGAAATTCACTCTCTCTGAAATTGAAATTGCTATTTTAATTCTCAGAGGATTTAGCAATCAGCAAATCGCTAGTGTAAGAGACAAGAGTCTTCGAACTATAGAGAATCAAACTTTTGCAATCTACCAGAAGTCTGGAATGCGTGGCAAACTGGAATTTATTTCTTACTTCATCAGCCCACTTCTTCCTGAAGAGGAATAATTAGAATTCCAAGAGGAATTGGAGATTCATGTAGAATAAAGTACCTCTCTTTTCGTATCTCTCTGAGGCAGAAACGTTGAAGTCGATGAAATTCGTCTTAAATCTAAATCGCATAACTTTTGCTCTATCAGTAAGTGTAGCTTGTAATTTATCATCGCCGTAGTATCTAAGGAAGGGTGTTCTGAATTCATTTCCTTCTGCTTGGAATAAAATACTTGTCTCAAGATTCCAACCATCATCTCTCCAGGACAAATTGAATTCTGTCGTTCTGTCCTTGTTGCTTCGAAATTCTCTGCCAAAAGAGTAGAATAATCTTCTATAATGTCCTTGCAAAAGTGCAGAACTGGAACGTGTGAAATTTTGCAAACGATTAATTTCCGTGCTTTCTGTAACTAGATATTCTCTATAACGATAAACAGGTGCTATGTTACCAAAAATCCATAAAGGAATCTGTCCTCCTGTAATCGTTTCTCTGAGAACTCCATCAATGGAATCTATAGCTTCTATACGAGTGAATTTGCCATAGCCAAGAGCCGCATTACTTACAAGAGGATTCGAACTGGAAATGGAATCTTGGAAACTATCTCGACCTTGGTTCAATTTGCCGAAGGCATTTTTGTAAACGCCAGCCTCAATGAAAATATCTATTGGATAGAAATCTAAACGGACAAACTCAGTTCCATAGTAATTGCGATTTGTCCCAATCGCCTCGCTCACCCAAGTCCAGTAGATTCGGTTTCCATTTCCAAGAGAAATTTTCTCTCTGAAAAAATTCGTATACAATGATTTCACTTTTGTCTTAGGAGAGTAGGTAGTTGCTAATTTTTTCTGCCAAGATAGAAAAGAAAAGCCCATGCCGTCTCCTGTGAGATCAGGTAGCCAGAACAAACCTGGAGAATAATGAAAAGGTAGAACTTGTAAGAAGGCGGATCTTTGGATCGGTTGGTCGGCAGTTAATGCTGAAAAAAATTCCGGATCCTTACCTAGAAAAAATCCTGGAACCGACTTATATCTATGCCCATAAGTAAGTTCCCAAAGTTCAGATTGGTAGCGAACAGAACCAAGGCTTCTATCCTTTCTTTGCTCGGCTGCCAGAGAAAGTCCATTCCAGCTAGTATCTGCCCATATATTAGAGGCCTTAGAATCTCTTTCTTCAATAAACCTTGTTTGGAAAATTTGTCCAGTTCCCCCAATTCTTGCCTTTAAAGGAGAATTTAGAGAGCTATCAAAAATTTCTTGGCTAAATAATTTGAAATTTATAAGAAAAATACTAAAAATCCAACAGATTTTTAAGAAATCTAGCCTCATGAAAAGCTATGTCTGGATTTACGGGTTTTTTCCAAAAAAACAGAAGTTTTGTAGAATTTTTTTTAGAAAATTCAATCTCATAGCAATATTTGTCGGGGCTTTGGGGTATTCTTATTTCATGTTCATAAAAACTACTTGCTTATTTGCTACTGATTTGTATAGTTGTAGTATCAAATGTTTAGTAGTATTTTTTGAAGTACTTTTGATAAATTATGTCGTCTAAACTATAGACGAGGAGGAATACAATATGGTGATTCGATCTCTATATCAACCCGTCTACCATCGAGAAAGAAAGAATGGTCTTCCTGGAGCGGTATCTGCTGCTCAGGCCAAACCGAGATTTGAAGATGGTAACAAGACTTTTGAAGATTATTTGACTGAGGCATTTCAAGGCGAAAAGGTTCAAGAAGGAACCTGGTTTGCACCTCAGATCTCTGAACTTAGCCGACGAAATCTCAAGAAGATTTAGTTGCCAAGGGTTCTCTCTGCGAACTCAGACCGAGTATCTGGTAAGGATCCTCGGTCTAGGGTTCTGTGTGATCCTGCTTCCTTAGAGGATTGGGAGCTTCTCAGTCTAGTCCTAGGTTCGGGAACTCGTACTATGTCAGTCTACGAGCTTTCTAAGAAGATTTTGGAAAGAATTGGTGGAATAGCCAATTTACCTACTCTTTTTTCATCGGAGATGCTGAAATTGCCAGGCTTGGGCCAAAGTAAGACGGGCAGTTTACTTGCGATATCTCAGATAGCCCTTCGTATCCAAAAGCAAAACCTCAAGAACCAAATTGAAATATTTCCATTTTATGAGCTCTTTCAAAATCTTTGGTTAGAATCTCGCCGTCAGACTCGAGAATCTTTTTTCCTGGCTAGTTTTGGAGTAGATGGTCGTTTGTTTTTTTGGGAACAGATTGCAAAAGGCTCCTTAAACGAAGTAGGTGTCCATAAGCGAGACATTATCCAAATTCTCCTGCGTGATCCAACTAAATACTGTCTTATCGCTCACAATCACCCTGGCCAGAGTTGCCAATCTTCCTTTCAAGATGAGAACCTTTATAAAGAACTAAATCGTATCCTAGCTGAATTAGAAATAGATTGCATAGACCATTGGGTTGTAGGCGAGGATGGATTATTTTCGTGCCGATTCAGTCGATCCCTTGAGACAACACTATGGTCTCGGGAAAATATTCCAGAAGAGTACGATTTTCTAGCCGATACTTAAGCTAGTTGTATGAATTTTTTTCATAAATTTTTTTCCCAATTTCAAATCATATGGATTCTTGTTCGTAGAGACTATGCCTTGCAATATGCTGGATCTGCCTTTGGAATCGCATGGATGTTGATTCAGAATGGCACATTGATTTTACTCTATGCCTTTGTCTTTCTCTACTTGAACCTGAAGAATCCAACTACGCAGCATGATTACAGCGGCTATGTATTTAGTGGATTATTGTTTTGGATTCCTTTGCAAGAATTATTAATTCGAGGAACATCTATTCTGACTGATAATAGACAGCTGATCAAACGTTCTTCTTTAGGAGTATCTGTATTTATTTGGATACCATACATACAATATTTGATTCACTATGCATTAACATCATTTATGGTAATAATTATTCTTTCTATTTATTCTGATGTAAATTGGTTGGGATTTGTAATTTCTTATTTCTGGATGGCATTGATTGGAATCTATGTTTTATTTCTGATCAATTACCTTTGTAGAGTTAATATTCTATTGAAAGACATTTCTCCCTTGGTTCGTTTGCTCTCTCAGATTTTATTTTGGGGACTTCCAATTCTTTACTATCCCTTTGGTATTTTGGAAAAATTCAACCAACTTAATCCATTGAATTATCCTTTAGATATTTTTCGATCATTGTTGATAACGAATTATCAATCTCAGTTTCATTTCTATGAATTCTTACCTTTTCTTGCATTTTCCATTCTTATCTTCTATTTTTCAAAATACAAATTTCAAAAAGTAGTTATGGATCACCTTTGATAGAAATTAAGAACTTAACAAAGGATTATATTGGATTCTCGGGAGTCATGGATAGATTGCTTTCGAGTATAAGTTTTGGTTTGCTAGGTGGTAAGATTCGGTTTAGGGCTCTTGAAAATATAAATTTCCGATGTGGCAAAGGAGAGATAGTTGGTATCATAGGGCAAAATGGTGCTGGTAAATCTACTTTATTGAAATTATTAACAGGCGTCAGTCAGACTAGTTCAGGCTCTATCTCAATCAGTGGAAATATCCGTTCTATCTTGGAACTTGGTGTTGGATTTAATCCAGAACTCTCCGGTGAAGAAAATGTATATTACAACGGACTAGTCTGGGGATTTCGTCTAGATGAAATTGAAGAAGTCACAGAAAGAGTATTTGAGTTTTCAAACCTAAATGAGTTTCGCAAAACTCCAATTAAGAATTATTCCTCTGGTATGATCATGCGATTGGGATTTGCTTTGGCGACTGCTACAGTTCCTGAAGTATTGATTGTGGATGAGGCCTTGGCTGTTGGAGATGCCATCTTCCAACAGAAATCTCTAGAGAAATTTAGAGAATTCAAAGAAGCAGGATCAGCCACTTTAATTGTAAGCCATGATTTAACCTTGCTTGCTCAAATTTGTGATCGCATCATTCTCTTAGACAAAGGGAAATTGATTTATGATGGATTACCACAGATGGCAATCCAGGAATACATGAAGCAAATTGCAGATACATCTTGGCAGAAAAAATTAGATCCTAATAAAGATGTTCAATCTCCCATTCAATTTCAATGTAAATTTATTAAGGCTGATATCATTAATCCTACTTTAGTTTTTGTTGGAGATCTCGTTGATTGGGAAATAACTTATTTCTTAAATGAGCCTATTCCACAATTAACAATTGGAATTCATATAGATCATTCTAACGGAATTCGAGTATATGGTACCAATACATTCCAAAATGATATTCTCTTAGATAATTTAGAGATCAATAAAGAGTATAAGTTAAGATTTCAATTTCCAATAAATTTAGCTCCAGGTAAATATTCTATAGGACTAAGCCTTCACCAAGGTGATAACCACACTATGAATTGCTATTTTTGGGGTGAGGGTTTACATTCCTTTGAAGTAGAGAGAGTAGGCATTCCTAAATTTACAGGATTAACTTACCTTCCCATTAAAATCATTCTATAAAATTTTCTATAATTAGAATAGTTAGAATAATTATTCATATAATACAAATTAAAATAGAATTATTCTATTTTTTGTAATAATCTAGTAATAAACTTTGTGCAATGCAAAAATAAGCGCCTGTTAGATGCATGTTTTTACCTATATAAAATAGGGGAATAGGCAGATTTAGTCAATTAATTATTTAAGTAATTACGTTGAGTTAAAATTTTTAAAAAAAAGGTTATATGTTAAAAAAAATATTGACAACAAGTTTCTGAGCAATGATGGTGAGCAGACTATTCAAGGAGATTATTGATGACAAGTAAAGTAAAAGGGTTAGTAATAGCTCTGATTGTAACTACTTTTGTTGTAGGAAACTGTACTTCTATCGGTCATGGTGCTACTATGAAAAATGAATTGGCTGTAAAGTCAGACGTTCATAGCAACATCGCAAGACCAGTAGAGTTCACACATGAAATTAGAGAAACAAATGTATCTGGCGAAGCAGAAGCTATGATCATTTGGATTCCACTAGTATTTGACGTTGCGCTAACAGGTGTAGGCTTAGTTGGAAAAATTGGTGGAGCTGTAATGGGCGGAGTTGGAGCAGGTGTTAGTGCTATCCCATATGTTGGAAAGACTGCAGGTGAAAAAGTTGCGGGCGGTGCGAACACAGTTAGTAACCTTGGACCAATCCTAGCAAACGCTTACCTACTTCCTCTATCGGCTGAAGCTGAAAACAAAGCTATCTATGCTAATAACATTGATGGTATTGTTAGAACAAATGTTGAAGCTGAAATTAGCATTGAATATTTAATCTTCAAAAACTATAAAGTAAAAGTTACTGGCAAGCCAGTAATCGTAAGAAATATCGGACCTATGAGTGATGCAAGATTAGCAAAAATCCAAACTCTTAGAGCTGCAAACAAATACACTGAGGAAAACTAAGATGAAAAAATACATAACATTAGTTATTTTATCAACAGTAGTTGGTCTCATTGGATGCGTTTCTTCCGGTAAAGACAATGCTACATTCCACCCAGAATTAAATACAACTGCACAGACTATCGTTGTAAGACCTACTGAATCTACTCTATTAGTTGATACTAATACTTGGGTAGAAGGTGTTTCTTACGAAGGTTCTGAACTTTTTGGAATTTCTTTCTTCGAAAACAGATTCGTATCTCCTACTCTTCTTGGAAAAGAAGGTTATGATGCATACACTTTGGATGCAATCAATGATGCAATCCAAAAGTCAAAATCTGACTCTTTTCAAGTAGTAAAGACTGAAGTGGAATCTTTCGTATTCCCTTCTAAATACTTTGCTATTTATGGAACTTACAAAGTTTCTGTAAAAGGGCACCCAGTTAAATATAAGTTCCTTGGACCTGTTTCTGAAGCTAAAGCTGATGAAGTATATTCAAGAGGAATTAATACTTCTGGACTAGCGCTTGATGGAGCGGCAACACCACTTTATCCTTCGCAAAACCTAAGACCAGAATGCTGTAAGAAATAATCTTAAAGCAAAACTGATTTAGAAAAAGGGACTTTCGAGTCCCTTTTTTTATGCTTCCTGAATTTACAGCTTTTGAAACAATATTGACGAATTTTCCTTAACTTGGATAATTCTAAATATGATCGCAACCTCTCTAAATAATAGATTTGATTTATTCAATCCAACAGATTCTCATAAATCCTTACGTGAGTCAGTGGCACATTTTGCTGAAAAGGAAATGGATCTACAAGCTACAGAACATGATGAAAAGGAAAGCTTTAACCATTCACTATTCAAAAGACTTGGTTCAGAACTAGGAATATTTGGAATTACAATTCCAGAAGAAGCAGGCGGGCATGGTCTAGACCCACTCGCCTCTGTTATTGTTCATGAGGAAATGTCAAGGTTTGATCCTGCATTCACTTTATCATACTTAGCTCATGAAGTTTTATTTGTAAATAATTTCTACTATAGTTCCAATGATGAACAAAGAAGAGAATATCTTTCAAAAGTTCTAAGCGGAGAATGGATCGGTGGAATGGGTATGACTGAGCCTGGTGCAGGAACAGATGTTTTGGGAATGTCTACTGTTGCCAAAAAAATTGGAAATAAATATATACTTAATGGAACTAAGCAATACATAACCAATGGAAATACATCATCTGTATTTGTTGTTTATGCAAAACTAGATTCAGTTTCGAATCGAAAGACAACAGCATTTATTGTAGAATCTTCTTACAAAGGTTTTTCTGTTGGAAAGAAAGAAGAAAAAATGGGCATGCGAGGCTCACCAACAACACAGTTGATATTTGAAGATTGTGAAGTTCCAGAAGCTAATTTACTTGGTTTAGAAAATGGAGCTTTAACTCATATGATGCGAAATCTTGAAATAGAAAGAGTCACACTTGCAGCTCAATCACTCGGTATAGCTCGAAGATGTATTGATATAATGTGCGATTATTCTATGCGTTATAGAGAAGCCTTCGGCAAAAAATTATCGGAATTTGGTCAAATCCAAAGAATGATAGCTGAGTCCTATGCTGACCTTTCAGCTGCTAGGGCATTAGTTTATCAAGTCGCTTCTGAAATCCATCCAGAAGAGAGATCTTCATTAGGAGCAGCAAGTGCTAAGTTAGTTGCAACGCAAATGGGGGAACGAGTTTCAAGAAATGCAATCCAGGTCCTGGGAGGATATGGATACTGTAGAGAATATCCAGTCGAACGCTTGCATAGAGACTCCATTTTACTGTCCATAGGTGGTGGAACCAATGAGGCTATGCAGAAGAATATTGTTTCCGACTTGCGGAGAATGTATACCTGATAAGGCCTATTCTTCTTAATGGAAGATCTATAAATGTCCGATGAATTTTCCATAAATGAAAAACCTTATGATGCTATAATTATTGGAACTGGCTTAGGTTCTCTTTCTTATGCTGCTCTTCTTGTAAGATCCGGTAAGAAAGTAATAGTATTCGAAAAAGCATCTGAGCCCGGTGGTTGTGCTTCCTCTTACTCCAAGGATGGAATTAGATACGAAGCAGGTGCTACAACTTTAGTTGGACTTGAGAGTGGACTACCTTTGTACTTACTTTTGAAAGAACTTGGAATCCCAAAAGAAAACTTACCCTTAATATTGCTTCCAACAGCAATGAAAGTTAATATGGGTAAAAATAAAGGTATAGATATTTCTGGTATTGAATTTTTAACTAGAAACAATAAACGTGGGGAATGGATAGAAGAAGTTTCTAGATATTTTGGTGAAGCAAAGAAACAGAAAAGATTTTGGTCTTGGATGTTCTATTTATCTGATCATGTTTGGGATGTATCGAGTCGATTGATTCATTTTCCTTTTCATAATATTGCTGATGTATTTAAGACTTTGCTGAAGCTAAAGTGGAAGGATTTTTTAATATTTAGTTTTTCGATAATTAGCATTAAGGCCTTACTGAAATTACCTGGTTTTCCAAAATCTAAACTATTCAAGAAATTTCTTGATGAGCAGTTATTGATTACTGCACAGACTACTTCAGAATCTGCTCCAGTAACCTTAGCTTCAGCTGGTCTTAGTTATGCTCATTTAGATAACTATTATTTGATAGGTGGAATGGGAGAGCTGGCAGGAATATTAGTGAATTATATTGAATCTCACAAAGGCAAAGTGCACTTTAGAGAAGAAGTAAATGTTATTGCTGCAGAAGATAGCAGAGGAGAAATTCTCTATTCTGTTCATACAAGAAAGAATAAAACCTATCTTGCAAATTCTCTAATCTCAGGAATTCCCATCTGGAATTTGCCAAGTTTAATTGATCCTGATAAGAATCTTTTACAAAAAAAACTATTCCATTACTTGAATTCTAGAAGCGCAAAATACAATAAAAATATATGGGGAGCTTTTAATATTTCTATTCTAGTCGAAGATTTTCTAGCTGATGAAGAATGCATTCATTTCCAATTTCACTTAGAGGAAGAGCTTCCTTATGGTCTGGGTAAATCTATTTTCATTTCAGTTTCTCATAAAGACGATCAAATTCGATGTAGAAATGGACAGCGAGTTCTCGCTGTTTCGACTCATGCAAGTCTTCCAGAAAATTGGGATCGCAAGGAAAAAGATTACACATACAAAAAGCAAGAAATTATTTTGTTAGTAATCAAGCATCTTGAGAGCAATTGGAATGGATTTTCAAAAGATAAAATTATAAAAATCCAAGCTGCTTCACCTGCGACTTGGCAAATTTGGACTGGTCGTTATAAGGGTAGAGTCGGTGGTATTCCTGCAAGTTATTTTCGAAATCTACTAAGTTATCCAAGTTCATTTACTTCTTTAAGAGGCTTTTATTTGTTGGGAGATACTGTTTATCCAGGTCAGGGTATTCCAGGAGTCGTATTAGGAGCTTTGAATCTCTTTAAGAGATTGGGTTGATCGTTTTGTCGCTTTCTAGAAATCTGGTTTGAGAATGCTCCCTAACAAACAAGTATCTATTAGAGTTCCTGGAACCGCAGCAAATTTGGGACCGGGTTTTGATATCTTAGGGATGGCATTAAATATTTACAATCATTTTGAATTTAAATTAAATGATCTTTCAGAATTTCGAATTTCCATGAAGAATGGACAATCTGTCCCATTCGATACAAAAGATGATCTTACTCTTCATTCTTATAAACAATATTTTCAAATTTTCTTAAACAATCTCAATCCTCCAACTTATGATTGTTCGTTGAATTTAGAACTACCTATGAAAGGTGGTTTAGGATCTAGCGCCTCTGCAGTTGTAGCGGGATTTTGTTTTGCAAGAGAGATTCATAAACTATATTTTAAAGATATTCCAATTCCATCTGAAGGTAGGTTTCTTTATGAACTTGCAATGCAAGAGGGTCACCCAGATAATACAAGCCCAGCGTATTTGGGTGGTTATGTGTTATCTTATTTCGATAGAAAAGATCATTTAAGTTATTATCAGAAGCGATTTCCTCAAAGTACTGCGATCTATATCTTTACGCCTCAACTTGAAGTTTCCACTCATGAAAGCAGGAAGATACTTCCAAAATCTTATAGTACAGAAGATGTTATTTTTAATATGACAAGAATTGCGACTTGGATTCAGTATTTTGATACTAGGCGTTTTTCTGACTTAAAGCTTGCATTGCAGGATAAAATCCACACACCTTATCGAATCAACTCAATTCAACATCTTAATGAAATCATTCAATTAGTTGAGAAAAAGCAAATGGCTTATTGCCTCTCAGGATCAGGACCTACTATATTGATTTTTATGGAAAGAAAAAAAGTATCTCAATTAGAAAAGGCTCTTTTCTTGGAAATTGATGGGATAATGAAATCATTTAATACTAATTATGCATTAAGGCGAGCAAAATCTGATAATAAGGGTGTGATAATTAAAGTAAGATAAAGAACTAATTTTCCTCAGAACTATCTTCTTCCTCGGAACCTTCTTCTTGACCCCAATCAAAAGTTCCTTCACGGTTACGTTTCGCACGGTTTAGCCCTGGTTGTATCTTGGTAATGGTGAAAGTAAATTTCATTCTTTCATTGCCACTTTTATTAAAGAAAAATGAACCTATCATACTAATCTCGACAAAATTCACCATACGTTCTTTAACAACTCTATCGCTCAATCTAAATTCTGCAGAATGACCAATTATTTCATTACTTTCTAGGATTTCTTTGGATTCCATTTTTGAATAGGTATCCATTCTAGGAGGTTTATAAAGTACGAGTCCATTTTTTTGAATACTAATATCGTAGTCTTCTGTATCTCTAGCTTTTTTAAAATGGAAAACTAAGTGGTCTTCTGTTATTGCTTTGGTGAGAGTTTGAATGTTTCCTATTTTTTTTCCAATAGCAAAATGAGCAATTCGCTCAATCTCATTTACAACAAGATCAAAGCTATCGCCAACTGAGATGGGGTCAGGTAGTTCTAAGGCTTTCATTCTGAGAATTGGTAGAATGAATTGATGGATAAATATAAAGCCTAAACCTATAACAGAAATTGAAAATACTATCCAGATAACAGTTATTAGACTATCCTGGAGTAGTATTCCGAGAATTAGACTCATTTATCTTTTTACATCTAGGTTGTGTTTATCGTCCTCTTTCTGAACTGGAAATCGTGCAATGAGAGAAAGTAAATCCTTTACTTGCTCAGCACTTATTACCTGAGACATTCTGTCTTCTAAGCTAATAGGAGAGGGTTTCATAACCAAATCTTCTAGCTTTAATTTTTCTTTTTTGCTATCTGCTTCTTCTTTCTTCGAACCCGGCAATTTTAAATTCGCATGGATTTCTTCAGCCTTCTCATCCTTCTTGGATTCAACTACTGGAATATCCACTTCTTGACCAGGTAAACCTGATTTAGGCATGAAAGCAGCGGAATTTAGATACTGCTGTATATTGGTTACATTCATAGTCATAAACCTCCGTGTTTATGCTCTCGGAAAAATAGTTTTTCCTCTGTCGTACTTATCGACAAATGCCTCTCTTCCTTTAGCAAAAAACTGTAAAATCATTAGAAATTTTCGATTTGCACAAAACCCTAAACCCCTCGACCTTGGTTTGCAATGGAACAAAATACCCCTTTTTGGAAAAAATACCTCGATTTTAAGAATCTCCCATTAGATAGTCAAATTTCCTTAATAGTGATTGTCGCTCTTTTGGTTTATGTTGCTACAACCCTACCTATGGTAATCAAAACCTTCACTAATAAAAATACCATTTCTATTGATGGAACAACTTATAGCATTGAAGACTTAGAGAAAGAAAAGCCTCAGATTTATGTGAAATACAGAAATGACATGGCTACCTCACTCAAAGAAAGTTTTAGCCAGTTTGCAGAAGGAAAAATTTTAGAGCTTGAGGCAAAAGAGCTAGGACTTGATTCACCTGATGATGTATTCAAGAAAGGCTTTAAAGCCGAAGAGCCCTCTGAAGAAGAAATTCTTTCAATTTATAACCAATACAAGGATCAACTTGCTGGAAGACCGATGGAAGAAGCAAAAGATATGATTCGTAAGCAAATGGTCATGCAACAAGAAAGAGCTTATGCGCAAAATATCCAAAAGGATTTAATCAAAAAATATGAAGTTGATTTTAAGATTGCAGAGCCTCCCGTTGTTCGTATGGAAGTGCCTGTAGGTGATAATCCAACAACAGGTCCCAAGAATGCTAAAGTTACAATAATAGAATTTTCTGATTTTGAATGTCCATTTTGTAAAAGAAGCCAGGATGTTAATAGAAAACTTAGAGAAAAATACAAAGACCAAATAAAATGGGTCTTTCGTGATTTTCCCTTGGAATTTCACCCGAACGCAATGTACGCTCACATGGCTGCAAATTGTGCTATTCCCCAAGACAAATACTGGGAAATTTCGAATGTACTTTTTGACAATTCAGGTAACCTAGAAAAATCCAATGTTGATTATCTCGTAACTAAAGCTGGTCTGGATAAAACTAAGTATAGCCAGTGTATGAAAGAGAATGAGGGAAAGTTACTTTCTGAAATCCAAGCTGATATCCAAGAAGGACAGAAGTTTGGTGTATCCGGAACTCCAGCATTTTTCATTAATGGTATCTTTGTAAGCGGTGCGCTTCCTTATGAGCATTTTGAAGAAATCATAGAGAAAGAATTAAATTAATATTAATTCAATTCTTACAAAGAATTAGATTAGAAATAAAATCATAAAGTATAAATTAAAATATTATTAAATAAGGATTAAAATATGAATAAAGCAGTAAAAGTAGCAGTAACCGGTGGGGCAGGACAGATAGGATATTCTCTCTTATTTAGGATTGCATCAGGTGCTATGTTTGGCCCTGAGACTCCTGTAGAATTGCAACTGTTAGAGTTAGAACAAGCACTTCCAGCAGCAAAAGGTGTAATTATGGAATTAGATGACAGTGCATTCCCATTGTTGCAAAAAGTATCTGTTTCTCATAAAGCCGAAGAGGCATTTGCTGATGTGAATTGGGCTCTACTTGTTGGTTCAGTTCCAAGAAAAGCTGGAATGGAAAGAGGCGATTTACTTAAAATCAATGGCAGTATTTTTACATCTCAAGGAAAGGCTATAGAATCATCCGCAGCATCAGATGTTAGAATCCTTGTTGTAGGAAATCCTTGTAATACGAACTGTCTGATAGCGATGAACAATGCAAAGAAAATTCCTGCCAATCGTTGGTTTGCATTAACTAAGTTAGACGAGAATCGTGCGAAATCTCAATTGGCTCAAAAAGCGGGAGTTCCTGTTTCTCAAGTTTCCAATATGACAATTTGGGGAAATCATTCCGCAACACAGTATCCTGATTTTTTCAATGCAAAGATCTCTGGAAAACCTGCTCCAGACAAAATCGCTGATCATGAATGGTTGAAAGGAGATTTTATCTCTTCTGTACAAAAGAGGGGAGCAGCTATCATTGCTGCGAGAGGTCTTTCTTCTGCAGCATCAGCAGCAAATGCAGTTGTAGATACAGTACGTAACATTATTACTCCAACAGCTAAGGATGATTGGTTTAGTGTTGCAGTTTGTTCAAATGGCGAGTATGGAGTGGATAAGGGTCTGATTTTTGGTTATCCAATTCGTTCCAATGGCAAGGATGTTGAGATCGTAAAAGATGTTCCACTCAATGAATTTGGGCAAGGTAAATTTGATTTAACTCATACTGAATTGAAAGAAGAAAGAGATGAAGTAAAGGAAATGATATAAATTAAATTTAAAAATACTTAGATTTAATTTAATTTGAACCTAATAAATTTCATAACTTTATGAAGATTTTAATTTAGGGATTTTGAAAAACAAAAGGCGGTGCGTTCAACATCGCCTTTTTTGTAAAGACTGTGGAATCAATATTTCTAAGATTTTTCTTCGAGTTTTTTAACTCGTTTCATTAACTCAGGCAAGTCACCTAAGACAGATGACACACGTAGCATTTCAGTCGCATTTCGCGCAGGTATCCCAAAATACATACCTTTCTCTTCAGTATCTTTTGTAACACCTGTTAGTCCCATAATTAAACTACCTTTCTTTAATGTTATATGTTCGGCGATAGCACATTGTCCTCCTACCATGACATAGTCCTCAACAACAACTCCACCAGCGAATCCAGCAGTCCCTGCTATATAAACGTATCTTCCGATTCGACAGTTGTGACCAATATGAACATGATCATCAATTTTTGTATATTCACCTACTGAGGTAGTTTCTATAGCAGCCCTATCTATAGTACAATTTGCACCAATTTCAACGTGATCAGCAATTTCGACATTCCCAATCTGTGGTATCTTATGACGTTCACCTGCAACATCAATGAATCCAAATCCATCAGCACCTAGAGTTGAATTAGAATGAATGATACAATCTGATCCTACCTTACACCGGTAGCCTATGACAACATTCCCTCGTATGACAGTGGAATTTCCTATTTCTGAATAAGGTTCGAGGATTGTATGTGGATGAATTGTTGAATTATCTCCAATCTTTGCTCCTTCCATCACTACTGTAAAATCCATTACTGTAACATTCTTACCTAAAATTGCTGTGGGATGAATGGATGCTTTGTCCGAGATGCCGCTTGGGTAAT
The DNA here is from genome assembly GCA_009991425.1 of Leptospira sp. Classification (GTDB taxonomy): domain Bacteria; phylum Spirochaetota; class Leptospiria; order Leptospirales; family Leptospiraceae. The sequence goes on from JAACWH010000043.1 coordinate 39,639, forward strand.
GTGATGGAGGCTCAAAAATCCCTAGAAGATTAGCAAATTTAAGTTTAATAATCTTTTCATCAGCGATAATTCCGTTTGGGAATTCAGACTTAAGCTTCTCTGTTGTGAGTACGATCTTTATAGATTTAGATAGCTTGTTTTTTTCTAATACCTTTTTAGAAGTTACAAGATAAATTGCTGATTCGAGAATGGGAGTTGGAAATGCCAAATCCCTTACAGTCGTTATATCTAAGTTTGGTTCTCCAAAAAAAGATAGACCAAGTTGATCAGATAATTCTTTTAGTTTCATTATTGCCTCTGATGATTATTTAGTATTTTAATGCTTTATGATTTCAGCTTTTGTAAGATTCCAAATGTCTAGTATAGAATTAGAAAGTTGAAAGGCTTCATCGAATTGATTCTCATGAATTAAGGATTCAGATTTAATTACAAGCTCGTATAAATCCATTAAACCAAAATTACTTGCAACACCCTTTACTTGGTGGAGTTCTGATTTTAATTTAACATGATCAGAATCTTTCGTGTAGATTTGAATATTGACGATTCTTTCTTCCATATTCTTGAGCAAAGTATCGATCATGTCCTTAAGCCATGCTTTATCTTCTTCGCTATCCGAATCTATTAATGAATTAATTCTATCCCAATCTATTAACAAATTGTCCTCACTTTTATAACAATACTAATAAAATACCTTCCAGAAGAAACAACAAGTGAAAAATTGTTGCAAATAGTTTTAGAGTAAAAGACAACTCTATCTATGAGTATTCATCCAACAGCTATCATTCACCCTGGCGCAGAAGTTCACGAAAAAGCCATAGTCGGTCCTTTTTGTATTGTAGAGGATCGTGTTGTTCTTGGTGAAGGCAGTCATTTGCATTCCCATGTTGTTCTTCACTCTGGAGCAAAACTAGGTAAAAATAACCAAATCTACCAAGGGGCTTCCTTGGGAGGAATACCCCAAGATTTGAGTTTTAAACCTGAAATGGAAACAGAGCTAATTATTGGTGATGGGAATACGATTCGAGAAGGAGCCATTTTTCATAGGGGGACTAAGAAAGAAACACCAACAACAATTGGTAATAACAATTATTTAATGGGAAATATGCACATAGCACACGATGTTAAAATGGGGAATCACAACATAGTTGTTCAAAATTCTATTATTGCTGGAGTTGTTGAAATCGGTTCTTATGTATTCATTTCTGGTTTAGTAGCAATTCATCAATTTGCAAAAGTTGGCGATTATGCAATGTTAGCTGGTTGTAGTAAGATTGTAAAAGATGTGCCACCATTTTCAACAATAGATGGAAATCCAGCAACGGTGATCGGACTAAATTCTGTTGGATTGAAGCGTGCAGGACTCGCTCCTGAAACAAGGGCTGCAATAAAATCAGCATACAAAATTATATATCATAAGGGTCTGAATATAAAACAAGCACTAGCTGAATTGAAATCTATGCATTCAAGTTTACCAGAGATTCAATATATCATTTCATTCTTCGAAAAATCGAAACGCGGAGTCACTGCTCATCGAAAAATTGGTTCTGGATCTGATGCGGATGAGTAAATTGAAAGTCCTTGTAACAGGCGGTGCTGGTTATATCGGTTCGCATATAGTATTGGAATTAAATAGACTAGGACATGAAGTTATAATTGTAGATGACATGCAGAAAGGAAATGAAAAGAATTTATTTCCTAATAATCAATTTATCCAAGGCGAAATCCAAGATCCTAAAGTTCTTGAAAAAGTTTTTTCTCAAAATATAGATTCTGTGTTTCATTTTGCTGCTTGGAAAGCAGCGGGTGAATCCATGACTGATCCTGCAAAATATACTTTAAATAATTTAAATGGAACTTTTGCACTCTTAACTGCTATGGATAAGGTCGGATGCAATAATTTTATATTTTCTTCATCAGCAGCAGTATATGGTTCTCCTGAATATTTACCTATCGATGAGAATCATCCTAATAAACCAGAGAATTACTACGGTTATACGAAGCTTTGTATTGAAGAAAATTTAAAATGGTATGATAAACTGAAAGGAATGAAGTTTGCTGCTCTAAGGTATTTCAATGCTGCTGGTTATGATCCTCATGGCAGAATTCTTGGGCTTGAGAGGACACCTGCGAATCTACTTCCTATAATTATGGAAGTTGCCGTTGGTGAACGAACATCACTACAAATTTATGGTGATGATTATGATACTACTGATGGTACCTGTGTTAGAGATTATATCCATGTAAGCGATCTCGCTGCAGCACATGTTCTAGCTCTTGAAAAAATTCGTGAAACTAATGAATCCATCATTGTAAACCTTGGATCTGAAAATGGCTATTCTGTTCTGGAGATGACAGAGCTCGCTAGGAAAATTACGAAACAAGCTATCCCTAGTGAAGTTGTTGCTAGACGAGCAGGTGATCCAGCAAAACTTTTGGCTTCCTCTGCTAAGGCTAAGGCACTTTTGAATTGGGAACCTAAATTTTCCAGTGCAGAGATGTTAATTTCATCTATGTGGGAAGTTTATAAAAAGAACTTTAATATTTAATTCTAAAAGCGGATTCAACCTGTTACTTTTTTGAATTTATAGGTTGAATCAGATTTTACTTACAATCATTAGCTACTTCAGATACATAATCGAGAGCTCTAGAATTCATAATTTCTGAACCTTTGTAGCCCTCCATCTTTAAGGTCTTAGAGTTAAATTCTGAAATCCACATTTGCCTAAGTGAACTAGATATCGGACGATAAGACCAATGCCATTTTTCTTCTTCATAACCTTTATTATTTCTTAATGACTTCGCATTGTATGGCTGGCAAAATCCAAATCGTTTTGCATTTATACTGAGCCAATTGTAGATTTCAAAACCTTTTCCACCTTTTTCAAAATAGGAATTTTCTAAGGCATTCAAATCTAGGTCTGTGCCCCAATGGTGTCTTGAAGTTCCTGGCGCACTTGAAAACTCTAGTATCAAACTAACTATTTCTTCAGGAGATTTACCTTTCACAGGTTCTCTCATTTTTCTCTGACCAGAGAATTTAGATTCCCAAATTAATTTTTGTTGGTTGAAGTTTCTAAAGGTTGATACTAGAAATAGAGATTGCTTTGAATTCTTACTTTTTTCTTTATCGAATGCCATGCTCATCGCCTTCCATTGTTTAGCAACTTCGGGAAGTAGATAATGATTTTTAGTTCCTGATATATCTTTTATTTCTGAAAGAATAGCTACCTGTTCATATCTACCTGTTAAAAATTTTGTCATTCCTCCAGCTTGTGTAAAAATACTGTTTAAGTCTGGGGATTTTTGTTCTTCAGCTATAGGTTGTTGTTCAGGGTAACAAAATGTAAGTAAAAATAGTGAAACGAGGGTTAGGAATTTGTACAAAATGTATTTCATTTTTTGACCTTTTTAAAAATAATAAATTGAATTTTTAGTGTAATTTTTCACATAATTATAAAAATTGGCTTTTATGAGAGGTTTAGACATTTATGAAAAAGAAACTAAGTATGTTAATCATTCTTTTGACAGTTTCAAACTGTTACATATTTGATACAATCAATTTTACATATCCATGGAACGGAGTAATCAAAGGTGATGAAGCTAAGGATCAAATTTTCACTTCAGCTTTAATTGGAGCAGTAGCAGATAGAGATAACGCAGATGATTTAATTGCTTTTATATCTGGTCAATTGACAGGAATCAAAGATAGTAGATATTATCTAAAGGAAGATATTGACAAATGTGCAAATGATGCCTTGTTAATTAATATTATTACTGTTGATATCGGTGGTTATACTTGCGAGGCTCGCGAAAGAAAAATAATTATAGATCCAGTTCTTTAAGTTAAATTATTTAACTTTAAAGAAAGTGGTGCTAGCTAAATGCTAGTTGATAAATTTATTTTTTAAAAACCCTGGGAATTAACTCAGGGTTTTTTAATTTGTAAATAAAATTCTTCCTTCTTGGAATCTATTAGAAATCTCTTCTTTTTCTAAGCTTCCTGGTTCACCGAATTTGATAGCATCTTCTCTGGCATCCTTCAATAATTGATCATCTTCTTGTATGTTAGCAATTTTAAATTCAGGCAAACCGCTCTGTCTTAGTCCTAAGAGCTCTCCTGGACCGCGAATTTTAAGATCAATTTCTGATAAAGCAAACCCATCTTCCGTTTCACAAAGTGCAGTTAAACGATCTTTTGCATCAGAAGAGACTGCTTTGTTAGTTATTAAAATGCAAAAGCTTTTATGATGACCCCTTCCAACTCGTCCTCGTAACTGATGCAATTGGCTCAATCCAAATCGATCAGCATGTTCTACAACCAAGACAGTGGCATTGGGAACATCTACGCCGACTTCTACTACTGTTGTTGTCACAAGAATATGGATTTCACCTTTTTTGAAGTCATCCATGACTTTTGCTTTTTCAATATTCTTCATTTTTCCATGAAGCAGTCCAAGTTTTAGATCTGGAAATACATTGATTCTTAAGTCTTCAAAAGATGAAATGCAAGAATTTAAATCTAATTTCTCGGATTCCTCGACCAAAGGATACACAATGTAACATTGCCTGCCTTGTTCGATGTATTTACGAATAGATTTATAAATTCCCGCTTTCTTATCTTCAAAAAACCATCTAGTATCAATGGGTTGTCTGCCTGCAGGTTTATTTCGCATAATAACCATTTCAAGATCACCATAGAGAGTTAGACAGAGTGTTCGCGGAATCGGAGTTGCAGTCATCGCTAAGATATCTGGGTTCTTTCCTTTGGAACGAATATTTTCCCTTTGCTCGACTCCGAATTTATGTTGTTCATCTATAATTACTAGACCTAGATCTTTGAATTGAATATCTTCCTGAAAAAGAGAATGGGTTCCTATTGCAATAAGTGTCTCACCATTTTTAAATCGATACAATTTATCGGCGCGGATTTTCTTGGGTTCTCCACCTAATAAGAGCTCTACATTCAGAAATGGAAGATTTCCTAAGTATTTTAATATCGTGTAGTAATGCTGTCTAGCGAGTATTTCCGTGGGAGCTAAAAATACGACTTGGATATTATTGTCTGTGTAATGAAAGGCGATAGAAAGTGCTGTTAAGGTTTTTCCTGAGCCAACATCCCCTTGTAATAGGCAAGCCATAGGCCGGTCAGTTGATGTGAATTTTTTAATAGCATCAATTGAACTTAACTGATCTTCTGTTAGTTTAAATGGTAGATTAGAAATTAATTTATCATAGGATGTAGACTTAGGTAGGGGCCAAAGTTCTCTTTGGATTTGTCTTCGTAATTTCATTTTGTATAGCAGCAATAACTGAAAGAAGAAAAATTCCTCGTATTTTAATCTCTGAGCTGCAAGTTCCCAAGCTTCCAAACTATCTGGAAAATGAATCTGTCGTAGCGCTTCCGATCTAGAAAAGAGCTTACGATGGCTAATGATTTTTTTGGGAAGAACTTCAGGGATTTCTAATTTAGATTCAAGTATCTGTCCAATGATTCTTCGAAAGCCTCTAGAATCTAAACCCTCTCGTTTGAGAGATTCGTTAGAAGGATACAAGGGTACAATACGTCCAACATGAAGCAGTGATTCCGAGTCTTTGCCGTCAGCTTCGGAATCAAGGATTTCAAAATCAGGATGAACTATCTGAAAGCCTTTGAAGTATTCTAGTTTGCCTGTTGCTACAATATTTAGATTGTTTGTTAGCTGCTTTTGAAAGAAGCTAGCTCCCTTGAAGAATACTAAATTGATTCGCTCATTATTTTTTGTTCTAAACCCTACTATCAATCTACTTGTTCTACCATGAGCAAGATAGGAATCGATCACTGTTCCAATTAAGGTAACAGTTTGTCCTTGGGCGAGTATAATTTGTTCGGTAATTGAACGGTCTAAATACCTTCTTGGAAAATAGTATAGAATATCAGAAACAGTCTGAAGTCCATTAGAAGCTAAAGTGTCTTGGCGTTTAGGGCCAATTCCCTTTATCTTTGTTAGTGGATCACTAAGATGAAGATTCATTATAAATCATTCAACTCACTTGGTTCATTAGGTATGCTCCCAGAATTTACTTCCCCTAAATAACAATATTTGCAGCCATAGATATGGGCTTGGCGCTTTCCTTCTGAGTTGACTCGTTCTGAAATTGAGGCATAAAGGTATTCCTCTTTCCTAAGAAGTGTTCCACAGGCAGGGCATACTCTCGGTCGAGGAACATTGGGATCCCAATTTTTGTTATAGATTTTCTTTGGGTCAGCGGATTTGAATTTACTTTCTTCATTCTCCCGCTTCGCCTGGGATTTATCCATGGAATTATTGTCATACGCTGCAAGTAGATAGATAAAGAATGCCGCAGCTCCCAGAACTCCGACTAATGTAAGAAAGGTTGTCATTACTTTCTCACAAAACTTTCAATGTCTACATCTGAATTGGGATGCAGATTTTCACCAACTAAGCCTTCTTCTTTATTGTAGACATTCATCAAACAAATATTTTCACCATCTCTCATTCGATTTAAATTAACTTGTGTAACTTTCTTATTCTCTAAAAATACTTCCGCATAGTAGCCACCGTATTGAAAACCTGCGATGGAATCCACCGCACCAAAATTAGATGGATTTAAGAAAATAGTATTCTTCTTGCGAATGATTCCTTGGTCTTCATGAACATGCCCTGAAACAACAAGCGCAGGTTCATTATCATCTAAGTAAGATCGAATTCCCTGTGAACCAACATGACCAATACCTGGAATCTTATCTAGGTAACCATATGCGGGGTTGTGAATCACACAAATATCTGGTTTCTCTTCTTCGAAGAAATCTCCTGGTTCACTGTAGTTCTTTCCGTTCTTTAGGTACTCGTGGAATACGACTGCTAATTTTTCGGGAATGCCAGAGGTAGGAATAGGGGCTCCACCGTATCCGGAAAATTTTAAACCAAGTAGATCAAAGGATTTGCGATGCAGATCTCTTTCATACAAGGCAGTATACTGAAGGTCAATGTCGTAGTTTCCTGGTAAGGTGAGAACATGTGATTTAGAATACTTTTGTACTAGTGCTTCAATGAGCGCGTATTTTTCCTTCATAGTTTTGGCAGCTCTTTGGAAAAGATCTCTATATTGAATTGCCTTATCATTAAGTTCTTTGGAATACTTATTGGGGAAGCGTATGATTTTAGTAGCAAAGTCAAAAGGCTTTAACTCTTCCTTTCCTGAATTCATCATAGCATAGAACTCTTCTTGTAGTCCACAGAAGTCGATGATGCGGTCATCTGAGAAAAACGCCTTATAAATAATATCACCCGAGAAAAGATACATGTCTGCTTCTGTTTCTGTAAGAATTCTTTTGAGACCATTTAAGCCATCATGAATATCTGTTAAATAAATAATTTTCATTCTAATACCTTAACGATCTCCTTCATAACTAACCTTTATGTACTGCGGACCAAAGAAGTCCATAAGTGGTTTCATGATAACAGATGATTTTGCACCAAAATATATATTCCCTTCGTTGGGTAAGGCTGAGATCACATGAATCTTTCCTGCCATTGATGGAACTTGGTTGAGGAAATAATTTAAATTCAATTGAACTTCCCATTTTATTGGAGTTAGTTTAAGGGTATTAGGAAAGCCTCTTACAATTTTTTTTAATATTCTTTTCTTATGAATGGGATCGAACCTAGAAAAGAATCGTATGATATCCCATTTCTTTTTGCCTGGATTATCGAGAGAATATGCAGTGAATTTAAATTTTACAATATTATCTTCCACATCCACAACTTTTAATCTTGCTTGGTAGTGTATTTGCTTGATGCGAAGGATCTTAGCCCAGAAATATCTTCTTGGATCATACATTCCTTCTAAGCAAACTTCCCCAGACTTGGAATTTAATTTTAAGCTTTCTAATTCCTCAGTTGGTTCAACAATTTTTTTTTGGATAAAGTTCTCCAAGTTCTTTAGAAATAGAACTGCCTGGTAGTTGCTCTTCATTCCTGGAAGAGATTGGGTGGATTCCCAAAAAATTTTTACAGGATTTAACTTCAAGAGTTCATCTAAAATCATCTATTTTTAAATTATTTTATGTTGCCATTTTGGAAAGCGAAAATAGAGTTTAGAATCTAATGAAAATAGGCGTAATAGGATCAGGAAGTTTTGGTACTGCTTTAGGCTCATTGCTGGCAGATAAAGGATATGATGTAGTTCTTTGGACTAGAAGCCAGGAAATGGTAGATTCGGTGAATAAAAATCATAGAAATTTTCGCCATCTGCCTGATTTGGTGCTTCCCGACAAACTTACTGCAAGCACTAGCTTAGAAGATGTGGTTCAAGGCAAGGATATGATTGTATCTGCTCCTCCTTCCCACGCTTTAGGTGAGATACTCAAGAGAATCAAAGATATTCTTCCTGCCAAAATCCCCATTGTATCCGCCAGTAAGGGTATAGAAAATAATACTCTTCGTTTGGTTTCAGAAATTTTTGAATCTGAACTTCCTGGTAGCTATCATTCTCAATTGTCCTATTTATCTGGGCCTTCTTTTGCGAAA
>JAACWH010000109.1 GCA_009991425.1 Leptospira sp.
TCACAGATGTAAGTTCGGTTAACGGATTCAGTCGAGTGATACTAATAGCTCGTTCGGCTTGACCATATTACAATTGCTCCGAGTATATCGGGGCAATCATGAAAGGTGATTGCGCCAGATTCCCTAAGACAAAAGTCTTAGGGAATCAAAGAACAAAGATGTAACAGATTTGGTTATATATAGTTGGATTGGATACAAAACAGGTAAGAAGCTCCCAGCACCATTTTATGGTTCAGCTAGGGAGCTTTTTTTGTGTACGAATGAAAAATGGTGCTGGGGGCTTTTTTTGTGTCTTTAGAGGGAGAGCGGGTTAATCAAACAATGAGTACATTAATTTTCATGACTCATATTTTCTTCATATGAATTTTCATTAATATTTTTAATATCTTTGTATTCTTTTTCATACCAATCAGGTAATATATTAAATAGTGGATCATTTTTAAGATAAGGGATCATGAATGGTTTTCCTACTGATTTAATAAATTCTTCACAATAATCAGATAATTCATTGGAATCAACATTAGCTTCATATCTTTTCAAGAGATTATTAAGTTTTGAATACGAAGAACTTTCGTTCTTAATCCAAATGATTGGATAAGGTTTATCCCCCAAAACACCTTTTAAAGGTTGGGGATCTTCAATAAAAAATTTTAATTTATTAGATGATGTTTTAACAAGTAGTAGGAGTAGTTCAACAGAAATAATAAATTTAAGATTAGATGAAAACTTGCTCAACCTAAATCCAATATCAATCTGAGGCCCTATATAGTCTGTATTTTTTGCATCAGATGTGATTATAGCATTAATTACTGGAAATCCTGCTATCCAAGCTGTCCCTTTTAAAGAAAGTTCATTGTTGGTTTGATAGTTAAATACAGATTTAGAAAAAGCTACCGTATAACCTCTAGCAAGTTCATGATTCTCTATCTCGAAAGTAAAAATTAGCTCATCACCAAGTGATTTCCAAACTTCAGGTTTATTCGGAAAAACTTTGCTAATGGTATCTTCTAAATTATTTAAAAAGTATAGAGGGAATTGCTCGTAAAAGTCATTAAAAAATTTTAACCATTCAAGTTGTGTTCTTCCTTTATTCTTAAAGGAAGTAGAACCAATAATATCTACCGAAAGAAATAGGATTACCTTTCTATCTTCAATTGATTGATTGGTATCTGACATCTGCTGCTTTGCGAGATACTAGGAAGTGCGCAGCAACAAAGTCCATATCGCCGCTATATTTTTTATGAATTTCTTTAAATTTATCATTTGGCATCAAGAAAGCTGCCGCGAACCAATTAGCTTCCCATTCACATTTGTCTGAACCACTGCGAGCAGCTTGAATCTGCTTCTCCCCTCGATTGGAATGGAGAAAGTAATGACCCAACTCATGAGCAATGGAAAATCGATTTCGTAAAAATCCTGTGAAATTAGAAATATAAATCTGAAAATTGTCTGGAGCATGAACGACTATCGAAGCATCTTGCGTCTTATACCATTTCTCTAGATTAACATATTCAATGCTTCCCCCCAATTTTGTTACAATGGTGGATAAATCACCAGCTATTGAATAACCTAATTCCATTGCAATCTGCTCAGCCTTTTTGAAAACGTCTTGTTTACTTAGATTAAGAGCATTTGCTTTAGGGTATGATTGTTCACTACTCATATGTATGGTGTATAAAAGGCGCTCCTGCAAAAATTACAGATATGCGAATCTTAGAAATAAAAAGTTAAAGAATTGTTCTTCTAAATTAGAAACTACTTTTCTAAAATTCAAAGCAGTTCCTCTAAATAGCATTCTCATTTTTACTTTTAACATAGTTCTAAAAAACGTTCTACCTTTTAAATAACCTGGTCTTAGCTTTTCCATTGTTCCTTCAACAGCCGCTCGCAATTTGCATAAATTTTTATAATCCTCTGTTTCCGATCGAATCAACCTCTCATCAATCCAACGTCTACTAGCTGTATAATCTAAATAACTAATCTTTTCATTTTTGTAAGCGATACATCTTTCTTTAATTGGACATCGACCGCATATTTTACTATCAAATTTAGCTTTTACTATTCTATTATCTTTCAGATTTTGTTGAACTGGTCTGTGACCTTTAGGACATTCTGTCACAAATCCAGTTTCATCGAATTTAAATGATCGACTAGTTATAGCATCTACCTTTAAATCCTTTCCTCTCAAATCAGTCGCAATTAAATCAACATATTCTTTTTCACATATAAGTCTTACTTTTTCACTTGGGTATCCACCATCTACTATCATAGTATGAATTGAATATTCTTGGGATACTTTTTCTAGATAAGTTGAAAAAACTTCGCTATCATCTACATTATTCTTAGTTAATTCAATATGCGTAATCAATTGAAATGGATTTCTTTTATCACAAGTCTCAGTAGCTTGGCAGGCATATCCTTGATTTCCTTTTTTATTTTTACTTCTATATGTAGCATCTGGATCTGCTGGATTTTGTAGTGAACCTGAATCTATATCATTCTTGTTCTTTACCTTAACCTTGCCTTGTTCTAGTTTGCACTGTTCTTTAAATAATCTATGAGCAATTTTAAATTCCTC
>JAACWH010000016.1 GCA_009991425.1 Leptospira sp.
TCTTCTTAGTTCCTTCGCAAATACCATAGCTCCCATTCTCTATCTTTTCTAAGGCAAATTCAATCTGTCTTAGGGTGTCGATTTCGTTCTCAGTAAGAACGGAACTTAAGGCTTCATCATTTAATTGAGATGCTATGTCAGCTATATCGCCCATTTCTTTCAAGCCAGAAGGTGAACTATTATCTTCCCATTGATTGAGTTTCTGAAGCAAAGTCAGCCTCTTCTCAACTAGGGTCGATTTCAACTCTTCTAATGTCTTTTTGTCTAGGGCAGCTTTCGTTGGCATACTAATTATTAGACTTTAGTCTCTTTGTGATCGTTATGCTTCTTGCAAAATTTACAATATTTCTTAGTAACTAATTTTTCAGATTTGGTTTTCTTATTCTTAGTTTGAAAATATGCACTCTTTCCAGGACTTTCACAACCTGTACATGCTAATTTAATGATCTCTCTCATAGTTTAAGTCATTATTTTATTCGGTCACTTATCGTCAAATTCAAAATCAGACTTTTGTCTCCAAATCCAGACCAAAAAACTTCCTATCAATGAATGAGTAAGACTCGAAATCGCACTAGGAATCGCTGTCTCTGGCTGTGGAAAATTCTGTCTAGCAAGCACAACTCCCAATCCTGAGTTCTGCATCCCTACCTCAATCGAAATTGTCTTAGCTAATATGGGATCTTTTCCATTTATAAATCTTGTAATAGCATATCCGAAAAAGAATCCTAAACTGTGTAAGCTGATGCATGCGAACAAGAGTTTAACTCCAGCCAACTCGATCTGTGCCTTACTCGCCCCAATAATGGAAGCAACTATCATTGCTATTAAAATCACACTTAAGCCACTGGAGTATTTTCTACCCTCGCCAGCTATTCTTGGGAAGAAGCGATTCAAGATAAGACCCAAAAATACAGGTAGCAAAATAACTTGAATGGTAGAAAGAATCATACCCCAGGTATTTACAGTTACAATCTGTCCTAAATAAAAAGAAGTAAGCAAGGGAGTAAATAATACAGCAAGGAATGTAGAAACCGAAGTGAGAACTACTGACAAAGCAAGATTTGCTTTTGCAAGATAAACTACTACATTCGATGCCGTTCCTCCAGGGCAGGATGCAACTAAAACTAATCCTGCAAAAAAGGCTGCATCGAGATTGAGAAGATATGCAATCCAAGCGCCCGTTAGCGGCATAATGGTAAATTGCAGAAAGACACCAAGGAATACATGCCAAGGAGATTTGCGGATTACTGCAAAATCTTTTAACTGCAGATGCAGTCCCATTCCTATCATAATTCCACCTAAGGCAAGCGTGATCCATAAGCCAGTGAACCAGGTAAATAATCCAGGAGCAAACCAAGAAATCACACTCAATCCCAAAACAATCCAAGGAAAATTCTTAGCTAGCATAACTTACTTTACTATTAGAAAATATTTTCAATTTAGAACCTTTTACGTGAATAATATTTCATTTTATTCGAATTGTTTCCTAACTTATTCGTTTTACTCTAACTCTTAAGGAAGAAATTGAGAAAAATCATCCATTTGTTCTTCCAGTTGGAATACATGGGGACTCACTCTGATACGATTCATTCTTTCTGCAAAAACTACCTTCTTTGATTTCAGAAGCATACCCAATTCTGATGTTGGTTTTCCTTCTTTCGGGTTAATAGCTAAAATCCCTGAATTCATTTCTAGAAGATTGTCATGAGTAGTTGTATAACCTTTTGCGTTCACTTTGTCCTTCAAATAACGAGTCAATTCATAGATTCGAAATCTAACATTTTCAAAACCTAAACCATCCAGCATACGTAGCGATCCAAGAAAATAAATCCAATCCACATAGCCAGATGTAGAATACTCATAGCGATCGGCTGACTTCTTAATTTCAGATTTATAAGGGAGATATTCTGAATCTCCAACAACAGATTGGGTTCCCTTGAATACTAGTTTCAACTCATCCAAGGCTTTGTCTGATACGTAAAGCACGCCTAGGCCAAGTGGACCAAGTAACCATTTCCAGGCAGAAAAAGCCATTGCATAAACTCCCCATTCTTCTGTTTGCAATGGAACGTGACCAACTGCCTGAGCTCCATCTAAAATAAGCTTAACATTGTTTTGTCGACATAGTTCAGAAATTTCCTTCATCGGCAATGTGATACCCGTGCACCAATGAACAGGTGATAGACTTAAAATAGTTGGCTTGATTTTTGTGAGGGTCGATTCAATCGCACTAAGATAGGCTTGGGGAGAATCTTGCATGGGTATAAAGTTAAGATTCACTCCTTGGTCTTTCCATTCTTCCCAGGGATAGTAATTACTCGGGTATTCATTCTCTAGTAGAACGATGGTATCTTTATTTGTTAATTCTAAACCCATCGAAATAAAACTCATACCTTCGAAGGTATTATGGATTAGAGCAAGATTTTCATTTTTCGTTCCAAGTAATTTTGCAAGGATAGAAAGAATTTCATTCTTAACAATAGGATAAGAATATTTATCTGTAAAAATTCCATTGCGGGAATAATCCTCTAAGTAATCTGCAAGTAATTCTCTTTGCTGATCACCCACAGTTGTAGTACCACAATTGTTCAACCAAAGTCTCTCCTGGTTTACAGGATACAGATCGTAAATTTTTTTCCATTCAGGTTTCATTGGATCAAGTATTTATTTAGAATTGGAATTCTTCAAGATGTTTTCTGAATAAAGAATAATCTTGTCATCAAAGTGGAAATTTTTAATCTGTCTCTTATCGCATATGCTCTCAGCCAATGTAGAGCTTTCGAGAATGAACCTTGATCATAATATCAATGTATTTCGAAAGCTAATCCATAAATCCAATCCTAATAATAAATTTTGTGCAGTAGTAAAATCCAATGCCTATGGACATGGCCTCACTGAAATTGTTACTCTATGTCTAGAGTCCAAGGTAGATCTATTTGGCGTAAATAGTCTAGAAGAAGCTCATCTTATTCGAAAGATTCATCCTACAATTCCTGTTTTAATCATGGGAGACATCCCCAATCTATTCCAAAGACCTAAAGAAGTCCAAGATGAAAATTACTGGATTATGGTGTCAAGATTCAATGAATGGAAATTTCTTTCAGAACAAAGTATACGACCCAAAATCCATCTGAAGATTGATACTGGCATGGGTCGATTGGGCACCTCTGGCGGTATTTTAAAAACAATTATTAACCAAGCTCGTGAAATCAATCTTCCTTTAGATGGTGTAGCTACACATTTTGCATCCACTGAAGATTTTACCGAGCATTCCTATTCAAAGATGCAATTGGAATTATTTAACAATCATATAGCGAAATTAGAAGAACTCGGCTATGTAAAATTAATCCAACACTGCGCTGCCTCCGCATCTGCACTCTTATTTGATGAGGCAAGAATGGATATGGTTCGAGTTGGAATTTCTTTGTATGGTCTTTGGCCTAGCATAGAGACTAAACTATCCATGAATCTTCTCAAACGACCTGAAGCAGAACTTCGACCAGTTCTCACTTGGAAGACAAAAATCCAACACATCCAAGATCTTCCCACAGGATCATTCATAGGATATGGATCAACTTACAAGACCACTTCACCTACTAAAGTAGGAGTGATTCCCATTGGTTATTATGAAGGATTAGATCGAAAGCATTCTAATAATGGTTATATGCTTGTAATGGGTGAACGTGCTAAAATCTTAGGTAGAGTCTGTATGAATATGACTATGATCGATTTAACTCATATTAAAGATGTAAAAATTGGAGATGAGGTTATCATCATTGGTAGATCTCAGAATGAAATTATAACTGCTGATGATCTCTCTCAATGGGCGCATACTATCAACTATGAAACTGTTACAAAAATACTACCACTGTTCCCTAGAGCTATAACAGACTAAGGAGCAAATAAGGAATTTATGGCTGAAAATTTTAAAGAATTAGAAATTGAACCAGAAAGATTGGAATTCACACATAAGGAATTTACTTTTACTTATACCTACCATCCAGGCAAAAAAAAAGGACCCTTGTTTATTTTAATAGGTGGATGGACTTCTGCTCCTGGATATTGGAATCGCAACCTTCCCTTCTTTCAAAAACAAGCTGATGTTGTCGTTCTAGATTTGTTAGGTCATTATCCTGCAACAATCGATCCGAAATTAGGTCGATTGGATTTTGATGCATTCTTAGAAGCACAGGCTGCTGCCGTTCTCCATATTGCAGGTAAAAGGAAACCTATTCTCGTCGGACATTCTACCGGTGGTTTGGCGGTCTTGGGGATCACAGCTCTTCATCCAACTAGAATTTCCAAAACGATTGCAATTGCTCCTGTTGTTTATGGTCCTGTGGTAGGGCTATTCAAAACTGCTGTGCTTATGCACAGATTTCGTATTGGAATTATATTTGAATTAGGATTTTCCGCTACGCAGACTTCAGAGAAATTCCTTGAACAAGGATTTCTTAGAGGAGTACAAAATGGAAAGAAGTTCAAAAATCTTCCAGGTATGCATGCCTACCTTGAGAATTACTTTCCCTATTTCAAACAACTCTCTGGAAGAAATATGCATTTGATGTTGGACATGATTGACCGAACCGATCTTAGACCACTTATGACAAACTATAAAACCCCTACACTTTTGGTTCGCAGCTTAGTAGATCCTATAGTACCTTCCTTCTCATCAGATCATCTTGCAAAAGAACATGAATCTATCAAAGAAGTTCTCTTCAATCAGTGTGGACATTTTGTTCACCTAGAAGAACAAGAAGAATTTGAAAAGGCTGTGAGTAAATTTTTAACAAAGAACTAAATGCAACTAAACAGATAGTAAAAGTTGATTACAAGCTAAAAAAATACTATGTCTTCCAAACCCAACACTCGCTTTTTACCTAAAGGTTTGAGTCTCATCTATGAAGATAGAGATATTCTTGTAATCGATAAGCCAGCTGGCCTCTTAACCATAGCAACTGAATCTGAAAAGTCTAAGACAGCTTATGCTGCTTTAACCGATTATGTAAAGAAAGGAAGCATCCGCTCCAAGAATCGAATTTTTGTCGTGCATCGTTTAGACAGAGACACCTCAGGATTACTTATCTTTGCAAAATCAGAAACTGCCAAAAACTATTTGCAAGAGAACTGGCAGGCAACTAAGAAAAAATATATAGCAGTCACTCATGGAAATTGGGAAACTAAATCAGATACAATTTCAAGCTACCTAGTCGAGAACAATAATCAAAAGGTTCATTCAACCCAAGACACTACACTTGGAAAACTATCACACACATCGTTCGTAGTATTGAAAGAAACCAAAAAATATTCCTTAGTAGAAGTAGACCTTTTAACTGGCCGCAAAAATCAAATCCGCGTTCATTTCGCCGAACAAAATCATCCTATTGTGGGCGATAAAAAATACGGGGATGCCAAAAGCTCCCATCCACGTCTCGCCTTACATTCGCTATCTATTTCTTTTCTTCATCCATTTAGTCAAAAAGAAATGTTCTTCACAACATCAATCCCCGCTTATCTTACAGGGCTTGTTGGTGGTTTGTAGTAACATTGACTACGACAGAGTTAGCAATATAATCATGAATAGCTTTTTTCTTTATATTAAAATTCATGACAATAAATTCACTTACCAACCAAAAATAATTTAAAATGTCTAAAATTTTATGAGAATAGCTAAAATTATTTTTAATCTTATCATAGTATATATCTGGATTTTCCATTTCAAATGGATCCACATTACTACCAAGCATTGCTCTTATAAAACCATATGTTAAAATTAATCCAAAAAAAATATCAATAGATGTTCTTAGGATTGCTTGTTTTGTTGTTAACCTGTCAAAACTTTCATCCAAAACTTTTAAAATTTTAAATACGTTTTTCAATTATTAAACATCCAATCTAAAATTAAAGGGATCTATCCACCCTAATGAGGACTTGCTCTTTCGAGCTAGAAGGACAAGCAGCGCGGGTGGATATATTTTCTATTTCCTCCAACCTATGCAATTAAGAAGCTATATCTTCGCAACTCGATAAAACTGTAAAATTGCTTTTTAAAAGTTGTTTTCTTATTTTACCTATGAATCTTTTTCTGAACCGAGGTTTATTATATTTCGTAACCACCGAAATCATTTAATATAACAGAAAATTATTCGATTAAATTAGTTTTTGCGAGACTCAGCTTACTCTTATTAAATTATTTACAAATTTTGTGATTTTATTTTATTCAACTTATTGGAGAATAAGATGGACAAGAATTTTAATAGTTTTTTCGCTTGTATTAATGGTAAATTGCAGTACTGCAATTAGACGAGATGCTAAACCTGAACTCAGTGGTGTTAAACTGAATATTTATTTACTAGGAACTGATACTCAGAAGTATTTAGGACAAAAACAACTTAAAGATGATAACAAGGAATTTGCCGAAATCGATTTAGCTATTCAGAATTCATCAGATGAACCACAGTATGTAGACTTCCGTTTTTTATATAATGAATCAAAAAAGGATCCGGCATTAGTTTCTATTGCTGATATAAAATTTTGTTGTAGTTTCGGAGAAGTTTTTATTCAAAAATTTAAGGAATTTGCGATGTTATCTAATCCCTATATTCTAACTCTTGATCCTGGACAAGTTGAGAAGCGAAGTTATTACTTTATAATTGATAAAGGAGAAATCCCCAAAGAGTTAACCTTTTATAACTCTTTAAATAATGGGAAGGATGGACTTGAAAAAATAGGTATAATAAGAATCAATAAACCATAATATTATGCCATCTAACGATTTGCAAAGTATAGTTCCAGTGGATGTTAAGTTGCATCCACTGGTGATTTTAACCGAGATAGCTTTTATAATTGGTCATAGCAGAGTGCCCTGATCCCGCTTTAGTTGACACTATTTTCTTACTCAAACCTATCAAGATTAACATAACTTAAATTAGAGTTTGCTCTTTAACAACTAAAAATTCAAAAAACAGGCGGTGCATTACTTTTCATTCCATCTACTAATTCACTCCGCAAGCATTTCGTTAGGCTGCCCTGTTGAAGCAACCAAGGCACGCCAAAGTGTACTTTTTTCAGGCTTAAGGACTTTTCTTTCGGATATTGCGACTTGGATGGGAATATGGGTGAACACATTGTTCCAAATTCCAACAACCATATTGGTCTTACCACACATTGCTGCATGAACTGCATTTTGGGCAAGGAATCCACAGAACACCGAATCATCTTCGTTAGCTGGAACAGATCGAATGATATAACTTGGATCTATATATTTTAGATTGACCCTTATGTCTTTCTTCTTAAAATAGGAGTTAATTTTGTCTTTCATGAAGACGCCAATGTCACTCAATTTTTTATTTCCCGATGGGTCTTTTTCATTGGACTCATCAAAGAATTTTTGCCCTGCACCCTCTGCCACAATAATAACAGCATGACCCCGATTCTTAATTCGCTCTTGAAGGATTTCCAGGAAAGCACCCTTGCCTTCTAGATCAAAATTCTTCTCAGGGATTAGAACAAAATTAACATTCTTAGATGCAAGTGCTGCATTTACGGCTATGAATCCAGAATGGCGTCCCATGAGCTTCACCAAACCAATACCATTTGGTGCTCCCTTTGCTTCCACATGGGCACAATTCACAGCCTCAACTGCCTTGGAAAATGCAGTAGAAAAGCCAAAAGTTTTTTGTACATAATTTATATCATTATCAATAGTTTTTGGAATCCCGATTACAGAAATTTCTTCTTTGCGTTTTTTGATTTCCTCTACTATAGCCTGAGCTCCGCGAAGTGTTCCATCTCCTCCGATGCAGAAGAGCATCTTAACACCATACAGAGCTAAGGTGTCTACGATGTCCGTTACAGATTGGTCGCCACGAGAAGAAGAAAGTATAGATCCACCCTGGTCCATAATCTGTGCGACCTTATCGGGAAATAATTCAATAGGACGATGACCCAATTTCTTGACTAAGCCTTCATAGCCAAAAGGAAATCCAAGAATTCTTGTGACTTTATATCTGTAATGGAGCTCCATTACCAAAGATCGTATAACATCATTTATACCAGGACATAGGCCACCGCAGGTAACTATACCCGCCGTAACTGTACTTGGGTCAAAAAATATTTTCTCACGAGGGCCTGCCTGCTCAAAACAGAGCGGATCCTGCATATGTTCTCTAAGTGCTTCCTTTGTTTCAAAAATGGTCTGTATTACAACCATTGAACTATCTGGAGTCCAATAATCATAACCAGCTGGACTGTTCAATTTGCATTCACCAAAATTCTCTATTTTTGTATCCATGAGAGCTCCTAAACCTAGTTTTAGAGATTAAAATGCAACTCCAAACGTTTTTTACTTGATTCTGCTAGAAAAGTGCCGTGAATGGTGACAGTAGGCTATTTTTTGAATAAGAAACTGATTTCTATTGTCCTTATGCAATTTCTGACAGTGTCCTACCTAGGCTCACAGGAAATTCCTTTCTATTCTTTACTTACTCAGATGCCTTGGAGTTCCCAGGTATGGGAGACTTCCTATTCTATCCCCAGGGATGATCCACAATTTTTGCAAGCAATCTCTGTTCCATTTTCTTTTCCAATGGAAACTGCCCTACTGTATGCTTATAAAGATATAGCACCTATTTCAGCTGGAACAACTAGTGATGTATCTATTGCACCTTACCAGATGTTTCGAAATCAAAACTACCAAGGGCCACAGTCTGTCGCCTTTCTATATAGGAAGAAGAATTTTGGCTTGAATCTTGGGATGACTATGCAGATGGCTAGCAATGAAATCGGACAAAAGCTCTTAGAGATGAACACAGCTAAAATTCGAGCATCCTACAGACTGCCTTCCAAATGGTTGGGACTCAAAGATGCAGATTCACGAGTGGAATTATTTTTAGAATTATCTGAATTAAATAGATACAGCTACGCTCATTCTTATCTCTGGCAACGCCCTCTTCAATCAGGTCTTATTAAGACTGGTGAGAATGCGAACCGAACAGCACTTAGTATGAAGCAGATCTATGCTAATTCAGGTGTCAGTGTTTCTACTTCCTCTAATTTTATATTTGAAGGTCAGGTCAAAATCCCTATGAATGCTAGAGAGGCCAATCGAACTCTAGATGAATTATGGACTCCTGAAATCCAAACAAACCTAGGCATGAAGTATCTCTTCCCTGTCCATTAAGCAGTCATTCGAAATTTTTAAAATTACTTTAACATAAGGATATAGAATGGAAGCAGGAATTGGAATTTTCATCATCTGTTGCATGAGTATTCTTAGCCCTTTCTATGGAGTTGATGATGAGGGGAAGCTTAATGGCTGCGCACCTTCACCTAACTGCGTATCTAGTGGCAGTTGGGATTACAACTACATCCACCATATTGAACCCATCGATTATTCCTATGATTCTCAGGAAGCCTATAAAAGGATGATTACCTACTTCGAAAATTCGGAAAATATCCATCTAGATGAAGTTCGACCTGGAGAATACATTCGCGTTACCTATTTTACAAAAGTTTTTCGCTTCCCTGATAGAGTGGAATTATTTTTCCCTAAGAACCAAAAGCAGATTGAAGTCCGTTCCCATTCTTGGATTGGACTTTGGGATGTTTTCGCAAATAGAATTAGAATCGCACGCTTTCGAAGTATAATTGAATCTGAGAATCCCCCCACAGCTGAAACTTTGTTTTAGATAGTTTTTGACTTGCCAAATTCGAAAAATCGGACAGCCTCATCCTATATGAGACCCAATTTTTCAGAGATCCCTTTTTCAGAAAATTTCTTTACTTCACAATCTTCTAATTCGAAATCATCATCTACCAAAGAGGAAGAATGGGCAACACCCGAAGGTATTTCTGTCAAGAAATCCTATTCTTCTGAGGATACAATAGGTCTAGACCATCTTCACTATGCAGCTGGGCTCCCTCCCTTCCTACGTGGCCCTTATTCAACTATGTATGTAATGAAACCTTGGACGATTCGTCAGTATGCAGGTTTTTCCACTGCAGAAGAATCCAATGCTTTCTATCGTAGAAACTTAGCTGCAGGACAGAAAGGTCTTTCAGTTGCTTTTGATTTAGCAACGCATAGAGGCTATGACTCTGATCATGAAAGAGTTGTCGGTGATGTGGGAAAAGCGGGCGTTGCTATCGATTCTATTTTAGATATGAAAATCCTTTTTGACCAGATCCCTTTGGATCAAATGTCCGTGTCTATGACAATGAATGGTGCAGTGATTCCTATTCTTGCCTTCTTTATCGTTGCTGGTGAGGAACAAGGTGTACCTATTGAAAAACTTTCCGGCACAATTCAAAATGATATCTTAAAAGAATTTATGGTGCGAAATACTTATATATATCCACCGAAACATTCCATGAAAATCATAGCTGATATTTTTTCATACACTTCTCGCTTTATGCCAAAATTCAATTCTATCTCAATTTCAGGCTACCATATGCAAGAAGCAGGAGCTACCGCTGACCTTGAGTTAGGTTATACTTTGGCGGACGGTCTAGAATACCTTCGCACTGGTATAGAATCAGGTTTGGATGTGGATGCTTTTGCGCCTAGGCTTTCTTTCTTCTGGGCAATTGGAATGAATCACTTCATGGAGATTGCTAAGATGCGGGCAGCTCGTATGCTCTGGGCAAAAATTGTGAAACAGTTCAATCCTAAGAATGCAAAATCTATGGCTCTTAGAACTCATTGTCAGACTTCAGGTTGGTCTTTAACCGAACAAGACCCCTTTAATAATGTGGGAAGAACTTGCATTGAGGCTATGGCAGCGGCATTGGGTCACACACAGTCTCTTCATACCAATGCGCTGGATGAGGCAATCGCCTTACCTACTGATTTTTCTGCAAGAATTGCAAGGAATACTCAGATCTATCTTCAAGAAGAAACTAAGATCACTAAGGTGGTCGACCCTTGGGCTGGTTCTTATTACGTTGAACGCCTAACGCATGAAATTGCAGCCAAGGCTTGGTCATTGATTGAGGAAGTCGAGAAGTTGGGCGGTATGGCAAAGGCGATTGAGACAGGCATTCCTAAGATGCGAATTGAAGAAGCCGCTGCAAGAAAGCAAGCTCGGATTGATTCTGGGAAGGATGTCATCGTTGGGGTCAACAAATACCGATTAGAGAAAGAAGATCCTATCGATATCCTAGATATCGATAACACAGTCGTACGAAATGCACAGTTAGAAAGACTTAAGAAATTAAAAGCAGAGCGAAACCAAGCAGATGTCGATTCTGCCTTGGATGCAATTACAAAATGTTCGGAATCAAGAGAAGGAAATCTATTGGAGCTCGCGGTGGACGCTGCTCGCAAAAGAGCTACTCTTGGTGAAATCTCATATGCTATGGAAAAAGTTTTTGGGAGGTATAAAGCAGTGATAAGATCTATCTCAGGAGTTTATTCCTCGGAAATATCAGATGATACATCTTTCCATGATGCTCAAAAGCTTGCTGATGAATTTGCAGAGCTAGAAGGACGTAGACCAAGAATCATGGTCGCTAAGATGGGACAGGACGGCCACGATCGAGGTGCAAAAGTTATCTCAACTAGTTTTGCAGATCTCGGTTTCGATGTTGATATAGGACCACTTTTCCAGACACCTGCTGAAGTTGCAAAGCAAGCTGTAGAAAATGATGTTCACATTCTCGGCGTCTCCTCTCTTGCAGCAGGTCATAAGACCTTAGTTCCTCAGGTGATTGAAGAGCTAAAGAAATTAGGTGCAGGTGAAGTTTTAGTGATAGTGGGTGGAGTGATTCCTCACCAAGATTATGATTTCCTATACAAAGCTGGAGTGGCTGGTGTTTTTGGTCCAGGGACTGTTATCTCACTTGCTGCAAAACAGATTCTAGAAATTCTCTTAACTTCTAGAAGAACCTCCTAGATTTAATCTAGGTGGTGGTTATTTGAGGAGAAGTATATGCTTGAAAATGAAATATTCCTTCTAGCAATAGCCATCCTCCCTGGCTTAATCTATGTTAGCATTTATTACAATTTAGATAAGCATAGAAAAGAGCCAATAGGAATCATACTGAAAGCTTTCTTTTGGGGAGCTGCGGTTGTACTTCCTATCGGAATATTACAAACGTTTATTCCTGAAGATGGTTTTGCTGATAATTTCTTATTACAACTTACTTATATGGTTTTGGTAGTTGGTTTTACAGAAGAATTTGGGAAATGGTTAGTCACTCGTTTCTATTCCTTCCGAAAATCAAATTTTGATGAACTTACTGACGGCTTGGTGTATGGTGCAAGTGCTGGGGGAGGATTTGCCGTTTTTGAAAATATTTTCTATGTTATGGAAAATGGTTTTGAAACTGCTGTACTTAGATCCGTACTTTCTGTACCTGGTCATATATTCTGGGGTTCCATATCAGGTTTCTGGCTAGCAAAATTCAAATTCCAAGGCATAGGTGTTCTGCCCATGCTTAGCTATGGATTGGGAGTAGCTATAGTTTCTCATGGATTATTCAATACTTTTCTTAGCTTCGACTATACAATAGTTCTTGCACCTGTGGTAGTCCTATACTGCGGATGGTTAACTAAAAAATA
>JAACWH010000017.1 GCA_009991425.1 Leptospira sp.
TATTCAAATGCAATTTTATCGTCATCGACTTCCAAAAACAAATGCTGTGCTTTCGGAATGATTTCGAGCATTCGTAGAAGAAATGTAGAATCGTTCTTAAAACTATTTGCCATATTTCCGAATCATATTATGAGTATAAGACGAAAATCTTGAGAAAACTAAGTTCTAGATTTTTTAAAATTACCCTTGGAACCCGTACTTTTTCTAAAAGTTTTCTTCCTAGCTCCCCCACCCTGGTATCCAACACCACTGCTTCTGCCTCTATCGTTTCCACCTCGGCCTGAGGATTTTGATTCGCGGACAACATGTGCAGGATCAACAACATCTAAAGGACAATTTTCTTTTAAGTAATATGCTAAAATCTTTTTATAATCAACACCTGAATCAATAATTTCCTCAGCAAGTTTGCTGTGGTGTTTGTATTCTTCCTGTGTGCCAACTTGTTCGGCAAGAAGAGTCATTTGTGTAACATAAGAAGCGCGTATTTCTTTGGAAGTCGGAGGGCTTTTCTTAATCATTGTTACTTTGGAAAAACTTTCTATCCCACGAATTTTTCTAAGATCGCCGGAAGAAGAAACAAGACTGATCGCTTTCCCAGTTTTACCTGCACGTCCAGTTCTACCGATTCTATGAACATAGCCTTCTCTATCCATTGGAATATCATAATTGAATACAGCGTCTACATTGCTTACATCAATTCCTCTAGCTGCAACATCTGTTGCAACTAAAACGCCTAACGATCCAGATCTAAATGAGTTTAGAACCTGATTTCTTTGCGATTGACCTAGATCACCGTGAATTGCGTCTGATTTTAATCCAGCTCTTCGTAAAGTTTGTACGGTTTCATCCGCAGCTTTTTTCGTATTAGTGAAAACAATAACCGACTTCATACCAAACTGTCTTACCAAACAAGAAATCAATCGTGGTTTATCATGTGTCGAAACTTCATAATACGACTGTTCGATGGAAGCATTGGTAACAACATCTCCAGTTACTTTAGAGTGAAGTGGTTTCTTCAAATACCTTTTTGCAATATCAAGAATAGCAGGAGGCATGGTTGCTGAAAAAAGTACAGTCTGTCTAGTTTCAGGAATGGTAGAAAGGATTTCTTCCATATCATCACGAAATCCCATATTCAACATTTCGTCTGCCTCATCCATAACGGCCATTTTAACTTTGTCTAATACCAAAATCTTACGACTCATCAAATCTTTAATTCGACCAGGTGTACCAACAACGATGTCAACGCCTTCACGTAATGATTTGATTTGCTTTTGGATGGAATCTCCACCAAACACAGCAAGGATTCGAATAAAATGTCTATCGCCTACTAGTTTCTGTAATTCTTTAGAAACTTGAAGAGCGAGTTCCCTGGTTGGGCAAAGTACTAAGGCAGATATATAATTATTATGACTAGTTAATGATTCTAAGATCGGGATGCCAAAGGCAGCAGTTTTTCCAGTTCCAGTTTGTGCTTGGCCAATTAAATCATGACCTTTTAGTAATTTAGGGATAGCAGAAGTTTGGATGGGCGATGGTTCAGTGAAGCCTAATTTCTCAATAGCATTTAATGAGGATTGAGATAGACCTAGGTCAAGAAAAGATGTGGTTTTGTTCATGGAGTGTCCTGTCGAAAGGTTACCGAGGAGAATGTCGAGGGTATTTCTAGTGTGATATTACCACTTTTGTAAAGGAATCGCATTCGTAAATCAATAAAAATGAGATTCCTTCAAGTCTTACTTTGGATTATTCTACAACTAAGGTTATATCCACTCTACGATTTTTCTTTCGCTCTTCCTCAGTTTTATTGGAAGTAATTGGTTTTCTATCTGCAAAACCTTGGTAGGACAATCGGTTCGCATCCAGACCAAATTTATCAACAAAAGCACCTAATACAGATTTTGCCCTATCCTCGGAAAGTTTCTGATTGTAATCCTTTCCTCCTGTGCTATCCGTATGACCAGAGATTCTAATTTCCCTAGTTGGGTATTTCTTGAGAACCTGAGCAATTTTTGCAACCT
The DNA here is from genome assembly GCA_009991425.1 of Leptospira sp. Classification (GTDB taxonomy): domain Bacteria; phylum Spirochaetota; class Leptospiria; order Leptospirales; family Leptospiraceae. The sequence goes on from JAACWH010000017.1 coordinate 2,022, forward strand.
GATCCATGGCATCCTTACTTAGGTCTGAATCATCCAGACTAAAAAGTATAGAATCCATAGAAATAGAAATTCCTTCCTCAGTTCTTCTCACATTCAGCGGAGACTTACCCAATTCGTCTCTGGGTATTCCAAGTTCTGCTTCGATTTGATTTCTAAAATTCTCTTTAGCCTGCTCTGATAAGGTTTTACGAGATTGATAGACTCCATTGATTAAAAAATTTGCTTCTTGGACAATTCCACCAGGATAGACAAAGGTATAAGATAGACGATTCTCTTTGTATTCAGGCAGCCCCTTTTCTAGATTGAAGTATACTGTTCCCCTAGCAAAACCATAGATCTTAACAGGAAGTCCTTCTTTGATTGTATTGGATTGGTGAACAATAGAATAAGAATAAGTTATTTTGTCCGCAGATCCTGAGAATTCATTCCATTTCCAGTCTCTCTTTCCATGTAGCATATATTCTGCGTTAACTGGTATCTTAATTCTTCCACCTGGGAAATTAAAAGATTCCTCTGCAGCCATAGACCAGGAATCACCAGCTTGAACAGGTTCTTCTGAAAAGCCAGGAACTGACCTCAAGTTGGGCATTATGTACTCATCAGGAACTTGGTAGATACCATTTTTCTGGATGAAAAATTTAGATTGAAAATTCTTATCTTTACGAAAGGGTCCTTCTGTATTGCCATACCGAACATAGGTATCAAAGAAGCCATTCAATCGGCATGATTTTTCGCTACAGTCTTCCACCTTTAAGGCGATACGATTTCGATCCTGTCTTTTTACTTCACGGTTCGCAATTCGAAAAACTACGGAGTGGAATTCATTTAATTCAAGAACATCATCTTGGACTAGCTTCCATTGAAAAATTTTACCCTGATTTGATTCCTTATCAGACTGAGCGTTCAATCCATTCCCTAAAAATAAAAATAGAATGACTAAAAGAAATGGCCTAGAATTTTTCATGCTGACTCCTATTACTTAAATCGGCTTTTCTGTGAAAACATTGATCTCTTGTCTAAAAAATCCGTTGCCTCTAGGGTCGATTCTAAAGTTATATAAGATTTGATGAACATCGAGCTTTCTATCGAACAGTATGAAGCCTTACTAAAACTAGTTTTTATAGGGGATTGGGTTGTAGGTTTTAATGATTTAGATAATTCTGATCCTGGGGAAAATCGATTGAGTGAGGTTGCCCAATGGATTTACAGCCATGCTGAGGAAGCTGGGCTTGGGCAGTTAGTATCCCATGATACGAATTCGGATGCTTTGGCATTGACACGAGATTTCGAAGAGACGAGCGGAATTGCAGAATTATTAGAATACTACGAAGAAGAAACTTTCTGGGAAGAATTGATTCATAGGCTCGCTCACAGAGATTTCAACCGTCATTATGGTGAGACAGCAATTTCTGAGATGGCGATAGAAGAAAGAATTGAAAAAGAGACTCCCTTCGTAGAAAAGTATGCTGCAGAATTCAATGACAATGGTATAGAAAATCTAAAAATCTAAGCCCCACCTGCGGATTCGTAGTATCTGATTCCGCGCCTCCACAACCCGTAACCCATTCCAAAAATTACCAGTCCAACTGGAAATCCCATAGTTGCAAGCCAAGGACTAAATCCAGTATCTTTATCTAAGAAATAAGATGCTGGGTAAAAATTTACAAAAGCAATAGGAAATAAAAAAGTGAGCGAGAACTTTACACCCTGCGAATAGATGCTAACAGGATAAAGAAGGAATTCTCTAGCTGAGAATACAAATAGATGAACTAAGGATTGGTTATTGATAGCAAAAAAAGCTACACTGGCAATGATCAAACGAATTCCGCCCATTATTAAAACTCCAGCTACTATCGTAAGTATCAGAAAGAAAATATTTCCAAATCCCCAGTGGATATTCACTAAACTATTTGCATAAATAAAAGTTACTGTAGCGAGAGTTAAGTGAGCAATCCCCGAGACATCGAATCCCATGGACATAACTTGACCTAGGGGGGAAAGTGGGCGAATCAAATAGCGATCAAAATTTCCCAAACGAACAAGAGATCCGAATTCTAAGACCCCAGTGAAAAAACTAGAAACAAATCCACCAATCAGAATCAAAATACTATAAAGGAAAACAATCTCGCCAAGATTCCATCCGCCTATAGTTTGGAAACGATTTACGATTACACTAACTGTGAGAATTTGTGCTGAATACAAAAACAATAGAGTGAAGATAAAAATAATAAAATTCCAGCGGTATTCAATTCTAGTTTGAATCGAAGCTAAAGCCAAACGAAAGTAAAGTGCTATTTCACTTTTGATTTCTTCCAAAGAAGCCTGCTTTCTCTTTCCGATTTTGCACTCAGTATTTCACTTAGACGATTTCTTAAAATACTAGAAACTTGTATCTGAGTGCTTGCATCTAAAATGCCATTCGAAGATCTAGAGCTTGCTTTCAGTGTTTCTTTTAAATCTGTGAGTGCTTTTTCATTTAAGAAGTCACCATTGGTTTTATGAACTGCTGAAATTCCATTCCAAATTTCTAAGGCTTTGTTCTGCTCTTGGATTCTTTCTTCTAAGGGAAGAGTCATGGAATATTCCCAATGAATCCGTGCTTTTTCAAACAGTCCATCCGCCTTACGGTAATTATCTGGAGTGTTCTTAATTAAGGTATCCATGATGTCTAATCGTTTCTTTGTATAGAGCTTGTTCACATCTTCAATTGACTTTATATTCTTTTCTTGGAAGATCTTCTTATAACGTTCCAGAACTCTCCGAATAACTTCGACTCGTAATTCATCCTTATCTTTATCATCCATTCTAGCTAGCAGATCACGATTTTGAAAATACATGCTCACTGCCCTTCCCTGGATTTCATAGATATTCTCTAAGGTAAATAAAATTTCAGTGCCTAGTTTATTATTCTGAAATTCAGAATACATAGCGAGACTGTTCTTTAGAAAATCTTCTTTATTTAAATTCTCCTGAAAGTAATCTATCGTAAAATATGTGTTATCTGAACTAAATGGATAAGCTAGTCTTTGCAGATTTTGGTAGTATAGGTCTCTGAGAAAAAGAGGAAGATCTCCATCATCAGGATTGTAATTGAGAAACCGGGAAGTAAAGTCTTTGAGTTGAACTTCCTTTTTTTTCTTGAGATTGCGATCTAGATATCTCATCCGTTCATCTCTATTCATTGTTAAAGGAGATCTTGTATTTTTCTGGTCTTCTGCTTCTATCTCAACTTGGAGTATATCTTCTTCTACTGATTTATTGCGGTATAAATCTATGATTTTGTTTCGTTCTTTGTAATTTTCTAAATCTTCGGGAGCCTTACGAACTTCTTCAGCGAAAGGTCTATCAATTTTGTAGAGTGTTGGATAGACTTCTTTGACCATAATGTCTTCGTAATCTCTCTTACGATTGATATAGGAATCAGGGACTGAGCCATCTTTGACTATGTTATCAAAAGTATTCTTAAAGGTACTTTTAACATTTTTAGCATCATCTAGTCTATCGACTAGATCTTCCCACTCACCACCCTTGTATTTGCCTCTATCAAATTGGGAATCCCCATCACCTTCTTGGTTTTCATCGTCAGAGCCTTCTTCATCAGAAGAACCATCTTCACCTAACTTTTTACCAAAGGTAAAACTAAGAGTTTTCTCTTCTTCCAAGGCTTGCGCATAGATACTAGGTGGACCACAAATAACTGGATATTCCCAGATCCGACCTGAGTTCACAACATAGAAAACAAATAAAGTGTGGAAGACTAAGGCAATATAAAATGCTGCAAAAACTCTAAGTTTTAACCCACCTATAAATTGAAAAAACTTCTTCAACTAAGCCCTCTTTGTTCTCCAGTAAATCCAAGAAAAATAGGAAGCAAGAATCATTAACAAAGACCAGACCAGACTATTCCCGTAACGAACATAAAAAGTATGCTCTGATTTAATAACACCCACTTTCTTTCGGATGAATTCTGATGATTCCTGACCTGTAAACTCATTATCAACAACTCGGCCTAGGTGATCCACAAAAAAAGAAGAGCCTGAATTGGTAGAACGAACCATCCATTTTCTCCATTCAATAGAACGAATTCTTCCCAGATCACCGTGTTGGTAGGTCTCAGCTGAAATTCCATACCATTTATCATTCGTTACATTTACAATAAAATCAGGATTTCCAGATTGCTTAAAAGTTCGAACAAACTCTGGAATGATTACCTCATAGCAAATCAATGGGAGAAACCTTGCACGTTCGACAGTTGTTTGCCTAAAAGTTTTGTATTTTTCCAATACTTCTTCTATCTTTACATTTGCAGTCTGCTCAAAACTAAGATGCTTGAAATCATTATTTTGGATTCCTTCATTTGCTTCAGCCTTTACATCTGCTTCCGATGACTTAGAATATATGGGAAGGAAGTCTAGATTTTTGCCAGGTTCAAACCGACCTGTTTGTGGACTCAAATCGTATAAAAATTCAAAGGGCATATACTCACCAAATGCGAGAAGATACACTTTTTGATAAGAGCTGATTCTATCTCCATTAGGATCATAAACTGTTGAGCTATTATAATAGCGAAGATTCTTTCTTGTCCGAACTTTCTCATCAACATAGGAAGCATCTAGTTCATTGAAGAAAACATTTGCGTTCAATCTGTTCGATATAATTTTCATTAAAGCATCGAATCTTTCCCAATATAAAGGAGGTGAAATGGTGGCAGAATGTTTGTGAGCAGAAAAGAAAGGAACCCCCGACTCAGGAAGAACCACTAAATCCACAGGATCAGAGCTCGATGCGGCTCCTTCTAAAGTCAATTGCTCAATGCGAGTCATAAGATCTAACATAGTCTCAGCGACAGATCTTCCATCCCTGAATTCTAAGGGAGCATTGGGTTGGATCACAAGAGTATCTACCCAATCTGTTGGTTTTACTTGGTTCCATTTCCAATACAATGAAAATCCAACAATCCAAAAAAGAGAAATTACCAATAGCTCTCTTCCAAAAAATTTCAAAGAAGAGATTCTTGACCAATGAATCTTAGGCATTTTGGGAAGAGAAAGTAGGAAATTAAAAATATCCCTTCCAATTAAAGTAAAGCTTAAATATGATCCAATGAATAAGAAAAATGTTAAACCATAGATGGACATGTATTCAGCGGTCTGAGCAAGGAAAATATTTCCAGCGACTATGCTACCCCAATACCAAGGAAAAATCTGCGGAGTTGCAAATTCACCTAACAGAGCCACAAAGCCAGCAATAAAAGCGAACTCTCTACGAAGTTTAGTCACTAGAAAGGAAAATCCTACCAAGAAAAAAGGAAACCAAAGATTTAAGAATACTGCAGAAAGAAAAAAGATAGGAAGCGCAAGGAATAAAGGAAAGCCTCCGAAGGTGACTGTCATATGCAGTATCCATTGAAAGGATACAGAATAGAATACTATTGCAAGAAGGCAACCAATCCAAAATAATTTCTTATACTCTGCCCTGTATCGTCTTTCCAGATAGAACAATCCCCAGGGAGCGAACCAAACTAAATAAGATTGGGAAGTGGGGGCAAATGCATAATTGGAAAAAAGTGCGACCCAAAGGGAACAAAATATTACAACAATCCAGTCTTTTAATTTCATAATATCTCCAAAAAGAGCATACTCATATCGTCTTGAATTTTTTGATTAGAGCTTTCTAATGTATTCTCTGCTATACTATTAAGAAAATTACTTCCGTCTTTTACCGGCAATAAATCAGTTACAATTTTTAAAAATGAATCTTGGTCTACTAATCTTTTATTCTCGTCATAAAACTCGTACATACCATCTGAGAACATCAATACCCCATCAATATCTTCCTGTATAGCTTCGTAATTTGTGAAACTCTTTATCTGAGGGAAGAGCAACAAGGAACCAACGCCTGCTAATTCTATCAATTCATTTCCCTTCACTATATAGATAGATGGATGACCGCCATAAGAGTAGAAAATTTTCTTTTCTGTTGGAAAGAAAGAAAAATACACACAACTTATGTGAAAATCTTTTATCAATGGCATTAAGGATTCATTAATGAAATGCAAAGATTCAGCAGGGCTTTCATATTTATTCACAGCATTTTTAAAGGCAAGAACTGACATTGCGCCTACCATAGCAGATCCGATTCCGTGGCCTGAAACATCTCCGAAAAATAAATCGAGTCTTTTCCCAGATTCGCTCCAATGAGTGAAAATAAAATCTCCTCCAATCTCATCAGCTGGTTTATAATAATTGTGTATCTTGAATTTTGAATTATCAATATTATCCACCTTAATGATAGACTCTTGGATAGCTCTTGCTTTTTCGAGTTCGTCTGATACTCGATCATGGAAATTTCTGAGAATATCCTTAGATTTTTTTAATTCGATTTGAGTATGAATTCTCGCCAAAAGTTCTTTAGCTTGAAAAGGCTTAGTAATATAATCAACCCCACCTGCATCAAAACCTCGTAGAACATCTTCTGATTCCACCTTTGCAGTCAGAAAAAGAACGGGAATAGCTTCGTTTCTTTTATCTTTTAAAATTTTTTCACAAAGTTCATAGCCATCCATTTCAGGCATCATTACATCTAAAAGTATAAGATCAGGAGAAATATTTTGGAGAATATTGAGAGCTGAGGCACCGGATTGGGCAAAGGAAATTTCGTAACCCTGTTCAGATAAAATTCCACCCAGAAGTTGGAGGTTTCTGGGTGTATCATCTACAATTAGGATGAGAGGTTTCATCCTTTAATGATTAATTATCTATTGACTTTCGTAAAGATCATTTTTCCAGCATTCGTCTGGATAATGGAAGTTACTACGACCTTTACTTCTTTGCCTACAAGATGACCACCATTTTCGATAACGACCATAGTTCCATCTTCTAGGTAACCAATTCCTTGGTTCTCATCCTTACCTTCTTTGATAACAGAAATATTCAATTCTTCACCTGGGAGAACAACAGGTTTAAGTGCATTGGCAAGATTGTTCAAATTAAGAACTTTTACACCTTGCAATTCAGCAACTTTATTTAAGTTAAAATCATTTGTTACAATCTTTCCACCGGTATCAATGGCAAGTTTGATTAGCTTAGCATCGACTTCTCTAGTATCAGAGTAGTCAGAGTAAGTGATTTTAACTTCTATAGAACCTTTTCTTTGCAGCTTATTCAGCATCTCAAGACCTCTTCTTCCACGGGCTCTTTTGATAGGATCAGAAGAGTCGGAGATCAATTGGATTTCACGAAGTACAAAGTTTGGAAGAATGAGTGGACCATCAATGAAGTGAGTGTCAGCAATGTCCAAGATTCTACCATCGATTACAACAGAGGTATCTAGAATCTTATCACGAACTTCGTCCTTGGAACCAACTCCGAAACTCAATTCGCCTGTTCCAGCTCCACCGCCGAATATACTGAGACCTGGGTGTTTGTAAAAAGCAAGTCCTGCTTTGATTCCGATGAAACCTAGGAATAAGGTTATAAGATATGAGATTGATCTACCAGAACCATCAAAGAAAAGTTTGATGATTAAAAAAGCGGTTCCTATACCAAGTAGAGCTCCTACTCCGATACAGAAGATAAGATCACCCTTCCACTCAGGAAAAAGTTTCTTTTCCCCGTAGAACATTGCGATTAGGACAAGGAAAACCAAGCCCCCTGCGATAGAAGTTAATATTAGTTCATTAGTTTCTAGAAAGATAAGATAAGAAGTCACGAGTCCAGCTAAGATGGAAGCTAGGACAGATCCTAAATGTTTCATTGAAGTATCCTCAAAATTTATTTGAGTGATAACGGTTTTTAAATTTCTACTTCTTCTTCTGGTTTATGAATCGGGACTAAGTCCCCCAGAGAGCTTGCCAATACATCTGATACAATGTTTCCTGCTTCTTCGTGAGGAACACCTTTACTAAGTGAAATTTCCATCTTCACTAGGTTGTAAGCATTTTCATAGAGCTTTCTTTCCATGATAGAGAGTTCTTTTCCATAAGCTCGTTTGAATAAATTCCTACATACATCCGCTACTTCATAAATAGAACCTGATTTAATCTTGTTCAAATTGTTTTGGTAGCGTAATTTCCAATCTTCCTCGGTGTCGACCTCATCTTTTTTCAAAAGATTTAGGACTTTCTTTACGTCTTTTTTATCTATGATGGATCGGATTCCTACAATATCCGCGTTCTCGACGGGGATCATGACTTTCATCTTAGTCCCATGGATCTCCATGGTATAGCAATCCTTCTTCTTCCCAAGGATGTTCTTTTTAGTAACCTCAGTGACTTCGCCTACTCCATGGATAGGGTAAACTACGTAGTCTCCTACCTTAAAAGTAGTGGGTGATTTTGTTTTTTTCTTGGCAGCCAATTAAGTATGATAACTTTTCCGTTAAAACTCTTCTAATATATTGTACGACTTGTCTAGGATGTCAAGTAAGTTTTTAGATAAAACTAGAATTTTTGAATTTATTCGTAGTTTTTTTTTAAAACCTTACAGTTTTAATGGAAGCATCCGTGAAATCATCTTTTTCGAAAGCGCGTAGATGTTCTAGGCTCTCCTTTGCTTCTTCTTGGCTGTAAAAGTAGCCAGCGAATAACTTTCCTGTGCTCGTGCGAAATAGTTTGCCCTGTAACTCAGGCATATCTGAAGAAATCATCTTCCCTATTCTAGAGGATTCAGCTGGTTCATATCCGCCAATTTCTATTATATAATTGATTTGATCCATTTTTGGTGGGAATTTTAAGTTCTTAGGGTAAAAAGCTGGGCTCGCAGAACTTGCTATTTGTTTATTTGAGGAGTCATTATTTGCAGAGTTTCGATCATTGCTATCGAGATGAGAATTGGATTCTTCGACTTTTGCAGCCTTATCTGAAACTTTCTCTTGGTTTTCTACTGCTAGTTTTTCGCTGGAAACATTATTCAGAGATAATTCAGATTGGTTGTTTTGGAACTTTTGTTCGGATTGGTTTAGGTTCAATCCCACAACCATCCCACCTGTAAAAAGTAAAATCGCCCCTATGAATAAAGGAAAACCTGATTTTCCCTTAGGAGATTTCGTAACCATGGGTTTATCATGGTAGGCATGGACGCCGGTAGTTTTTAGTCTTCTTGAATAGTCTACATTTAACATAAGATTACAATATAGATATCGACCTTAGCTTAGATCTGCGTTTTGATTTTTTTAGAGAAAATAGATTTTTTTAATCTAGCTCTGCTTGTCTCTATGATTAGCAGAAAATCCTTATTAAACAAGAGGAGAATTAAAATGAGAAATCAAAATTTAGCTTATGTATTTGCAGATGGGAATTTAACATCTGATCCAGAATCTAAAAAAACATCCGGTGGCAAAAGTCTTACAACTTTCACTATAGCAGTCAATCATTCTTTCAAACAAGATGATAATGAAGATGCTGATGTTTCCTACTTTGATGTTGATACTTGGGAAAAGATGGCTGAGAATTGCGGAGAGTATCTAAAGAAAGGAAGTAAGGTGACAGTAATTGGTCTTCTTAAGCAAGATCGTTGGAAGAGTTCTGATGGAACATTTAGATCTAAAGTTAAAATTTCTGCACAACAAGTTCGATTCGATTATACCGGAATTAAGAAGGATAAAAAGGCCGCATAAGAATCATTGCAAACAAACTACTACCAAGGGAGAATCATTCCCTTGGTAGTAGAATGAAATGCTTTCTGTTTGACAATATTGATTCAAGAGTTTAAATTTGTAATATGGCAGTCTTACCAATACCAATCGAAATGGTAAAAAGATTCTCAATCGAAGATTACTATCGTATGCGAGACCACGGTCTCTTATCACGTCATACAGAACTTCTAGACGGAGTTTTGGTAGATAGAATGACAGTCTCGCCTAAGCATACTTACATAGTGTCCTATTTGATGAATTTATTAAGAGAGATTCTTCCAAAAGACTTAATCATTAGTAAAGAAAATCCTATAACCATAGGCAATTCTGAACCCGAACCAGACATCAGTATTGTAACAGGTAGTTTAAACGATTACAAAGAAACACATCCGACAACTGCTGAATGGGTGATTGAAGTTGCGATTTCCTCACTCAGTCTAGACTTAAGCAAGCGAAAGATCTATGCAGAAGCCAAAATTCCCCACTATTGGACCATTGATCCTGAGAACAATAAAATACTAGTGTTTACTGAGCCTAAGGGCGAGCAATATTCTAGTGAAACTATATATGGAATGCAGGATGAGATCCCTGTTCCGCTAATTAAAGATAAATCATTAAATTTTAAATGGATTTAGACTAAGGACAGATTGTTCTACACACTCAGCGAAGTCTCGCTTTGTATAACAGATTGCAATTCCCAAACCTTGCGAAGTGATTGCCTCCACAGTGGCATCCTGTTACTTAAATAGAGGATTGGTTTTTCTACACGCTTAGCGAAGTCTCGCTTTGTATAACAGATTGCAATTCCCAAACCTTGCGAAGTAATTGCCTCCGCAGTGGCATCCTGTTACTTAAATAGAGGATTGGTTTTTCTACACACTTAGCGAAGTCTCGCTTTGCGGCGACTCTTTGCGTGACAGATGTAGCAACCTGGCGACGAAAAGCGAGACTTCGCTCATCTAAAATATTTAACTAAACTTACTTGATTTCCCTTATCGTTGTATTCTATGATATCGAACACATCTTTGGTCATCATGATTCCACGACCGTGTTGGATATTTTCCTGATTCAACTTATCCATTTTAGTATTCATCATTTTACTGTGATCAAAACCATTTCCCTCGTCCGTGATTCGAAATGCCACTTTCTTTGAGTTCAATACGTATTCTATTTTCACAGTCTTTTCTTTGTATCGTGGATCATCCTGTCTCTGCTGAATGAAGGTAAGATAGCTTCCATCATTCATAGCTTTCGTCTTTTCATCAAAGGTGATATTCAAATTACCATGTTCTATAGCATTAATAATAATTTCTCTGAGGGAAGTTCTAATAGCTAAAGATGTATCATTATCTGAGAATTTAGAAATATGAGAAGTAAGTTTTTGACTGAAGATTTCAGCATTTCGTAAATAATTATTTATACCGAAAGAAATTCTTTCCGCTTCTATATAACGATTCAGAACATCTTCTATAATTACAGAAGCCGTTCCCAGAATTTCTTTAGTTTCATCTAATTCAACAAATTGTAATTTGAGGTAGAGTTCTTTGGGTTCCATGACATATTTTTGTCGAAACTCTGCTTGGAATTCGACTGGAGTTCCTGAATCAATTAACTCTTCTAATTTTTCCATTACAAAGATTCTATTGTAGGTATCATTGATATCTTTGTTCTTATAGATAAATTCCAAGATATTTTTTCCACGAACCTCTTCTTGTTTATAGCCCATATGCCTAGTTACAGCACGATTGATATCAATAAAATTCCAATTTTGATCCAGTACAAATATAATATCACCCACTCCATGGAAGAGCTCGCGAAATCTTTTCTCACTTTGGTTTAGCTTTTGATTCATTTCGTCTAACTCATCCACTCTAACTTTCAAGTCACTTGAAAGTTCGTTGATCTTATCAGCTAGACCCAAGGATAAAAGTAATACAACCAATGCTGATCCAATTTGGATAGTCCAACTTGTTAGGATATTGGCAGGCAATATCCCTGTTGATTTCAAACTGTATAGCAGCACTCCTAGAATAAAAACTCCAAAGGCAATAGAAAATATCTTTGCTTGTTTAACTTCTATCTTCCATGCATAGATCGCATTGAAAATCAATAAGAGCGCAACAAGCCCAGCAAAGTATGTTGCAAGCTTAACGTTTATTGAATAAGAAAGAACGAAAGAAAGTAAAAGTAAGACAGCTCCGATTCCCCAAACAGTTTCATAAATGCGATACAGCCAAAATGTCTGTCTGGATTTTAGGAAATTGGCAGCGAACATTGATCCAGTAAGGGTAGCCAAAATCATAAATACCAATAAACTCGTATTAGCCCAATAGATTGATTTTGGCCATAGGAATTGAAAACCTAAACCGTTGAGAATAAATTGAAAAAAAGCAAAACAGCCAATGAAAAGAACATAATAAATATAAGATTTATATCGAGTTGAAATAAATAAAAATAGATTATAAAGAATCATAACTCCCATCCAACCATAATACAAACCAAGTACGATTTGTTCAGAAGATATATAATTCATTAATTCAATTTGAGAATAAGCAAAAAGTTGAATGGGAATTGTTGATTGAGATTGGATTTTTAGAAAATAAATTGTTTCTGAATTAGCAGGCTCATCTAATTCAAAACTAGGATAACGATAATCAACTTTCCTATTTCCAAAAGGCTCTTGATCACCCAAGACCAAAATGGGCTCAGATATTCCTTTCTTGTATAGTTCTATATGATCGATAACAGAGGATTCATAGACTAGAAACCACTTTTTGGGAGACGATTCTAAATTTTTAACCGGTACTTGAACCCAAAATGTAGAATCGGAATAGCCCATATTGGTTTCAGTGAGCTCAGTGAAATAATCATCTTGTAAATCGTTTGCACTTAATTTTCCTACTAAGTCCTCGTGGACAGATAGATAGGGAGAAAGAACTTCTTTCTTAAGATTAGAATTTAATTCAAAAGGTGCTTGTGAGTTTGCAAAAAGACCCGAAAATAGTAATAGAAAAAATAGAAGGAAGATTCTCATTTCGAGACAACACTATGTCAGAAATCATTGTTGGCAAAGAAAAAATTTGATTTCTGTGTCTTTTTCAATTAAAAAGGTAAAATTATGATCGTTAATCGCAAAAAATTTCTTAAAACCCTCGGACTTGTCTCAGTTGCAACCTTAGCTCTGCCTAGTAAAAATATTTTCGGACAAACTAAGACATCAAGATCCAATTCAACAACTGACAAATCAAGTTCTGTGATTGTATTAGGAGGCGGATTATCTGGATTATATGCAGCCAACCTTTTGAAGAAAAAAGGAATACAAACACTTATAGTAGAAGCAAGCTCAAGGCTGGGTGGAAGAATTATGTCGGTCACAAATCCCTCTGACCAGAGTGTCTATGATTTAGGTGGAGAATGGATAGGTGATTTTCACAGTCTGACAAGGAAACTGGTTAATAACCTTGGATTAACTTTAGTAAGACCCAACTGGAATGGCAGTCAATCACTCTGGGATATAAATAAATTTAGTTTAAAATCCAAAGAAAATCTTGAAAAACTCATTGAGTACCAATCCAAAATACCCAGTAATCAAATCGAAGGGCTTGATAAAATTTCTCTTTTCCGATACCTTCGTTACCAAGGCTTTTCCGACATGGAATTAGATGAATTAGATCTTGTTGTAAAATCATTTTATGGAGAATCTTCCAAAAACATTTCCTCCTATGCATTGCTATCTAGCATAGAATCCAAGAAATCTCTTTTCCAAAATTTCTATAAAGTCGAAGGCGGAACTCAACAAATTATTTCTAAATTAGCTAACAATCTTGATTCCACAGATATCATTCTTTCTGATAAGGCAGTTTCAGTTAGTCAATCTAAAGATGGTGTTCTGGTTACTCTTTCATCAGGAAGACGACTACGCGCAAATGAATTGATATGCACTCTACCTGCACCTGCTGTATCAGAAATTAAATTTGAACCTGGTCTTCCTAGGGAAAAAATCTATGGTCTACTTAGAATTGGTTACGGTCGCATCCATAAAGAGATCGTAGAACTAAATAAACCATTGCTTTCTCCAGAAAAAGGTGAAGGAATCATCGACTGGATTCTCCCTAATACTGACAAGGTGGCAACCTTACAAATCACAGAAGGCCGAGCAATTGCTTTGGAAAATTCCAACTCAGAAATTGCTGAAGGCTTATTGAATAAATCTTTAGGAGTCCAATCTGCTAAATCTTTTTTAAGTCTTGGCCAAAACCGTGAGGGATTTGGAACAGGTGCTGTCTCCATTTATAGTCCATCCACTTACGGAATCAAAGCGGAATTAAGTTCCTCGGTTGGACCGGTTCATTTTGCAGGAGAACATTTGGGTGAGGTTCCTGGAACTATGGAAGCTGCTATTTCGAGTGCTATATTAGCCGTTAGGAAAATTTCGTAGCTTTAGCCTTAATGCTGTAGCTTAGAATTAATTCTAAATTTAAAGAATTAAACTACTTCATTCCCATCAACTTACGTATCATAGGTGATGGGAGAATAAGAGTATCATAAATCCAAAAGCTGAATAGAAAAACTAAGCCTGTATGAATGAAAAATTTTGCATAGACTGATATTTCTACAGGCAAAAGAATATAAGCAAGTGCTAAAGAAATCGGATGGTGGATTAGATAAATAGGTAGGCTACTATCTCGTATATAGATAGATGTTTTATTTTCCCAATTTGCTGTGATCCGAAAGATTTCTATAAATAAATAGATTAGACTCCATGCAACCAAAGAGGCTAAAAGTATATGATAGCTTCGAGTCCATTCTCTACCCCAGAATGGACTCATCCACAATGGATCTGATTTTTCAATTGACTCAAATAACAAGAACAATACGAAACAGACAAAAAGTAAACAGATTAGTTGCATTTTGCTTAAAGTTTTTCCAAAGAAAACTATTTGGTTCTTATAAGAGAAAATTCCTGCAATAAAGAAACTCATGTAAAAGAAAAATAAATAAGGATCAATATGGATGTATTTAGTTCCTTTGAGTAAATATAAATTTGTAAGTATTGTTAAGCATACTGTGAAAAATGAATACTTCAAAAACAATAACCAATTTGGTAATTTTTTAAAAAAGAGACTCTCCTTAAGGTATGAGAAAAAAACTAAAATGATACAATACAAAATAAGATATTGAAGAAACCATAGATGAGAAAGACCATCAAATCCTCTTAACCAATTCTGAAGATAGAAGTCTAAAAACGAAAAATTTCCTCCCTTATTCAACATTACAATATAATATTGGATAGGTGCCAAAAATAAGACACCGATAACAAAGGGTAGAACTAGACGAGTTGACCTTGTATTCAGGTAGACCTTCCAGCCTTTTCTCTTCCATACCATTTCAGAAAAATACCCTGAAAGAAAGAAAAATAATGGCATACGAAATGCATGAATGAAATAACAAAAATGATCAAACCAGATAGAACGCTCTATGCTTTTAATCGCATAGCCAACCGATTCAGCGTAAACAATTGCTGAGTGAAAAATCAATCCAAGAAGTAAAGCAAAGGATCTAAGATTGTCAAGGTAGAGGAAACGATTGGTTGGAAGTGACACAAATTCAGATTTTCATAGCTTGGTGTTTTTTCCTAGAAATTTTCCTTTACAGAAACATCTAAATTCCAATTCTTAAGAAGGAAATCTGAACTAAGGGTAATTCTATCAAAGACATCTTCTCCATTCCCAAATGGTATGAATTAATCGGTAAATCACCGGAATATATATTTTTTCGTGCCTTACCAAGAATCTATGCGGAATATCTACGTGATTTTACCATGTTGGAAGTGGAAGGTATGGAAAATGTGCCTAAGACTGGAAGAGTTATGCTGATACCCAATCACAGTGGAATCTTAGGTTGGGATGCTGCTGTTCTTCATTACGAAATTTTTAAATCACTACGCCGCTTACCTCGCACTATGGCGCATGCATTTTGGGAGTCGAATGATTTCTTTCGCATAGGATCTAAGAGGCTTGGATTCTTTCCTCCTGATTTCAAGAAGGCAGTCAAGTATCTCAAGAAAAATAAATTAATGATAATTTTTCCAGAGGCGGAACATGGCAATTTCAAACCCTCTATCAAGATGTACCAACTAACTGAATTTAATCCAGGCTTTGTTGCTCTAGCTATGATGACAAATTGTACGGTTGTACCAGTTTGTATTCTAGGAGCAGAAGAAAATTATATAAACCTGGGAACTATCAATTGGTTCGAGAAATCCTTAGGTGCAAAAATTCCTATTCCATTGAATCTACTTCCTATTCCTGCAAAGTGGAAGATCAAGTTTCTTCCGCCCATTTCCTTTCAAAAATACAACAAAAAAGATATCAAAAATGAAAAGTTCGTTCGGGAAGTTGCAGATAACATTAAATTTCGAATCCAATCGAATATCCAACTAGAACTTGTGAAAAAAGGTATATTCAAATTTTAGGAGCACATATGAATTCAGAATCATCTTCTCGCACAGAACAATTACTAAAAGTCAAAGTAAGCGATGTTATGAACAATACTGTAATAACAATTGATCATGATGATTTGATTGGAAAGGCAAGTCGCTTAATGCTAGAGAACAGACTGCACGCATTACTTGTCATGAAAGATGCAAAACCAAAATATATGATCTCAACTTACGATCTCATGAAAGTCTCCTATGAAGATACATTCTCTGAATCTAATGCTGATATGCTTCGAACTACAGTTGAGCAATTAGTAAAAGACCAGAAATTGATGAGTCTACCGTCCTCTGCGAATCTTGTGGAAGCATTGAAAATCTTTGTAGACTTCCAGATACATTCTATTCCTATCATTGATGAAGGTCGTGTTGTTGGGATTGTATCTTTGATGGATCTTGCCGGTTGGTATTTGAAGACTCATGAAGAGTTACGCAAGTAGGATTGGACAATAACTTGCAAGAATTTGCACCTATGGTTGGAGAAGAAACCATCCAACGTGAAAGAAGAAAAGCCAAAGAATTAAAAAATACATCCTGGTGGAAGAATAAAAAAGCAAATGGGATCTGCCATTATTGCAGAAATTATTTCCCACCAAATGAACTTACTATGGATCATTTAATTCCCATTATACGAGGTGGTCAATCAATCAAAGCCAATCTTGTTCCCTCTTGCAAAGACTGTAATAATAAGAAGAAGTATTCCCTGCCTCAAGATTTCCAACCATGAATGACAATAACAATGATCCTTTTTCGGAAATCTCATCTGATAAAGAAATTATTGAATTCTCAGATGAATCAGGTCGTGAATATTCTGTAGAAGTTGTTTATGCATTTTCCATAGAAGATAATGAATATCTACTATGTTCTCCCATACAAGATGGAGATTTTGATTTAATAAATTTAGAGTCAGATGGCTTCCATTCAGAAGTAAGCGGATTCTGTGTTCTTAGATTGGAACAGGATTATGAAGGAGAAGAACATCTTCATGAAATTGTAGATATTCAAGAACTAGATGAAATAAAAGATTTCCTAGAGGAAACCTTTGTTGAAAATGCATAAAATTCAATAATTTTCTAAGTTGGTGGAATTACCTTACACTCACCCTTACAAATTACTTCATTCTTTTGATTCGTCCAGATAACCTTCATTGTAACTGATTTCATCCTTTGATTTTTTGATGTCACTTCAACTGTGCAGGTTATCGTATCACCAATGTATGTTGGTTTTCTAAACTTAGTAATTGTTTCTAAAGCAACTGTTCCTAATCCAGGAAGTTGATTTCCCAGAACAGGTGCAAGTAAGGATGCAGCAAGTCCGCCATGAGCAATTCTGGTCTTGAAGTCAGTAGTCTTCGCATACTCTTCGTTCATATGCAGAGGATTGAAATCACCAGATATCCCTGCAAAAAGTATAATGTCTGCCTCCGTTATAGTTTTGGAAAAAGAAGCAGAATCTCCCATTTGAATCTCATCGTAAGTCTTACCTTTCTTGTAGTTCATAGCCTAGACTCCAAAAATTGAAAGCAGGATTCAATAATTTTATAATCTAAATGCTGATTCATACATAACTTGATATAATTTGAAAGATGCGGACTATATGATTGTAGATTTTGAAAAGAGAGTACAT
The DNA here is from genome assembly GCA_009991425.1 of Leptospira sp. Lineage (GTDB taxonomy): Bacteria > Spirochaetota > Leptospiria > Leptospirales > Leptospiraceae. The sequence goes on from JAACWH010000017.1 coordinate 19,777, forward strand.
ACCTATAAAATAAGATGGGCATTAACAATTGCAAATCTAAAATCTTTTGATCAAGGCTATACCAATTGGTTTCTTCCTTTATACTAGCTAGATTCGTATCAATTACAAATGCATAGGTAATTATATCAGAACAGGCAAACTCTAGAGATTGGTGTTTTAAACTTTTCGATTGAGCATGAAGTTCATGTAAGGCATCCAATAAGTACTGAAAATAATTTTCTTCCAAATTCATTTTTTTTAATAAATCTAAATTTTTAGAAGCAAATTGCAAGTTTGGGAATAAATTTGTAATTTCTTTACTTGAGCTAAATGCGGAAAATATAATACTTCTTTGTATTTCAGAAGTTCCTCCTCCAATGGTTGCGAGTTTGATATCTCTGTAAAACCTTTCCACTTGGTATTCTCTCATAAAGCCGTAGCCACCGAAAATCTGAATGGTATCATTCGCTGCGGACTCGCTTACTTCGGAAGCGTATAATTTGCACACTGAACTTAGAAGTGGTAGAGATCCACCCTTGTCTTTTTCTTTGGCTGCATAGTAGATAAGAAGTCTTGCAGAATTCATAAATAACCATATCTTTACTATTTTTTCTTGGATTGCATAGAAATTAGAAATGGATTTACCAAACTGTTCTCTCTGTTTCGCATAATTTAAGCTAGACTCTAGAGCATATTCCATTGCACCCACAACACCTGCAATCAGAACAGTTCGTTCCCATTCTAAAGTTGCCTTACCAATTCTTAGAAATCCTGAGCCTAGTGGACCTAGTAGATTTTCTTTGGGCACGAACATATCTTCGAAAACCAATTCAGCAGTCATGGAAGTATGGTGACCTAATTTACGAAGCAACTTGCTTACCTTAAATCCAGGAAAGCTACTCTCAACTAGAAAGGCAGAAACACCCATAGGACCCCTCGATTTATTACCTGTCCTTGCCATAACAATAAATAGCTGACCTACAGGACCATTGGTAATATACATCTTTGATCCGTTCAAAATGTATCCACCTTCCGTTTCTTCTGCTCGGGTCAAAAGAGAGGCTGCGTCCGAACCTGAGCTTGCTTCTGTCAATGCTAGTCCAGCTATCCATTCTCCTGAGGCAAGTCTCGGTAAATATTTATTCTTCTGAGCTTCATTTCCCTGGAGAAGTATAGGCATGGTTCCAATGATCATATGGGCAGACCAACTTAAGCCCAGTCCACCATCTATAGAACCTGAAGCAAAAGCTTCTGTAGCTAAGCAGCATTGAAAGCAAGTTGCATTTTGTCCGCCATATTCTGAGGGAATAGGAAGACCAGCAAGCCCTGCCTTTGCAATTTGGTTCCAAATCTCCGGATCCCAAATTTCTTTTTCATCTCTATGTTCTGCACTAGGATAGATTTTTTCCTTGGAAAATTCGAATACCGTATTATAAAAATCAGATTCTTCATCTGTTAAAAATGGATTCCATTTTGCCATTTATATAACCTTATCTATACATATTATCAATTTGTTTTTGATAATTTTCTTGGATTACATTTCTTTTCATCTTTAGAGTTCTTGTCATCTCTGTATCAGCATCAAACTGTTGAGAAAGTATAAAGAAACAGTTACCTGGAATCTGTTCAAAATTTTTGAATCCATTTTGCTTCGATACTAAGCTTGTAATTTCCTTCTTAAATAAATTCCGTAATTCCTTATGCTCATTCCAAAGTTTCGTATCTGTTGGTAGAGATGATAATTTAGATTTTACATTTTCAAAGTTTGGAACAATAAGAGCACCTAATGTTTTTTTATCATGACCTACCACCATCACTTGGTCAATAAAATGTGATTCGTGCAGTTTGTCCTCGATAGGAATTGGTTCAACATTTTCACCGCCGGCAAGAGCTATAGTATCCTTAGCTCTACCAGCGAACATCAGTTCTCCTCGGTAATTAATCATCATTATATCGCCCGTGTCAAAGAAACCATTTTCATCAAAAACTTTTTCGTTCAATTCGGGTCTCTTATAATAGCCTTTTAGAATTTGATTGCTTTTGACCCATAGAGTTCCCTTCTGTCCGACTTCATGGACTTCTTTATTTTGATCGTCTTTAATTTTAACTTCATAACCTGCAATGGGAATCCCAACAGTTAATTTAGTTGGCTTCTCGATAGAACGTATCGAAACAACAGCAGAAGTCTCTGTCATGCCATAGCCTTCTAAAACCTTTATCCCAATAGCAGATAAGAATGTATCTACAATACTAGGCAAGGCTGAACCAGCCGAAATTGAAATCCGAAGTTTGCCACCTAATGCTTTATGTATGGGCATAAAAACTAAAATAGATATTAATTTAAGTGGAGAAACTAAAATCATCAAGGTGAGGGCAAGCTTTCGCTTAATTATTGATAAAATAAAATTTAATTTAATTATCTTTGGATCATAATCAAATAGAATAGCTCTTTGGTTTGACCAAAAGACCCCTACAGACAAACAAAAATTAAAGAGTTTCTCTTTAAAGCCTCCTGCCTTGGAGATTCTTCCTAGTATCCCAGAATAGACTGATTCCCAAATTCTCGGTACAGAGGGAAATATTGTTGGCTTAAAGTCTCTTAGATCTTCTTTTAGACTACTCATATTAGATACTGTAAATTCAATACCCAAAGCAAGAATTGCATACTCAACTGCTCTTTCAAAGGCATGCCAAGGTGGCAGAAGACTCACTCCTCTATCATTAGAATTAAGTGAGAGCCTTTCAATAACAGACATTATCCCTGTGATCCAACCTTCTTGTGAAAGCATGACTCCTTTAGGCGATCCTGTTGTTCCACTGGTGTAAATCAATGTTGCGAGATCATCAGGTTTTGTTTGCTTCAATCTTTCCATTACAGAATTCGAATTTTCAGTTAATAATTTTCTGCCTTTCTTGCGAAGTTCTTCCAAGCCATCTTCTTCTGAACTTAGATCCCCTGCCTTTTCTAATTCCATGATAAATATCTTTTCTAAAAATGGAAAATGCTTAGGCTTTAATTTGAGTAATTTTTCCTTCTCTGCTGCAGTCTGTACTATGGCAAATCTACTTTCAGAATGAGAAATAATATAAATAATATCTTCATCAACAACATCCGTTCCTCTTGGGACAGAGACTGCTCCTGATGTAATAATCGCTAAATCTGCTTGAATCCAATGAGGAGTAGCATCACATAAATAAGTTATTCTATCTCCAATAGCTACTCCCTCCGCAATTAGACCTGCAGTGAGCTCATCTACTCGAGTTTTCAAATCACTAAATGTAAAACCTGGGAAATCTTTAGAGTTCTTAGCACGTTTTCTAAAAGAAATCTTATTAGGAAACTGTTCAGAAACATTTAATAGAAGATCATAAAACCATCTTGGCTGAGACTTGGACATTTGAAATCACCCTTTTCAATTTTTGTATCATCCAATAGAAGTGCATCTTAAAGATTGTTGCAAGAATTTAATTTAGAAGCCTTGACAAATCTTATTAATCACATAGAATATAAGGCACAGTTTGGGGGCATTTATACATGGAAATATTGATCAATAATGGCTTAGTGTTCACAGGTGAGAATAAAACTGCAAAACACAAAAACATTCTAATCCGAAATGGTAAAATTGTAGAAATCTCTTCTAACGAAATTAAGCCAAGCCAGGGTACAAAAGTTATCAACGCTACTGGAAATTGGGTTATGCCTGGCTTTATAGACTTCCATACACATTATGATGCAGAAATTGAAGCCTCACCTGGCTTGAAAGAATCCGTTCGCCATGGTGTAACAACAATTTCACTAGGTAGTTGTTCACTTAGCCTGGCATTGGGAACTCCTGAAGATCTTGCGGATATGTTTTCCCGTGTAGAAGCTATACCCCGAGAAGAAGTCCTTCCCTTATTGAAAAAAGTAAAAAATTGGAACAGCATTCGAACTTATAAATCTCATCTAAAATCTTTACCTCTTGGCCCTAACGTAACATCCTTTATAGGTCATTCTTGTCTACGTTCATACGTTATGGGCTTAGACCGATCTCTTTCACCTAAAGCGAAACCAAGCAAAGAAGAGCTTAATAAAATGAATCAACTTTTGGAAGAAGCCTTAGACGAAGGATTCATGGGCTTAAGTATAAACACATTAATCTGGGACAAAATGGACGGTGACAGATTTAGATCTAAACCTCTGCCCTCTACTTTTGCTAATTGGTCAGAATACAGATTCTTCAATCGTACACTTAGGAAATGGGGCAGAATCTTCCAAGGCGTACCAAATGTATCTTCTAAATACAATCTGCTTTTATTCATGGCTGAGAGTGCTGGAATATTTAGAAATAAACTTAAGACAACAATCATATCCATGATGGATGTTAAAAGCAATCGACTCATTTATCGATTATTAGGTGTTTTATCGAGAATCTTAAATATATTTTTCAACGCAGATTTTCGCTACCAGGCACTTCCAGAAAAATTCGATCTATACGCAGACGGTGTTGATGTTGTAGTATTCGAAGAGTTTGGGGCAGGAACTGCGGCTATTCATCTGCAAGACATGGTGGAACGAAAGAAATTATTGAAGGATACGAAATACAGAAATTGGTTTCGAAGACAGTGGACAAATATATTTTTACCAAGAGTATTCCACAGAGATTTCAATGATTCAAAAATTGTGGAATGTCCTCAGAAAGATTTAATAGGTAGATCTTTCTCGTCGGTAGCAAAAGAAA
>JAACWH010000085.1 GCA_009991425.1 Leptospira sp.
CTAAGTGACTTTTTCTGGAAATTATATTTCTAATTTATGACTTACATAGGAATGTAATTCTTTATAATCTTCTCTTTCACAAACTGTTCTATCGAGTCATCAAAATAACAGTAGAGTAGCTTCACCTCACTGGCATGACATAACTTCAACTTACGCCTGCCTCTGCTGATTTGCTTCTTAAATGCAGTCTAACCTCCTAAGTATTTTACAGGTCTTACATGCTGTGCCCCCTGGTACTCAATTCCGATTTTCTCACCATTGACGTGGAAGTAGAAATCTAACTCTAAGCCACATAGCCAATGCGGTCTATACCATCTCTTTATAATTGCAGGATCAATGACCTTGGTAAGCTCTTTGTAAAGTGTCAGTTCTTGTATGTAACCCTCTCCAATTCATTTATAGCCTAGTTGTTCTCATAGTTGGTTCTCTGTTTATCTCAAGCATTCATTTAACCTAGCCTTAGGTAGAGATAGTAAAACCGTTTATTGTTTTCATAAGTATCGAGTCTAGGTGCTAGGTAGTCTTCATGCTTCCATTCTGCCAGGTAGTGAGTAATTAGAGGAGGTGACTTTTCTATTTTACCATATAGGAAATTGCTCATAGTTTTCCAAGATCAAGCCCCCAAATCTAGATTAGATTCCAAGTATTCAGTGACTCAATCCCCATTATAGGAAGCTGGTTGGCTTAAAGACAAAGATATTTACCCAAAAAAATCGGAAAAATGAAACATAATTTTTCCTGAGACAAAAAGACGTCTAGCCATTGGATTTGGCATTTTTTGGGGCTCTCTTTGGAACGAATTGAAGGTTTGGGAAAACTAGGTTTTCCTAAAATGTTTCCGGAGGATCCCTAGATCGTTTTTAATAAAAATAGCCATCAATCAAATAGTTTTTTTTACGGACAAAATATTTTTTGAAGTTAAGGATGGAACAAGACCGATTTTCGTAAAACCCCTGGATATGAAAGTGAGTTTTTCTTCGGATCCCTATCCAGAAATATTAAAAAATGATATAACTGAAGGCTTGCAGGCATTTATGGTGAACTATTCCAAGAAGAATAGCTCGACAGAAATAATATTAGAATGTGGAACTCCTGTTGTTCCTTTGCTACCGCCAGGATCTAGAAAAATTGTGAATGGAAACTTGCTACCTGAATGGGATAGTTCAATTGCTGGAGTAGTCAGATTTCTTGGATTTTTTTTGTTAGGTTTGGGTTTTGAAATAGGAAAAAGAAAAAGGAAATAAATAATGGCAAATCATTTAGTAGTAAATAAAAAATCAGCACTGCGTTTTATAGGACTTGAAGAACTTTCTATGCATGGTTGGAGGGGAATTTTAGCGTTTTGGATGATTATGGCAATGAGTTTTTTCTTGTTTGCTGATCAAAATCTTATAGCTCCAAATTTAAAGAATATTTCTGCTTCATTTGGTATAACCGAACAAGCTGATATTGATTGGTATATGGGAGGATTGATTCCTATATTCTTTTTTATATTAGGTGGAGTTGTATCAATAAGTATGGGATATTTATCTCAAACTTTTTCACGAAAAAACCTTTTAATTATAACTGTTATCTTGGGTGAAACCAGTTGTCTTCTTACCGGATTTGCAAGAGATTACACGGAGTTTCTTATTTTAAGAACTTTATGTGGATTTGGACTTGGAGGAATTTTTCCTTTATTATTTTCAATAATTGGAGATTATTTTACAAGTAAATCTCGGGCTATTGCGACTGGATTCGTTTCATTAGCTATGGGATTGGGTGTGGGAGTAGGGCAGTTAGTCGGTGGCATTTTGGGTGAGGCAGATCCTATCAATGGATGGAGATTGTCCTTTATCTACCTTTCCATTCCTTCTTTTCTATTTGCTGGAATTTATTATATTTTTTGCTTTGAGCCAAAGAGAGGAGCAATGGATAAAGATCCGAATGATACTTCTGATGAACTTTCGCATAAGATAAGTTTTCAAGATTTTAAAGTATTATTTCAAAACAAAACAAATATTGGAGTATTTTTGCAAGGTATTCCTGGTTGCGTACCGTGGGGCGTATTTTTCGTTTTTCTAGTGGATTATTATGAATCAGTTTATTCATTGGGAAAAGCAGAAGCCGCAGGTTTATTAACTTTTAGTGCATTAGGTGTATTTACTGGATTGTATTTTGGTGGAGTGATTGGTCAATGGTTGTATAATAAAAAGAAAATCTACCAACCAATTTTCTGCGGTATAACTACTTTTTTTGGAATTTTTCCTTCTCTACTGCTTTTGTATGCAGGTGGTTTTGCTCATTCAGGACTTCCTTTCATACTCTTAAATTTTTTCACAGGATTTCTTATTTCAATCACTGGAGCAAATGTACGAGCAGTTTTAATCAATGTTAACGTTCCTAAAAGAAGATCGGCTATATTTTCTTTATAAAACTTAACTGATGATTTAGGAAAGGGTCTTGGACCAGCTATGTCTGCGATAATACTTGGTCTGACCCCTGATAGATCCACAGCTTTGTCCATTTCAATTT
>JAACWH010000101.1 GCA_009991425.1 Leptospira sp.
AAATTATTTTATTAATTAAGAAGCTTGGAACTTCCAAGAAAGAGTTTGCAGGAAAGATTGAAATATCTACTGGAAACTTAAGCGACCTTATATCTGGACGTATAAAATCCTTATCCCATGAAGCAATAGTAAGAATTGCAAAAGAGTTTAATGTAGATCCTCTTTGGCTTCTTACAGGTGAAGGAGAAATGTTTCTCTCTCGTAAGGAAGTTGCAAGAGATGCTCGAACCGAAGATGCATTTGAGGTAGCTCGTAAAGTAGTTCAGAATCCAAAGATGCGTAAATTCGTGGAACGAATTTTGGATCTGGATAAAAAGAACTTTGAGAAACTCCAAGCCTATTTGGATGGCATGGAGGGTAAGTGATGATGATATCACAAGAATATATCAAGAATATCTTCACAGAGTTCAAGCTTTAGTATCTCCACTTTCTCCTTTCCAAAAAGTAATTTTTCATTGTAAATGCTGATTCTTGTCATTAGTCTTTTCTGTAATTTTATTTTCTTTTTATCAGCTTCCTTGCCTTTTGATAACCTATCCTTGTAATTCATCCAACTGCTCCTATCGTTTTGTGTAGTATATTTGAATGAGCGGACAAAAGTTTGGCTTTAGGTTTGGAAATATTTGTGGAATTGGGAGAAATTAATTTAAAAACAACGTCGTTTTAGTGGTTGCGTTATAGTAGGCACTTTTCCCATTATAAGAAAGGCTAATAAAAAATATATATTTAGCCGATTTTATAAAGAAATAGAGCTTTAAAGGCCAAACAAAAGGAAGTAGATATGACAGCAGAAGAAATGTTCAACATGACTGATGAGGAATTTTTAGAAAGAGTTAAAGAGGAATCACAAGTTGGAACAGAACCATCTTTTAATCATGACCCAGAAACATTCGAAGAGCAAATCGAAAAATTTGCTAGCTTCAAGCAAACAGATTCTGGAATTAAACACCTTTTAAAGGCGGCAAGTTTACTTGATAGCAGAGGATAATTTTAACACGACGAAAGAATCGCTCAGCAATCTTTCTATTGAAATCCAGAAAATGTTTAAATCTGTATTTCTAACTATTTTCGACAACTCTTCCAATCTTAGGGATGCAAAAATGGTCATTATTTCAGAAACAGCTTTAGATCTTGCAATCAATGACATCCAAACTGATATAGAATTTATCTCTTCAAGAAGGAAGAGCAAGAACATATCTAAAGGGAAGATTGCAGGTGTAATAGCCTATCGAATTTCTAAGGCGTCTTTATTTCATTCCAAAAATAACCTTTTAGCAAACGATAAAATGTTTATCAGATTAAATTCTTTAGTATCAATAACGATTGCTCTAAATTACATACGTTGCGGTTCAGAGTCTATTCATGTTGAGAATTTGTCTGAGCTAGTTTATTCTATATCTCGTAGGCACGTGAATCAAGAAACCCTTGGATTGGTTTTTGATTCAATTAGAAAGTAGTATTATACTTTCTATTTAACCTTCTCCACTTGAATCATGGGATAAGATTCATAGTTCAAGTGCACCATTCCAATTCCAAATCCTTCAATTGAAACAATGGCCTTTTCCTTCCCTGCTATAGAATCAAATTTAGATTCCAAATTTTTAGGAACTACTAACCAAAATCTTTGACCAATGATTTCTTTGGTATCCCAGAGAACTTCTGCAATAAAGAATTCATTCCAATCCATTTCTGTATCCCAGTCTTTAATTTTGTCTGTGAGTTCATCTTCGTTTCGAAATTCTTTGAAGTAAAATTTACCAGAAGTTTTTCCATCTATCCATTTGGATGGCATCTTCATGGATCGGTAAATAAAGTCGATTGTTACTGTAAAATCTTTCTTACCGTTTTTGAAGTTCCCTTCGTATAAAAGATTATCATCCAAGTCATATAGCTTGCCTTTGCCATGCATTTCGTATTCTGAATTGTAGAATCCTACATAGTAAGTTCCCTCTTCATAATATTCTTTAACTGGTTTAGAAGTATCCAGATTTCCATTTTTGAAAAACATCTCGCCTGCACTATCACCTTGAACGAAATCTCTATAGAGCAAGAATTTTCCATCTGGTTTTCCATTTTTGAATTTTCCTTCCATGTAGTTTTTATCATCCAGACCTTTTTTTCCAATTCCATTCTGGCAATCTCCAGACAAACACCTTGCCGTTGGCTCTTCTTGGGAATATAAAGCTGTAGTTAGTAGAAGAATTATTATAAATCTCATGGTTTACCTCTAGGCAATTATCCCATATTACACTATCGCTTGACAAGTATTTTATTCTGTGATTGTTGGACGTGAGGTTCAAAATGAGTGAAGTGAAAAAGAAGAATAACTTTAGCTATACCGGTTCTCTTTTGGGAAAACCTAACAAACCAGATCAACCTAGACTTTTTGAAGTAACAAAAGATCATGAATCATCAGATTTACCTGAGAAAGAATTCAACCTGAAAATTCCTCGTAATCCGAAAGAGACGATGAGTGATAAACAAGTATGCGATCTTCTGAAAATTTCAAAATTCACTTTACGAAATTATCGATATGAGGGCAAGCTCGGACACTACTGGGAGATTTCTCCACAGAAAATATTGTATTCTCGTTACAGTGTTGAAAAACTTTTCGAAGCATCTTATAGAGAGGAATTCGAAGCTAAACAATAAGCATTCCTAGTCATTCTTAAGCCTCAACTTGTAGAATAGATTTGTTTCTGGTAGACTAGAGCTATCATGAAACGAATCTTAATTCTTCTTCTCTCATCTCTAATAATTCTATCCTGTTCGAATCAAGACAACGCCAAAAAAAGAGAACGTGATCTACTTCTTGGATTATTTCTTGTTCAGAATGCATCGGTATATGAGCAAGCAGATTGCCAACTTTACTACCAACTCAATCCAGCTTACGTTGCTGGTGGATATGCTGAGAGATTTATTTCAGATCGAAATCAATATGAAGTTATTATAGTTGCTAATTCAACAATTGATATCTCTCATAAATATCCAGGTTACCATGATCCTGCAAGAACACAAATCAATGCAACATCTGGAGATACACTTTGTGATTATCGTTCTCGTGTTGGAAAGTCGATCAATACCACCAATCCTCAAGCAATTGTTACCGCTACCGTTGGAGGAAATGATTTACTCAGAGCAATTTCCAACGAAAGAATAGTTGAGACATTCCGAGATTACAATTCAAATTTACAAACTCGTTTTCCTTCAACTAAGCGAATCTATATCGAAGT
>JAACWH010000102.1 GCA_009991425.1 Leptospira sp.
GATATCAATCGATTGATAATTATATGAAGTAAGAATGCTGCTACAGCCAAAAAAATTCCTGGTAGAAAGACTGAGGTAGATCTTAATTGTTTGAATTCATCTTCCAAAAAGGAATGAGAGGATAATTGATCACGACCTTTTGCACCCCATCCACCAAAAGGTTTTAAAATTTGATTGATTTCATAAAAAATTTTTTTTTCTGAGATAGAATGATTTAGAGTAAAAGCTATTTGATTGAATGAGCCTTCCATACCCAAGGCCTGTTCTAAGGCAGATCTTTCCATCCAAATCACACCATAATGCTTATTATCTGGCATAGGATTGGATGGACGAAAAACGTAAACAAATTCAGGTGAGAGAGCTGTTCCTGTAATTAAAAGCGAAGTTTTCTGTCCGTTAATGATTGCTAGTAAAGTAGATCCTATTGTCAATTTATTTTCTAAAGCAAAAGCCTCACTTATTATAACTTCATTTTGATTCTTTGGAAGATAACCTGATCGAAGACTTAGCTGATTTATCACATCAGGCAGGGATAGAAGCTTGGCAGATGATGGTAGTATTTCGTCCTCAAAATCTAAAACTACTTCAGTGTTTAGTCTAGTTTCAATTTGTTCGATGCCTGCAATCTTTTGAATCTTTTCTTTTACAGATTCTGGAGCTTTCTTTAGGAATACAAAACCGTCTTCTAAATTTTGATTAAAATAAAAACTTTCTTGGGCAGCTATAAGAGAATAATAGGCCGTCCATGATGCGACCATGTATGTGATTCCTGCAGTGATAACAAATCCAATAGTTATAAATTGTAATTTTAAAGAACTAAGGTCTCTAAGTAGTTTCATGTTTAATGAATTCACCAAGAAATCTCATCTATCTGTTTCTTCTTAGTATTTCTATCATCAGAGAAAATTCTACCATCTTTAATACGAATTATTCGATCTGCTATTTCAGAAATCGATTCGTTATGTGTAATAATTATTGTAGTAGTACCCAAATCTTTATTTACATTAGAAAGAGCTTCTAGTACTAAACGTCCTGTCTTAAAGTCCAAAGCTCCTGTGGGCTCATCACATAAAATGATTTCTGGCTTTTTGACAATTGCTCTTGCAATTGCAACTCTCTGTTGTTGACCGCCAGATAATTGAGAGGGGAAATGATCTTTTCTATCCAAAACACCTACAATATCTAAGGCTTCCGATTCGTTCATGCTGTCCGATTTCAGATCGGTGACCAATTGAATATTTTCTAAAGCAGTTAAACTAGGAATCAAATTATAAAACTGAAAGACAAAGCCCACATGTTCTCGTCGAAACCGTGTTAAATCTTCATCATCCCCTTTATGAATATCATTTCCTCGAAACAGAACTAATCCTTCGCTAGGCTTGTCCAAACCACCGATTAGATTTAAAAGTGTAGACTTGCCAGACCCCGAGGCACCAAGAATAACAATAAATTGACCTGAATAAATTTTTAATTGAATAGAATCTAAGGCAACTAAAGTCATTTGCCCCATTTGGTATAATTTCTTAAGATCCCTTACTTCTAAAATGGGATTCTGATCAGTAGTATCTTTATTAAGCTTAGAATCAGATGTTTTAAAGTTTTTATGATAAGTGCTTTTCTTAGTCTTAGCCAATTCAAATTCCTAATATTTCCAATTCGACTAAGGCTAAGACTAAAGATCAAACTCTACGCGTAAATCAACTTTATGAAAATTCTTCTAAATAAATATTTTAGTTTTTAGAATCATTCAATAAGTTTTTGTTAAAATTACTTTATATTTCTTTAACAGGCGTACCTGTCACAGCAATACAAGTAAAGAGAATGTAATTCTTTGTATTTACTTCAACATCTTTTAAACCTGTAGCTCCAGGTGATTGTTGGATCGCATCTCTCGTAGCTTCTGCTAAACTATTCCAATACCAATTAGCAACAAAAAAATAATACGGATATTGATAAAGGGTAAATTTACAATCCTTACCCTCAACTTCCTCACCCGTTGCTTCTAAATTGTTTGGAGCTACAACGGAATAACGTTTAAAATTTCCAAAATTGAATGAACAATTAACTAGCAAACAAGTTACTAAAAATAAAAAATAAAATTTGAATTTGAATTTATTAAATAAAACTAAAATTAGTTTCATTTCATTTTTCCTCAATCTCATAAAATACTAAACAACCTTTAGTTTGGTATTCAAGATTTACATTTGAAAGATCACTAGTTCCTTGAATACTTAGCCTTTTATTTAAAATCGTAATGAGATCAACTTCACCTTGTAATTCACAGGTTTCTGCTGCAATTTTATCACTATGCAACCTTAAATCATTTTCTAAAGGGACAAGGTATCCAACTTTACCGATACTCATGCAATTAATAGTACACAATGTAACTATTCCAAAAATATTTGTATATTTCATTCTACCTTCCCATCCTTGTTAAGATTTCAT
>JAACWH010000103.1 GCA_009991425.1 Leptospira sp.
GGACTGCTCTCTGGAAGAAATCTCATGGATCTTCTTGATATCTCTAAGAAGAGATAGCTTTAGAACTTGAGATTCATCCAACATGAGAATGATCTTTTTCTTCTTAGCTGATGTAGATAGAAGCAACTCCTTAAGTATGGTTAACTTAGCATGAGCGTTGCCTGGTATGGTTGCATCGGGAGAAATCTCTTGGATCATTCTCTTGAGTATAAAATTCACTGAGATTGTGAAGGTCTCAAGTGATCTTTGTAGATCCACTACTATGAATCTGGATGGATACTCTCTATAAAAGTGTTGTAGCTTTTCGAAGAGAGTAGTCTTGCCAGCTCCTACCTGACCTATAACAGCTAACCAGTCATTGTTACTGACTGCTTCCTTAACGGATCGAATCACTCTATTGGTGTAATTTGTGTCTACAAAATTCATCTTAATTCTCCTTGGCTTTTATTTGATTTTCTTGTAATTGATTTATTAAATTGCACATATCATACACATCTGTATCTGGTATGTGATTGCGAACTTTGAGTCGAATCGCAAAGAGATTATCAATTGCATCTGCTATTTCTTCCGGAAGATCGCTCTTAAAAATTCCATGTTTGCGTTCGATGAATGACCAAGCTTCTTCAATCGTCTTAGATTCTTTAGGTGCAAAAATTGCTTGGGTCTCTACATTCACAGAGTTGACTGGGAAGTATCGAAGGTTCTGTTCATCAGGCAATATATCTTCAATCGTTCGAGTCTTGTTGTGAGTCTTAGCGTTGATCTTGATCGCTTCTCGATTTCTTTCCCTTTCTGTTTTGGAAAAATTATCAGAAGGATTCTGAATATGATAGTCTGTATGGTTTGCAATTCCACGAGCTCCGGAAGGATCGCAGGTATAGAGATTCATCTGTGAATCTTCTGCGATGATTTGTCCTTCTCGATCTCTGTAGAGTGTAACCTTTTGTCCAACTAGATCATTTGCTACAGCGTAAGACTTGCCACCGATGGAAACACAACCGTAGTTATCTACTGTTCTAGTATCGAAAGAAGAAGATGCATCGTGGAAATTCTTGAGTGTTACTCTTCGAACTGCCTTTGCTTTGGTTCCTTCTACCCATTTGTCATACTTACCAGAGACTTGGTTCTGGTGTATGCAGTAGCGAAATAGGAATTGATTGATATCTTCTAAATCATCGAATTCGATTCCATCTAGTGCAGGTTCGATTCCATTCTTGAAGATACCAATTCTTCTTTCAACCGGGCCCTTTGCTCTAGGAGCTCCAGGCTTATGAGTTCTGAATACGATTCCTAATCGGTTCAGCATTGTCTGAAGAGCTTTGAGTCCAGCTCCTTGGTCTGTATAGATATAATCAGGAATACCATGAACAGGCATTCTGCGATCTTCTTTTTCTATCCAGCAATGCTTAAAGAAGTCGATGTAGTCTATCGAGTTCTCACCTCGGTGCTTGGCTCCTTCCGTGAGAGGCTTGCCACCGTAAGCTTTTACAAAAAAGGATTTGGAATAGACATCCACTAAGGCATAGATCCAAACTTTGATTAGTCCATCCTTCATCATTGCGGTTTCTTCATCTTTGATATCGAAGAAAGCTCGTTTCTTTACTTTCTTCTTGGCTGGATTGAGATAGTATCGATTGAGGACCGAAGCATCTACCATGTGAGTCGAATTGGAATATGGTTCTTTCCAAGTGAGTGCAGCTGTTGGAGCGGACATCATGCGAGATGTTAGTCCAATCTTCGCAAGATGCCTGTCAGCCGTTGCAATCGTCCAATCCAATTTCAGAAGTCCTTTGTTGTGGCAAATCTGAATTGCTAACTCAGTAGATAGTGGCTTTGGATTCTTTCCAGATAAGTTGGAAAACTTTTCCGCAGCGATTGTCTCAATATCGAATCGTTTGAGTTCTAGCTCGGACTCACTCATGCGAGACTTACGTGAGCTAGTTTCTTCACCACAGATTCTGGAAATGTTCTCGCCTTTCTCGTGAAGGGCAAATCTTCTTCGCAGAGTATCTGTTGAGAATCCAAACAGCTTAGCTCCTGATTCCATCATCTCACCTTTGAGGTTGTGAGGTGCATTCTTCCAAGCCAAGTAAGTCTCATGGAAGAGATCCTTATCTAATCTCTTAGCCATTGTTATTCCATCTCTCCAGCTACGATGTGAGATCCCCAATCCATCTCAAGGTGTTTCACTGTTACCTTCAAAGTTGCGATGCATCTTGTAAGATAGAGACCTAAAGATGAATTACGCATTTCAGGTGGAATCTCGGTTAGATTTTTAATTGCCTTGGTGATCGCTTGTGTCTGTTCATCGATTACCTTTTCCACTTCTCTCTGCTCTGCGATCTTCTGAATTCGATCCGGATCAAGTTGTTTGGATTTGGCTAATGCGTCGATCTTCTTATTCTTATCATCGATGGTTTTCTTGAG
>JAACWH010000110.1 GCA_009991425.1 Leptospira sp.
GTAGTCTTGATTTTTACGGAACATAGTACTCGTTAGAGTATTTTTTAACGTATCATCTCGTCAAATATTTATTTTATTACTTTTTGCAGAAGCGCCATATATAATTAAATTCTGGAATGGAAAGCTGTAAAAATTGCGTTAGAAGTGAAGAGTTGGGTAAAAGAATTATTGATGAAAGAACGAAATGAATCCTACTAGTCAAAAAATTATTTCGAACTAGTAGGTTGAAAAGGAATTAGTGATTACTTAGCAAGCCACTTCATCATTCCACGTAGAGTCTTACCTACAGCTTCAATTGGATGAGCTGCATTTTTGTCTCTGAGTTTATGGAATTCAGGATATCCTGCTTTAGTGTCAGCAACCCATCTTTTTGCAAAAGCTGCGCCTTTATCTTTCTGAATATCATTCAATACTTCTTTCATTCTAGCTTTAACGCCAGCGTCAATGACTCTTGGCCCAGAAACATAATCTCCGTATTCTGCAGTGTCAGAGATAGAAAATCTCATTCTAGCGAGTCCGCCTTCGTAGATTAGATCGGTAATTAATTTTGCTTCGTGAAGACATTCGAAGTA
Source organism: Leptospira sp. (assembly GCA_009991425.1). GTDB lineage: Bacteria > Spirochaetota > Leptospiria > Leptospirales > Leptospiraceae. The sequence continues at coordinate 573 of JAACWH010000110.1, forward strand.
AGCAATCTCTGGATCATAACCTGCTTCTGTTAACGTCTCAAAACCAGCCATAATCAAATTAGAAATTCCACCACAAAGTACAGCTTGTTCACCAAAAAGATCTGTCTCAGTTTCTTCTCTAAAAGAAGTCTCCAAAATACCAGCTCTTCCTCCACCAACTCCACCAGCATGTGCAAGGGCTCTTTTCTTAGCTTCGCCCGATGCGTCTTGGTAGATAGCGATAAGACAAGGAACACCACCACCTTCTACATAAACTCGACGAACTAAATGTCCTGGACCTTTCGGTGCAACCATGTAAACATCTACGTCTTTTGGAGGAGTAATTAAATCATAATGAATGTTAAATCCATGAGAAAATACTAAAGCTTTTCCTGTAGAAAGTCCAGGCTTAATATCCTTTTCATACATATCCGCCTGAATTGTGTCAGGTGCTAAAATTTGGATAATATCTGCTTTCTTTGAAGCCTCTGCAACATTGAGCACTTCAAATCCATCTTGTTTTGCTTGCGCAACTGATTTTGAACCATCTTTAAGACCGATAATAACTTTTAAGCCAGAATCTTTCATATTCTGAGCTTGGGCATGTCCTTGGCTACCATAACCAATTACTGCTATGGTTTTTCCTTTTAATGTGTTGAGATCACATGAGTCGTCATAATACAATTGAGCCATTCTAGATTTCCTTGGTATTCCGCGAGGGGGAACGGTAGTTTTTTACCAGATTGGGAATTAAATCCCTAGATAAAAGCATTTTTTCCCAGATAGCCCCAGCTTCTAACTAAAGACTGATCAATAAACTTTTAGCAGGTTCTTTACTAATTTCGTTTGATCAAAAGATGGAGAGCAGAGGCAATTTTGGGAATCTCGTGGGCCGCAATCGCATAGAGCATTTTTAAATCGATGTATTCATAAGCCCTAGTAAGATCTTCCTGCCAGAAGCTATCCATGTTTTGCCAAGGAATTTGGCTGTTCACTCTCTTAAAATCATCTGGAATTTTCTGGGATTCTTTTTGGATCTCAGTCATTAGATTTTCAATAAAAAGTGTATCCATAGATTCCATCTGCAATTCTTGGATCTGATTCTTTTGTATAAATGCTTCTAATTCGCGGCAGTAGTAGTATAAATCTTCAATCATCTTTCTCTTTAATTCTTTCCACAGCTAAAAAAGTTAAATCATCTTCCTGCTCTCTTCGATCACGGTATAAGTTTAGACTCTCATGCAATTTACCAGGAACATCTATTAAAGGATATTCATGCATGAATTTTACAGACTCAATCAATCTATCTTCACCATAGGATTGCGCATCCTTATTTTGTTGTTCTACGATTCCGTCAGAAAAAAGATAAAGCCTGTCATCTTCCGCATAATGGAACTTTGATTTAGTAAATTTAGAATCTTTTGAAAGCCCGATGATACGACCTGTTCGAGAAAGACGCTTAATCGTATGACCTGAAGCTAGTAACTGGTCAGGGTGTCCAGCAGATGCAAATTGTATTTCATCATGAGAAATCGATATATCTACAACAACACAAGAAAATATTATATGAAGACTGTAATAATCCTTTATAAAAATTTGATTCAATTCATGTAAGATTTCATGGGGACTAGAAATTTTATATTTTAGGCCTTCGTATTCCGATCGAATAGCCATAGTTATGAGTGCAGCTTGTACGCCATGTCCAGTTGCATCTGCCAAGAACAATCTGTATTTTTTCTTTTCTCTTTGGAAGATATCGAAATAATCTCCTCCCACAATAGACATAGGTTCATAAAGTCTTGAGAAATTAATATGTGGATATTCAATTGATTTAGGAGGAATGGAATCCTCTTGGATTCTCTTTGCCATGTAGATATCTTTACGAATCGTTTCCAAACTTAGATTTAATGCTGAAGTTCGTTCTTGGACTTTTTCTTCCAAATCTACCAAAGCCTTAGCCTGTAATTCTTGCTTTTCTAACTTGAGAGTATTTATCCTTTCTGCTAGAGCTAAAGATAAGATGGACGCCTCAATAATGGAACCAATTTGGTTAGAATATACTGTAAAAAAATTATACGGAACGAGACCTATTTCCAAGAGAGTCCAAGTCACTATCCCGACAAGTAGCAAGGACCAGGCAAGTAGATATAGTTTCGCATCCTTATTCTTCGCAACCATACCTCTGATTATTAATGCCAATATAGAAATAGAGAATACCTGTGCGACTATGTTAGATGATACTATTAAAAATCGAATATCCGCCAAATAAAATATCAATGGAGCTACGACAAGAGTCGAATTTCTTAGCAGAACCATATACCTATCCATTAGAGACATACTGTCTTTCGTCTGTAGATAGTGACGTGCAAATTGAATTCCAAATACGCAACTCGATCCAACAATTAAAATAGAAAGTCGATTACGAATATCAGGATGATTTCCTAGGAAATAAGGATAGTCCATTCCGTTCAGATAGATTTGCAGTAATAAATTCGAGAAAATAGCGAGAGAATAATACAAATAAGTTCGATCCCATAATAAGAGATAGATGATAAAATTATAAAGAACCATAATCGAAATGGCTCCGTAGAAAAATCCAAGCAGCAACTTCGTATAGGAAAAAGATTGGTAAAACTTTTCAGGAGTATTTAAAGTTAGATAAAAATTTACAGTTGAAGTTGTATCAATACGGAAGAAGAAAGTGTCTGTCTCGCCCTCATTCATGCGAAGAGGAAAAGCAATGCGATATTCTTTTACAGGCCAATCTTTGAAAGCCAATAAATCACCAGCTATTTGAGATTCTTCCTTGGTCTGAGATCTTCTACTCATTTCCACTCGATCAATATGACTATTTCCTATATTGACAATAAATTCCTTTTCTAAGGTATCATTTATTAGTTCAAGCTTAATCCAGACAGTTTGTTTCGTATAACCGTAACTTGCGTATCTGTCCATTTTGGATTTCGAAAATCCTGGATCAACATTTTCATAGATAATGGATTGGGAAGAAATATTTGGTTGGGTAATTGCAATCTCTACTTCTAAAGGTTTACCCTCAAGAACCTGGCTCATCCGATTTTCTGCACTCAGCCCAATGCTAAATGCAAATCCGATTAGAATTGCAATTTTCCATTTCATAATTTTGTTTATCTTATTTTAAAATGACATCTTGGAAAGGGTTTTTCCAAAAAGCTCACCTGAGTCTGGAAAGAAAATTCCTAAAACTTCTGACCAGGCATCTTGGAGCAGAGCATCATAGAAAGCAATATCGATTGGATCTTTCTCTGGACGAAATTGGTGGTACGGTTTGTATCGTTCTTTATGAACTGGATGGGATCTGTTGCAGACTATGTATTCTATTTTCTGACCGCCTTCCAAAACCACTCCCTCTTCCATTAAGGCATCCAAGACAATTTTAGAGGAATGATTGCCCTTGTATTCGCCTGATCTTCGAGTTAAATTCTGAGTGACCATGAATTCCTTCAGAGGAAAAGACTTTTTTCGAATTCCTTCTCGGTAGGTTCTGTGAATTTGATCAAACTCAGGTTCGCGGTCAATAATTTCTTTCATATTGGAACAAAGAGAAAGAATATCCAAGAGCTCCTTTTGGAAATGATCCACAAGTATAGGAGTATTTCTTCTACGAAGAGCGATTCCTCTGTATTTGATTTTGCCATGAATCTCTCTTCCGTAGTAGCGTGTGGGAACCGAGAAACCTTCTCTTGCCTTGGATGTCGGAAAAACAATCCAGGAATACGTTGCTTCATAGAGAAGTCGGAGAGATAATTTATCTTTTACTTTTGTATGTAGTTCTTGGATAGCTCTCTCTTCCAGAAGTCTAGTATCACTAGAAACTAGCCAAAGGGAATCTGTCAGTCCATGTAAAAATTCATAGCCCATATCTTCAGCAATTTCTTTCGCTGATTGAATAGCGTAACGCCCCCAGGCAGTGATAGACTCATGTGCTTCTCTGCGACCGTATTTAGCATTTTTATATCCCGTATAACCGAAGCAGGTGACTAAACACCATTTCAAGGCAGTTGACCTTCTCTCCCAAGCCTTCAGGTCTTCATCGGACAATTTGTTCTTATTTTGACTGAGGAATTCTTTGATCTCATCTCGCCTTCGAAGCAATATTTCAACTGTATCGCTGACTATACCTCTTCGCTTCGTACAGGTATGGTAAGGCGTTTCAGGAACGGGAATCTTGACGCCATCCCAATCGCAGCATTCACAATTCACCGTCTCGCCAGAAATATTATGAACCGACATGATACTTGGGTAGAGGGAGCGAAAATCCATTTCGACTATGTTTTCAAAGTAACCGACCTTAGGTCGAAAAGTCATCCCTCCTTGGTCTGTCTTGAGAAGAACAGAAAGTGGTTTGATGCTAGGAGCTTTTCCTTTGATTCTAGGAATGAGTGTATTTTTATTGAGTGCCATCTCGTCTTCCATAGCACTCATTGCCGTACCAGGCGAGGAACGAGAAAGTCTTTGCAGAGGGAGGCGGGAGAATCTAGCCATCTCATAGATGCCTTCTAGATCTGCTTCTGTATAGAAAAAGCTCTCTCGCTTATCTAGATGAATTCGACCAAACAAGGGAAATGCGGTTGTCTTATGGACAACTCGTCCATAGCTGTAAAAAGTACGAGATACCGTCTTGAGGTTGCGAAAAGTAGCCGTAGTCTCTCTATCCAAAAGTAAAGGAATCTTGTATTCTTTGGCCCAGGTAAAAATCTGTGGAAGCAAAAATTCATCACCCCCATTAGTGAACAGAATGTCCGGATCATACTCTCGTAGAATCAAATTTAACTTTATCAAAATCTCATCCGGCTCAGCCTCCAATGAGATCATCTCCGTCTCAGAAACTAAGACACGGAGGGGGTTCTTAGCGCCAATGGGAATGTATTTTCCATAATCGGCAAATATAGTTATAGTATTCAAAGCTGGAAATTGATCTCTCTCCAAAGCAAAACGATCGGTTAGAGTCTCGATGACCAAGGTCCCGCCCCAATCTAACTTTTGGTTGCGAATTGGTAGGACTCGAACTTTTGCCAGGGGGAAAGTATTCTGTTCTAAGAGGTATCCATGAACAGGCAAAAGATCTGCTCCGTAAAATTCAATATGCTCACGGACAAAATCAGTCTCACGAAATAATTTGCGGAAGGCAGAAATCTGGAGAATTCGGCATAGTGTAGAGGAAACCTGCTTGCCTGACCATAAATCTATACTTTGCTTACTTTCTTGCCAACGAAGAATTCCGCTCTTGCAGAGTCCAGTGGCGATCTTCTTGCCGCGCTCGCTGAAGGTACGTATCTCTAACTTAGGATAGTAAACATCCTCCAAAAAATGGTTCTTACCTTCTGAATCTCGTAGCCAAAGATGTATAACTTCTTCCGAATTCCAAGCATCCATAAGCCAATATACAGTCATAGGATAAGTATATTTTTGTTTAGCTGTTTATGGGCAAGTAAAAATTAAAGAAGAATTATTTCTTTCATGAAGCCTTGTAAATTCTATCTGCTGAAAAATCGATTTTAATTTTGGCTCCGCCATCTTCCGATTTCATATAATTAAGATTCCCTTCGATTTGTTTGCTTAAGGCAAAAATTAAAGTCAAGCCCAAGGATTTAGGTTTTTGCAAATCGATACCTTCTGGAAAACCAATCCCATTATCAGAAATAGAAAAATCAATCCTGTCACCTATTTGGGATAAAGTTATATTAATCTTTGGGGTCTTTTGCCTTGCCGAATCAGGAAAAGCATATTTAAAAATATTTGTTACCGCTTCATTCAAAATCAATCCACAAGGAATTGCCGTTTCTATAGCAAAACGCAGTCCTTGCACATTCAAAAAAATCTCAGGCATTAAAATTTCTACATTTGATGAAGACAGATGATTGATCAAATCTGAAAAATAATCGTGAATGTCTATAAAAGATAGGGATTCATTCGAATAAAGAATTTCATGAATGATGGACATTGCTTTAATTCGGTTTTGACTTTCAATCAAAGCTTGCTTTACATCAGGATCAGGATGGAAGTCTGATTGCATGTACAACATAGCAATTATGACTTGCATATTATTCTTTACTCTATGATGGATTTCTTTGAGAAGAATTTCTTTCTCTTTGAGAGAAGTATTTGCCTTCTCTTCGCGAAAGCGAATTAAATCTATCTCAGAGAACAAACTTGAAATCTCATTAAATTTCTGAAGAATGGTTCCCTTGATTGCATTCTTAAAATCTATTGCTGCTTGGATATCTAAATCTTGCCAAGGCAGACAGCTAAGCTTAACTTCTTCAGACCAAGCCTCAAAGGATTTTCTTGGATGAAGTCTTTCTATATTTTTTCCATCTACAGTGACGGCTTTGTGAGGGTCTCCACTCCAAGTTATTGTATGCAAGCGTTCTTTTCTGAACCAAAGCAATGTTAGGTTATAAGTAGACTGAACCTGAGTCATGAGGATACCAGATACTGTATCTTTCAAAGATTGCAAGCTAGGATCAATAGATGATATACTATTACTTGTGAAAGTATTATTGCTATCAAGTTGCTTTTCGAAAGTTTTTATCAACTTGTTAATTGTATCACTATCTGGCACCTCACCTATTGTTAACATTTGATCACCCAACTTAACTGCAGCACCTGTACATTCAATGAAGTCCATCAATGTAACTTTTCCATGCACTAAACCATTTAGAAATTCGGTCGCAGAGGACATTTGTTCAAGAAGAATGTTCCGGATATTTGCGAGAGTTAAGGAAGCTTGGTCTTTCTTCTTAGTCTGGAAGGATTCAATCTTCAAAGAAGTAAATTGAGTCATAAGTAAAATAGAATTCCTTACTGCAAATGAAATGTATTTAGCTGAGCTAGTATGGTGGCATGCAATAAGTCCCCAAAGCTTGCCTTGGATAATAATAGATACCACTAAGGTTCCGCTAACACCCATATTCATTAGATACTCAATATGAATTGGAGAAACAGATCTAAGCACAGAGTAGGATTGATCCAAAATTCCATCATCACTTAATGTTGGATGCTTTAGTATGCTTGAAGGTGTATAATTAACATCAACAATCATCCTCATTAAGTTAGTATGATATAAGTTCCTAGCCTGAACAGGAATATCGGAAGCTGGGTAGTATAGTCCTAGATAAGGAAGTAAATCTTCTCGCTTGGATTCAGCAATCACTTCACCGTTCCAATCGGGGTCAAAACGGTAAACCATAACCCTATCATAAGCAGTGATATTTCTTATCTGAGCTGAAACATTCATAAGAAAATAATTTAGTTCAACTTCATCTCGAACATTCATGATAGACGAAAGTAGATTATAAGAAATATTCTCGCTATCCTGATCTTTACTTACTCTCTCACACTCTATCAAATAACCATTATTAGATTTAGAAATAATTGTCTCAAATGAAAGCTTTTCGCCATTTTTATGATTGAATAGAACTTGAATTGGTTTAAAAATTCCGGAAGGCTCATATAGTATACCTGGAAAGGATTGAATTGTATTTAGAAGCTCGGGAGCAATTGATTGAAAGCCATTTGTAAACAATTCAATTGCCTTGTACCCTAAGAAATCTGCAATATTATCAGAACAATGGAAAATCTGATTATCTAAGGATATTTCTAACAAAAATCCATGCGGCTGTATGGCAGAGGGAATATGAATCGGTTCCCGTTCACAATTATTCAATATAATCTCACTTATCGCTAAATAACTCTTAATATACTGTTTAGACGTATGCTTTCTATAATTCTATCAATCGTATGGAAATTTATTGACAAAACTCTAGAGATAAGAATAGAACATTGCTTTTAGAGGATCTAAGAAGTGATTATTTAGATACCACACCAGGAATACTGGCAAAAGTCTGTGTTATCTTGAATTTATCCATATTATGAGATTTAGAATCTTTATAATGAGCTGCTCCAACTCCCATATATTTCAAATTCTCATTCAAAATATTTCTTCTGTGCCCGGGAGAATTCATCCAAGAATTAACAACTATGGTTGCAAGACTTGAGTAAGTTTGATTAGGAATAGGAGGACCATTTAATGTATAGCTGAAATAACCAGATTTATTTTCTGATGGAGGATAAACGGGTTCATTATCCTTATAAATAATCCCATAACCGATGTTAATGTTTTCTGCGGAATACGCATTCTTAACACCTATTGATTCCATCCGCTTTACAGGAGTCTCTCTACCTTTGATAGGTGAATTATGTGAGTAAAAATTTGCTTTAACCATATCATTGGAATGTTCCATACTAATTTTCTCTAAGGCAGGAGAATAAGCCAGGGGAGGAAGTTTCATCTGAACTCGTTTGGCATTTGTTTCATAAAATACAGCTGCATTCAATAGGGGATAATCAATATTTTTCAAATCGATTCGTTTATTAAAAGCAGGGTATTTCTCGTAATTCGATTCGTTGTATTGGCTGTAATTTTCAATAGACCAAAGTTTCGATTTGGATTTGGGTAGCTCAAGAACATCTAAATCTGATGATTCATTCGCTTTGTCAAGAACTGTTGTTGTCTTCGTCTTCACTGAATCTACTGGAGTGGATGTTTTTTCCATTTCTGTAGTTGTTTCGCAGGAGATATAAAAAATTAGCGCAACAAGTATGAGCAGAATGCTGTTGTAAAACTTGAGGATTCTTGATAAAATTGAGTTGATGGAGTATTTTTTAGAGTTCATTGAGATCCTGTACAAGATTGTGGATTAAATTTTTTTCTTTATTATTTTCAATTATTTCTGATTCTTCTATGCCTAATTCCCAAATAAAAACAAAAATTAAGCTATATAATGTGACGTGTTTTTGTGTATAATATTTTTCAGTAATAAATAGATTATCACGAAAAATTTTGACTCTCATGATTCTTCTTTCGCCATAAAAAGCAGGAAGCAGCCCAGCAGTGCCAAGAGAAAAAAGAGAGGATGTAAAACTATACCAGGCATTTTCATATTCATCCATAACTGAGGTAAAAATCTCAAAATGTACAGGAGCCTTAACACCATTGCCTACAACTCTTCCAAAATAACCTGTCTCTTCGAGGTATTTTACATAAAGATCCGAGATTCTTTGCCTTTCTTCCTCGCCTTCTGGTGAGTTAACTTGAATGGAAAGAAATGGAATTCGCTTTTCTAAATTTGGTTTAGCAATAATGGGAATATCATCACTTAAATAATTATAGCAGGAAAAAAATTGTAGAAAAGCAACTGCAGTTATGAGTTGGTAAAATAAATAAGTAAAATTTTTCTTCATAAATTTCCCATTTTAAGGATTTTCATCCAATAATACCCAAAACTTATAAGTAAGCCCCAGGCTGTCAAGGTCATACAGAGTCCAGGAATGAACATTTCTTTAGATTTTAATACGCCAATACTAAATGCTATAGCATTTGGTGGAGTTGAAATAGGAAGTGGCATGGATAAAGAGGCAGCTAGGGCAACGAAAATCACTAAACCATCTTGGTATAACAAACCCAATCCGATTGCAATAGGAACCATAAGATTGGCGACAGATGTATTGCTCATAATTGCTGATAAGCTTAAGGTAGCAAAACTAAAAAATACCAACACTAAAAACATGGAAAAGTATTCAGCATGAAATGGTTCAAGCAATGCAGGTCCCAGTTGAGAAACTTCGATACTTTTTCCGAGTGAAATTCCCCCTCCCATTAGAATAAGAACCTCCCAGGATAGACTTTTGAAATCTTTAAGATCTAAGATTTTCGATGAGAAAAGAAGTATTACAGGTATTAGAGCAATAGTTCCAATCGATATCTTATGTAAGTCTGAGGTTAACCAGAGCGCTAATGTCAAAAGCATAATAGCATTAATAAATACATCAATTTTCCTGGAGCGAGGAATATCCGAAATCGCTATGACAAAATTTTGTATTTCACCATTCTCTTTATTCTTACCGGTAAAGAAAAATAAATATAGTATAAGAGATAAAAGAAAGTTTAATATAAGAACCAATGGCAGAGCGTAAATCATCCATTCTAAAAAACTAGGAGCAAGACCTAGCCCTCTTAAATATTCCATAGCAATTGCATTCGGTAAGGTTCCTACAGGAGTCCCAATCCCACCAATATTACTTGCAAATGGAACTGCGAGTATCAAAGCCTTCCGGTGGGATTCTAGGGGAACCATTTTTAAAACGGGTAAAAGTAAACCTATCATAAGTGAGGCAGTAGCAGTATTATTCATCCACATAGATAGAAGCGAAGATATAAATATTATTTTAACTAATATTTTAAAAGATGTACTTGATTTGGAAGATAGTAAAAGTTTAGCCAACCTACTATCGATCTCATACTTGTTGGCCGCCTTCGCCAAAACAAATCCACCTAAGAAGAGCAAAATGGTATCAGAAAAAAAAGGAGCAAGGAAAAGTTCAGAACTTATTTTTGGATTCGAATTTTTCAGAACAGGCATCAACCAAACTAATTCAAGAAAAAGTAAGACAAAACTAGTTATATGGAGTGGAATGACTTCTGTTATCCATAAGATACATGCTAGTAATACCAGTAGTAAAGTAATTTCTTGGCCTGGAGAAATAGATTCCCAAATCATAGTCTCATTATCGGTTTTTTTGAATCGATAATTTTCAATAAAGGAAATAAGTTTATTCTAACTATGTATAATTTTGACAAAAAGCATATTATTTATTGACAAAATACCTTTATTAAACCACAATTCTCCTATTCATTGAATACTCCCTATGATTTCTAATGCTTTAATTAATATTTTCATTGCGCTAAGTTATGTCTTAGCTGCACAGCTTGGATTTTTTTTAGCATTTTTGAATACCCAAGTCTCTCCCATCTGGCCTCCCGAAGGAGTTGCATTTGCTGCCCTTGCTCTATTAGGTCGTAAAGCTATTCCAGGAATTTTAATAGGTGCATTTGCTGCTAATCTTTGGAACAATCCTCATCTACCAACAGCGATCCTAATTGCAATTGGAAATACAGGAAGCACTCTCATCAATCTTTGGATACTTAAGAAAAGTACTGGTGAAGTTGATCCGCTTGCCAATATGAAAAATCTGCTAGTATTTCTTTTCTTCGCAACGATACCGGGATCTATTTTTAGTGCCTTAATAGGTGTTGGTTCCTTATTCAGTTTCGGATTTGTTCCAGCTGATGGATTCTGGAATGTATTCTTTACTTGGTTTGCTGGTGAAATGCAAGGATTCATAATAGTTGCTCCTTTCTTACTAAGCATAATGAAAAAAGTTAATTATAATGTATTTTCAATTGGGAAGACTATTGAGTTCTCTATAAGTTTAATCATAATTTCTCAAGTAGCTTGGTATGTTTTCTCTGTCTCGGATCCTTTAATGTTTGAACTTCCCCTAATTTTCTGGACACTCATATCATAATAAATTAGGAGTAGAGATATGAGCAAAGGAAACAAATTTTACGAA
>JAACWH010000044.1 GCA_009991425.1 Leptospira sp.
AATGGAATTAAGTCCTCTGAATCAGTAATATCTATTCCAGCATCTATATTTCTTGTAAAAAGCACTATTGTTCTGGCAAAAGATTTTGAATCTTGACCTTCCATTATTGCCCAAGGAAGTAGATCAGAAATTAGAAGATTTACATCCTTCTTATTAGCTCTCGATCCTAATTTCTTTCTTACCTCATTTTGGATTAATAATTGTTCCCGTTTATTAAAATCTTCTTTCAATATTTGGGAAAGATTTTGAGAATATATTGAATAAGAACAGGATATTAGAATTGATAAGATAAGAATTTTTATATAGTAAATTTTCATGTCTTTATATTCGACGAATTTAATAAAGAGGTTGATATGAAAATAAAAGTTTATGAATACAAGAATTGTGGAACATGTAAAAAGGCTTTAAAATATTTAGATCAGAAAAAAGTTATTTTCGAGAAAATACCTATTCGCGAAGCTCCTCCTTCTGAAAAAGAAATTTTATTGATGATAGATAAATACAATATTGATCCTAAGAAACTATTCAATACATCTGGTGGAGATTACCGGGAATTAAAAATAAAAGATAAAATTGATTCTTTGACTAAGAAACAAATAGTATCTTTGCTTTCTTCCAATGGAAATTTAATAAAAAGACCTTTTTTAATTTCTGATACATTTGGATTAGTAGGTTTTAAAGAAGAAGAATGGAATAAAATATTTTAAAGATTAATTTTAAATTTTTTCAATTCCTTTACCTTCTCTAATTATGATCATTTGATCTCCAGTAAAATCTATTATTGTAGATGGTTCTAGGAGTATTAAACCTCCATCAACTATACCATCTACTTTTTCTCCAAATTGTGAATTTAAATCTTCCACGTTTGTTAGATATTCATCATCTGTTATAACTGAAGTAGAAGTTAGAGGTGAATCATGAATTTTGAGTAATTCTTGTAAATAAATATGATCAGGAAATCTAATTCCTATGTGTTTATCTTTGTGATGGATGATGCAAGGTTTAGGTAACATCTTATTTGCTTTTAAAATAAAAGTATAAGGACCAGGTGTAATTTTTTTCATCAAACGATATGCTTCATTAGGAAGATATTCTATAAATTGAGATGCCATAGAGATATCTTTGCATAAAAGGGATAATGGTTTTTTTTTATCTAGTTTCTTTAGATTATAAACTTTTTCTGTTCCTTCTTTACTATTAGCATCTGCTACGATAGCATAGACAGTGTCTGTTGGGAAAATATATACTGCACCTTTTCTTAAATCATCAGATATTGAAGTTAATTTCCTTTTCTCTGGATTTTCAAGATGCAAATTAATAATCATAAAATTATTGCGCTGTCATCCCACCATCTACGATGATAGATGTTCCAGTCATGTATCTTGATGCATCACTCGCAAGCAGAATAGTTGCACCTAAAAGATCTTCGGGAAGGCCCATCCTTTTCATAGGAATCGCAGCTTGGACTTGATCCTTAACTACTGGTTTGTCAGTAATCATTGCTGTCATGTCAGTTTCAACTAAACCTGGACAAATCGAATTTACACGAAAATCATTTCTCACCCATTCAATTGCTAATGCTTTAGTTAAGGCTATAACAGCTCCTTTTGTTCCCGAATAGACACCTGCTAGAGGTGAACCTATCATTCCTAATACAGATGCAAAATTAATGATATTTCCACCAACATTTTTTTGCAGTTTATAGTAAGCTTGACAAGATCTGAATAAGCTAATGTAGTTTGTTTCAACAATTCGGTTAACTTCATCATCTTTCATTCTACTCGCAGGAGTATTTGATGCAATTCCTGCATTATTTATTAGTACATCTATTCTACCTTCTTTCTGATGAATTGATTGAAGTACAGATTGTATTTCTCCATCTACACAACAATCAGCAGCATATCCTGTAATTTTAGTGTCTTTCATCCATTCAATGGATGATTCCTTTGAACCTGTACCATAAACATTAGCACCTAGGTCAATAAATGATTCGGCGATAAATCTTCCAATTCCTCTGCTAGCACCTGTAATCACTATAACTTTATCTTTAATATCAAATATATTATTCATACTATTCTCCCTGTCTTAATGATTCTTTACTTTCAATATCGATATTGGTATTCATTTCTTGTTCTTGGATTGGATAGCAATTAGAATTTTTTAATTTTCCTTCTTCCAATAATTTATCATAATCAAAGACACCGTCATCAGTAACTAGGTCTCTTCTTATATAATGAGATCCATCTTTATAATAATCATAAAATACATCACAATCTTGTATATCAACATCAGGGTTTTTTTTCTTACAATAAATTGAAGAAAATAATAGTAATAGAAAAAGGGAAAAATATTGAAACCAATTCAATTTAGTAGGTTTCATTATTGTTGTGAATTTTCTAGTGTAGGAGAAGATTCAACTTCATCTTTAGGTTCTGGTGACGCTTGTTTGGAATCAGATTTTAATTTTGAAGAACGATATTCTTCTATTCTTTTTCTATCTTGTTCTCGTTTGTTTTCTTGTTTAGAATGATCCACTCCTATTATATCGTCCCAATCCTTTCTTGCAATAGGAGATAAATAATCCAGATCTAGATATTTAGTATCCGTATTTATTTCCGTTTTAGTTTTATTTTCTGGATCTTTTGAAATTTCTTTTTCAGTTAAAATCAAGGACTCTAATAGTTCTTTTGTAGCGAGTTTAAACATATCACTAGAATGATTATATCTTTCTGCATCTTCATGATTTTTAGCTAAATAATTATATAGCATAGCTTCTTTCTGTTTCTTAGAAGCGGTTTCCATTCTATACTTTTTGTTCTCTGTATCTGTTTCTAAAAGTTTGTCTTTAGATTGATTTAATATTTGATTGTATTCTTTGAATTTTTCTTTATAAATATTAGATTGATCTTTATAAAATATTTTTAGTAATTGGAAACCTTTTTTGTAGGATCTGCGAGATTCTTTATAATTTCCATTTATATAAAGATTTTCAGATTCTATTCTTATATCATTAAATTCTTTCAATAATTCTTTGTTAGAAGAATTTTTAATGTGTATTTTGTTTTTTCCTAACTCATAATCAAAAGCTTTTTTCAATCTTTCAGCTTCTAATTTCAAATCAATGGTAACATCACCTTTTTCATACTTTAGTTCAGGTAAATTCGATACTGGAGATGATTGTTTAGTATTTGTATTGGAGCTTTCAGATGAGCTCGAAGATGGATTCTCAGATTGTGACCAGATTGTATTCAAAGATATAATAATGAAGCTTAAAATTATTGATTTTGAATAAGAACCCAGATTCATTTTATAAATTGTATTCTGATCACAATTTTTGTCAATGGATTAATACAATGACAAAATTAATACTCTGCAGCCAATCTGCTAGACGAAGACAGATTCTAACTGATTTAAATTTAAAATTTGAATTAGAAACACCTAACGTAAACGAATCAGAACTAGCAGAAGAGAAGCCATTAGATTATTTAAAGAGGATAAGCAAATTAAAAGTAAAATCTATTTTCAATAAAAGACTTTCTAAAGAAGAGATCTTACTTTCTTCGGACACAATAGTTGTGTCTGAAAATTCTATTTTACATAAACCAATTAATTTAGAAAATGCTATAGAAATACTGACTCTATTATCTGGTAAGGCTCATTATGTTCATTCAAGTTTTTATTTATTTCAGTCAAATACGATAGAAATCTATGCTTATGATAGCACTAAAGTTCATTTTAGAGCTTGGAATAATGATGAAATAAGAAATTATGTTTTAGAATCTCAACCATTTGACAAGGCAGGTTCGTATGGTATCCAAGATAAAACTGGTCCGGTAGAAAAAATAGAAGGTTCCTATACTAATGTGTTAGGATTTCCAATTAGAAAATTTATGCAATATATCGAGAAATGGAAACATTTCATTCTCTAAAGTAGTTTTATTTTGTTGTAGATTAAGCTATGAGATTTAAAAGCATACCAGGAACAATTGAGTTTCCAGTTGATTTAGAATCATTCATTATCTGATTTGCTTTTTCTTTATAATCTTGCGAAAGATTTGATCTATTGGGTGAATTTTTAGAATTTCCTAAGTTTGAATCAAAATGACCCTGTCTGTTTTGAACTGGATTTACAGGCTGAATAGGAGCATAGTTTGGAAGAGTATAGACATACGCTGATTCTCCACCTCGTCCTATTGATTGTACTAAACTAGACAGTTCCATTATAACTATTATCGGAAATTATATATGATCTTTAGACTATTTGTTGAAAAAAGTTAAATATTTGCAAAATCTTTTCACCCCTTTTCATGAATCCTTTCTTTATGTATAAAAAGATTATTTTTCTGTATAGATTTGTGATTTTCAATTACGTCTTTTAATCTTGTATGGTTAGTAATCGTGGCAGATGATAAAAAAATTCAAGAATTTCCAAATTGCTTAAGTTTTTTAGAAGCAAAAAAAAGCTCTGCTCCTCAAGTCCTTCTATTTGCTGCCCAAGACTCATTCGAATTTGATGTTCTTCTAGATTACTACAAAGAACAACTTTCCAAAAATCAAGAGACTTTTGAGATAATAGTTTATACAGGTGAGGGCGGGGAGATGGATTCTTTCTTTTCGCATTGCTTTACTCCTGATATGTTTTATCCTACTAAGTTGATAGTTATTAAATCAGGAACAACTTTTTTCAAAGCTTTTCTCGGTAATCAAAATAAAAAGCCTAACGATCTTTATGCAAATTTTCAACACCATCTACCACAACTAAGCGATAAAGTTTATATTCTCGTTCACTATGATAGTTGGGATCTTCCTGCTAATATTAAGAAATTATTTGGTGGGATTGCAAATGCTATAATTAGCAAGAACTTCTATCCAAACGAAACCAGAAAGAATCTCGAACTTTTATCTAAAAAATATGACATTCAATTATCTCCCGAGGCTATGGATGAATTCTTACATAGAATTCCACCAAATATGGGATCATATATGAAATCATTAAATAAGCTTAAGACTTTTCTTGGTAAAAAGAAATTCGAACTAGAAGATGTAGAAAATGTTTTACTAGGACGTTCTGCACTCAATTATAATTCTTTAGTAACACTTTTTTTTCAGAATCGAAAAGCTGAATTTTTTAAAGAACTTAAAAAACTTTCTGATATTAGAGTTGAATTTGGAATTTTAATTTCAAAATTATTAGAAAGATTAAATGAATTAAGAACTTTTAGAGTCATTCATAAGAAAAATAAATCTGATATGGATGAATCTTTGTTATACGAATTACTCGGAGTTGAACATTTTTCTGAAGGAAGAAAATTTCATGTTCTTAAAGAGCTAAGAGCAGAAGCGAAATACTTCAATGATAAATCGATGGAAGAAATTTACGATATTTTACTTAACCTAAACCTACGCCATAAAACTAATTCAAATACTGAATCTTTACAATTAGTTATACAAAATAGTTTCTTAAAAATGTTTAAACTACTTCAGATCTAGATCTTTTAAATTATGTTCATCCAACTTGCGATAGAATGTTCGGATAGAAATATCTAAAACTTTTGCGGTTAACTCTCTGTTCCCTTTGTTAATTATTAGGTTTTCTTTAAAAATTTCCTTTTCGTATTCCTTAAGAGTAACACCAGGAATAATATTAAGTTTTCTATCGTATTTAGATTTAGAATTCTCGTAAAAATTCTTTGGTATGTCTTTGAACATTAGAGTTCGACCTTTTCCCGCGATAACAGATTGATGAATTAAATTTTCTAATTCTTCCAGATCTCCTATAAAATCATATTTTAATAATAATTGAAGGTATTGCTCTTCAAAATATTTAATTCTCTTCTTGTAATACTGTGCATAATAATCTAAATAGAATTTAGCAATAATTGGTATTTCTTTTTTTTGTTCTGAAATTGGCAAAAAATCCAATATGCTAACAGATAAGATATTATAAAGATCAATGATAAATTTGTTATTTTCTAATAATAAAGAAATGCGATCAGTACAAATAGAAAGAATCCAAGTTTTGTTTTCTTGAATTCTTAGATTTAATAATTCTTTAAATAATAGAGATTGTATATCTTTAGGAATACTTTCTATAGAAATTAAAAGTAAAATTTTAGATTTATTCTTAATTAACTTCCACTCATTATAAAATAACTTCTCGTTATTAACTAATCTAAAATCGATTTCATAATAATCTAAAGAATTTTTGATTAAAAAACTTTTTAGGATTTCTTCATTACGACAACCTGTTCTTCCTTTTAATAAAAGACTAGGCCTAGATTTACTATAAAAAGAGAGTTTTTTATTGAGTTCAGCAATATATTTAAATTCTGGAAGGTTTGCAATCAAAGAACTTCCTCTACTGTAATAACTAGATATGCTTTTAATTCTGTTAAGTTATATTTCTTTAAATAATCTGCTATTTCTGATGGATTAAATTCTAAAAGTTTTGGATATCTATATGAAATTGGATGTATTTTAGTTCGTACAACATTGTTTCTAATATTCCATGAGTTACTACTATCTAAAATAAAATTTGATTCTAATATATAAGTTTCACCTTTAACTAAATTGGTATTAGGTTTAACTTGAATGTAAATAGCTTGCCCATTAGATCGAACCAAGACTCTTTTCGAATTAACTGTTTCAGGAAAATTCAAAACTGACATAGTATTCTTCAATAACAAAGTCATGTTTGATTGATATTTACTTTCTTGGATTATTTTTTGATTAGTGTATTTTTCAACTAACTGATTTAAATTATAAGGATTAATTTTTTCATCTATTTGAATTCTTTTCTTATCCATCTCATTAAAACTTTCAAATTTTGCAGGGTTTTCGCTAGTTGTATATAAATATCCTTTATGAAGAACAAGATATTTTTCTTCACCTTGAATATATCCTACTTTCTTCCAAACTGTGATAGGTAAGGTTTTAGAATTAGTTGCCTTTGCTATGGTATCAATTGTCTGATAGTAGGTATGATCACTACTATATGGAATTAAAATATAAGTTAAAATACCTTTAGATCTAGCTTCATTGATTAATGTAATCCATTCTTTCTTTTTTGTATATTGAAGAGGAGATATAAATAAAAATTGAATATTTAATTCTTTAAATTTTTTAACAGATTGTAAATGTTTTCTATAACCTATATAAAGATCTTCTGGGGAATTAATTTTAGAAAATGGAACTGTGGAAATATCAGAATTTGTAAAAGTATAGTAATTTCCTGCAGAAACCAAATTTGAATAAAGATCCAAGTTTTTAGTTTGAATTTCATTTGAGATAAATTGGTTCAATTCATCCTTTTCATTAGATAAAGAAGCACTTGCATCGATAAAAAATAATACATTAGATTCTTTAGCTTTAAAATTATTTTTATTTATAGAAGATCTGCTAGGTATAAAATGAAAAACTTTTTTATAATGTTCATTTAAAGATTGATAAATATAACCTTTTAAGAGAGATTCTTTTTTGATTTCATTTCCACTTGAGCAATTGTATACAGAAGTAGTTACCGAAGGCATTTGATTCTGTGGAAAATAAAAATAATCCTTTGATACATAATGTACTCTTCTTGTAACACAGATTTCCTTTTGATTTTCAGAAGTATTTTCTAAAGCATTGGCAGAAACTAAAAGTTCTTGGTTTATTATGTCACTAGCTAGTTTAGAGAATTCATATTTAAGGTCTTTTTGTGAGATGGAAGAATTTCGAATTTTAATCTCACCTTCCAGAGCAGCATGTAAAAATATTATTTCATTAGAATAAATTCCTAAAGGTAAGGTAAAAAGTAAAAAAATGCAAATTTTTTGATAAAATGAATACAATTTGTTATTCCTATAAGAATAAAATTACTAAAAAGATGCCTTGACAATCAATTTTCTAGTCTATACTATTGTTTTAAAGGAGAAGCCATTTATGAAAAAGGTTTTACTAGTTCTTTCTGCAGTTGCTCTCATAGCGGCAAATTGCGGGGGCGGAGATGGAAGAAGAGACGCCACCAGTGTTGGAGAGGCCGGTTGGGTATTTGAGGGCTGGGCGTGTGCACCAGATACAGCAGCTGCCAAGAGAGGAGAATCCCCAGCAGATTATTGCAAGGGAGATACATCGAAATTTGATTATCTTTATATGAAATTTTCCGCAGTAGCTTCTGAAAAGGCTATTAAAAGTGGAAGAATCGCTTCTATGCAATCAACTTGCAGACAAGCAGCGAAAGACCAAATTTCTGGAGACGCTCTGTCAAAAGTAATTGGTGATTATATCGAGAAAGCATCTGGAGTATCTGATGGTCAATCTACTGGTCAAGTAATTGTATCACAAACTCAAGGTTTAATCAAAGGAATCGGGGTTTATGACTGCTGTTCTCTTGACAATGACACAGGTCTTTGTGTTAAGAAAGGCGAACCTGAAACTTGGGAGCAGTGCCAATGCGTTGGTTTCATGAAATACCCAGGCGGACAAAAAGCATTCGAATCTGCAGCAAGAGAAGCATCTAAATAAGATCTTCTTAAGATTTCGACAATTAGAAGGTCAGCTTATGCTGGCCTTTTTTGTTTTATATAATACAATCCAAACTTGTTCATATATTCCTCAACAGAGGATAACCAAGATTCTTCAAACTCTATCTCATCTCTTACTCTAAGAATTCTATCTTTTTCATCTTTATAATCTTCAAAGAGATCAAAGTATTTGGTAAAATATTTTTTAAATAATATGAAAGAGTCCTTTTCGTAAAATTCTTTCATAGATACATAATGTCTCCAAGCAACATTATGAATTTCCGAAATAGTTAAGGATGATTTTTCGATTCCTGAAAATAACCATGGATTGCCAATCGCAGCTCTACCTATAAGCACTGCATCGACCTTAGAATCAAAAAGTCTTTGTTTCAATACACCAATACTATCGATATCCCCATTTCCAAAGATAGGAACATTTGCAAAATCTTTAATTTCTGCTATTGCATCCCAGTTAGCTGTACCTGTATAAGCCATCTCTTTAGTTCTTCCATGAACTGAAATTGCAGCTACTCCTGATTCTTGCAAAACATGAATTGTTTCCTTATAATTTAAATCATCATTGTACCATCCAATTCGTATCTTAGCAGTAATTGGAACTGAAGTAAACTTACAAAGTGATTCAATCATTTTGCCAGCTAAAGGTAAGTTACGAAGAAGACCAGCGCCAGATCCATTTTGGGAAACTCTTTGTACGGAACATCCCATATTCAAATCTATAACTTTTGGATTCAGTAATTCTATTCTTTGCGCAGCTATTGTTATTGATTCAACGGAATTACCAAAAATTTGAAACCAAACAGGATTTTCTTCTTTTTTAAAGTGAAATAGTCGAATAGCTTTAGGATTTTCTAAATTGATTTGCTCTGCTGATACGAATTCAGTGAAAGACCAAGCTGATCCCATATCCTTTGCGAGACTACGGTGTGGACTATCAGAGACTCCTGCCATAGGTGAAAGTGTAGCTCTACCATAAATTGGTACATTGCCTACATAAAAGCTAGGAATGGAATCTCTTGGCTCTGATGAGCCAAGACTAAATTGATTTTGATCAATCAGCACTTTCGCTTTCGGATAGGATTGCAAAATCGATTACACCATCATCATCCTTAGTATCTACAATCTTTACTCCCACAGCTGTTCGACCAAAAGTAGAGACATCAGATACAGGAGTTCTAATTGCCATACCAGATTGAGTTATTACTAGTATTTCATCCTTTTCAGTAACAGTTGAAATTCCTATGGCTCGACCATTCTTTTCGGTAACCTTTAAGAAGGTCATACCTTTTCCTCCTCTACCTTTAGTAGAGAATTCATCATAGGAAGTTCTTTTGCCATATCCATTCTCAGAGATTACGAGAAGTTCTGTATCTTTCTTAACGATCGTAACTCCTGCTATATAATCATCTTCAGCCAGTCGCATGCCTGTTACACCAGATGCTGTACGACCTTGGCTTCGTAATTCAGAAAGATTCATACGTATAGCAAGCCCAAGAGAACTTCCGATAAAAATATCTTCCTCAGGCTTGGCACTTACAACATCTATCAAAGAATCACCGTCACGAATACCTAAAGCAATAATTCCTGACTTTTTAGTATTAGAGAATTGGTTCAAAAGAATTTTTTTCATGAATCCTAATTTTGTTACCATAAGTAAAGCTGAATCATCTAATTCTCTATAGGTGTAAAGGGAAGTAATAACTTCATCTTCCGTGAGATTAATGACAGCTTTTAATGACTTTCCTCGCGCATCCTTGGATGCGATAGGTATTTCATAAACTTTTAAGCTAAAAGCCCTACCTTTATTAGAAAAGAGCATTATATTATCATGAGTCATTGCTGAAGCAACTTTCTTAATAAAATCATCCCTCTTTGCATTAGAACCTTGGATTCCTTTTCCTCCGCGTTTTTGTCTACGGAATGTATCCAAAGGAAGTCTCTTGATAAACATATCCTCTGAAAGTTGAACAATCACTTCCTCGTCGGCGATTAAATCTTCTGCATTGAAAGTAGAGCTCTCTACACTTTCTAAACTAATTTCTGTGATTCGCTGTTTTCCAGTATTTTTGTTTCGAACTTCCATAAGTTCATCGCATACTATCGTCTTCACTCTTTCTGGCTTTGCCAAAATATCTTTAAGATCTACAATTAAAGCTCTCACTTCTTCTAATTCATTTATGATTTTTTGAACTTCTAAAGAAGTTAATCTTTGCAATCTCATCTCTAAAATTGCATCAGTCTGAAGTTCAGAAAGGGCAAAAGCATTCATTAAACCTATTTTAGCTTCACCAGGATTTTTCGATGCACGGATAATTCTAATTACTTCATCAATATTATCTAAAGCAATTTTGAGACCTTCTAAAATATGGGCTCTTTTTTCAGCTTTATCTAGATCGAAAATGGTTCTTCGAACTATAACTTCATTTCTATGATTGGAGTAGGCAACCAAAACTTCTTTAATATTAAAGATCTTTGGTTTATTATCCAAAATAGCAAGCATCGTAATTCCATAACTAACCTGCAATTGTGTTAGTTTAAATAATTGATTCAAAATTACCTGAGCATTGGCATCTTTCTTGGTATGAATCTCGACTCGAATACCTTTTCTATCGCTTAAATCTAGAATTTCAGAAATTCCTTCCACAACCTTGTCATTTACAAGATCACCTATTTTTTCAAGTAAGACTCGCTTATTAACTTGATAAGGTATTTCAGTAATTACAATAACTTCTCTACCTTTATTGTTCTCAGAGATTTCGACCTTAGATCGTATTCGAATGGAACCTTTCCCTTTGGTATAAGCGGAAATTAAACCTTCCCCTCCAATCACAATACCACCTGTTGGAAAATCGGGCCCTGGTATGATTTTTATAATTTCTGGAATAGTAATATCCGGATTATTAATTAGAGCTATTACTGCATCTATACATTCACCTAAATTATGAGGAGGAATATTAGTTGCCATACCAACAGCAATACCAGAAGAACCGTTTACTAAAAGGTTAGGAAAATTAGCAGGTAAAACATCAGGTTGGAATTTTGTATCGTCAAAGTTAGGTGAAAAATTTACAGTTTCTTTATCAATATCTCTAAGTAATTCTTCAGCTATTTTATTCAATCTAGCTTCTGTATATCGATAAGCGGCAGCTTCATCACCATCCACAGATCCAAAGTTACCTTGCCCATCTATCAAGGGAACTCGTAGGGAAAATTCCTGAACCATACGAACTAGAGTATCATATACTGCTGTATCACCATGAGGGTGGTAATTACCAATAACTTCCCCAACAATCTTAGCGCATTTAACATATGGTCTATCAGATCTCCAAGCTCTTTCATTCATGGCATGTAGAATTCTTCTATGAACAGGCTTTAAGCCATCTCTTACATCGGGAAGGGCTCTTCCTACGATTACGCTCATAGCGTATCCTAAATAAGCCTCCTTCATTTGATCTTCGATTTCTACAGGAATTACTCGTATTCCATTTTTCAAAGCACCTGCTATATCAGGTCTAGCTGCAAGGTTTAAGTGTAATGATCTATTGGTTGAATTTTCTTCTTGGTTTTCCATATAAGTTTTATAAATCTAAGTTTGATACTTTTGCAGAATTTTCTTCTATAAACTGTCTTCTAGGTGATACATCATCGCCCATAAGTATATTGAAGGTATCTTCTGCTTCCACTAAATCATCAAGTTTCACTTGGAGTACAACTCTCTTCGTAGGATCCATTGTTGTTTCCCAAAGTTGTTCTGGGTTCATTTCTCCAAGACCTTTGTATCTTTGGATAACAACCTTCTCACTTGCTCTGCTTTTAACTAGATCATCTTTTTCTTTATCAGAATAAGCATAGATTCCTTCTTTTCCAAAACGTACTAAGTATAGAGGTGGTTGGGCAACATAAAGATAACCTTTTTCAATAATACTTCTCATATAACGAAAGAAAAATGTTAAAATTAAAGTTCTAATGTGGGAACCATCAATATCAGCATCTGTCATAATGATTATTTTATGGTAACGAGCTTTTTCTATATTGAACTCATCATCTCCAATCCCAGTTCCCAAAGCTGAAATCATAGTTCTAATTTCTTCATTAGCTAAGATTTTATCTAAGCGAGATTTTTCGACGTTTAATATCTTTCCTTTCAAAGGCAGTATAGCTTGAGTAAATCGATCTCTTCCTTGCTTAGCTGATCCACCCGCAGAGTCACCCTCAACTAAGTAAAGTTCACTTTTTGCAGGATCTTTTTCAGAGCAGTCAGCAAGCTTCCCAGGAAGTCCACCACCTTCTAAAACAGTTTTACGTCTTGTCAGGTCTCGAGCTTTACGAGCAGCTTCTCTAGCCTTTGAGGCAAGAATTCCTTTTTCTAAAATCTTCTTGATAATAGCAGGATTTTCTTCAAAGAATAAAACTAATCCTTCTGAAGTTAAGGTTTGCATAATTCCTTTAATCTCAGCATTCACTAACTTCTCTTTAGTTTGAGAATTAAATTGTGGTTGCGGGATTTTAACAGAAATTACAGCATTCAATCCCTCTTTTACATCATCACCACTTAATGTGATTGTATTCTTTTTAGAAAGTTGTTGGTCTTTCTTTAAGAAATCATTTAGAGTTCGAGTTAAGGCAGCTCTAAATCCTTCTAAATGAGTTCCACCTAAACTATTATTAATTCCATTAGTGAAACAGAAAATATTTTCACTATAAGATTCACAATACTGAACTGAAACCTCAGCTATGATAGAATCTTTTTCACGAATAAAATGACATACTTTATGTATAGGATGTTTCGATTCTGTAATATGCTCAACAAAAGAAACTATACCACCTTCATACTGAAATGTGTGAGATTGTTTTTCTTCTTTCCTGTCATCTGTTATTGAAATTTTTAAACCTTTGTTTAAGAAAGCTAATTCTCTAAAACGAGAAGCTAAGGTATCGAATAAATATTCAGTTGTGGTAAAAATAGTTGTATCAGGTTTGAATCGAACAGTCGTTCCGGTTTCGGTAGACTCTCCTATAATCGATACAGGAGCAACTGGAATTCCAGTTTTATATTTTTGGTAATGAATTTTACCTTCCTGTCGAACTTCAACTTCTAGCCATTCGGAAAGAGCATTTACAACAGATACACCAACTCCGTGTAATCCCCCAGAAACTTTGTATGCATCATTTTCAAATTTACCTCCAGCATGAAGGATAGTTAATACTACTTCAATAGTAGAGACCTGTTTATCTGGATGGATACCTGTAGGAATGCCTCGTCCATCATCTTCGACTTGAATTATGTTCCCTTCTAAAATGGTTACTTTAATCTCAGTACATTGGCCTGCCATAGCCTCGTCGACAGAGTTATCAACAACTTCGTAAACCATCTTATGAAGACCGGATTCATCCTGGGTACCTATGTACATTCCTGGACGTTTACGAACAGCTTCTAGACCTTCTAAAATTTTAATTTTTTCTGCAGAATAGGACATATAGTTATCTTTAACCTATATGTAATTTATTTGAAAGTGCCTATACGGGCAAGTTATTTAGGATAAATTCAATCCATAACCTCTACTATCTTAAGCAACTTAGCTTTTAATTCTTCATCTTTAATTTTTTCCAAAGATTGAATTAAGCTTTCTTTTCCATCCAGTGTAGGTTTCTTGCTTACTGAAGTTTTATTTAACTTTGCAGGTAATTTTCCAATCGTACATTTTATTTTAAGGATAAATTGGAATTTAGAATTAGACTTTATGAAGTCTAAAATTTTTTTACTTTGGAAAAGTATTTCCTGACTATAAGCAGAGTGACTGGTTTCAATAACAATAGAAGATGAACTGATATCTTTCGCGTAGGAATGATTCGCTAAAACTGGACCAACTAATTCTGCCCAATTTCGATTTAACTTTTTTAATATAATAATTTTATCGATTTCATTTTTATCGAATTGATTAGATAAATTGGAAAGACTAGAAAAATCTGATTGTATATCTTTCATCTTGTTTCTACCAATGTTCCATTCTTAATTTGAAAAATTTGTCTAGATTCATCAAGATTTCCTATATAATCTTGGATTCCTTCCAAATCAGTAGTTGTAAAAAATGCCTGCCCACATTCGCGTATTAAATCTACGAAAAATTCTCGTCTCTTTACATCCAACTCTCTAATAACATCATCAATTAATAGAATAGGATCTGTGCCAATTTTTTTGCGAATTAATTCAAAGGATGCTGTCTTTAGAGAAATTACTGAGGATCTCTTCTGGCCTTGCGAACCAAATTCCAAAATGTCCTTTTCATCTCGACCAATAAAAATTTCATCCCTATGAACCCCTACAGTAGTATACCCTAATCGCAAATCCTTTTGATAATTTGTAACTATTTTACTTAGGTATTGATCTTTAGATTCTACATTAGGTTTATATACTAATGTGAAATTATCCTTTCCTCCTGAAAGATTTTCTAATGCATTTTTGTAATGAAAATTTAGTTCTTCAATAATTTGCTTTCTTTTATTTCGAATGCTCTCATCCTTTTCAGCCAACATAATATTATAAACTTCAATCATTTTCAAATCGTTGATTTGTTTTTTAAGTGTTACATTTCTTTGTTTTAGAATACGATTGTACTCTACCAATTCATCTAAATAAGGTTTATGCAAAATTGATATTAAACTATCAATAAATTTTCTCCGCTCCCCATGACTACCTTCTATAATGATTAAATCCTTTGGAGAAAGAACAACGCATGGGAGTATACCAAAAGCATCTGATTGCTTTTTAAAAATATCGTTGTTTAGTTTAATTTTCTTTCTGCGAATTGGATTAATTTCATAACCATATTCTAGTTTGAAATCTTCCTCATCTTGGCAGACTGATCCAATATAAAATGTGTTTTCATTCCACATCAATATCTCATCATCTGAATTACCTCTAAAGCTTTTTAAGAAAGATAAAAGAGAAATAGCCTCTAATAAATTAGTTTTACCCTCTCCATTATCTCCTATAAAAAATATTAACCTAGAATTAAACTCAAGAGATATATCCTTATATGTTCTGAAGTTTTTCAGAACAAGTCTCTTGAGAATCATATTCTATAATTTCATAGGCATTATAACTGCCACATAATCAGCATCAGATGGGTCTTTAAAAAGAACTGGAACATTTGAATTCGTAAAATTTATTTCAACTTCTGGATCATCTATAGTTTTAATTGTATCAGATAAATAATCACCTTTGAATGCTATAGTTGTTTCTTCACCAGAATATTGAATTGGCATATGATTTTCAAACTGAACAGAACCAGGGTTAGACGCAGAAATATGTAATTCGTCTTTTTTAAATGTGATTCTAATTTGTCTAGATGGTTCTTCAGCAGAAATTAATGCCTGTCTAAGCATAATTAAAAATTCTTCTTTGTTTATACGAATTGAATAACTAGAGTTCTTTGGAATAACTTGTTCGTAATCAGGAAAAGTTCCATCTATTAATTTTGAAAGTAATTCTGCCTGTCCAATATTAATATAAAATTGAGATTCTGAAATTCCCACTTTTGCGTTTTCTGCTAGATCTAAAAGTTTCTGACTCTCTCGAATTGTTTTATGAGGAATTATTATTCCAGTTGCAAATGGAAGCTTCTGAGGAAATTTTCTAGAAATTTTTGCAAGTCTTCTTCCATCTGTTCCAACAACTGTTAATTCAGTATCATTACTTTTAAAATACAATCCATTAAATACAAATCTTGTTTCTTCTTGTGCAACAGCATGATATGTTTTGCGAATCATCTCTTTTAAAAGGACTGAAGGAAAATCGACTATGTTAGAAGTATCAACTTTTCCTATAGTTTTAATTTCCTCTGGATCCAAACATTGAAAACCAGTTTTGTATCCATTTTTATCATCTGCATCTGTAATAAAGGTTTGACTAGAATCTTCTTCTTCTATTAGTTCCAACATAGCATCAGAAAAATTAATTGTTTTAAAAGCTCCAGACAATGTTTTAACTGGAATGGATGTAGATCCAGGTTTTACAATATTTGCAGCAAGAGATGTTCGAAGAGAAATTTCTAAATCTGTTGCACTTAATGCTATTGAATCCTCAAGAGTTTCAATCTTAACATTTGATAGAATCGATTTTATCTGTTTTGTACTTATTACTCCTTCGATAGAATGAATTGCTTTTAAAAAGTCGGAAGTTTTAACACTGAATTTCATTTTCTTAATTTCCTTAAATATATAATATTATGTCTTATATCTGATGTTGTTGTTGGTACTGTTCATAAGTAGATAACTCAAAACACACCAGTATAGATATAGGAATATGTCGCATTAAATTCGAAAATAACTTTTTTGGAAAAGTAAGATTTTAACAAAATAATATGAATTTATGGGACAGTAATTTTGTAATATGTCTTATTAACAAGTTATGAACATTAAATAAACAAGATACTTACAGGTTATACAATTAAAAGTCGTTCGTTCCAAGATGTAATTGGATGGATTGAATTGTTTCTTCGATCTTATTATCAACTTTTCTTATTTTGAGGATATTTGAAATTGCATGAATGACTGTTGTGTGTTGGCAATCAAAGATTCTGCCAATTTGAGTTTTCTTAAGACTAAATATTTCATGAAGCAAAAACATACATAGATGTCTGGGTACAATAAATTCGTTTTTTCTGGATTTTCCTAAAATGTCTTTCCTAGATTGATTGAATTTATCACATACTTGATCAATCAATTGATCATGTGTATATACCATCGATTTCTTTCTTGTTTGAATTCTAGAATCGACTACTTCCTTAACTTTTTCAAAAGGAATGATGAACATATTGTATGCTTTTTTATATAAGATAATATCATTAATTGAACCTAATAAAAATCGAATGTCCCCTGTAACGTTATGGGAAATATAATGATAAGATTCTTCATCCAAGGAAAGGTTATATGAAGAAGAAAAATTCTTAAGTATTTTCAATCGTAAATCTTCCGATGGCTGTTGGATTAAACTTTGTACACCTTTTGTAAATCTTGACTTTAATCGATCATGAATAGGTAGTTCATAGCTTGGTCTATCGGATGCGATAACAATCTGACTTTTTCTTTGGTAGAGAAAGTTAAATAATGCAAAGAATTCTTCTTGGGTTTTGTCAGCACCAGAATTTAAAAACTGAATATCATCAATCAGTAAAGTATCATAAGATTGGTATTTTAATTTAAATGAATCCAATGTATTTCTTGTATTTTGTCGAACACTATAAACAAATTCATTTAGAAAAGAAGTCATTTCGACATAGCGAACTTTCTTTGTTCGATCTTTCCTTACAATTTCATTTCCCATAGCGTGTAAAAGATGAGTTTTACCAACCCCTACTGATCCGAAAATATACAATGGATTGATATCTCCTGGTCTCTTTACAGCTTCTTGGCATGCCGTATATGCCAATCTATTTGAATCAGCTATATAGAAGTTATCAAAAGTCATCTCAGGATTTAATTTATCTTCTTCATGATTCATTTTATTATGAATCAATTGTGTTAGGTTATTAGAGTGCTCTTCTGTAAAAATTTCAACTGAGTAACGATCTCCCATAACCAGGTAGAACGCGTTTTCTAGATGAGATATATATTTTGTAACGACATGACGTTTGATTTGATCCGATGGAGCAGATAATAAAATAGAATCATTCTCTAATTTTATAAATTGTAAAGGGGTAATAAAACTTTGAAAGTAATTTGGGTTAATAGACTTGGATACTTCATCCAATACCCGATTCCATTTTTCATTTGAGATATCTTGATTCATATTTTGAGTGCAGTACTAAACTTTCGAATAGCACGTATCATTCAAATGAAAAATCCAGATTTTTAAAAAAAGAAAAGAAATCTATGATCGAATAATAAAATTATGTCTCAAAAATATCAATGAACCAACGAACAAAGTTTATTGAATAATTTAGATACCGAAAAGTTTTCCATAGCATTTATATCCTTATGCAAAATATTTTTAAATTCAAATAAGGCATCTATACTAAGAGAATAATCTTTTTCTTGATTTTTAAAATAGGAGTAAATCATTAAAGATGTTATTGTATCAAGAAATTTCTTGAAATCAAAATCTTCTTTCCATTCTGGATGGTTGGTCTTATATCCTTTTATCCAGATTTCTAATCGAAGGAGTTGTATAGAATCGAAAATTGAATTTTCCACCATCTCTTGGAAAAGATTCCATGCCCCTAAATCAAGGTATCCTAAATCGAAACTACCAGAATTAAAATCAGGTATATAAATTCCTATACGATCCGAAATTTCTTGCATAACAGATTTGGATAAATTATTAAAAGGAATCTCTACAGCCCTGCTACGAATCGTACTCTTTAAGCTATGAATGTCTTCCACAACATATATAAATTTAGTATGATCATTCGTTTCTTCTAAGGTCTTAAGCATTGCTGTTTCAGCTTCACTGTTTATTTTTGTCGCATCAGGGAAAACAATAATTCTTTTGCTAGAAACAGAAGGTCTATAGATTACTCTTTGGCTTTGCAACCATCTAATTGTAAAAACATCAGGGTTCTTGACTTCACCAATAGCTATGCGTTCATTTTCTGGAAAAAGTATAAAGTCTGGATGAACTTTTTTTTGAAACATTTTGCATGACTGGCAAATTCCACACGAATCTCCATTAAGACATAGTATAGATTTTGAAAATAGTTCAGCAGCAAACATCTTTCCGACACCAGAAGGTCCATGAAAAATTAATAAGGGTGGAATCTTGTCTTTGTAAATTGTGTAATTTTTAAGATACCTTAAAGCAAGAGCTTGGCCTAAAAGTGCATCAATTTTATAAGGATTATTTTTTAATACCGTTTCCATTTTAATAAACGGGATAACACCAATCTTTAAACTCTTTTTGATTTCCTTTCACTACTTTGAAATAGAGTTCTTGTAATTTTTTTGAAATTGGTCCGATTTTTCCATCACCAATAATTCTTCGGTCGACAGATTTAACCCAAGCAACTTGAACTCCTGTTCCAGAAAAAAAGATTTCATCCGCAACATACAGTTCACTTCTTGTGATATTTCTTACTTCCAATTCTAAATTACAAAACTTAGCTAAATCAAAAATAGTTCTCATAGTTATTCCTTCCAAAATGGAAGAATCTAAACTCGGAGTTATTATTTTTCCTCTTCGAACGATAAAAAGATTTTCTGCGGAACCTTCGGAAACATATCCACGTGCATCTAAAAAGATAGCTTCATCAAATCCATTTTGAACTGCTTCTGATTTTGCAAGAGCTGAGTTTACATATCCACCCGATGCTTTGGACATTGTTGGTATCATAGTATCATCAATTCTTCTCCAACTCGATATACAAGTTGTGAGTCCATTTGTTGTATCAAGGTAATCATCTAATTTTAAAACATAGATCGCAACTTCGGTTTTAATATCATGAAATCTTGGTGAAAGTTGTAAGGAAGAAGTATAAACTATAGGGCGTACATAAACATTTTGTCTATAACCACATTGTTTCAATAAATCTAAAGTTATATTCGCTAATTCATCGGGAGTTTTATCAGTATTCAATTGCATGATTTTCGTAGATTGAATTAAGCGAGTAAAATGATCTTTGATTCTAAATACAAATAAATTATTTAATTCAGAATTGTAATAACCTCTTATACCTCCGAAGACAGCAGTACCATATTGAAATGCATGAGTTTGTACGCTCAACTTTGCATCGGACGCTGGAACAATCTTTCCTTCGAAAAAACTTAGATCTTTTGTAATATCAGACATTGAATTCTGAACTCCTTATCTATTCCAATTTCTGATTCTGCCAATTAAAGAAAACTAGATTAAATTTTACTTTAATCCTAAGCTAGAGTTTCAAAATCGAACTTACACAGAAAGTTTCTTTAACTTTCGTAGGAAGTTGTAATTTATTATGTCAGATTCTTTTTATCCTAATCAGTTTGATTGTATCGTTGTTGGGGCAGGGCATGCTGGTTCCGAAGCCGCTTATATTTCTGCCAAAGGTGGTTTGAAAACTTTGCTTATAACTATGAACTTAGATACGATAGGTCAGATGAGTTGTAATCCAGCAATAGGTGGAATTGCAAAGGGACACATGGTACGCGAAGTCGATGCTCTCGGTGGACTTATGGGTAAGGTAATTGATGCAACTGGTATTCAATTCAAAATGTTGAATACATCAAAAGGGCCATCTGTCTGGGCACCGCGTGCTCAAGCTGATAAGAAAGAATACCAACTTAAAGTAAAACATACACTGGAAGCCACTAAGAATCTCAGTATTAGACAAGATACAGTAGAAGATTTAATTATAGAAGGAAACCAACTCAAGGGTTTGGTAACAGGGAGAGGATTTACTTTTTATACTAATCATGCTATTTTAACTACAGGAACTTTCTTATCTTCTATTGTACATATTGGAACTTACCAGAAAGAAAATGGAAGAATAGGAGAGCCGACAACAAAAGGACTTTCAAAATCACTTGGATCCCATCATTTCAATTTAGGAAGATTAAAAACAGGGACACCTGCACGTGTACACAAACTCTCTATTAATTTTCAAGGATTGGAATTACAACCAGGCGATGACATCCCTCCAGCTTTTTCTTATTCCACTAAAGAAATTACACGCAGACAAATTCCTTGTCACATCACTTATACAAATGATCAAACTCACAAATTTATAAATGAAAACTTACATTTATCTCCCATGTATTCAGGGCAGATTCAATCTACTGGCCCAAGGTATTGTCCTTCTATAGAAGATAAAGTTGTGAGATTTGCACAAAGAGATCGGCATCAAATCTTCATAGAACCGGAAGGATACGAGACGAATGAAATTTATTTGAATGGAGTTTCTACAAGTCTTCCTGAAGAGATACAATGGAAATTTTTAAGAACCATTAAAGGTTTAGAACAAGTTGAACTCATGAGACCTGGATATGCGATTGAATATGATTATGTTGATCCAAGAGAGTTGAAACCTACTTTAGAGACACATAAAATAAAAGGTCTCTTCCATGCAGGACAAATCAACGGAACAACAGGATACGAAGAAGCTGCGGCCCAAGGTTTAGTCGCTGCGTATAATGTTATTCGTTCACATAGAAAACAAGAGCCTATGATTTTTCAAAGATCTGAATCTTATATTGGTGTACTGATAGACGATTTAGTTTATAAGGGTGTAGAAGATCCGTATAGAATGTTTACAAGTCGTGCCGAGTATAGATTACTACTACGCCAAGACAATGCAGATCAAAGATTGATGAAGTATGCTTATGAGATGGGCTTGGTTGATAAGGAAATGTTTGAAGCAACCTTAGATAAATACAAAATAATCGATTCTATAAAAACTACAATTCAGAAATCATCTATGAAACCTTCTGATGAGCTATCTAAAGTTTTAGAAGAGAAAGGAATTGAAAACTATAAATTCGGCACGAATGTAGCAAACTTTTTAAAAAGACCTGAGATTAAAATACAAGATATTGAGATGTTTCTTCCTGAATTAAAAACTTTATCATTGGCTGATAAGGCTGTGATTGAAATGGAAATAAAATACGAAGGCTATCTCAAAAGAGAAATGGATTCTGTAGATCTGAGATCTCGATATATTCAGACTCCTATTCCAGATGATTTTTCATATGAACAAGTGAAGGGACTAAAGACGGAAGCCTTAACTAAGTTGAATAAACACAAACCTATCAACTTAGAGAAAGCTTCACAAATTTCTGGTGTGGATCCTACGGATATAGATTTGCTTTTGTTCTACCTTGCGTCAAAAACAACAGCAAAGCAAACTGTATAAAATCTATATCTATTAATTTCATTTCCATAAAAAATCTAATTGCTAAGCAACTTGATTCTTTAATAAGAAAGTTTATGAGTTTTCACGAGTTTCCATTTCCCATCTTGTTTCACGTGAAACGTAAATTCAACAAGACGATCTTGCTTATCATATTCTAAAAGGTTTTTTCTCTGGATGTTACCTTGGAGATAAAGACGTTCAATTATTTTACCTTTTGCATCGAATTTGTTTTCAATTTTCGCTATAGGTTTTTTCTTTTCATCTAAGATAGAAAGAATTTTAAGATTAGGTTTGGTAACTAAAGAATACTTTTCTTTATCTTTTGTTTCTGTCCAAATTATATCTGCGGAAGAAATCATTTCGCTATTCATAGCATAAATAGTAGCTTCTTGGAATAATTTTTTCTCACTATTAAAGGTTTTAATTTTTGATAAATTACCTTTGCTATTAAATGCAAACTCTTTAATCTCAATCATTTTTTCATTAGCATCTAATGTAATTTCTTTCAAAAGTTTTCCATTCTTATCATACTGATAAGCTATAGATCCGTCCTTTTGATTTGAGGAAAAGAATTCCTCCGAGATTAAGAATCCATCTTTGTATTTTAAATTTGAAGTCAAAACTAATGAATTATTTTCATCATAAACTTTTTCCCGCAGGGGCAGATCTTTTGTTTTGTTTGGAAAGATTAAAATAGAATCAGTATGTGACCATTTTCCTGGTGTATAAGAAAACAATGACATGGCTGTAAAAAAGAGTGTAGAATAAATTATAGCTTTCATACTATATGCTATCGGTATATTTTAGAAAAGGTTGATTTAGAATTATGTCTATTGAAGAAATCTCAACGTCCATCCAGAAGCATTTTCCTGAATCGTATGATTCAATTTTAGATATATTTGATCTGGATATTATAGCAGCTTATATAGAATTCCTTAAAGATAAAAATGAGCAAGGTGGATTCTTTTCTAAAAAGGATTCAGAAAATATATTAGATCGTCATATCATTGAGGCTATGTATTTTGCCTATGTTCTTTACGGAAATAATCTCGTTTCACGTGAAACTAAACTGGTTGATGTAGGATCTGGACCAGGGCTACCAGGATTTCTTTTTCTATGTATGATGGACTCACCAAAGGTTACCTTGCTAGATAGTGCTAAAAGAAAATTAGGACTCACCGAAGATTGGTGGAATGAAATTCAAACCAAGTATCCAGATAAAAATTGTAAGTTTCAATACCAAAGAGCTGAAGAATGGAAGAATCATTTTGATTTGGTAGTGATGCGTGCGGCGATTCCATACCCTTATTCAATCGAAGTTGTATCTCGATTGGTTTTGAAAGATGGACATTACTGTCCATTTTTAGGAAGGGAACAGAAATGGAGTAAGGTCGAAACGAGAATTTTGTCTGAGTCAGGTTTTACAATAGAAGGAACAATTGAATTGGAAGAATTGAGCTTTCTGGGAGAGCGGCATATTAAAGTATTGAAAAAGCATTCTCAAGCTAAGCATGGTATTCCAAGAGAATGGAAAATTATCTCTAAGGAAATTAAAGAACAAGAATGGGAAAAATAATCTCAATCAGTAATCAAAAAGGTGGAGTAGGTAAGACTACTACTGCCATTAACCTAGCATCTTGTCTTTGTGAGTTAGGTAAGAAAGTTCTAATCGTAGATTTAGATCCACAAGGTAATTCAGGATCAGGATTAGGAATTTCAATTCATGAAATTGAAAAGACAACATATGAAATACTTCTAGCTGATGTATCTGCGCGAGAATGTATTCTTAAAACTGGAATTGATAATCTACATATAATTCCTTCTAATATAAATTTAAGCGGATCGGAAGTCGATTTGCTTGAAGTAGATAAGAGAGAGTATCGCTTGAAGGATGCTCTAAATGATGTAAGATCTGAATACGATTTTTTACTTATAGATTGCCCACCGTCACTTGGTATCTTAACTATTAATGCTCTATCTGCTTCTGATAGTGTGATGATAACTTTGCAAACTGAGTATTTTGCTTTGGAAGGACTTAGCCAATTAATGAAAATAATTTCTATGGTTCAATCAGGTTTAAATACGTCTTTGGAACTAGAAGGAGTCCTTCTTACTATGTATGACAAAAGAACGAATCTTGCGAATCAAGTTGCAGAGGATGTTCGCAATTACTTTCACGAAAAAGTATACCAAACTATGATACCTAGAAATATTAAATTAAGTGAGGCACCTTCGTTTGGAAAGCCAATCAATCTTTATGACTCTGATGGTATTGGAACTCAAAGTTATAGAAGTCTAGCTAAAGAAGTAGTTGCGAGGTAATATCATGGCAAAAGCAAAAGTATTAGGACGCGGACTTGGAAATTTGATACCAGTAAATGAGAAGAAAGAAGAACTAAGCTATGATGCTAATAGTAATCTTAGAGAAATTAAGCTTAGTGAAATTTTTCCAAATCCTAATCAACCTCGTAAAACATTTTCTGATTCAAGTATTGAAGAACTTTCTTCAACAATTAAAACACATGGAATTATCCAACCGATTGTTGTTCAAAAAGTTGATCGGGGATACGAACTTATTTCTGGTGAGCGTAGAGTACGAGCTTGCAAAAAAGCTGGATTCCAAAAAATTCCTGCCATTATAAAATCAGTGTCGAAAAAAGAATCTATGGAGATGGCTCTTCTTGAAAATATACAAAGAGAAGATTTAAATCCTATAGATGAAGCTTTCGCCTACCAAAGATTAAGTGATGAATTAGGAATAAAAGTATCAGAACTTGCTGCTAGGGTCGGAAAGAATAGAACAACTATCTCTAATTTAATTCGTTTGTTGAATTTTCCAACAAAGGTTCAAGACTATATCAAATCTGGAAAAATTACCGAAGGGCAAGCTAGACCAGTTCTTTCAATTGCAGAAGATAAAAAGCAAATTGAAGCAATCGAAAAGATTATCCAAGAAGGATGGACTGCAAGGCAGGTTGAGGATTACGTTGCCGACATAATAGGTGACCGTAAAATTAAATCGAAACCAACTTCTAGTGAAAAGAAAAAGGATCCTTCTATCTTGAAATTAGAATCAAAGATTCGAAACAAGGTTTCTGCAAAAGTTGACCTACTACATAACGAAGCTAACGGAAAAGGGAAAATAGTTATTCACTATGGTAGTCTGGATCAAATGGAAAGTATTTTAGATAATTTAGGAATTAAATCTCGTTAGATTAAAAATTGCTTTATAAGCTTATGTCACTTAGTTATTAGAAATATTATTAGTCTTACTTATTATCTCATATTTTAGATATATTTATACTACTTCTAGGTTTAGTTAATTTGACAATCAACGAAAGAGTTGGAGTCTAGCTAACTTTTGGTACAATTCGTTCGCTTTCAAAAGTTCATCATGGGTTCCACTTCCGACTAATTTCCCATTTTCAATCACATGAATTAAATCTGCATTGATTACCGTGGATAGTCTATGTGCAATCATTAGAGTTGTACGGTTTTTAGTTAATTCCTTCAATGCTTGTTGGATAAACATTTCACTTTCAGAATCAAGGGATGATGTCGCTTCATCTAAAAGTAATATTTTTGGATTTTTTAATATGGCTCTAGCTATGGCGAGTCTTTGCTTTTGACCTCCAGAAAGTCTCACGCCATTTTCTCCTAACTGAGAATCAAAACCGGAAGGAAGATCATTTATAAAATCTAAGGAAAAGGATGCTTCCGCAGCAGCCTTAACTTCGTCATCACTTGCATCTAATTTACCATATCTTATATTTTCACTAACTGTCCCTGAAAATAGATTAGGTTCTTGTGGAACTAATCCTAAGGTAGAACGAAGATATTCTAAAGAAAAATCTTTAATGGTAACATTTCCTATTTGAATTGAACCAGATTGAGGATCATGAAATCTATAAATTAAATCAAAGATAGTTGACTTGCCTGCACCAGATGGACCAACTAGTGCTGTAACTTTTCCAGCAGGAATTTCTAGCGAAAGTTGATCCAATGTTACTCTGTCTGGTCTTGATGGATAATGAAAGAGAACATCGGAAAATTTTATAGAGTATGGATTTTCTGTACTAGAGGAGACCCTAATAGTTTTAGAATTAATAGGGCTATTGATTTTGGGTTCAAGTTGTAAGAGTTCGATTAATCTTTCTGTTGCTCCAGCAGCTCTTTGTAATTCTCCTATTACTTCAGAAACCGAACCAAGCGAGCTAGCTACCATGATTGCATAAAATGAAAAAGCTATTAATTCCCCTGAACTAATCCTACCTTCTATAACATCAATACCTCCAGCCCAAATCATAAATGAGATTCCTGCCAAAACTAAAGTTATCACTATAACTATCATGAAAGATCGGTATAGAATTCTATACGCAGAAACATTAAAGGCTATTTCTACGAAGCGGTTGAATTTTGATTTTTCATAAGACTCTTGGTGGAAAGCTTGAACAGTCCTTATATTAAATAAGGATTCATTTACTTGGGAACCTATTCCAGCTAATTTGTCTTGGGTTTCTTTAGATAGTTTTCTTACTTTTCTACCAAAAATTAAAATAGGAAATACAACTAGAGGAACTGAGACTAAAACGATAGACGTAAGTTTCGGATTTGTCACAAACAACCAAATAATACCTAAAACAAATATTAGAAAATTTCTAAGAAAAATAGAAAATGAAGATCCAACTATAGTTTGAAGTAAGGTTGTATCAGTCAAAATTCTAGATTGAATATCACCAGCCGATGTCTCTTCAAAATATGAAGGTTCCATATGTATAATATGTTTATAAACTTCTACACGAAGATCAGAACTGATTCTCTCTCCCAGCCAAGAAACTAAGTAGTGTCTCACAAAAGTTCCTAGAGCAATGAGTATTCCAATAGCTCCTAAAAATGCTATTGCGATAGCTAATTTTTCATAATTTGTATATGCGGAAATATCTAGAGTAAAAGTAGAATTCACCTCTGGTGTTTCTTCATTCGAAAATCCTAAATCTACTAGAACCCTCAAACCTTGACCTAGTGAAAGTGTTGCCACTGATGTGAATACTAAAGAGACAGCAGCCCAAAAGAATTTAAGTTTGTAAGGTTTGAGAAATGGATAAAGCTTTTTAAATACACTAGGCATAGTGTAATTTTTTTATTTTATCGTTGGATGTCTAAGAGAAATCCTTTGATGTTATCTAATGACTTAAGAATTTGAAAAGCAGAGTTTTGAGGATGAGAGATTGTCTCTGCGAGTAATTTAAGTTTATCGTCTAGAACTTGGATGTGAGAAAACTCTTTCTTTGCAGATGTTCCTCTAATTGCAGTATACTGAATCTTTACTTTTGTATTTGTATTTAAAATAGCTAAAAGAAGCGCTTTAACTTGGTTTTTATATCTTTCTAAATTGGAGCTAGATCTATTGTCTATAAGATCTCTTTCAATACTAGGTAGCTCTCTCCAAAGATCATGAATGTCTCTAGTTTCTTCCCTATTTTTAGGTGCAATAGATTCTAATAATTCTAAAAACTCAGGCTTATGATCTGAAACAGAATTTGTTGTTTCGGATTTTTTAGGACCTAAAGAGGACTTGCTATTAGTTGAAGTTCTAGAAGATTGCAATCGAATTGGTTGAGAACTTGGAAGCATGGTAATAATAATGTCGACTTAGATTATTTTTTCCTTAATTAAAAAGAGACATAAATTAGTCTTAGTGTGGTAAATTTTTAAAAATTCAAAAAAGATTATAATAAATGGAAAAAAAATTGGTTATCTTTAATCTTTTTTTAAAGAAATAAATTAGGAATTAGTTTTAGGATTGATTGTGCAGCTTCCATGGAATACAACACCTTCTTCTATGATAAGTCTTGGAGTTACAATATCACCGTTTAGCTTGCATGTTGATAATAGAGTAACTCTCTCAGTTGCATAGATATTACCTTTAACTTCACCACCAGCAACAACAACCTTAGCTCTGATATCTGTATCAACTACACCTGATCTTCCTACTAATACTTTACCATCAGTTATAATTACACCTTTGAAAATACCATCTATACGAATGAGTCCGGATAATTTGAATTCACCTGTGAACTCTGCACCTTCACCAATGATACTATTTACTGCAAATTCTTCTTCTTGTTTGTGTGAGGCCATTTATTCCTGAATTTGATTTAAGAAAGAAAAAGGATTCAAGGTTTGAGTTCCTACATGAACTTCGTAATGGAGATGATAGATAGGATTATCAGATGTCTTTCCAATATAACCAATTACATCTCCTTTTGAAATTTTATCATTCTTTTTGATTTTTACACGATCGAGATTGGAGTAGATAGTCTTCCAACCATACTTATGAGCCACTTTAACATAATAACCTGTAGATTGAGAATAGCCTAAATCATAAACTAAGCCTGGTGCTGTAACTACAACTTCTGAACCAGGGAAACTCGCTATGTCCAAACCATGATTGAATTCTTCTTTGCCAGTTATAGGAGAAATAAATTTACCATAAGGAAACATTACATATCCACGTGTAGGCCATATGGAAGGAGTATGTTTGATGATCGACTTTCTCTTTTTGATCATAGTAATGATCTCTTCTGAAAGCTCACGAGATAATTTAAGATTGTGAATGTCTTCTTTGATCCTGTAGGTTTCAAGAGTTATATCATTTGGCAGTTCACCTTCTGGAGTGAATTCTGAAATTCGAGGAGATGATCCTCCAATTCCTTTGGATACTTTAGAAGGGTCTCCACCCAATTTAATATATAAAGTCGATATACGATCGTAGTAATAATTTACAGTTGAATGCAGTGATGAAACTTCATCTTTTAATTTAACTGATTGTCTTTGGAAGTCTATATTAGAAAGATTTAATTCGGTTAATTCGTGAACTGATCCAGAGTGACTCAATACATTCACAGCGCTTAAAAACATAAGAATTATGACAATTCCTAGAAATATAGTTATCGCTTTGTAAGAAATCACAAAGTTGACTGATTTCCTCTCTGTGTGAGGAATGACCATGATGGTGAGTTTTTCTCTTCCTTTGAGGTTGAGTTCGCTGTAGTACTGGGAAAATTTTAATTTCCATTCTTGGTATTTGTAACGTAGACGATAGAATTGTAGTGTTAAGTATTTTTTAAAGTCCACGATAGTTGCCTAGAAGAATCACCAGTTGAAGCTCTTTAATTTCAAATGTCGGGAAGTTTACCAAATTCGTCAAGGATGAAACTTTTTTATGACCCATCGCATCATTGATACTCACGTCCACTTAGACATAATTCATGAACAAGGCCAAGATATAGCTATTTCCTTAGAGAAAGCTAATTCTGCTGGTGTGGAAAAAATTCTACAAATAGGAATCGATTTAGAATCTTCCTTAAGAGCTCAAAAAATTTCCCAAGAATACCAATTAAAAAAGCAAGAAGGAAGTAGTATTCCAAAAGTATATTATTCTATAGGATGCCATCCTACAGAAACTCATGAATTTCCTAAAGCGAATGAAATTGAATCTTATATATTAGAAAATGTGAAAGATGAAAATCTCTCTGCTATTGGTGAAATCGGTATAGATCTCTATCATACAGCAGATAGTGAAAAATTACAGATAGAAATGTTAGAACAATTTTTAGACCTCTCTGAAAGAACTAAGATTCCTGTTGTGATTCATTCACGAGAAGCATTCGATACAACTTACCAAGTTCTCTCTAAATGGAAAGACAAAGCGCATGGAGTGATTCATTGTTTTACCTATGACTATGATAAAGGAAAGAAATTTGTGGATTTAGGATTCTATGTTTCCTTTTCTGGAATACTTGCTTTTAAATCTGCACATGAGATTCAAGATGCCGCTAAAAAATTACCTTTGGATGCTATGTTGATAGAAACGGATGCTCCATTTCTCGCTCCACCTCCGCATAGAGGCAAAAGGAATGACTCAGGGAACATGCCTATCATTCTGGATAAAATGTTTTCACTGCGAGGAGAATTGAATTCTAAAGTGGAAGAACAATTGTTTCATAATTCAGAAAAGTTTTTAAATAGAAAGGCCTACTACCATGATTGATTTGAATCGAATCCTAAATAATCCAGATGAACTTGTCGCTCTTTTAAAAAAGCGAGGAATGTATGATGAGGGAGTTGAGGAAAAAATACAATCTCTCATTATTAACAAAAGACATTTGCAAGCGGAAGTTGACCAACTTCGCTCTGAAAGAAATTCTTCCTCCAAAGAAATAGGAATTCTAAAAGCGAAAGGTGAAGATATAACTACAGCATCGGAAGCAGTTAAAAAAATTGGGAATTCTATTAAAGCATTAGAGGAAAAACTTAAATTAGCAGAAGAAGCTTTGGATGAGTGGATTATTTCATTGCCGAACTTTTTGTCAGAAGATGTTCCCGAAGGTCGATCCGCAGATGATAATATTGAAATTAGATCTTTTGGGCAGCAAAGAAAATTTTCCTTTGAACCCAAGGCACACTATGATATTGGTGAATCCCTTAAGATTCTAGATTTTGAAAGAGGAGTTAAAATTTCTGGCGCGAGATTCTATACCTACTTTGGTCTAGCTGCCAAATTAGAACGAGCCTTAATGAATTTTATGCTCGACTTTCATTCTTCTGAAAATGGTTACGAAGAAGTTTGGGTTCCAAGCTTAGTTAATGATGAATCATTGACTGCAACTGGCCAACTTCCTAAATTTCGTGAAGAATTTTACCATCTAGAAAATGATCGACTCAATCTTATCCCTACAGCTGAAGTTCCGCTAACGAATCTTTATCGAGATGAAATTCTACCAGAAAAGGATTTACCTATTTCCATTATGGCTCATACATCTTGTTTTAGACGTGAGGCTGGATCCTACGGAAGGGATACTCGAGGCTTGGTTCGAGTCCACCAATTTCAGAAGGTAGAATTGGTAAAATTTTGCGAACCGGAGAATTCTGTTCAAGAGCATGAGAAAATGTGTGCAGATGCAGAATCCATTCTCCAAAAACTTGGTCTGCATTACAAAGTTTTGCTTTTATGTGCGGGAGATATCTCTGCATCTTCTTCTAAAACCTATGATTTAGAAGTTTGGATGCCTGGATTAAACCGATATATGGAAATTTCTTCCGTTTCTAACTTCCAAGACTATCAGGCTCGTAGAGGAAAAATCCGATACAAAAACAAAGACGGAAAGAATCAATATGTTCATACTTTGAATGGATCTGGATTAGCAATAGGTAGAACCCTTGCAGCAATTCTAGAAAATTACCAGACAGAAGATGGACAAATTGAAATTCCTGAAGCGTTGAAGCCCTATCTCAAATAAACAAAAGGGCTAGACGAGAAATCGGAGGCCCGAATGTTTTTCTTGCAAAAGCTATTTAAAAATCTAATTACATTATTTACTCACAAAATAATGAATTCTGTTTCATTTCGTAAATCAGATTCTAAATTTCTTTCAAAGTATATTTCTTTTCTTTTAGTAATTTTTGGTTTAACTTTTAATTCTCTATATTCACAAGAAGTAAATTTGGTTGTAGAAGAACTAAGAGGGAGTGTAAATACAGAATTTCAAGAATTTTCTCCTTCACTCACACCGAACGGAAAGACTTTGTATTTTTACTCTAAGCGAGATAGGAGAAAATACACTGATATATTTAAATCTAATTTGAAACCAGATGGAACTTGGGATTTCCCTCAAGAAGTAATGGAAGTTAATTCAGAATTTGATGACCAAAGTCCTTTTATTACAGC
This sequence comes from Leptospira sp., assembly GCA_009991425.1. Classification (GTDB taxonomy): domain Bacteria; phylum Spirochaetota; class Leptospiria; order Leptospirales; family Leptospiraceae. Next base: position 32,079 of record JAACWH010000044.1, read on the forward strand.
TGATGGAAAATATCTTTTCTTCTCATCCAACCGAGATGGTTCATGGGAAGCAAAATTAGATAATGGAAAAATCGGTGTATCTAGAGATATTTTTTATTCAGAATGGAATGGAAAAACATGGGGCGATCCTATTCCATTACCAATAGAAATTAATACAGATATGATTGAAGAGAATCCACATTTTATGGGAGACACTTTACTTTTTACTAGGTATCCATTTTCAAAGCCTGAACTTGCGAGGATCTATATTTCAAAAAGGAAAGGCAAAGAATGGTCTCCTGCTGTTGCTTTGGGTTTACCTGTGAATGATAAAAATGCTACTATAGCAGCATCATTTTCTCATGATCAGAAAACTATTTTCTTCGCTTCTAACAGAGAAGGAGGATTCGGTGGTTTTGATATTTATTCAGCAAGTTGGAATGGAAGTAAGGTAGAAGGTAAAATTGAAAATCTAGGAAAAGATTTTAATACCGACGGAGATGAAGCATATTTTTCCTATCATAGACCTACAAAAACTATTTTATTCTGTAGAAGAGAGGAAGGGAAAAATTTTAATATTCTATCAGCCTATATTCCTCGTAGTATAGAAACTCAATTAGCAGAGGATCAGAAGATATCTTTAGATAACATTTATTTTGAAAGAGGGTCTTTTGAACTTCTTGCATCATCAAAAACTCCTTTAAATCAAATAGTTTCATTCCTCAAAAAGAATCCTCAAGTTAAAATGAAAATTATTGGACATACTGATTTAAATGGAGATGCTAAGGATAATATGGATCTTTCTAGAAATCGTTCCAATTCTGTGAAAGTCTATCTTGTGGCAGAAGGTATTAAAGAAGATCGCCTTCTAACAGATGGTAAAGGACAAAATGAACCTTTATTCAACTCAACAGATGAAGATTCTTCAAAAAAGAACAGAAGAACAGAATTTGAAATTTTAAAATAATTTAATTGAACTCATAGTTTCCGATATTAATACTATATAAAATTAATGTTTGAAACTATGAGATATTTAAAAATCAACAAGTACAATTTAAAAAATGTATTTCTATTAATTTCATTAAGCCTTCCAAGTTTACTTTACGCAGAAAGTTCTACTCTGCAAAAAATATTAAAATCAAAAACTCTTACAGTATCAGTAAATCAATACTATGAGCCATTTTATATTTCTGATCCTAAAGAAGGTTTCCCTGGTCTCGATGTAGAAGTTGCAAAAGAATTAGCCGATTACCTAGGTGTAAATTTAAGAGTCTTACCACTAAAAACTTTTGATGAACATGCAACTCGATTAGAGAAAGGTGATACGCAATTAGCTATTGCTGGTATTTCAACAAGTTTAGACAGATTTAAAAGAGTTAATTTTACAGACCCGTATTTAGTAACTACTCCAGCAGGTTTAGTAAATAGACAGATTCTTCCTCCTGAGCCAGAAGGACAAATAATAACTTCCGTTCCGTTTCGATCTCTCGCAGATTTAACTAGTTTGTCAGGAGTATCATTTTCAGTTCTTTCCAATAGTTCCAATCACAATTGGCTTAAAAATAATTATAAAAAAAATCCAATCTATTCTTACACGGATGACATTACTGCTATTAATGAGTTAAAAAAAAATAATGTAAATGTTTATGTAGCAGATGCTTTTAAAATCCAAGCCTTTATACAAAAAGAGCCAAGTCTTAAATCCAGTTATTTGCCTTTGCTTGGAAATGTTCAAGAAGAACATATTTCTATGGCTGTTCAAAAAGGAGATTTAGAATTTATACATACAGTGAATTTTTTTATCAAAGAAAATCGCAGAAATGGAAGAATGAATTCTTTAGTAAATAAATATTTTGCTAGTAGAGATTGGATTAAAAATTGAGAAATAGATTTTCATTTTTTTTAATTCCATTTTTCTTTTTTTTCATCTCAGCTTCCCTTTATTCTCAAGAAGAAGATGCTAATACTAGAATGGATTTTTCTGGATCTTTTCGTACTAGAGGATTTGGTTTAGGTAGAGATATAATATTAAATAGACAAACTTCCACAGATCCTATTCTAGATAAGGAGCAAGAAAAAGCAGATGCAAATACAGCTGCTGATAAAGCCTTACAAAGTGAGATAGAAAATTTAACGCAAGGGAAGCCATCTAATTTAAGTAAAAATAAAGAAAATCTTAATTATTATGACACACGATTTCTGTTTAATTTAAATTTTGCAACTTCAAAATACGTTGAAGGACTTTGGGGTATGCAAGTAGGAGATGTTACATTCGGAGGAAGAGGTTTAAATAGCGCTGGCCCAGATGGTTTTAATCCAAATGTCGTTGGACCTAGTGCTGGTGGAGAAAGAGGTACTGATGCTGTAAACGTTCAAACTAATTTTCTCCTAATGAATTTTAAACTTCCTGAGAAAGGCTTCCAAGCAAGAGTAGGACTTCAATTATTTTCTTCAGTCGGTGGAAGAGTATTGTTTTCTACTGGAACAGGCGTTAATATGATTAAATCTTTTCAATTCTTGCGAATGAGTTGGGAAGGAGGTATGTTAAGAGCTAGAGAGAGATCATTTCTAGATTCAGATAACAATGGATTTGCAGATAAAAATTATCAAAATAACAATATATTTTATAACAGATTCAAAATTGATTATTTTAGAAATTATAAAACCGAAATATATAGTTACGGAATGCGAGATAACGATAGAACGGATAATGAAATTGGAGAATTATATTGGAATGGATTTTATAATGAGTTTAATTATTCAAAGTTTAGTTTTATAATTCACGGAGTATTAAATTCTGGGACTGTTCGAGAATTTAAATCTACTAATGATATAGATGGTAATCCTATTTATTACCGTTTTACTAGAAATTATATCAAAGGTGGTTTGTATGATTTTTCCTTTACTTATAGATTCAATGAAAGTAACAGTGCGAGTCTGGTAGCTTTAGGTACAACAGGAAGACCCGGATTTGAAAATGATGGAACGAGCGCAAATTTGAGAGGAAATGGATATCGACCACTCGCTCCGGGTTATGCGGTTTCTAATATCGCTGTCGATTTTACTGGTGGTTATGCGCTTTTTAATGCAAGAACTATGACAGGTTTAAATAATTTCGGAACAAATTATACTTTCTTAGCATTTGGACCTTATCAATTTACTCTGGGATACTACCAAGTTTATTCATCGCTTTCTCCCAAAATTGAAAATAACCGAGTTTTTAATTTTGAAAATGGATATCGAACTTCTACATATTTTGGACAAGAATACAATTTAAATATTCGTTGGAATATCTATAGAGATTTACAATTTATTTTTAGATCAGGATATTTTATAGCAGGGGATGGTTTGTATACTTATTTAGATACAAGACAAGGTTCTGTAATTCGTGAAGCTTTCTTTACTTTGGAACACCGTTTTTAATTTCAGGAAAAATGATTACTTACAAATTTCTATCTATATTCTAGAATTATTAATTAAATTTTATTAAGCTATTTTTATTGATTAAACGGTAACCTAGAATTAATAGCTTTTGAAAGAGTGTATTGGTCAGAATATTCTATGGTTCCGCCGACGGTTAATCCATAAGCTATTCTGGTGATTTTAATTCTGTACTCTTTTAATCGAGAAGAAATGTATGTTGCTGTTGCATCACCTTCCAATGTAGGGTTCGTTGCTAAAAGGATTTCTTGTATAATTAATTCGTTCAGTCTATTTTCTAATTCTTTAATTCTTAACTGATCAGGACCTATTCCATCTAGTGGTGAAATTGCTCCATTGAGTACATGGTATTTTCCAGAAAAAACTCCTGTCTTTTCAATAAAAAATATATCTTCTGGCTGTTCCACTACGCAAAGAAAACGGCTATCTCTTGTTGTAGAATTGCAGATATCACAAGTTTCATGTTCGGTGATACTAGCACAAACCTTGCAAAATTGTAAATTCTCTTTTGATATCTTCAAACTTTCTATGAATTGATCAAATACAATGGAATCCATTCTTAAGAGATGAAAGCTAATTCGAGTTGCAGATTTTCTTCCGATGCCAGGAAGAGAAGACAAAGAACTCACCATTCTTTCAAAAATAGATTCAGACAGGATCAACTCCCCCTTTATTTTTAAGCATGTTCATCATATCATCTGGAGAAAATCCTATAGATTTCTTGATTTCATGTTCCATTGCCTCTTTAGCTTTGCGAAGTGCTTCATTAGTTGCAGCAACAATGAGGTCTTCCATCATTTTTACATCATCAGCTTCAAACATAGTTTTATTTATTTTAATATCAACTATGTCACCTTTTCCAGAGGCTATAACAACTACCATTCCAGCACCTGCATTTCCAGTTACTTGAATCATTTCCATTCTCTTTTGGATCTCTGCAGATTGAGTCTTCATATCTCCCATTTTGGAAAATATTTCGGATAGATTTTTTATTCCTTCAAACATTGTATCCCCTTAAATCTCAGGCATTGTAGATGGATCGACATCAGTTCCTTTAAAATTCTCTTTTACAAAGAATTCCATTTTATCACTGGAACTTAGACTATCATTTTCTTGAGATTTACTTTCTACTTTTTTATCAATGATTACATCATTCGGAAGATTATTGGATTCATTTTGAATTTCACGAGTAAGATCAGATATTTTTTTTAAAAGACCTGAAACAGTTGGTTTTTCTAAGTCAAAAATTAATTTCCTAAATTGAATCTCTAAATAGATTTTAATCTCTTGAGAATTTCGTAAGCGCATAATATTAATTTTGTCGTACATAATGAAAACATTTTCAGCTAGAAGATTGATTGTCTCCATGTTGTATTCGCGGTATTCTTTCTTGATGAGTTCAATGTCTTCTGCAGGGAAATTTGCTGAATCTTTATCTAAAAGATTTTGTAAAGAAAGAAGTGCTGTATTTAAAAATTCGAGAAAATCCCAGATAAATTTATATAAATCTTGACCTTCTTGGTAAAGCTTCTCTAAGATTTCAAAAATCTTATTATGGGAACCAGGTAATATCAATGCTTTTGCAAAATTAGAAAGAACTTCTATACCTTGGTAGCCTACCATTTCACGTATATTCTTTCCAGTGAGATTGCTATCTGTAAATACTACAGCCTGTTCCATAAAAGAAAGAGTATCTCTTACAGATCCGTCGCCTTTTCTAGCAATCCAAAATAAGCCTTCGCTATCAAATTGGATGTTTTCTTTTTCACAAATTCCTTCAGTATGTTTCTGCAAAACAGTCTGAGGTACTTTCTTAAATATAAAGTCTTGGCATCTGGAGAGAATGGTTTCTGGTATTTTATGGAATTCTGTTGTAGCTAGGATAAAAACTACATGGGAGGGAGGCTCTTCTAAGGTTTTAAGCAGTGCATTGAATGCTGGTTCTGATAGCATGTGAACCTCATCAATGATATACACTCTATACTTTCCAGTGAGAGGAGCGAATTTTACATTTTCACGTAGTTCACGTATATTATCGATTCCACGATTACTAGCTGCATCTATTTCTAAAACATCTTGGGAAATTCCCTTGGTTATTTCTGTACAGGAAGCACATTTATTACAAGGTTCATTGTTTTCTGGAGTTTTACAATTCAAACGCTTCGCAAAAATTCGTGCAATAGATGTTTTCCCTACACCTCGCGGACCAAAGAATATATAAGCATGTCCAATTTTCTTTTGTTTAAAAGCATTTTGGATCGCAGAAACAGCTAGGTCTTGGTAGATAACTTCTTGAAAAAGTTGAGGGCGGTATTTTCGGAATAGGACTTGGTGATTCTCAGACATAAATTCCTACTGGCGGAGAGGCCGGGATTCGAACCCGGGGTGCTTTTGGCACACATGCTTTCCAAGCATGCACAATAGACCACTCTGACACCTCTCCTTTTAGTCCTGCAAAATTAACCATACCTAGAAACTATGGGATGTACTCTATCTTTTATCCATAAAAAAAGTTTTCCATTGTGAAAAAATTTCTTTATTCTCTACAAGTTCTAATACAGGAAAATGATTCAATTGATAGATCCACTCGATAGGAAGATAGGAAATTCCATCTCCATTATCATTGGGTAGGAAATAGATAACTTTTGCAATTCTAGATTTTAGAATCGAGCCCATACATAAGGTACATGGCTCTAAAGTTGTGAGCAATAGGCAATTATCTAGATACCGAGTTTGTTTAATTTTTATTGCCTGGTCGATAACTATTCTCTCGCTATGTAAAAGAGGATTATTTTGGGATTCGACTAGATTAGATGAATGAGCTATTCTAAGTCCATCCGAAGAATAGATTTCAGAATAGGATGGTAATTCTTGGTTATTGTAAATAGTCTGTGATAAAAAATTAGATATAAAAGAGTTTTGGATTTCTAATGAATTATGTGCGCCCAAAAGGATTTGAACCTCCAGCCTTCTGATCCGTAGTCAGACGCTCTATCCAATTGAGCTATGGGCGCATTAGCCTTGGGATCTTCTTCAATGTAGTAATTAAACCAAGAAATTGTAGAAGAAATGTAAGGTATTTCTATATTTTTTTGCTTGGTTACTAAGTAAATTAAAAATCCAGAGAATCCTAAGTAAGTTAAAAGGGCAATTAGATGGATCCCATTAGAAAGATAAGGGCCGAGAAAAGGAATCCAAGATAAAATATTTGTAAGCATCAATAAAGTTAAAAAAACAATCAGATTTAAAAGACTATAATAGGAAAGGATTCTTAAATGAAAGGATTTATACTTCCAAGTTAGTACGGGAAGCCAGGAAAAAAATAGAGGAAGTAAAGTAAATAAAGCTATAAACTCATCAGTTTGAATGATGCTCTTTGTCTTTTTGAAATATTTTGAGATAATTTCGATAACTTGCTTCATGAATAAGATTATTCTCGATTTTGATATTTTTAAGTCGATATTTTTTTAAATATCATTCAAACCTCAAATCTTATTAACCTATAATAGATTATTAGTTAAAGTTTAGTTGCTGTTAAATTTAAGAAGTCAGATTTAGAAATCGGAGACGCAGGGATTCGAACCCTGGGTACAGTTACCCGTACGACAGTTTAGCAAACTGCTGCTTTCGGCCACTCAGCCACATCTCCAGGAATGAGCGTCGGAGAGGGTAGGATTCGAACCCACGGTCCTTTTGAGACGACGGTTTTCAAGACCGCTGCTTTAGACCACTCAGCCACCTCTCCTAGCTTTTATTCATTTTTTTTAAAGGACGTGCCTGGTCAATTTAATTATGAAACTAAGTGATTTTTGAAAGAAAATTTAAATAAATAATTTTTATGTCCCTTTATTTATTTTTTATAGCTGTTAATTCATTTCCTTCATTCGGAAAATACACAGTAAAAATAGTACCAACACCTAAGGCGCTTTCAACCTCTATTTTTCCACGAAGAGCTTCTATTTGATTTTTTATTATAAAGAGACCCAAGCCTTTGGCATCAGGATTACCATGAAATGTTTTGTACATTCCAAATATATTTTTAGAATGTTGGTTTAAATCGATTCCTAAACCATTATCTTGTACAGATATTACTTGATGAAAATTATCTTGGATAAATTTAATATTAATTACTAAATTATGTCTAGGGTTTCTATATTTTATAGAGTTAGAAATTAAATTAAAAATTATACTCTCAAAGTATGAAATATTTGTGAAAATCTTTTGATCACTTGAAAAATTCAAATTAATTTCTGGATCTAAATTATTTAATTGAAGCTTGAGAGTTGCTATAACTTTTCCTATTTCTTCTTGAAGGGAAAAAATAGTGAGTGGTAGTGTTGTTTTTGATTTAATTTCAATAGTATCTGATAGATTTCGTATAGTATGATCAAAAGAATGAATTGTCTGATAAAGCATACTTTGAGCTAGTTTATTTTCAGATTCAGAGCTTGATGAGTTTAGTTCATAAATACCATTCAAATTCGCTAAGTGATTCCGTAAATTATGGGTTACGATATTTGTAAAATTATTTAGTCTACTATTCTGCTCAGTGATCGTTTCAACCTGCGCTTCTAAAACTTTTTGTTTATTTAAAATATCTGTTATATCATGACCTAAGCACAAAAATTCCTTAGGATTATTATCTTCATCAACAATAAGTTTAAATTCCCATTGATTAGCGATAATTCCACCTGTTGAAAGAGGTTTCCTTAAATTAACCCATTGAGTTTCTGAAGGGTTTTCCAAACATCTTTGAACAGTGTCCATGCAAGATTGGTGGTCTTCTGAAATAATTAAATCTAATGAATATTTTCCTAACCAATCTTCCTGCTTTACTCCAAGTCTCTTACAAAAAAAAGAATTTAAAAATGTATATTTACCTTCTAGATCCGTTTTAACAATAAAGAAGGAGTTATTTTCAACCATTGAGCGGTAGTAATTTGAGTCTTCTAAATATTTTTTATTCAAATCATTGAGTTGATTAATTAAATTTTCTTGTTTTTGATTGGAAATTAAAAGTTCTTTTTCATAAAGCTTTCTTTGAGTCATATCAAAAAAAGTATAATAGTATATTAAGTTTGAGTTTTCATCATTAGATTCAACTACAACTCCATTCATCAAAACAGGAACCTTAGAATTATTGCTTCGAGAGAGTTCTAAACTTATCTCTTCTATAATACCGTTAATTTTTAAAAGAGGTTTTAAATGCGTCTCAAAAAAAACTATCACCCCTTTTGTAAAAAAATCTTTAATACTGAGACCAAGTTCAGGTTTAAAATTTTCTAATCCAATTAGATCTAACATAAATTTATTGATAGAGATAATTTGATCATGATGGTTTGCTTCTACATAACCAAAAGGTAAAATATTAAATAATTTATGTGGAACAAAATTCATAATTAACTTACTTTAAATAGTTTTCCAATTTTTGAACAGTTTCTTGTGGATGAGAAATATGTGGACAGTGACCAACAGCATCCATTAAAACAAGTTTACTATCTTTAATTTCATTATTCATGTATTCTCCAACTTCTTTAGGAGCAATTAAATCAGAGTTACATTGTAGAATAAGAGTTGGTATACTGATTTTAGGTAGTATAGATCTATAATCACCTGAGAATGTGACTTTTGCAAAATGCTTTGATATTTTGGGATCATTTCGGCAAAAGCTTTCGCTTAGTTCTTGCGCTAATTCTGGTTTATCAGGATTGTTCATAATTACTTGTGTGATAGAACTACTCCAACCTAGATAATTTGCATTTAATGTTTCAATGAGGGAGTCTATATCATCTTGAGAAAAACCTCCAATATAATTATAATCATCAATATATTTAGGTGAAGGACAGACCATTATCAGTTTGTTTATTTTATCTGGTATTATTGTTGAGGCAATTCCTGAAATGATAGCACTTACTGAATGACCTACAAGAATTATATTCTTAAAATCAAAAGCTTCAATTATTTCTACTAAATCTAAGGCATAGCCCTGTAAATTCTCATACTTATCAAAATCATAAAAACTTAAATCCGATTTACCTGAACCTACTAAGTCTAGCAAAACAATTTTGTAATTAGTTTTAAAATGCGGGTGAACGAACCGCCACATATTTTGGTCACAGCCATAACCATGAATGAAGATTATGATTTGTTCCCCTTCCCCTAAAATGTTGATATTATTTCTTTTTATTAAATCATTTTTGTCCAAAAATTAAACCTAAGTATACTATTAGACTCAGGTTTACTATAATTACAATCTATTATTTACTTTTTATGATATATATTTCCTAAATTAAAGATAAGTTAATATAAAAAATTAATATATCTTTAATCAGAATATTTACTTTCTTTTTTTCTGCTTCAAGATCTAATTTAGACAATGAATGTAGGCGACATACTAGAACTTACTCCAGAAAAATGGGTAGATAAAGGATATACTATTGCACATCACCTTGGAAGAGTTGTTTTTTTAAGAGCAGGGATACCAAATAGAAAAGGGCGTTTCACAATTGAAAAGTTAACTTCTAAATTAATTTTTGCTTCTGACTATTCAATTAAGTCTGATTGTGAAGTATTTTCTAAATGTGGTGGTTGTAGCTATCGTCATATCAGCTATGAAGAAGAAATTACATTAAAAACCAACGAACTATCCAAATCTCTTTCTATAGAGTTGGATACAATTGAAGTAATAAAAGCAGATCCTGAAGGTTATAGAAATAATGTTCAATGGAAAATTTCTCAAAAAAATATAGGTCTCTATAAAAGTTTTTCTAATGAAATTGTGAATCTAAGACAAATTGGGTGTAAAAATTTGGATCCTTCTTTAAAATATCCTCCTATTAACATTCTAAATTCCAACCTAAAGGATTTAAAAATTAGATTATCTAATTCAATACCTATAGATTATGCAAAAGAAGAAACAATTTTGGAAATTGGGAAATTTCAAATTAGAATTCCCAGAAATGGTTTTATGCAAACTAACCAATTTCTAATTAAACCATGGTTAGAAAAAATAAAAAGTTTTCTTCCAGAAAACCAAACAAATCATATTTTAGAATTTTATTGTGGAGCTGGGCTTATTGGAATTTATGGGAAAGATAAAATATCTAGCTTAGAAGGTTTTGAAATGGTTGAATCCTCTATACAATACGCTAGGAAAAATGCTAAAGCGAACAAAGTGGAACTATACGAATATAAAACTGTCGATCTTGGAAAAATGTCTCCTAAAATAGTCAAAGGAAAACAGAATATATGGATTATGAACCCTCCTCGAGCTGGTCTTAGTGAAAAATTACGAGCAATGATTTCGCATTTTAAACCTAAAGAGATAATTTATTCTAGTTGCGACGCAATGACTTTGGCAAGAGATCTTCGTTTTATTAGAAATTTTAATTCCGAATATAATTTAGAGAAAACTGTACTTTTTGATTTTTTCCCACGAACTCCTCACTACGAAGTTTTAATTCATTTGAAGAAAAAATGATATTCAACCATTCAATGTTAAGAAATATGAAAGACTAAGACAGAAGCATGACGAATCAAAATAGAATCATTTATACTTTAGTTTTTCTGTTATCATTAACAGTTTTTGGTTTCCTTCTTTATGGAGGAAATTCTATTGAAAAGACAAAACCAACTATCCAAACCGAATCGATAGGACCTCTATTTTTTTTAATTGAAGATTTTTCGCTAGATACTATTTATTCAGATCTCCTTAAAAATGCAGATCATCCTTTATCTAAGACATTACTATTAATTATACTTATTCTTTTTATATCAAGGTTGATAGGACTTTTTTTTAGAAGAATTGGTCAACCTACAGTTTTAGGAGAAATTATTGCGGGAGTTTTAATCGGGCCTTCCGTATTAGGAATTCTTTTCCCTGGATTTCATGAATTCCTGTTTATAGGATCCCAATCCATTATTTTAAGTTCCCTTAGTGAATTGGGATTGATTTTGTTTATGTTTGTAATAGGAATGCAGATTGATTTTGTGTTTGTTTTCAAAAAATCTCAATCAATTAAACTAGTGAGCCATTCACTTATTTTTATACCATTTATATCCGGAGTTTTTCTCGCTTATTTATACTATAATGAATTAGCTCCCGTTAATGTTGGATTTTTTGAATACTCTTTGTTTATAGGAATATCTATAACTATTACTGCATATCCCTTATTAGCTAGAATTTTAAATGAAAAAGGTCTATCTAATTCAAACTTGGGGCATACTGCGCTAAGCACATCTGCATTCGGAAATATTGTAGTTTGGTTTTTATTATCTATATTAATAATATTAATTAAATCATCAAGTTTAAGCAGTATTTTTCTTACTATCTCTTTAGCAATATTATATACTTTAATGATGATATTTGTCATTCATCCATTTTTAAGAAGATTGAGTGAAATCTATGTTAGTAGAGAAAATTTAACTAAATCTGCAATGGCTATCGTCTTTCTTACTTTATTTAGCTCTGCTTATTTAACTGATCTAATCGGATTGCATGCTTTAATCGGCGCTTTCTTTGCAGGTGTAATTATGCCTTCTGATCAAAAGTTGAAGGACTTGATATCAGAGCGAGTTGACTATATTGCCTTAGTATTTTTACTCCCATTATTTTTTGCATCCATGGGATTGAATACGGATCTAACTGCTTTTAAAAATCAATCTTCTATTATTTTACTTTGTTTTGTCACCGCTATTTCAATTTTAAGTAAATTTTCAGCAGCATCTTTGAGTTCAAGAGCAATGGGAATGAGTTGGAGAGATTCACTGAGTTTAGGTACTTTAATGAATACTCGTGGAATCATGGAATTGATAGTTATTAATATTGGATTCCAATTGGGAATTATAGATTCTGTTCTTTATTCAGCTTTAGTTGTAATGACTATAATTACAACATTGATAACAAAACCTTCACTAAAGTACATTCAATCTAATTTTTTTGATGATGATTCTAAACAACCTCTTGAAGCTTTTAGAAAAATTTTAATTTCATTTGGGCAAGCATCCATGGGTGTAGCTTTGATCAAATTGGCAGATTTTTTATTTTCTTCATACCGAGATAAGACTCAATTAACAGCTATTCACATTACTCCAACTGAGATTTTATCTCCCGAGGAAGAAGCGGAATATAAAAAGAAATCTTTTTCAGATATAGAAGATTTAATGAGTAATTTGAATTTGAATCTTGAAATGGTTCATAAAACTACTGAAAATGTAACTTATGAAATACTAAACCAAGCTAAAAAAACAAATTCGCGTTTTCTTTTAATTGGTGCTGCAAAATCTTTGTTTACTAAGAATATTTTAGGTGGGAAAATTAGATCCATTTTAAATTATGCACCCTGTAATGTTGGTGTTTTATTAGATAATGGACTAGATAGAATAAAAAAAGTTTTGATCTTAAAGAAAACGAATAATTCTTTAGGATTTGAGAAACTTACTTATTATCTGCAAAAGATTCACGGTCGAATGCTCAAACAGATGACTGTATCGCAATTTACTACTTTAAAACATGAAGACTTCAAGGATTACCAATTGGTTTTAATTGAACTAGAACTTTGGAAGGAAAGAGAAGAATTTTTAGAAATAGAATTACTTAATCTCAGTTCTTCTTTTCTAATTATTCAATTTAAATAAAAAAGAAACTTATGACAAAAGACAAAATATATTTTTTATCCGCATTTTTCGGCTTACTTGCTGGAAATATGTTTAATTATGCGATAGTAATATTTTCCCATTTTCTATCTGAAGATAAATCATTTGCATCGACTGTATTTTTTGTAGCATATCTACCTTTCTTATTGTTTTCATTTAGTGCCGGATTTATCTTAGATAAACATTCTCGAAAGTTAATTCTTTTTTTAAGTCAATTAGTTACTGCATCGTGTAGTTTTATTCCTGGCTTATTAGCATACTTAGGCTACTTAGATTCATCAAATAAAGAAATACTTTATATCTTTGCATTTATAAACGGTGTTGCATTATCTTTCATCATGCCTGGAAGATTCGCAGTTTTAGGTGAACTAGTGCCTCATGAAAATATTTCAAAATTCACTATATATTTAAATTTTATTATATTATT
>JAACWH010000105.1 GCA_009991425.1 Leptospira sp.
TCTGTATTTGCAAATGAATTGATTGAGTCTATCAATTCAACTTATGGCTACAATATTCCAAAAGTAAGTGAGTATACAGCTTGGTACTACGATAGTTTGAATCGTAATCCAGTTGACCTCAAGAAATTCTTAACAGAAAATATTTTAGGTCAATTTATTTCTTGGATTGTAGGGATTTTCACCTAAGGAGAACAATATGGATAAAAACAAATGGATGCTTCTTATAGGAGCAACAATTGCTATACTACTTGCGATTATCATTTTTAAAAATAAAGATGAAATCCAAGAAAGTGTCTCTTCTGTAACAGAGGATAGAGATGAATCGAATCAATCGAGCTCTGGATTTTCTTCTGGGTTTATGAATTTTCCAGAAGCTCCTAAGCCTGATGAGGATGTATTGGTTTCCCAGGCTGAAAAGCTATGGCCCCATGCTTTTGAACCGAAAGATCCTAATCGTAGAGAGCGTGTTCGAAAGGAATGGCAGGATTTTGCAAAAGTCTATCCTAAGAATCTTTATATTCCCAATGAAATTCGGGGTACATTAACACCTGCAGAAGAGAAGTCTGTTATTGAAACATTGGACGCATATACTAGTATCGATGCAAAATTTGCTAGTATCAACTCTGCTTCCAAATATGCAAATCCTGGAACGGAGCCTCCTGCACCTAATCAAAAAGATGTTTCTCCGAAGGAAATGACTCAGTATTTTGATTACAAGATCCAAGAAATTGAATCTAGAATTGAACTACTAGAATACACCATGGAGAAATCTAGACTTTCTTCTATAGATGAATCAACTGCTAAAAATGATATAGCACTTCTTAAGAAAGAGCTAGCTAGTCTAAAAGATGTGAAGGCACAAGTCCCCAATAGCTAATGAAGATTAAGAATTTTTTTCCAAGAACTCGGCAAGCAAACTTTGCTTGCTTATCTTCTAGAGAAAGACAAGTAGAGGATCTGAAACGATCCTCTTTTTTTTCTAGTTTTCTTCTTAACCTGTTGGTTCTTCTATTAACACATTGTTCAGGACCACCGATGCCAGATAAAAATCCCGAACCAGACGAATTGAATCCTATGCGAACTTATAAAGAAATCATTCTCGATTTGAAAAATCCCAATGCAGTCCTTCGCAGACAGGCAATCTTAGATTGCATGGAAGAAGTTCTACCAGAATGCCTTCCTGAATTAAGATTACTAATCTCAAAAGATTCCGATCCAGGTGTACGTTCTGTATCCGCGGTTGCATTAGGTGAGTATAAAGACAAATCTTCCTTAAATAAAATTCTGTCTCTTAAAAATGATACAGCGATCTATCCCGAAACTATACTAGATGCCCTAACAAGATTGGAAGATAAGCGTGCTGCACCTGAAATCATCGAGTATCTTAACTCTGCAAATCATACCATACGCCTCTTGGCAGTAGAAGCCTTTCGTGTTCTGCAAGCTAAAGAAATGTCAGCTTCTGTGCTGAAAATGGCTTTGAAAAATGAAGATTCCGACAAACACAAAACATTCGCTATGGCTCTGGGAGTATTAGAATACAAGCCTAGTGAAGATTATTTAATCCATTTGGTCGAGACAGAAGAAAATGGCCCGACAAAGGCTGCAGCAATTTTAGCCCTAGGCAAAATCAAATCAACCAAATCCAGCTCACTTCTATTAGAATATTTAAAGTCCGATTATCCAAAAGGTAGAGAAAATGCTTACTTATCTCTTAAGAATATTCTTGATCCAAAAATAATGAATGATCTTCTTTCCATCTGGGAGAATAGCGATAGAGAACTCAGATATCTATCTTCTAGTATAGTTGCCTCCTATCCATCTAAACCTTTTTTAACTCGAGTTAGAAATATTTTAAAAGAAAGAAAAACGGCAACGATTGGCCCAGCAGCTTTAGTGCTAGGTGAGTGGAAGGATACACAATCTAGGAAGTTGATTGAAACCTACTTATTGGATTCCAAAACTCAGGATCGTGAAGAACTAGCCAAGGCTCTAGGTTGGATAGGAAGTAAAGAATCCGAACCCATTCTATGGAAAGTTTTGGCTGAGTCAGATGGAAAGGCTAGATATGGTGCGGCCTGGGCATTAGGATTTGCTGGAAGCGAACAATCTGTTCCTTTTCTTATCAAAGCATCTGAATCTAAAGACAAGCGCTTAGCTTCCTTAGCAATTGAAAGCCTTGGTTCCTTAAAAAGCCCTAGTTCCTTGGATGCACTTTTGCAAGCAAGTAAGGATGATAACCTTGCACCTTTTGCAATTACAGCACTAGCCCAAATTCCAAATTCTGAGACTAGATTAGCATTAGAAAAAATGGCAAGTTCTGGTGAGACTATCCAATCTAAATTAGCAATTGAAGCTTTGGGACAAAGAAGAGATAAGGAATCTATTCCAGTGCTAAAAGAACTTTCCAGTTCTAAAATTCCTGAAATTCGAAAAATGGCAAAATTCGCCTTAAAGACAATTGAAAAGTCTAATTCACATTAGGTTAATAAAGTTTAAACTAAATACCCAGAGAAATATATACTT
>JAACWH010000045.1 GCA_009991425.1 Leptospira sp.
TTCTTTTAAAGTGTTCTTCGTAAAATTTGTTTCCTTTGCTCATATCTCTACTCCTAATTTATTATGATATGAGTGTCCAGAAAATTAGGGGAAGTTCATTTCTCTTTCAGAAAACCAGATTGAAAGAGCAAAAGAAAATGCAAAGCAAGCTAAAGTCGAAGATTTAGTTGACTTTCATGTATGTGATTATAAGAACACAGGTTTTGAATCAGAAAGTTTTGATATTATTTGGGCAATTGAAAGTGTTTGTCATATTTCAAATAAAAACGATTTTTTAAAAGAAGCCTGGCGTTTGCTTAAGCCAGGAGGCAAACTAATAGTGGCAGATGGTTTTTATAGTAGAACGGAATCTCTATTCAATGAGCGTGAACTTAAACTTATGCAATCTTGGCTTCACCCATGGGCAGTTCCAAGTTTAGTTACTCCTAATGAATTTCATATAGCTCTCCAAGAACAAGGATTTAATAAAAATAAGATTGAGGCAATTGATACCACCTACCTTATTTTACGTTCTTCAGCCCTACTAAACCGACATGCAATGATTAGTTGGGTACCTGGCCATATAATGCATTGGATGAATATTAGAAATCGTCCTCAACATTTAAATTTAATTGCTGCAAGACGGCAATGGCAAGCTTTACAAGAAAAACTTTGGGTTTATTATGTATTTAATGTGGAGAAAAGTTAATTATTTTGTATAAGCCTTTCAACTTAATCAATGATTCAGCTACATCTTTACAGCCTGATGAAAAAATTGAAAATTCAATCGTAGAAAAATTAAGAGCAAAACTTTGGTGCTCTGATCCTTTAGCAGATGCAGTGACTAATGATTTCGCATTGATGCAGCCCGGTAAAGGTAGTGAGATGTTGAACCAGGCTTTGAACTATGGCGTTCATACTGTATCCGGTGCCCCTGATTCTCTTTTACAATTTTTTGCCCAAGTAGATAATCTTCCAATTTGGGCTGATTATAAAGAACTAAATCAAGGAGCAATGACTTTTCTTCGCTCAGGTGGCTTAGGTGCCGCGGCCCTACTTTGCCATTCCTTACCTACTGGTTACCTTGACCCAGAAGGAAGTAGACCTTTGCTTTTTTCTGGACGACTTGTTCAGCGTGCCCCTCGCAGATTGTTGGAAACTGCACGTTTTGTATATGAATGCATTCGACCTGGTGGAATGGATAGATATGGTAATGGCTTTAAAATTTGTATACGAGTAAGACTTATGCATGCACAAGTTAGACGACTATTATTGAGATCGGGTCGTTGGAATACGAAAGAATGGGGCATACCTATAAATCAATGGCATTTGTTAGGAACTAATGTATTGTTTTCTATGACTGTTGTTGATGCTCTCAGACATTGGGGCATGTTTATTAATTCACGAGAGGAAGAATCGATTTACGCATTTTGGCGCTATAATGGATATTTAATCGGAATAGATACAGAAATCCAATGTGCTACCCGTACAGAGTGTAGACGTATGGTTAGTCTGATTGAAACGATACGTCTACCTGCTACACCTGATTCAATTATTCTAACAAAAGCACTTCTTGATGCTGGTGCAATTATGGTTAAAAGAATTATAGGTTTACCAATGCAAAAAATGACAATATCCATTTTAGCAGGCCTTACTCGAAATCTTCTTGGTAAGCGACGAGCTGATGAATTAGGGTTACCATCTAACTTCTGGCGATTTTTTCCTTTGTTCTTACGACCCGTTGTTTTTTGTTTTGAAATTTTAAGATTGATAATTCCAGGAAGTACTAGATTTGCAATAATCATCGGGAACCGTCTGTGGGAACGTGCTTTGGAAATTGGATTACAAGGACGTGATGCATCCTTCGCCTTTCCTCAATCTCTACAAAAATTAAAATCTCCTGACACTTTGATAAAGGATAAAAAAAATGCGTAAAACATTTGCATTACTGACAGATCAAGACTGGAAATCTTTGCTTTCTCGGGCAACTGAAAAAAGCTATAAGAATAACGATCTGATTATTGCTGAAGGTTCTGTTCAATCCAATTTGTACCTAATTCTAAGTGGTTTTGTCCACATAACAGGAGGTAAAGAAAAATCTAAATTAACCTTAGATCGCTTAGGACCGAATGAAGTATTCGGAGAAATGAGTTTCCTTGAAAATGCCCCAGCGAGTGCATCAGTTGTAGCCGAAGATAACGTCATTGTTCAGCAAATCGAATCTGCTCACCTTAATTCCTTGTTAGCTTCCGATTATGGTTTTTCATCTCGGTTTTATAATTCTTTAGCGATTACATTATCCGAACGTCTAAGAGATCTACAAACAAATCAAAAAGAATTAAATATTAACGAAATAGCTCAAGTGAATCGGTTTCACTCAACTAGACTTGGGCACATAACATATCGCCAAATTCCAGTAGAACTTAAAAATTCGATTCATGAATTTGATGCAGCAACTTTAGAATTAGAGGAAAAACTTAATAAAGGAGGGAATTTAGAAGAATCAACTACAAAAATACAAAAATTATGTGATAATATTGTAGAATCACTCAATCATTTTACACAATCAGAGTTTTTACTTAAAATGGGATTTGAAGATTTAATGTCATTTCGAGATACTGATCAGCTCGATATAGGTATTGGAGCCTATATCTTTCGAGAAACCTTCCCAAAATTTATGTTAAGTGAAACTATGGCTCATTGTTATATGAAACCTCGTGGATTTATTGATGATTTTAAAGTAAATGAGTTGATATATGCGAATCAACCTTGGGGAGATGGACAACTAGGATCTTTAATAGATCAGTGGTTTTTAGAAGGGGATTTTTGTTCTAGTCGAAGAGAAGATCAATCCTATATGACTGATTTTATAAATAATAAATTTCGAAACTCTACAAGTATACTAAATATTTTAAGTTTAGCATCTGGATCTGGTTTTGAATTGTTCGCTGCTCTTAAAGATCTTGAACAAGAGAAAGTTCGTGCAACATTAATAGATATTGACCAAGAAGCATTAGAACATGCTAATGAGCTTGGGAATAAAAATCAAAATAATAATCATACGCTATCATATATAAACCAAAATATTATTGGAGTACTCGAAGGAAGATTACAGTTTCAAATCTCTCTACAAAATATAATCTATGCAACTGGATTTTGCGATTATCTTTTAGATGATCAACTTATAGAATTATTGAATTGGATGTATAAGCATTTAAAAATTGGAGGCCAAGCTGTTATTAATGTAACAACACCATCGCATCCTGATAGAAATCTTTTAACTCATATATTAGAATGGGTAATGCACAATAGAACTCAAGAAGATTTGGAATTACTTATTTCCCGTTCTACTTTTACAAAAGCAATCAAATTTAGAACCAATTCATTTGGTATAAGTACTTTTGCAATATTGGAGAAATAGTATGAATTCAATAGAAGCTTCATTTGATAAAAGGCTAAGTTTAAAAAAAAAAGAAATTGATCTTGTAATTGTTGGAGCTGGACCTGCAGGATTATCACTTGCCTTGCATTTAATTCAAATTTCACCTAATTGGTCATCTCGCATCCTCATTATTGAAAAAAGAGTACATCCACGAAAAAAACTTTGTGGAGGTGCACTTAGTATACCTGCTTTAGAAATTTTAGATGATTTAGGTATTCAACCAAATCAAGACACCTTCCCTGTAAATGAAATTCAAATACGGTATGGAAAACATGGATATGCGCTTAAAGGAAAACCTGTTTTAAAAATAGTAAATCGAGCAACTTTTGATCATTTTCTTTTGGATACCCTACGAACTAAAGGTGTTCAAATTCTAGAAGACACATCTTTTATTTCTGCAGATCGTTCTCTAAATGGATATTGTATTGAAACGACTCGTGGAAAAATCAGTTGTCGAACTTTAGTTGGTGCAGATGGATCAACGAGTATTGTTCGAAAAACTCTTGGTCTCAAAGATCAAAATACAGTTTGCCGATTGCTAGAAGTTCTTACACCCGTTCGTCCTCAAGACGAATATCTTTTTAATGAAAAAATAGTTAATTTAGAATTTAAGTCAATGAGTCAGGGTTTGCAAGGCTATTACTGGGACTTCCCATCTATTGTGAATGGAACTCGAATGGTTAATCGCGGAACTTTTGATAGTCGAGCTAATCCAAATGGCTCTCGAGCAGATTTGAAACAAATTTTAAAAGAGACTTTACTTGAACGTGGAATCCAATTAGATAAATGTGATTTACAAGGTCATCCTTTAAATTGTTGGAATAAAAACAATGTGATTGCCAAACCAAATGCACTCCTCATAGGAGATGCTGCAGGAGGCGATGCACTATTTGGTGAAGGAATAAGTTTCGCACTTGGATATGGTCGCTCTGCTGCAAAAATAATAGAAACGGCATTTAATACAGATAATTTTGATTTTAAAAATTATCAAAATGTTCTTCTTGAGAATAAATTATTTCGTCATTTAAATTTCCGTTCTTCTATATCCAAATTTGCTTATACGATTACTTCACCATTTATTCTAAATATCTGCTGGTTTATAGTTTCTACAATTGTTAAAATTTTTCCCATAGATAATCCATTTTATTTAAGCTTAGATAAAAAACGGGTAGATGAATGTTCTTGAGAATAGAGATTCAAGCCATATTTGCTTTTAGTCTTGAGTAAATATGAACCAAATTTGGAACTAAAACTGTTGTTACATAAATTATAACTTCTTTTTTGGTTAAGAATTTAAAAAATATTAGAGCTAATTATTCAGCTTAGTAGATTATGAGAAATCTCTATTTTAAATTAATTCAATAAATTTTTATTTCATAATTTGAATTTTTAGGATTATTTAGTATATTTATGATTTAATTTTAAACTAATTGGATTAATTAATTAGTTATACGACTAGTTCTTCTTCACCAGCACGAGCAACGACAATCTCGCCTTGGTCTTCAAGTTTACGTATGATATTTACAATTTTTTGCTGAGAATCTTCAACGTCTTTCAAACGTATTGGCCCCATGAAATCCATATCCTCACGAAGTAAGTTGGCAGCACGTTTTGACATGTTTTTGAAAATCTTGTCCTGAACTTCCGTATCTACAGATTTCAAGGCTTTCGCCAAATCTTGGTTATCTACTTCACGAAGAACTTTCTGAATAGCTCTATCATCTAATAATACAATGTCTTCGAAGACGAACATTCGTTTCTTAATCTCTTCTGCAAGTTCTGGATCTTCTTCTTCCAAGGCTTCAATGATGGTCTTTTCAGTTCCCCTATCTACTAGGTTTAGAATTTCCACCACGGAATCAATACCACCAGCAGAGGTATAATCTTCAGATGCTAATGTAGATAGTTTACGCTCAAGTACTCTTTCTACTTCTCGTAATACGTCTGGAGATACCCTATCCATGGTTGCAATACGTTTAGCGACATCTGCCTGAATAGTATGAGGAAGGTTGGACAAAATGTTCGATGCCTTCTGAGGATCAAGATAAGATAATATAAGTGCGATAGTCTGAGGGTGTTCGTTTTGGATAAAATTTAATAAATGCTGTGGGTCAGTTCTACGAATGAAGTCGAAAGGACGAACTTGTAATGATGAAGTTAGACGATTGATGATGTCAATCGCTTTTTGGTTTCCAAGTGCTTTCTCTAAAAGACCTCTTGCAAAGTCAATACCACCATTTGTAATGAACTCTTGAGCCATCATTAGCTCGTTGAATTCTACGAGAACTTTCTCTTTATCCTCAGGCGTAATT
This sequence comes from Leptospira sp., assembly GCA_009991425.1. Classification (GTDB taxonomy): domain Bacteria; phylum Spirochaetota; class Leptospiria; order Leptospirales; family Leptospiraceae. Next base: position 5,734 of record JAACWH010000045.1, read on the forward strand.
TTATCGAGACGAGCAATCTCAAATGTAATTTGCTCAATCTCATCTTCACGTAGGTGCTTAAATATTTCTGCCGCTACCTCGTTGCCTACTGCAACAAGAAAAATCGCGGCTTTTTGCCTTCCAGTTAATGCGGCTTTTTTATTTAGCACTCAGGGGAACCTATACTCTAATTAGACTATCGGGAAAAATGATAAACAGAAAGAGAATTTTTCCAACTGTCATTTCGTAAAATTAGAAATTTCAATCGTTTTTCTTCGGTTTATGTATCTCCTGTATTTTAGCTTTGTTTAAAAATTCTTTTAGATGATCTATCTGAACCTGAAATTCTTCATGCCTTGGCTCTCCCGACAGAATTGAGTGTGCTACCGAGGAAGATTTATGATAGATTTGGTCTAAATTGTAAATAAATTCTTTCAAATCTTTTGGGTTCAATTGCTTCTTCTTTTTATAATACTGGATTCCTAATTTTGCCAACCAACTTGAAATTCCTAGTAAATGAACTGGAATAAGTAAGTACATAGCAGACTGAATAATTTGCAACCAAGGAACTTTTGCATTTACTGAGGAAGCAGCTACAGAATAGGCCCATGCAGAACAAAGCATAATTATTATCCATGTAAAATTCCATTTAGGGGTTGTAGGAAATAGCGAATTCACCCAAAGCAAAAGGAAAATACTCACTACCAAAAGAAGTAAAACTTCCCATGGAAAAAATGAAAAAATAGGTGCTAGAAATTGGTAGGTTCGAGTTATAATAGTTGTTGTGGTATCAATAAAGGTTTGAGTCGAATTTGTGAAATCTTTAATTTCTTGAATTGCTTCTAGTATCTTTTTTATTGTTTCATTTATAAAAGTCATGGCTAATATCATATCAGACCAAACCGAATCCAATTCGCAAAGCAGAAAAAAAACAATTCAATTTATCCTTTTTGCATATATTGGATTCGTCATGCCAATCCTCATTTGGCATGAATCTCATTTACCTTTATTCTATATTTTAGTTCTTAGTACTCTCACTCTTATATTTGGTTCTATTTTATTTTATGCATCCATTAAGGTTTTTGAAAAAATCTTAACAAATGGATTCCATATTCTTTACGAATTGATCGCATTTATTGCATTTAGCATCGCATTAGTTTCATCTGGTTTTCTTGATAACAGAGCTGGTTATGTTTTTCTTTTTATCTTTCTTGCAATAGTTGGTTTGTTTCGATTCATTCAATTAAAATTACAATATGCTCTCGGAATACTTGCTATTATTTTACTAACAAATGGTCTTCTTACCTTTGTTGTTTTGCAAAAGATGGAAATATTTTCTGCCTACCATCTTTTCAAATCTCAATTGCAATTTACTGAAGTTGATTTGTCAGGTTGGGAATTTAAAGAAGAGACAAAAATACTGTCGAATCAGTCTATACCAATTGAAATAAAAATTCCTGATGGAATGTTTTTTTATAATCCCGAAGACCTAGGGCTTAAAGATAAAACAGGAGTAGGGCAAATTGCAGGAATAATTTCTGCAAGTGACCATGATCCAAATAGCTATCCTTTGGTTCGGATCTTCTTCTTTCCTGTTCATATAGAAGTTCCTGAGACCTTGATAAGGGAAGAAGTCTGGAAATACACACAATTATTAGAAAGCCAAGGTGAGATAGAAGAGATCAATGAAATTCAACCTAATCGTGAATGGCTATTCGATTCACGAATACCTTACAATGCTTTTTGGACATTTTATGATATCATTAGACCACGTTATGCGAAGACTGGATTTTATTTTTTCCAATTATCAAATGGAAATAAATTACTTATTCATATTACTGAAAATCTAGAAAAAGGTTCATTTCATGAATCTAAAATTCAATCTTTATTAGATTCTATAGAATCTAAAATAAAATAAGTTCATAATATATAACTTAATATGGAAATCTGATTAATTAACTAACAAATTACTGAGAAAATTCTGTAAATGATTATATGGATCCATGATTTTAGAAATTCTTATCTATTAAAATTAATAGTGTAATTTATTATTCTAAAGTTCAGTTAAAAATAAGACTGATTCTGGATTGAGAATGGTACTTCCTATTTTGAATCCAAGATGTAGATGTGGTCCAGTTGACATACCAGTAGATCCAATTTTTCCAATCTTCTGTCCTTTCTTTACTTTATCACCCGGTTTAACAAGTAGTTTTGATTGGTGCATATAGTAGGAAAATATTTTATTTCCATGATCTATGATGGTAAAGTTACCTTCGTAGTACATCTCTCGAGCTAGCACTACAGTTCCATCTTGGATTGCAAAAATATCCGTACCTTTTGCACCACGAAAGTCAAGTCCTCCATGAGGGCGACCTTTCTTTTTATTATAGTCCCTTCTTACATAAAATGGACTCGTTATATAAACTGATTTTACGGGGTTAATAAATCCTGAAGAAATTTGAAACTCTGTGTTAGAGGAAAATGCTTTTGCTTTCGCTTTAGTGCAATCTTCAATAAACTGATACGTTTCTTTTGAAAGATTTGAACTTGTGTATTTTTTATTAAGTGAAATAGATTGCTTCTTAATCACGATAAAATCTGTTTTCTGAACATCTATTTGGTATTTCTTAGATCCATATTTTACAAAAAGTATCTTAGAAAATAATTCAATAAGCATAGGTCCAGGCGTTCTTTCAGGTGAAATAGGGATGAAACCAACACGATTTACTCCAACTGTAGAAAGAGGAATTTCCTCGCCGTCAGCTGTTAATTTTAATTCTAAATCCACTACAGCCTTCTTCTTTGGAATAATTTTTACAAGAATCAATTCTCCTTGGGCAAAGTTTCTTGCTTTTAATTGTAGATCATAATTTTTTTCAGATTTTGTTATGAGCACTCCATTCAATTTTTTAGATGACAAAGATAAACTTGGATGAAGTAAAATTGCAATTAAGAATAAGAAAGATAGATGTGTAAGCTTTGAGAAAAGATATGTAATTGGTAAATTGATATTGAGAAATAAAAAATTAAACCGAGAAAACCACTTCATAATTTTTAAATCGGTATTTCGCTAAAAGTTCTTCAAACTCTTTTTGTGGAATAGGCTTAGAAATTAAATATCCTTGAATGATGTCACAGCCTTCTTCTTGTAGAATTTTTAACTGCTCTTTAGTCTCTACGCCTTCAGCAACTACAGAGAGACCTAAAGAGTGTGCCATATTGATTATGGCCTTACAAATCGCTCTATCATTTTCATTCTTTTCTAATTCTTGAACAAAACTTTTATCAATTTTCAAATGATGGACATGCAATTTTTTAAGATAGCTAAGGGATGAATATCCAGTACCAAAGTCATCAACGGATAAACTCACACCGTTTTGTATTAACTCTTGAAATTCCATAATACTTTTCTCTGGATTCTGCATTACAGAAGACTCTGTTAATTCAATTGTTAGGAAATTGGGAGGCAAGCCTGTATCTGTTAGAATTTTCAATATTTCTTTTGTAGTTCCATGACCATTCCATTGCTTAGCACTGAAATTAACAGAAAGTGGAAATTTCAATAAATCTTCTTTATACCAATCTGATGCTATTTTACAGGTTTGTTTTAAAACGAATAATCCTATATCAAATATAATTCCAGATTCTTCAGCAGCTTCAATAAAAACGCCTGGATAAACCATTCCCTTTGAAGGATGATTCCACCGAACCAATGCCTCTGCACCGCAAAGTTCTCCGGATTTAAGATCAACTTGTGGTTGAAAGTAAACTTCAAATTCTTTTGCTTTTAATGATGATCTCATATCATTTTCAAGCTCTAGTCGAATTTTAACTTTCTCGATCATTTTAGTTGAGTATAAAGTAGAAATATTTCTTCCACGCTCTTTGGAAGAATACATAGCCATATCTGCTGCTTTCAATAACTGAGTAGAATTATCACCATGATTTGGAAATATAGCAACACCAATACTCATTGTTAAATGAAGCTCTCTATCTTCAAATTGATAGGGATTTCTTAGCTGATTTTGTAATTGGATTAAGGTAATTTCTAACTCATCTATAGATTTAAAATTTTGAAGTATTCCACCAAATTCGTCTCCACCGAAATGGGAGACATTTTTTAAAGTAGGTTGCAAGGATATAATTTTCGAACCAACAAGCTTTAAAAGTTCATTTCCTCGTTCGGAACCAATAGAATCATTCACTAACTTAAAATTATCAATATCCATAACTATTATAGCAAATAGCTCTTTAGTGTTCTTTGATATTAATGATAGGTTTTTAACTATTTCCTCGAAATGTACACGATTAGGCAGATTTGTTATAGAATTATAAAACGCCAATTGTTGAATTTTCTGTTCGGCTTCTTTTCTTTCCGAAATATCTCGGAAAGTGGCAAGGATGGCAGTCTCATCATTTCTTTGTAGCAATCTCCATGTAGATTCCATTGGAATCCATTTTCCTTCCGAATTTCTCAATCCTTGATTGATGATCGAAGAGCCATGTATTTCTGCTCCGTCTTCCTCTTCTGACTTAGGAGACTTAGTTAGATTAGAGAAATCCATTCCAATCAATTCAGCTTCAGAGTAACCTAATACTAACATAGAAGTTCTATTCGTTTGTAATATTTTTTTTGTTTCAGATTCTATAATAAAAATCAAATCCAATGAATCTTGGAAGATATTCTGCCATTCTAAAATAGAATTTTCTAATTTAGTTACTGTATTTTCTAATTCTTTAGCTCGCCGTTTGCCTCGAATCGTTTCGTTGAAGATGTATAAATAATCACTTGTTACTGTTTCATAGCGAATATAGAAATCGATTAATGGATTATCAAAATCTCTTTCTAAATTGGTATTTGGACGGTCTCTATAAATTAATACAAAAACAGATTGGGGAAAAGCGAGTAAAAGTTTAGAAACTAAATTCTTGGGAACATCTGTTTCCCAAAGAAAGAATAGCATTGATTTATCTTCTTTGATATCTTCAAGACTGTAAGGTCTTTTTAATTCTTCAACTTCATTCCACTGTGACGATAATATATCGTATAAATATATATTTAATTCATTGGATTGAGTAGAAAAAAAATAAACCATTGCTATTAAGGTTCATTTAAATTTAAAATTAAACTTTAGTCAAACGATAAATCAATTTCTTTGCCCAAGTATAGATGATCCTGTTTTTTCCATCATTCTTTCCTTGGTTAGTACTAAATCTTGGCGATTGTCAGCAGCCATTTCACCAGAACCATCAAGGTAGATAGCTCCTTTAGGACAAGCCTCTTCGCAAAGTCCGCAGAAGATACATCTAAGAAGATCTATCTCAAATTTCTTAGCAAATTTATCTTCTGGATGCAAATGTTGCCGTTCAGGAGTAACTTCTCCAGCCTCGATATAAATTGCATCAGCAGGACATATCCACATACAACAAAAACATGAAGTACAACGTTCTCTATTCTGTTCATCACGCTTAAGAGAATGCAGTCCTCTAAACCTTGAGGAGTATTGTCTTTTCTTTTCGGGATATTCTATTGTAACTGCACCTTTAAGAAAAGCTACCTTCAAAAAATGTTTCAAGGTAATCCACAATCCCTTGCTTATAGAATAAAAATAAAATTTTTCATACCAAGTGAATTGGTGGCGTTTTGCTACGTTTACAACATTAATTGTTGCCATGAACGAGTGCCTCCTTTGCAAGTTTTGCATGATCTAGAATTTTTTGAAAAAATTCTGAAGAACTTAATAAGCCTTGTACAGGTTTCATTCCCTTTTCAAATTCTTGCTTTAGGCCATTTTTATTAGTAAAACTTCCACCTTGTTCAGCGAAAATTTGAATAGGAACCGCATAACCTACTTTGGAAATTTTATTAGATAGATTTGTATCCATCATTACAACATTATTCATTCTTGATGAGTCAATACCCTCTGGTATTTCTTCTTTGATTATGAAAAGTAGATCTATCTTTTTCGAATTAAAATCTTTAATTATTCCATTCACTCCAGTAGAAGTAGTAATTCCTATATCAACCGCACCTCTTGTATTTGGATGGTAATCCTTAGTCAATAAGAAATCCACTTGCTCGGTTTCTTTGTATTGAGGATCTGAAACTCTTGCTTCCCAAATAATCTTGTCTTGGGAATTAAATAAGGATTTAATGGTTGATAGAGATTCATTTGTTTCGTGTGCTCCACCTAGAATAGCTATAGAATTTGCATCATTCCACTCTCTACCTAGTTTGGAAAATACATCATTAGAAACTGATTCTTGCCCATTTTCAAAATAGCTTAGCAATCGATTTTCGTTCATCCAATCAAGATCAAATCGTCCTTTATCACAAAGGAAAAACATTTCTTGGTCGAAATTTTCTTTAACCATATAACGATACATTTTATTGTCACGGACATTTGCATGAACATTGCAACCAGTGCTACAACCATGACAAACAGAGTCATGAGTCTTATACCACCAAACTCTTGATTTAAATAATGTCTCATGATTCAGTAAAGCACCTACTGGACAAATATCAGCAAGTGCTCCTTGGTAATTGTGATTGATAGGTTCGTTCTTAGCTAAACCAATAATGGAGTGGTATCCGCGCTCAAATAGTCCTAAGTTTGATTCACCAACTTTTTCTTCTTCGAATCTTACGCATCTATAACAAACGATACAACGATTATGATTTATAATTAAATTTGTTCCAATTTCTTCTTGAGGAATATTTCTTTTCTCAAATTCAAATCTAGATTTACCAGATCCAGAACCAAATGCATTGTCTTGTAATCTGCATTCCCCTGCCTTATCGCAGACTGGACAATCTAAAGGATGGTTTGCTAATAAAAATTCCATTGTTCCAGCTCGACCCTCTTTGACACGATCACTTTGTGTGATAATGGAAAGACCTTCTTTGACTGGAGTATTGCAAGCTGCTTGTAATTTAGGAACACCTTCTATTTCTATAAGGCACATTCTACACATGCCTACAACAGTTAAAGCAGGATGATAACAAAAATAGGGAATGTCGACGCCAACATCTTTAGCAGCATCTATGAGGTTTTTCTTCTCATTTACATCATATTCAAGACCGTCGATTTTTATCTTAACCAAGAACTCTCCTCCTATTCTTAGACACAGGCTAAGCTCTAGATTCTATCTTGCAACTCATTAAATTCGGGAATTTATCTTTGTCTGGTAGATAGTGAGATATCTCTTCTGCAATGATTTTAATATAACTAGACCTAATCTTAGTATTTCGAATGAGCTTAAGAACTAATTCATCTAAGATTCGAAACCTAGACGCTTCTACAAAAAAGTTTTCATCAATATAGATATCCATCTTTTGAATTGTACTATGAGTTGATAAATAATCAAAGCACCTTTGAGAGATCTCATCGCTTGAATTTTTTTTAGGACAGCCATTCAATTCAAGTCTTACAGTGTTCTCATCTTCCTCACTTAAACTGATTCTGAGTGGAATAGACTTCTTATCTATAAGGTCTTCTTTTTTTATTTTCAAACACTGAAGAACTTTCTCGATTAAACTTTCAAAATCTATAGGTTTCAACAAGTAATGATTTACATGCTGTTGAGCAGCTTTTAATACATTTTTTCTTTCGCCTGCAGCCGTTAGTATAATTGTAGGAGTGTCTTTAATGTATTCTGATCCTTTTTCTAAAAATGCAAAGCCATCTAAATATGGCATCATTAAATCACTTATTATAAGATCATAAGAATTAGTCTTCACTCTTGATAAGGCAGCCATCCCATCATTTGCATGCGAGACATCAAAATTATATTTATCTAAGGTATGAATAACTACTTTAGCTGAATTATCATCATCTTCTGCTAATAATATAGAATAAACTCGCTTCATTTTTTAACCTCTATACCTTTCTATTCACAACCCATTTTTCATACCATTCTGGCTGAAGAGCTCTCTGATAAAGATATGCATCTATCAGAACTAAATTAATAGCTGCTTCTATTATAGGAATAGCTCTAGGTAGCACACATGGATCATGTCGCCCTCTTGCTTTTAGAATGGTTTCTTCGTTTTGAGAATTGACTGTTTTTTGTTCTTTCTTAATTGTAGATGTCGGTTTAAATGCAGCTCGAATGACAAGTTCCATACCGTTGGTAATTCCACCTTGTAATCCTCCCGATTGATTAGTTCGGGTTCGAACTCTCTTCTTTTCATCAATATAAAATTCATCATTATGGCTGCTTCCAAATAGTCGAGTTCCTGAAAATCCAGAACCAACTTCAAAGCCTTTGCAGGCAGGAATAGAAAGAATTGCTTTTGCAAGATCTCCATCTAATTTATCATATACAGGATCACCTAATCCAGGTGGTAAATTATATACAACTGCCTTAATTACACCACCAACCGAATCACCTTGGTGGCTAAGATCCAAGATTAACCTTTCCATTTTGGAAGCAGATTCTTGGTCTGGACAACGAACATTATTTACGTCAACTTGCTCACGAGAAGTTGGATAATTCTTTTCAGAGATCTTAGAATCAATCTCTCCTATAGACTCTACCCAAGCAATTGTTCTAATTCCTAAGTCTCTTTCAAGTATTCTTCGAGCAAGACCTGCAGCTGCAACTCTTGCAATCGTCTCTCTAACAGAGGATCTTCCTCCACCCACATGAGCTCGAAAACCATACTTTTCTTGGTATGTGTAATCTGCGTGAGATGGACGAAAGACATCCTTTAGATTATCATAATCTTTAGATATGGTGTTTTTGTTATCTACTACAAGCGCAATTGGACTTCCAATAGTTTTGTCTTCAAATACTCCAGATAGAACACGAACTTCATCCGCTTCATCTCTTGGAGTAGTCAATTTACTTTGACCTGGTCTTCGCCGGTCTAAGTCTTTTTGAATTTCAGATAATTCCAAAGGAATTCCTGCAGGAACTCCATCAATTACAACACCTACTGATGGACCATGAGATTCACCAAAGGTGCTGATACGAAAAATTTTACCCCATGAACTTGGCATATACTACCAAAATCAGGGGAAAAGAAAAGAATACAAACCAAGTTTTCCATCGTAATAAGAAAAAAAGAAAGATATAGTCCTAATCAATAAAGACAACTAGACTACTAAGATTAATTTTGAATTGCCTTTGAAAGATTGAGCGAGTTAATAGAAAGTGAGGAAGTGTATTCATACCCATTTCCAATAAATCTATTTCCTTAGATTCTAACAAAAATGAAATTACAAGCATTTAAAAATTCATTAATACTTTCGATATTCGTTCATATTGTTTTCATTCTCATCTTTATCTTGTTTAGTTCAATTATAAAACCTTATAATTATTTTCAGATTAATCTGGTCAACGGCACCTTATCCTCTATTCATTTTCAATTTAAATCAAAAGGAAAATCAAACTCTATTTCAAATCAAGAGACCAACTCGGAAATTGGATCTGAGAGTATGCAGGATGAAATTTTACGAATCCAAAAGTCTATTCCTTACCCAAAATCTGCCTTGCAAAGAGGCTTAGAATCAGATTGTGAATGGTTAGTTACAGTTGCAGAAAATGGAATTCTTGAAAACGTGGAGACAACGCGAAAATGCAGGTATGAAATTTTCAATTCAGCTTTCAAAAATATTGTTCACCAATGGAAATTTCAACTTCCAGCAGGAACAAAAATTCGAATTCCTGTTTCATTTCGCATTGTAGATAAAAATGAATAAACAATGGCATATTCTCTATACAAACCCAAGAGCTGAAAAGAGAGTTCTAAGTTATCTACAAAAGTATAATTTTGAATGTTACTTACCAATAATTACTGTCAAAACCAAATGGTCCGATAGATGGAAAATGGTCGAAAAACCCATGTTCACATCCTATGTTTTTGTAAAAATTTCCTATTGGGATGACAAAAATAAAATATTGATTCTTCCAGGGATTCATCATATAGTTTTCTATAAAGGTGAGCCAGCTACTTTAGATGAAGAAATTATTGACACAATGAAGATTTTGGTTACAAATTTCTCTGAAAAAATTCAAATTATTAAAGACGAGAACCTCCAACCAGGGAAAATTCTCGAGATTAAACATGGAATGTTTAAAGGTCATAAGGCTGAAGTAGTTGAAATGAAAAATAAAACCTATGTAGTAATGAATTTGCCAATGATGGGTCAACAAGCAAGAGCTGAAATTAAAATTGAAGATTTAGGTTTAGAAGAAGGGTGGAATAAATAAATGTCGTATTTAGAGAAAATAACAAAAGCTATCGATATTGAAATAGAATCCATTCAATACTTCCGAGAAAACTTAGATCCAAATATAGAACATGCAGTTCAAATTCTTTTAGATTGTAAAGGCAAAGTTATTTTAACAGGTGTTGGAAAATCAGGTAACATAGCAAAAAAAATTTCATCAACCATGTCATCAACCGGAACTCCAGCAGTTTTCATTCATCCTACTGATGCCTTACACGGAGATGCTGGTATTATTCAAAAGGGTGATGTTGTCTTAGCAATTGGCAAAAGTGGTGAATCAGATGAGCTTAATTCTCTAATACCAACAATTAAAAAGATAGGAGCAAAAATCGTATCTATTACTGCTAATCCAGATTCGACCCTTGCAAAATCCTCAGACTCTGCAATAATTACTCCTGTCCTCAAGGAAGCCTGTCCTTTGGCTTTGGCACCAACATCAAGTACAACTATTGCATTAATTGTAGGGGATGCTTTAGCTATGGCATTAATGGAAATTCGTCAATTTAAAACAGAAGATTTTGCACTCTACCATCCTGCTGGAAGGCTAGGGAAAAGACTCTCCCTTGTAATAGATGATGTCATGCGAAAAGGAACTCAAGTTGCATCTGTTACTGCCGATACAAATTTTGAAATGGTATTAAAAGAAATCACCTCCAAAATGGTGGGAGCAGCGGGAGTTGTGGACAAGGATCAAAAGCTGATCGGATTTATAACTGATAACGACATCCGTAAAACTGTGATGAGAAAAGACGGCATGGATCAATCTGCTGACAAAATCATGAATCCATCCCCATCTTTTTTCCTTTCAGGGAGCAATGCTTATGATGTTTTGGTAAGCATGGAAAATCGTGAGAGACCAATTTCTGTAGCTCCGATTATTGATTCTGAACACAAACTCATTGGAATCATAACGGTTCACGATCTACTTCAAAAAGGATTGTAAAATGCCAGCAAAATACAAAGTCATAGCTTCAGTTGGTGAAGAAGATTTAAGAAACTTACAAAAGAAAGATACGAAAGATCTCGATTTATTAGAAATCAGATTGGATTTATTTTCAAGAAATTATATCCAAAAAGAACTTAAGAAAAAAGTAAAATCACTAGCTATTCCTGTCTTACTAACCTATAGAAGAGCAGAAGATAGTAATATGAAATCCTATGTTAAACTTTTTCCAGAAGATGTAGAAGACCTAATGAAAGATTTTAATTCAGCTGAGAACTATTTAGATATAGAATTGAATCGAGATGATACAATTTTTGCAGGCTTTGAAACTTTAAAATACCAAATTGTATACTCTTACCACAGCTTTAAAAAATCCATCTCTCAGAAAGAAATGAAAGATTACATTAGTAATGCTAAGCCGGTTAAATCAGGTAAACCTATTTTCAAATTTGCAATTACTCCAGAGGACATAAATGAAGCAGCTGACTTTCTAAGTGATATAAAAGTTATTTCCAAATCAGCTTCTTTGATTGGTGTGTGTATGGGAGAGGCAGGAATTGTATCTAGAGTATTTGGAGAATCCTATGGTTCTTCTTTTACATATATAACAATTGGTGAACCAAAAGCTCCAGGACAGATACCTCTAGATACTTTCAGAAAATTACGTCCTGATTTGTTTAAATAGGAAGGATAAATTTTAAATTATGTCTAGCTCCAGCGATCTATCATTTGAAAAATTCGAAGAATTCTCCTATTTTGACAATCTCGCTCTCTACTACCTCTGCAACGAGACTCCTCCCCAAACACTAGCTTTGGCTTTCTTAATAGCTGAAAAAAAAGTCTGTGGAGCAATGTTAGGTGTTCTAGAAGCGAAAAGAAGGAAGTATGTTCATGAACTTATGTCTTCTCAACAAGAAGAAAGTTTGGATAAGAAACAAGCTGCCGCTCAGGGGATGCTCATTATTGCGGACGGTCTACTTTCTAGAGATTTAATTCAGAAAAAAGGTAATTTTTATTACGGGAAACCTAAGTAAATTAATTGTTTCTCTCATTGACAATATTATTTAATATATAGATAGTACATCTTTTAAATTTTTTTATCAAAAAAAGCTAAATTATATTAGTACTCATTTTTTGTTTAGGTTTCATTCGTCGAAGATACTATATGAGGGTTTTTAGGAAATATTTCCTATATATTTTAATATTGTTTCTTGCAAATGGATGTGTAGCTTGGCCTGGTTTTACAGGTGTTTTAGTTGCTCTCCAAAAGACGGCTTCTTCAGGTATGGACTCTCTTACATTTCTCCTTTTAGGCGGTTCATCCTCTGCAAATGTGGATCAGGGAACGCCCGCAACTCTTGATGGAGAGTCGCCTATTACAATCCCTACCTTAGATAGAATAGAGATTTCAACTTTAAACTCTTCTTTTCCAAAAGGAACTACAACTGATTTAATTGTTACTGCAATTTATTCGAATAATACTAACCAAGATGTAACTTCTGAAGCTACTTTTCAAAATTTAAGTCCAGCTATTCTCACATTACAGACTCTCAATTCGCAGGTATTAGGATTCAATATAGGTTTGGGTCAAATACAAGCGAGTTTTCAAGACAAAACTGCCACCTATCAACTGACAGTTACTAGTGCTGTTCTTCAATCTATCGAATTAAGTCCTTCTTCAATTCAAGTTCAAGTCGGACTTAGTGAAAATTTTGCAGTAACAGGAATCTATTCTGATTCTTCAACGATCAATCTAACAAACCACCCAGATATCGATTATGTAAGTTCTAATCTAAGCATAGCAAATGTTCCATCAGATGGTATTGTTCAAGGTGTTTCCAATGGAACAAGCAATCTAAAGGCAATATTCGGAAGTTTTGAATCTACTTCAACCGTTCAAGTAATCTCACCTACTTTAATAGGGATTTCAATAAATCCAGTTAATCCATCGATTGCCCTAGGTTTGAGTCAAAATTTTGTAGCAATTGGGAACTACAGCAACGGAACTTCTGTAGATATTACAAATTCTGTAACTTGGAATTCATCTGATACATCAACTGCTATATTTTATGCAAGCCCTACTCCTAAAGGACAGATTCAATCCTTACAAGAAGGAACTGTTACTATTACTGCGCAATTGAATTCGATAACCAGTAATTCTACTCTTCTTTCAATTACCCAGAAACAATTGACTCAAATTGCAATATCTCCAACCAATTCTTCCCTTCCTAAAGGAAATACTCTTCAATACCAAGCGATGGGCACTTTTACAGATAATTCCTTAGCTGATATCACAAGTTTAGTAACTTGGTCTTCGAATGATTCAACTATAGCGACAATTAGTAATGGTGGCGGAATGGATGGTTTAGCTACTGCAAATAATCTTGGAACAGCTACCATTTCGCTGGCTTATGGCAGCTTTACGGTCAATACATCCCTTTCCGTTACTGCTGCAGTTCTATCAAGTATTGCCATAGTACCGGATAGTGCTTCTACAGTTGCAGGTTTAACTCGCTCTTATTCAGCTATTGGTACTTATTCCGATACCAGCACACAAAATATAACTCAATCTGTTGTCTGGAGTGTAAGTGATACTAGTAAAGCAACCATTGACAATAATTTACTAAATAAAGGATTATTAACCGCAATAGAAGCTGGCTCTGTCCAAGTAACAGCTCAGATTAGCTCTCTATTTGGATCTACTTCAGCAACAATTCTAGCGGGAGACACCACTTCACCTACAGTAATTTCAGCTACTTCTATCAATCCTACTACGGTGCAAATAACATTTTCTGAACCTGTGAATACTATAGGTGCTTTAGATAAAAATAACTATAAAATTTCCAATACAAATACCATGGTTGGTCTTTGTTCCAATAATACTAACTTTTTGAATTCATCTCAGACTACTGATTTTTCGATATCTTCTGTTTCCGGTTCAGGAAGTATCTATAATTTGAATCTAAGTTCTTCTCAGTCTTATGGTAAAAATTATACTGTACTAGTAAATAAATCTAATCTTTACGATTTAGCATCCATCCCAAATAACTTGGCTTGTTCTAATGCATCAGGATTTGAAGGACAATCCGTACTTCGTGTTACTTCTTCCAGTTGTAAGAATCTCAATCAGATAATTCTAACTTTTTCTAAACCAATTAAATCGGGAACCGACTCAGGGAGTGGTGAATGTAACTCAGTTTCAACTTGTTCCACAAAATATAAAATAACAGGAACTGATCTTGGCCAAATAACTTCAGCTAAATTATTAGATGGAGTTGTCTGTGGGGGCGAAACTGCGAATACTTCTAAAGTTTGCATTACGCATTCTCTTATTCAAAATGGGGCTGTGAGTACTGTCATTGGAGCTAATGCTTCCAATGGTGATGGATTTGATGATGGAAGTTATTCTGCAATTAGAGATATCTTAGATACTGAAAATCTTCAGAATAACCCGCGTGACCGAGCAAGTTTTTCAGGTTGTGGAACTGTTCCTGTTAATTTTTCAGATGGAGCAATTTCTTCCAATACTTTTGGAGATGGGACTTCCTTTGGTTACCTATCCAACTACAATAACAGAATATATGTAGGACCAAACCGTGAGGGCAACTCTGCTGCAAGGTTCCAATTTGATGGATCCAATCCAGAAAATATAGGATTTCAAATTGATAAACACTCAGGTCATCGAAACAATGCCTCGTCTAGAGATGGGGGTATATCGGTTCCTCCTTTTGTAACAATGGGGCATATTGGTTGTACAGAATCCAATGCAAACTTATCAACAGGTTGTGGCCCTGACAATGAGAATGGCCGGGGCAATTTTTCTGTTGGAACTCTTTATGGAAATGAACTCTTATTTATGGGTGGAGCGAGGAATTTTGCAGGTGTAAAATTTCCTCATTTCCGATATCTCTATTATACTGATGACACTTCTTCTTCGCTTAACTTTAAATATATTCAATTAGGAAATATTACGGGAAGCTCCACAGCCGGAACTCAAAGTTTTACAACACAAAACAATAATCTATATGCAGGTTTTGCAAAATTAAATGAACCTTCCAATGGTGGCGGAGGTGTCTCCAGAAATACACCAGATTTCGGTTATGTTAAATTTACAACAGATCCATCGAATAACAATGCTTGTTTAATAGGAAATAATTGTGCTGCTGGAAGCAATGGAAGAGGTGTTCGGTTTCGAATTGACCGAGTTCCTTATTTTGGTGGCTCTAGTGCAGAAAGCAATGATAATAGATTCACAAACTATGGTTTGTATGCTGGTGTTGATTCACTTTTTGTTTTTAATAATCGCATCTATGCTGCCAATGGTGGGCATAATCAAGTTGATCACAATGGTGGAATTATTCGATCTAATACTATAAACCCAGGTGCTTGCTCTGGAAAATACAATTGCAATTCGAATTGGACTGAAATTACTCCTAGATCTCATACTCATTGGCATGGATCTTCGGGAAATTGGTTTTCTTTAGAGCTTAGAAGATCTTCTGATTTTTCACCAGGTGACTTAGCATTCGCTCAATTCGCAGAGTATAAAGGAAATTTATTTACAATTAGAACAATATGTGTTACCAATCCTTCTACAGCATCTAATCATGCAGAAGCAGTTTCTTTACCAGCAGTAACTGGATGTAATGATGGATCAACTGTTAACAGGAGACCTCAGATTTGGAAGTGTGAACCAACTTTAACCTCTGGTACAACAACCTGCGAGTCAGGAGATTGGTCTGTAGTTGGAGACAATAATTCTGGAATCACGAATTTTGGTTCCAATGGCAATCATAGTGCTACTTTACTAGTTAGAAATGGAAATTATTTATATGTTGGTTTTGATAATGATTCTGGAATAGAAATTTGGAGAACTTCAGTTAGCAATCCAAGTTCAAATGCAAATGATTGGCAAAAAGTTTCTTCCAATGGATTAGGTGATCCTTTAAATATGCAAAATATATTTTCTGCAATATCAGTACCCGTTGGCTCATTATCCTATATATATGTCTCCACAGGTAAAAGTTCAGTTCCATTGAAAATATTTCGCCAACAAAATAATTAAATTATGAAATTTAGAAAGAATTTATTTCCAATATTTGATAAAAATTGGCAGTCTTACGATGCTTATCGTATCATGAAATTTTTAATTATGATTAGTTTAGTTTTATTAGTTTTGAATTGCCAACATGCAAGAATTCGCCTTATTCCTAGTTTACCTTCACAATGTATACCATGGTCAGAAAAACAGCAGAAAGACGATTGCCAAACATCACTTGAAATTATTCGAAATGATTTAGCTAAAAAGAAAACTGTAGAAAAAGAATTTCCGCAGGTTTATACTTACTGGGGATTCAGTCCTGATGATATTCAGGTTGATTTAAATAAAGAATGTCCTAAGGGAGTTTTTGAAATCTATCAATATTCCACTTTTATGAATGGTTTTTATGAACAACTTAGTATTGGTTTTTATTCTCCAAGAACTCTAAGGTTAACATGTTATGAATAAAAGAAATATTGAATTTGGCTCAACTCATCATATCAAAACTTACTGCCTACTTATATTAATGGTTTTACTTATTAGTTACTGCAACAAGACAACTCTTTCTTTAACTAAAGATAAAATTGAAACTACTTCCTATGAATCTAAAACGGAAAGTTATTTACTAGGCTATTACGAATTAGGACAGACAGAGGAATGGGTATGTCCCTCTGGATCTCATAATAAAGTTGTAATTGAAAGAAACAAATTTGATACCATAATTCATTTCGCAGTTGGTGGAGTATTCACAACCAGATCAAATACTATATATTGCTCGAAGTCAGTGGAAGTTGCTGATATCGAGCTTGATACGAAACCAAAGAATCAACCAAAACGAAAATAAAAAATAAAATCTTTTTAGAAATCTAAGCCCAAGGAATTACAAAACCCAATTCTTCAAACTTATTTTCTAATTCATCTCTTTCCCTGCTTTTTTTGGGTTGAGATAAATCTTCATTCAATAAGCCAAATTCAATAGCTTTTTGTATTGCAGCATCTTTTCCTTGTTTGTTATAAGAAGAAATTATTTCTTTTTCAATTCGGGTGAGTCCACTTGCATTTACACGATAATCCATAAATGCCTCCCATGCTAAGGGACACCATTTGCTGACTATTTCATGTCCTATCATTTTTGCAAAATTACGTATTTCCAACTGTGCATGGTCATCCATACGAAGAGCTAAAAAATGGAGAAGATTATGAAGATCTAGCTTCCAATAGGCTTCAGTATATGTTGATAATGGAAGATCTTTACGTGCTTGTTCTCTAGCTACACCTAGTTCTAACCTTTTTTGGTAGAGTTGAACAGCATCTTCATGAAATTTTTTCTCTGCTTTCGATAATTCTTTCCCTTGCTCTATTGGAAAATATCCCTCACTGCCTTGGCGATTTCCTCCCGATTGAAGTCTCCATTCAGAATCTAGGGTAGTCTGAGAAGAATCTATAGCGACTGAATAACGAGTTGAATATTCATTTACATTTGCCATACGATGACGTATCCATTGACGCCATGTATCCATAGGAACACGAACATGTAATTTTATTTCACACATTTCAAAAGGAGTGGAATGTCGATGCCTCATTAGGTAGCGAATCAGACCTCTATCTTCATGGATTTTCTTAGTCCCTTTTCCATAAGACACTCTTGCTGATTGAACGATTGAAGAATCAGAACCCATATAATCTACAACACGCACAAATCCATCATCTAATACTTTAAATGCCTTACCTAAAATCTCATCTAAGGCAGGTACATTCATTCTTTCTAATTTTTCAGGGATTTCTTCCATTATAGAAATTATGTCTATAAAATGAGCACACCAGAAAAGCTAAATTTAGTTTAGAAGAAAAATTTTTTATCTTTTAAGAATGGCTTTTTGTCATTTTTTAGCTATTATAAGGAAATATTCATGGTTATGAATTCTAGAAAAGCCTCAAAGATTGACACAGATGCATTACGTATCATAAAAAATCCAAAGATCCAAAGATCTGAAAATCTTAAAGTAAACCCTGAGGAAATTTTTATCTTTCCTGTTCCCAAACAGACTTACCAATTCTTGGAAGGTGTTTGGACATCTTTTGTAAATAAGATGGTCTCCTTGATTTACTTCGATGATGAACCATGTTTCTCTTATGCAATTTTTGAAATCATTGATAAAGATGCAATGAAGGTTGTTGCTACAGCGACTCATTTTAAACTCAAAGAACTTGCTCTGAAGAAAAGTGTTCCTGGCATTGATGAATTCATAAAACAAGCTAAACCAATTGCTTTGCTTGATCCACAAAATGAATCCTCAAGATATCTCCAAGAATCTATCATAGACTTTAACAATGGTTTGCGGCCAGAAATTAAATTTATTGATTTAAAGAATGAGCCAATTCACCCTGATAAACGTAGTCTACTAACTGACACAATGAACTATGCAGTTGGCCTTCCTATTTTCATTAAAGAAAATCCAATTGGAATTCTATGGGGAATAGCGAAAGACCCCATCCAAGAGCATGAGAAAATTGAACTTAGACAGCAATTCTTCTCCTTGTTTGACGTGATTGAATTTGTAATAGGTAAAGAACTAGACTCTCATCTTGATACTTACATGGCTCGTAAGAATATCGAGAAGGCGGACACACATTCTAATTCTAAGAGTTTGTTCTATACAATAACTGAGGAACAAAAAGAACCTGTAACTTCTATTATATTTCGCTCTCACCAATATGAAACAGAATACAGAATGGACGCTTCTTTCATTATCCCAACTAGTAAAGGATATGCGGTAAGCTTAAAACAATTTACTCCTGAAAAATTCAATGGATCAAAGAAGAACCTGCTTTTGATTCCTGGATTCTTCTGCAGAAGATCAGTGATGGATAAGCTCGCAAGAGAATTAGCTCTTAAATATGGGTACAGAGTGTTCTCTATGGATATGCGCGGTCGATCCAAGCAAACCATGCCTAAAAATGGTAAGAAAGAAGGTTGGACAGTTGATGATTACATCCAATCTGATTTTCCAGAAGTTCTCAACTGGTTGAAGAAACAATTTCCAGAAGAAATGACTGTTGTAATAGGTCATAGTATGGGCGGTATGATTCCACGGTTCTATACTGCTGCCTATGACAAAATTAGTGCGAACAAAGAAGGAACTAATTTACCTAAGCCAGAAGATTACATTGCTGGGGTAGTTGCCATTACATCCCCGAATTATATTCGCCTTAGTAGCAATATGTTCTATGTGGATCAAATCAAAAAAGGACTCAGCATGATTCCTTCTAGATCAGTAGTGGATTTCTTTTTAGGTATGGCTTCGTTTTCCATGCAGACTACTATTCAGACGATTGACTTGAAACGTTTCTTTAAAATGCTTTTGAATCTACATGAGTCATTAAGACCTTTTTCCTATGATATTGGAACTAAAATGCTTACAATTAAAGACTTCGTAGGTTACAAAGAGATTACTCCGCCTGAATGGTATTTTCTTGTGGAAGATGTGTTCTGTGAAGAATCAGTATCAGTGATTATGCAGTTTGTTCATTCACAATTATCAAACGAAGAATCTTTTATGTCTTCCGATGGTAAAATTAATTATACTCAAGAGATGAAAAATTTTGATCTACCTATTTATTCTATTCTTGGAACGGAAGACAAGATAGTTCCTATGGATACTAAAGTGGGCGACTTAGATTTACTAAAAAGTAAAAACAAAGTAGTTGAGAAATACGATCAAGGTCATTTAGGAATTATTTTCCATAATGAGACAGTAAGAAAAATTTGTGCGAATATCAATGATTGGATTTTAAAACTATAATTTCAAAGAAGAAAAACCTTTTCTTTAATTATTGTTTTGTGTCAATTCACAACTGATCAAAAGATTTGCGAGTAGATTCGAATTGTCTTGAGCTAAATACTTTCCATTCTTTAGAGAGCAATCCAATTGACTCTGCTGCTCAGAGTCGTTTGGATTTGCATAGATTGTCTTTTCATAACCTGATTCAGTAAAAACAAAGCAAGAACCAATTAAATTTTGATTAGAGCAAATAACACTGCTTTTCTTATATCCAGAATTACATACGGAATTTTGACTTTGTTCAATAGAGTTCAAATAGTAATATTCTATACAAGAAGGACTTTGACCTGATTGCGCCGAACAAGAATATGATAATTCATATGTAAGTTTTTGATTTTCTTCGGCCGAGAAAAAACTTGATGATTGGTTATTTTGCTGAAATGCTAGATAACTAAGGCGAAGGCATTCTTCTTTTTTAATTTCATTTTGCTTCTTTCTATCACTTCCACAAGAAAAGAATAAACCAATTAGTATCAGTATCAGTAAATTATTGAATTTATGTGAGTGTATTTTCATATTTTGAAGTAATCTAATAAAATAATTGCAACTGAGTTCTAATTTCATAGCTTCCTATTGTTAAAGTTGGATCTCCACTCAATTTAAAATAATCCGCCTGCCATTTTAAATTGTGCTTAGAGAAATAATAAGATATTCCTCCTCCCATTTCTCTTGATAATTTAATTTCTGGATTAGTTCCCTCCCAAGGTTTGAATTCACCCCACCTTGCAGTTAATTCCCAATTGCTCTCAAATAAATATGATGTCTGGATAAAATATCCATAAGTAGATCTGGAATATTCTCTTATCAATTGGTTATTAATATTTTTCTCAATATAAGGAAGATTAGCCTGTCTTGACAACAACTCTGTTAAGAAGGTGAATCCCATCCATTTAACCATAAAATCAGCACTGTAATGTCTATAGTCGAACTCTGCAAATTGATATACTTTTCCAAAAGTAGATCTCTCACGATTGGTTTTATTATTATACGCGGAAGCAATACCAATTGCAATTTTGGGAGTTTTTTCTCTTGCGAAATCTGTCTCTGCAAGTAATTCATCATCCACACCAGCAAGTCTATTGCTTAGGAAATTTCCAAATGGATAATATGTTAACTTTGCAATTGTTAATAATCCAGAACCAGGATTTGTTCTATTCCTTCCGTCTCCACCAAAAACTCCGAGATTGATACTTAGATAGTCAGTTAAACCAAATAAATTATTGGAAAAAGCTTGGATACCTACATCTCTGTCTAAATTTAATTCTGCATTGACAATAGATCGATCTGGCAATTGAAGTGCACCCGATGAAATCAATCTTTGTCTATTGAACGGAATCTTCATTTGTCCAAAAGAAAATTTTATTCGTTCTAGACCATTATAAGTTAAAATCGCATCTCTAAGTGGAACGTCCTGGTCAATTTCTTGGTCTCTCTCAGCAAAACCTAATTGAACATTATAATGCCACTCATCACCTTTCACCTTTCCTCTGTTAATCATTCTAAGACGTCGAATTTCAAAAGTGCTGCCTTCTTTATTCTTATCTTCAGGTACTATACGACTCGTACCTCTAAATTGTCCCCTGATTCTAATATTCATCAAGGATTCACCATCATCGCTTGTAATGGTAAAACCTTCGCCTACTCTAGAAGTAAACCAATTGGATTGAAATGTTGATGTTTCCTTTGCCCTTTCCTTATTTTTGATTTTGGCTTTTTGATCATCTTGATTGGGTTCTGAATTTTTATCTTGTATAGTATTTTTCGAAACATCGTTTTCTGCATTTTCTTGATTTACTTGGTTGTCAGAATCAGGTAAACCTTTATCTTCTGGCAAAATTGGATGCAAGCAAAAGAAAAAAAATAGTATTAATAATCTTAATAAAGGTTTCATGTGAGAATCTATGGGAATGAAAATATCTAAATAACAATGCTTTACCGAGGAAAAAATAGATCAACCATATGAGGAAAATTTTATTCCTAATTATTATCTATCTTACAATAACTAACTGTTTAGTAAAAAATTCTGAGGCAGCCGACTATACTCGGAACTTTGTTACCTTAAATAAATCTATTTTAGAACAATTCAAAGACTATGATGAAAGACAAATCCTCTATGGTAACCTAAATCCAAATCTAGAGAATAAATTATTTAAAGATTCTTCTGATAATCTATATCTTATTGTAAATGGGAAATCCATAAATGGAAGAAATATGAAACTTCAGATCGATTCATTCGAAAAGAAAAATTCTGATTACTTTCTTCGAATAGATTATAAAAAATTAACCTGGAATAAAGAAAACTTATACCAGATCAAACGAAGACAAAAAGTTAAAATTGGAGAGTTTAAACCATCCATCGTCTGGGAAAGTTTAGCGAAAATCATTCAAGAAAATCCTAGCAATTCATTAACTCAAAAGAAACTTTGTATGACTTTTGAATGTTTGGTAGAGGAAACTAAAGATTATAAAATTCTTAGCTATGAATTCACTGAGAAAACTAAAAAAGCCTACCCTGAGTTTTATGAAAAGTATGCCAATCGATTTGACCAATTGAAATTTAGAACTGTTGTGATTCCAAATGGAGATTATTCTATACCCATTGTAATTGAAAATTCCAATCGTAAGTTAATATTAAAATTTCCTAAGTCTGGAGAAGATATCTGGAAAAATCCTCGAAGATTAAATTTTGTTTTAGATTTTTCCCTTAAGACCTTTGGTCTCACCTTTAATGTTCAGAGAATGCAATACATATTGAATTATAATAAAAATAAAAATACCGAGACACTAAGTGGACAATTCTATGGAACACCAGAATACAATTTAGATGGAAGGTTTTTCTATATAATTCCGCAAGGTTTGGTTGATTTCTTTATACCTGGAAATATTGAAGAATACTTAGATAAAGGACTTACATTATTAACTGTTGGGACTGATGGAAAATCTGGAAATAGATTTAAAGCAAATTATTATGGAAAAGGAATTTCAGCTTATTACAACTTAGAATCAAGTTCTGAAACCTATCAAAAAAGATTTTCACTTTTCTCATCCAAAAAAGATCCAGACAAAAAATCACCAGGTGATATAGAATACTTTATTCAGGATTTGTGGAAGGAAATTTCGAAGGATCTTGATCCATAGGTGTAACAGAACTTACTTTTCCTTTCGTATTTAAAAATTCCATGAAATTTGAATTCTTTCGAAGCGCGTCAAAATCATCCTCTTCTTTTGCTAATTGCCAATAAGAATCTTTTATATCTGTCGCCAGTCGTATGTATTTTTCGGTATTAGCTTGATCACCAATAGTTGCATATGCCTTAGCGGTTAAAAAATACGCAGCAGAGGATTTATTAACTTTAATTAAAAATGGAATTGCTTTCTTCGGATTTCCAGAATAATAAAAGCTCTTACCACGGTAGAAAAGAAATTCTCTATTATCAGGGTAGGATTTTTCAATTAGTTGAAAGTAAGTTTCAGCTAAATCATACTTTTCTAAGTTAGTATATTCCCTAGCGAGTTTTAAGAAACCTAAATACAATTTCTCGGGAATAGAATTCAATTTAGAATATTTACTTTTAACTTTAGTTTCGAAGGCAAATAATGGAATAGCATCTTTGTTCTTAGATTCATATTTGCAAACAGAATTGTACATATGAATTTCAAGTTGTTCTGAATTGTCTTTTAAAATTTGTTCAGAGGTAGAGATGCATTTATCCAAATTACCTGATTCATTGTAAAGATATACTAAAGCAATGAGTGGAGTTTCTTTATGATTAAATTTGTATGCTTGTTGAAGAGAGTTTTCCGCTTCTGTATAGCGTTTCAACTTATATAAAGATATGCCCTCATTCAAGTTAAGATAATAATTAAAATTTTTATCATCATCTGGTATGTGCTTCCTAGCTGATTGAAAATATTCTAAAGACTCTAAATATTTTTCTAATCTGGCTAGAGTAACGCCTAACTTATAAGAGTAACTTGGCTTTGTAGAAAATTTTTGCACAAGAGGCTTAATGTAAGATTCTGCTTTCTTATAATCTTTTTCATTGAATGCAATTAAAGCAAGTTCCCATCTAGCTTCTTCATCATTCGAGTTTTTAGATAGGATAGCTTCATATTCAGATTTTGATTTCTTACTTTTGCTACTGGAACTATCATCAGTCTGAGTAGAATTACTATTTGTGGAATGATGGGAAATTCTAGATGGACTTTTACCTCTGTTTGCATCAGCTTTTTCATAAATCTTTTGAACTTGAGAATTGCCAGGATTTGTTTTCAAGTATTTCGATGAATAAGAAGCAGCAAGATCCCATTCTTGGTAGTAATTATAATACAGAGCGAGCTTTAGTAAAGAGGTACTTCGATGATTCTTGGTAAGATCTCCATCTACAGCTTTTCGAAACATGGATATCGATTTATTAAAATCTTTCTTTGATTCATAAATATATCCCATATAAATATAAGGAGTTCCATCGTTAGGATTTTTATCTGCATAACTCTGGAATTGCTTCAAAGCAGTTGCATAGCTCTTTTGTGAGTATGATTTCTTTGCTTCTTTAAGTTCAGCTGGCTCTGATTTTCTACTTTGGGAAGGAATCGGAGAAACAGCAAAAATGCACAGAATCAGAATAATCTTGGAAAAAATAGATATCTTCATTAAACCCTTGGCTTTTAGACCAAGCCTAGATCCTTTTTGATTTCTCTGAGGCTAATTGTCGAGAAGCTTTTAAAGAAACACTCATTGTAGTAATCTGAGGATTGACTGATAATCCTGTTGGGTATACAGATGCATCCATAACAAAAATATTTTCATGCCCATAGAGTTCTAGATTAGGAGCCACAGCTCCTAAGTCTTTACTTCCCGCTGCTTGGATAGAACCATGTGGGTGAGCAGAACCAACTGCAAGGTAGCCTGGTTCAAATTTTTCGTTTAATACCCAATCAAAATTCATTCCAGGTTCAACTGCAATCGGTGCAGTAAATCTTGGAAATGGCATAACTAATTCTGTAGCTCCTGCTGCTACACTAACTTCCGCAAGAGACTTTAAACCTCTAAGCATATTTCTTCCATCAGTAGGCGTTAGCTCGAAATAAACTTTTCTTTTTCCAAAACTCCATTTTACAGAAGCATTAGCTTCGCCATCTGCTCCATCACGAACTAAAACAATTCCTGCATTGTAATTTGTATAATCCTTGAGCACTGAAAATTGAGTATTTCCATAAAAAGGAATCAAGGAAGATGCAAGTGTAGGTCTATAAGGCGCAACTTCTAACCAATAACCATAACCGCTACCGTCTTGGTTGTGCCCGTCTTTGATCACAACAGATTGTGGTGGACCTTTGTACATATTTATTTCATTTTTATATTTTGCGAAGATGGAAGATGTTGGATGAACTTTTAAATTTCTACCCACCCAATCATTACCGAGAGAAGATCTTTGCAACAAAGCTGGCCCTTCAATAGCACCGGCTGAAACTATTACTACTGGTGCCGAGATTTCCATTTTCTCTATAATTTCAGAAGGAGCTTTTTCATATGCATCGGGAGAAAATTCTGCATACACTGTCTTCATTTTTCCATCAGAAATTTTGATCGCTCTCATATTGGGAACAACAATTGCTCCATTTTCTAAAGCATCTGGAATCCAGGTTAAGAAAGTAGACTGTTTTGCATTGATTGGGCATCCTAAACCACATCTCCCAAGTCCTATACATCCCCGATTATTATTCTTTAGTATTTCTGGATGGAGTCCTAATTTCTTTCCACCATCCATCAATACATTATTGTTTGGATTTATGAGATCGTTAGGTACGACATGTACACCGAGCCTATCATGAACTTGGTCAACATAAGATTTCATCGAATCCAATCCATAGCCAGACCAACCAAATCGATCAGCCCATTCGTTGGTTACATAATCAGGAGGGTATAATGAAGTCTGCCAATTAACGGTGGTAGATCCACCAAGCGTTCGACCTTGTACTATACTGAGTGTTTGGTCTTCGGAAATAATAAATCCTGCATCCCTATACATTCTTGATTGAGCAAGAAATTCATCACCTGTAAATTGCATAGGTGTTAGATAAGGACCCTCTTCGATAAGAGCCACCTTCCATCCATTTTTTGCCAATTCAGCAGCGGCAACTGCCCCACCTGCACCAGAACCTATCACTACTACGTCTACTTTTAGCTTCCATTTTCCATCTTGGATGCCTTCTCTTTTTATAGTTTCAGCATGTTTTTTAGGTATGATGATTTTAGAATTGATTAATGGAATGCTCATGATGTTCTCCTGAAATGTTAAATCTCATCTCTCTTAGATGATTGTTATGAGTTATAACCCATAAAGGCTTGGAATTTTTTATCAGAGGAAAGTAAGGTAAATGAAAATTGCCTAAGAATACTAAATAATCCCCGTTTCATTGATAAGCTCGAAGTCTTCCAACTTAGAAGTCTTTTCTCCATTTCATCTTTATCTAACTTACTGAGTGGTGTGAATGAAAAATCTAAAGCGAGAGCAACCAAAGTAGATGAAGGAATTCCTGCAAGAAAAAGTATGATGTCTTCTGTCTCAATAGGATAAGGATGACCATAAACATAATTATCCAAGGCAATTCCTAAATCAAAGTCTTCTATTGGATTACCTTCTAAGAATACTTTTTGAATTCCATGAAAACTAAGATAGTTATCTTCTGAAATTCCTTTTAGCCTTGGAATGTTACCATGGGCAGCACAACCTATTGTTTTCGTTCCGATATAAAAAATAGCGGATATTTTAGCCAAAAGCTTTAAGAACTTATTTCTTGAAATTGTATTCTCTATCATAAGTATTTATTATATCGAACATTTGCATCTTAAAAAAGTACTGTCTAGTAAAATTTTCCCTCAATACGAAAATTATCAATGCAGATTACAAACTGTAAAAGAAAAATGGAAAGCGAAATGATACTTTTGAATAGAAAAACTTTATTGATGAGTTTCTTGTTTATACATTTTGTAACATCTTGTCGTTTTATTACACCTCGCTATGATAT
This sequence comes from Leptospira sp., assembly GCA_009991425.1. Classification (GTDB taxonomy): domain Bacteria; phylum Spirochaetota; class Leptospiria; order Leptospirales; family Leptospiraceae. Next base: position 32,809 of record JAACWH010000045.1, read on the forward strand.
TTGGTTGGATTCTGAATTATCTCCACCTTTACCTTATGAAGCAATCATTTCTGAAAGTTATTATGGTCCTAAACCTGAAGGTCGATGGAATAGAAATGTTACAGCTATCGTTCTACACACAACGAAAGGATTAACAGCTCAAAAGTTTCTAGAAGAATCTTGGAAGAGCCAATGGAACGTTCATTTAATAATTGATCAGGATGGAAAAGTTTATGGCGAAGAATATCCCGCAAGCATCCTTTATCCAACCTCACCTGGATTAGATGATGTTGCGATTCATATTGTCCTAGAGGGAGATACTAAAAAAATTCTAAAGAATAAAGATCAAATTTTTAAAACAAAAATGATCCTGCAGTCTCTTACAGAAAAATTAGGAATCGTGTTGAATAATTTCGATGTTGCATCTCGGGAAGGAATCTTTACACATTTGCAAGTAAAGAAAAGGTTTGGTGGTTTTATCGATATTAAAGATCACGGTGAATCTGAACTTTTAGAAATGTTTCTCCAAGATTTAGGAGGAAAGTATTATCCTGAAAACGAATGGAAGGATAGATTTGAAAAGGAATGGGTTCTCCGGAAAGAAAATATTTCTGCAATAAAAAAATCATTCCAACCTGATAGAGGTAGATCGATTACAGGCACGCCATTAATTGAAATCAAATCTCTTGAACAAACGGAAGAAAATCTTGCGATTGAATCTAGAAGAATTCAATACACACATAAAGGAAAAATTTCTCCATCATGTTTAGTTCTTCATTACACTGCTATTCCTAATTATGAGAAAACTATCTCTGTTTTGGAAGCGAGAGCCTTGAATGCGACCTTTCTGGTTGATAAGGATGGAAAGGCCTACCAACTTTTGGACACTTTGTACGAGCTTCCCTCTACTGCATACGGAACCAATCAAAAATGCGTACAAATGGAAATTGTAGGAAAGGATACAAATGACTTACTTTCCAATCCAATACAAATTGGAAAAGTAGTTGAATTAACGAAAGAACTCTCAGAAAAATTTAATTTCCCTATATCAAATGAACGGATTGAGAGTTTTAGTGGAGTCTATTCCCATACCCAAGCGAAAAAGAAATTTGGAGGTTCTATTTATCTCACAGGTAAAGATTTTGATCCTGGGGAAGAATACATGGAACTCATTTTAAACAAGGCCAATGGTAAATATTTTGCAGAAAAAGATTGGTATGATCGCCAAGGAAACAACTGGGTCATATTAGATCGTAATTTTCAACCTTAATCTTATAGTTGATATTGTCTAATATATATGGCCAAAATTCTACGATTTGGAATTATTATTCCGTTATTCTTTTCCTGTAATTTATTTACAAATTCCAATAACACAAACAAAGATATTTTACTCATAAGTGATGCTAAATCTCGTTACAAGCAAGTACAGAATGTTCGATATGATTTAAATTTAACCATTGGAGAAGATGAGAATTTTACAGGAAAGGCGAAGATACATTTTGATTTAAAACATTTGAATGCTCCTTTGAAATTTGATTTTCATAGAGGTAAGATTGAATCAGTTTATATAAATGGTGTGGAGAAATCCGTTGAATACAAAGAAGGCTTTTTTACTATTTCCAGTAATCTATTAAAAATAGAAAATAACACTATTGAAATTTCTTACAGCCATCCCTACAGCCATAGCGGGAATGGTCTTCACCAGTTTAAAGATCCAGAAGATGGAGAAACATATCTTTATTCTCAATTTGAATCATTTCACGCCAACCAAATGTTTCCTTGCTTTGACCAGCCAGATATCAAAGCTACATATAAACTAGAAGTAGAAGCACCTAGCAAATGGAAGGTAATTTCTTCTACTCTGGCGAGCTCAATTGAATCTAAACCAAATTCACTTAGCTTACATAGCTTTCCTGAGACTAAGAAATTTTCTACTTATATATTTTCATTACACGCAGGCCCATACGCGGAATGGTCTGATTCATCATATAAGATCCCATTGAGACTTTTTTCAAGAAAATCCAATTTAAAATACATTGATTCCAAATTTTGGTTTCAAATAACTAAGCAAGGGTTTGAATTTTATGAGGATTATTTTGGTATTGAATACCCTTTTTCAAAATATGATCAACTAATCGTCCCTGAGTTTAATTTTGGAGCCATGGAAAATGTTGCTGCTGTAACTTTTACAGAAAGACTTCTATCAAGAGGAACTGTAACAAGAAGCGCTAAAGAAAAAATAGCCAATGTGATTCTTCATGAGATGGCTCATATGTGGTTCGGGAACCTTGTGACAATGAAATGGTGGGATGGTCTTTGGTTGAATGAAAGTTTTGCTACCTATATGGCTGCTAAAGCTCAGTATGAAGCAACAGAATTCAAAGAGGCTTGGGAGTCTTTTTATACTGGAATGAAAACTTGGGCATATACCTCAGATCGTTCTTCAACAACTCACCCTATCCAAGCTGAAATCAATGATACGGAAGAAGCGTTTGTTAACTTTGATGGCATCACATATGGTAAGGGTGCATCTGTTCTCAAACAACTGGAGTATTTTGTAGGAGATAAAAATTTCCAAGCAGGAGTCTCTTCCTATTTAAAGAAATACTCCTATTCCAATGCAGAGCTTAGTGATTTTTTAAATGCCATAGAAGTAGTTTCAAAGAAAGACTTAAAGCGTTGGTCGATAGAATGGCTTCAGAAGGAAGGAACAAATACTTTATCATATACCCAAAAATGCAAAGCAAATCAGCTTAAATCTATCGAGTTGCACCAAGGCAATGGACCTACTTCAGATATTCTCCGCTCGCATCGCTCTAAATTAGCTTTGATTCAATTCAAAGAATCGAAATCTGAAATTTATAAAATCCTTGATGCAGAATACCGTGGATCTACCACCAAACTAGATTTTCAAAATTCAGAAAACCTTCCCTGCCCTGATTATATTTTTCTGAACTATGGAGACTATGATTTTGTACGAACTGAAATTCCAAAAAATTTCCTAAAAGAAACTAATCTTTCTTCACTCCGGATGATTTTATCTGAATACCAAAACCTTTTGCAGTCACTTATGCTTTGGAGAAACCTATTTGAAGAAGTTAAAGATGGTAATTTAAAATTAAGTAATTACAATCAATTAGCCATGGAAGAGCTTCCAAAAGATCCAAGAGATTTGATAATAGAATCTAATTTAGGCCACATAACATCTGGTAGTTTCATATCCTACCATTCCTTCTTATATTTTAAACATCAATCTGAAAGAGATAAATTATTGACAGAACTTGAAAATTATGTTTGGAAAAACATGGCAAGTTCACCTGGAAGCAGTGATCGGAAAAGATTCTGGTTCCAGAATTATATTTCCGTTGGTTCCTCAAAAGAATTCCACAATAGATCAGTGAATATATTAGAAAATCGTGAGTTGATTTCTGGGTTAACAATTGACCAAGATCTACGATGGTCATTACTTAAGAAAATTTGTTCCTTTCATTATGATGATAATAAAATAAAAAATCTTCTGGCAAATGAACTAAAAAGAGATAAGTCAAAATTTGGAGCAGACAATGGTCTCGCTTGCGAAGCAGCACATCCAGATCCAGTGACTAAAAGCAAATGGATGTCCATTTTAGTTTCGCCTACCAAAGAATATTCGGCAGCTACCTTAAGAACAGTTATGTATTCTATATTTCCAATTCATCAAAAGAATTTACAAATTCCTTTTGTGGAATTTTTCTATAATCATATAGAGAATAATAAAATTGGTGGAGATGAAAACTATTTAGAGATCTATTCTGAAATGATGGCACCGCAATTTTGCACAGAAGAAAATAAGCATATGCTCAAAAAATTTCTTTCTCATTCAAATAAAATTCCAGCTACAGTTCGAAAAAGTTTAGAGTTGAATTTAGAATCAGAAGAAGACTGTGTTATGGTTCGTAAATCAGATATTTAAATTAAAAATGTAACCGCATTTGTTATAACTTCAACAGTCATTGGAATCTTACCTATGTCTTCGCCATCGCAATCAATGATGGCAGAATTATTTGGATCCAGAGGAAGAATTTCAATTTTTTTACATTTATAGGATTCTACTTTTGGAGTATTTGAGATTGTTCCGTTGTAAAACTTTTTAGAATAGAATACTTTTTGAAATAAATTCCAATCACCTATCACAACAGCATCTAAATATCCATCGCTTAATTCTGAATTAGGCGATACCCTCATCCCGCCTCCAAAGTATTGTCCATTGCATATTGCTAAAGAAGTTACTTTTCTTTCTAGCCACTCACCATCGTCTAATCTAAATTTGATTGATTTGTTTTTGTAACTTAGAATATTTGCAATACTTCCTAAGTAGTAAGAGAAGCCTCCAAATTTCTTAGATGATTTGTTAACAGTCTGCACTACAGCCCCAGCCATCCCGCAGCCAACGATATTTATAAAATAGCGTGTAATAAATTCTCCTGATTTCTCAGAATTATAACTAACTAAACCAACGTCCGTTTTTCGAATCTTACCATTTTTTATTTTATCTAATGCAAGATTCAGATCTCCAGGAACTCCCAAAGTTCTTGAAAAGTCCCCTCCTGTACCTAAATTCAATACTACAATAGAAACTTCAGACTTTTTTGATCTAATGATTCCATCAACTACTTCGGAGATTGTTCCATCCCCTCCTATGATCACAAGTATTTCTATACCTTTCTCACAAAGATCAAAAGCAATACTACTGCCATGACCTTTAGTAATTGTAAAAGTTACTTCTATCTTCCCGATTGTATCTTCAATCCTCTTGAGCAATTGATCCCAATTCTTCCCAACACTACCACCGCCTGAATTTGGATTTACAATGAAATGCGTTTTTTTGCTCATAGAAAATACCTTTACAAACTAAAAAATTCAGGTAAACTATAAAATAAAAAAGCTAAACCACAATAAAAAAGGTTTTTCAATTTTTTGACTAAATTTTATACTTTGGTTCCTAGCATGATTTATCCTAATAAGAAAAATCCTATACCTGAGAACATTACTATTCGCAAGCCTTTGTCTCAAATTACAAATAAGCTTCCAATTCATTGGCTAGATGGTAATATTATTAAGACACAGGTTGCGAACGCATTATCTATTATTTTCAAAAATGAAGAAGAATATTTTATAAAGACAGTTAGAAAGTTCATTCCTCGAGTTAAAAATCAAAAATTAAAGAAAGAAATTATTTCCTTTATTGGACAAGAAGAACAACACTGTGAATTTCATTCTGAATTTTGTAACAAATTAGTAGACCAAGGATTTGATTTCAAATTTTTATCTTTTAATCTTAAAAATTTAATTTATGGAACTATGGGAGCTTTCTTTTCTGATGAATTAAACCTTTCTATAGCATCTGGATTAGAACATTACAATAAGACAATTGCTGAACTTTCCTTAAGCGACAAAGTTTTTAGTAATTCTGACGCTAACCTTAGAGAGCTATTTGAATGGCACTTAGCAGAAGAATTGGAGCATTCAAACGTTGTTTATGATCTTTTGCAAGAAATTGATTCTAGCTACTTTCATAGAATCCAAGGATTAGCGATAGCTTCCTTAGTTCGAAATTTTACATTAACAACGACTACAGCTTCTATGGTCGCGCAAGACGATCTGAGTCAATTCTTGAGGATTTGGAAAGAATCCAAAGAATTTTTCTTTACAAAAGATCAGATTCTTTATAAATTATTTTTACAAATTATTAATTATGCTAAACCAGATTTTCATCCATCTCAGCATAGTATGACCGATATTATTAACGATATTTTTAAAAATCGAAATTTTGAAATATTTTTCTCTAAGAAATCTGCCAATCAACCAGAACAAAAAGTAAGCAAAAGTGAATAAAGAAACACTACTTAATCCAGAACCAAATTTAAAGATCTACTTAAAGTATTCACAGCCTGAAAAAGAAAAATTAATTTTGTTTTTACATGGTTATCCTGACACACATCGAACTTGGGATGTCTTGATGGAAGAACTTAAGGCTAACTACCAAGTTGCAGCTATTGATATGAGAGGTGCTGGAAGTTCATCAAGACCTGAATCTAGAAAATCATTTAATATAAAGAGAATTTTCAAAGATATAGAAGTAGCGATAGAATTTTTAGATCCAAAGAAAGAGAAATCAGTTCATCTTGTTGGTCATGATTGGGGTTCTTTGATTGGATGGTGCTTTGCTTCTGATCCCATCTCTTCAGGACATATTAGCACTTATACAGGAATTGCGGGACCTCATCCATCTTTGGCAATGAAACAAATGCAATCTTATGCGAATCGAGGAATTTTCTCATGGAATATTGATGAGATTATGCGATTTTTTAAGCAAGGAACTATGTCTTGGTATTTCCTATTCTATCAAATACCAATTCTACCCGAATTGAGCTGGACTTTAGGATCTGTAACTTTCTGGCATGCTATGTTGGAAGCTGGTGGAGTTCCAAAATCAGATCCTATGTGGGATTATAGCCCAAAAGAAATTCTTCGATCATCAATAGGTCCTATTCAATTGCACAGAGAACTTATGCAAGGTGCAGAAGTTCCTTTGCCTAGTAAAATAGAAACTCCTTGCCATGCAATTATTCCCATAAATGATTTTGCAATTACACCTGAAATCTATGAAAACCTATCCGATCATGTCGTACACTTTCGGAAAAATTTCATGGATGCTAACCACTGGGTTCACCGCGAGAAACCGAAAGAAGTCGCTCATCTCATTCATGATTTTATAAATACTTTTGATTCTTAAATAGAAAAATATAAAAGTTAATTATTTAAAATATTTTTTTGCAGAATACCTGTTATATTTTAAATTTCAACAATCACTGTTACTTTTTTCGACTTAAAATTTTTTATTTCGCAGATGCCAATCTTTTTGAACGATCTTCTTCTAATAATGCTTCGATGAGCTCGTCCATATCGCCTTCCATAATTGAACTCAAGTTATGACTGGTAAATCCTATTCTATGATCGGTGCAACGACCCTGAGGAAAATTATAGGTTCGAATTCTTTCCGAACGATCACCTGAACCAATCATTTGCTTTTTAATTGCGTCACTGGATGCTTTAGCTTCTTGCATCTTTTGGTCTAATATCCTTGCTCTAAGAATTCTCATTGCTTTATCACGGTTTTTAATCTGTGATTTCTCATCCTGGCAACTCACGACTATTCCTGTTGGATTATGTGTTAGTCGAACAGCGGAGTCAGTAGTGTTTACATGCTGACCACCGGATCCCGATGAACGAAACACATCAACTCGAATGTCAGATTCCTTGATTTCAACTTCTTTCTCTTCCGCTTCAGGTAAAACAGCGACTGTTACTGCTGAAGTGTGAATTCTTCCACCAGATTCGGTCGTAGGAATTCTTTGTACACGATGTGTTCCACTTTCAAACTTGAAAATATCATAGGCCTTATCATCTTCTATTGAAAAAACGATTTCCTTAAATCCACCGATTCCTGTTGGACTCGAATCAATTAACTCAACTCTTAGTCCACATTTATCCGCATATTTATTGTACATACGAAATAAATCTGCACAGAAAAGCCCTGATTCTTCACCACCTGTTCCTGCTCGAACTTCTATTAAAATATTTTTACCAGAATTTGGATCGGGAGGAAGCAACATGATTTCAAGCTCTTTAGAAAGAGCTTCTAACTTTTGCTCACCTTCCTCTATCTCCGATTTCAACATTTGATGCATATCTTCGTCTTTTTCATTTGGCAAAAGTAATTTTGCATCATTGATATCTTTAAATATATTTAAATAATCCTGTGCTTTTGTATATACAGGCGTTAGCCTTGATCTTTCTTTATAGATTTCTTTCAGTTTGCTTGGATCGCTCACCGAAGAAAGTTCATCATCCAGTCGAAGGTATTTTTCTTGAATTTTTTTGAGTCTATCTACCATGTATAAGGAAAGAGTAGAAAGAGACCGTTTTTTGCAAAATCAAAATTCATCCATTAACCTTCCTGAAAAATCCAATCAAATGGACATTTTTCTCCAAAAGCTAGTAGAAATGCTATCTGGTATCCAAGATTACCAGAGTCCTTATTCAAAGATTACTGAAGATCCTGAGCTAGTTGTGGATGAAATTATCAAAAACTGTGCCTGGAAAGCTAGTACTATCAGTGCCACTTGTTCTTTACCTGGTGGAGCTTTTGGATTTTTCACTCTACTACCTGAATTAGTTATGATTTTTCGCATTCAGGGAATGATGATCAAAGATATTGCTAGTGTTTATGGGAAAGAAGCGCAGTTGAATCGAGAGCTATTGCTTTTCTGTTTATTTAAACATGGTGGAGCACATCTGTTTCGAAAGTTTATTGAGGAAACAGGTGTAAAAATTCTTATTCGACCTACAACCGTGCGTGCCTTCCAAGCTTTATTGCAAAAAGTGGGATTGGATATCTCGAAGAGAGTTCTAAGAAAGAATTTTGCTAGATGGGTTCCTTTTGCGGGAGCTGCCATCACAGGAACCTTTGCTTTTCTTGATACCAAGGCAGTTGGCAAAAACACAAAAGATGTTTTTACGAAAGAAATCGAATTTTCAGAATTAAAAGAAGTTAGCATTGAAGAATAAATCTATAGTTTACAAACATTACATTTTCATCATTTCACTTAGTTTATTAATCTCCCAATGTAGATCCAAACACGAAACTTTCTTGGAAGAAGTGAATCAATATCTTGAGGTTCAAAAGTTTGAGAAAGCTTTAACCATCATTCAAAATAAACTAGAATCAAAACGTGATTCTGATGAGGTAATTTCTCGAACTAGCCCTAAGAGAGAACGTGTACTAAGAATGTCTGAAGATAGAAATAGGATAGTTTGGTCAGAAGACGAAAAACTAATTTACCGAGATATTCCTAATCCAATGGTAAAAACCAAAACCTTATCTGCCCTTCCATTCGATTTCAGAATTTCCAATAACGCAGAATTTGCTTTAGTATCTTTTCGCTTGAAAAATACCAAAGGCTGTAGAATGAAAGCCATATCTATGTTAAATGATGATGTGGATTTCGATTCTGGTGCACACATAGCCTGTCGAAATTCAGGTGGTATTACAAAAGATGGAAAATATATTTATTATTTCATTGATGAGAGTCTTTACAAAGAAAAAACAGAGCCACCTCGAAAGCCCATCAAAGTTCTAGATGCCTCAAAAATAGCTCCTCCCTTTAGCAAACTACGAAATAAGTATTCCTTGCTTCCTATAGAAGATAATTTTATTCTTATGACTGGAATTGCTGGATCGTACAATATGTACTATTTACAGACCAAAAATGATACTAGTGAATTGATTTCAAAAGATATTCTCAGTCCTAAACTCTATTATGGAAATGGAAATTCATTTTTTGCCATAGGTGGGAAAATTGGATCATGGTATTTACGCGAGGTTGAATATTCTGCTGGGAAAAAGCCCAAAATCAATAAAGGTTTTTCTATTAGCCGAAGAGAAATTGAACCTTGGAAAACTTCGAACAAAAAGGATTTCTTATCATTTTATAACAAATCAATTTATAAATGGGGACCACTTGCAAAGAAAATAGAATATCCCATTCAATGTGAAAGAGGATGGGGTGTGGCCAGAGATTACATTATTTACGAAAACAAGATAGGTGAGTTGGTTTTAGCTAATACTACCTATTCTGATGAAGATTGGGCAGTATTAGACTTATATAAAGAAGTGAAGAAAAATATTAAGGATTAAGCAGCCTGGGATTTATCCTTTTGTGCTTCAAAAACCTTACAAGAACTGTATTTATCCGATAGACATTTTTTTGTTAATGTTTCAAAATCTGATTTCATTAATACTGTTGAAGAACTCGGGCATTCATCCAACTTTTGTGTATATAGGGGACAACGAATAAAATATTCGTTTTTTCTTTCATCTTTCTTTTTGCCCATGCGTTATATTCCGAAATAGTTTTTTAGATTTGTCAATAGGTTTTCTTAAAAAAATTAAAAATATAAATTCAACATTTTTGGATTCTTTTTTTCACTAGAACGAACTGGTTCCAGATTTTCTCGGCTTGAGTAACTCTGGGGGACATCTTTTATGTCCCAAATACTTCCATTCCAAAATACTTGCAGATACACTTTTGCATTCGTTTCAACCGAACGATCTTTTAAAGAATATCGGTGCCAAGTATCTGGTTCTTGAAGTTCTAAAAGTTTATTTGATTCATCTGTAATTTTATCTGAAATAAAGGAACTAGCTGGAGAAACCAATCCATCAACCTTTGATTTTGAAATCTGTGAATAAACCGAGCTGTAAAAAGAATCAATCCCGATAAGAACACCTACCTTCCAACCAGGAACCGCTATGATTAGGTCTTGTTTAATTTCTCCTGGAGTAAGCAGATCTTTCTCCCATTGGCTTAGGTTGATTTTTTTAATAATCTGATCTATCGCCTTTCCACTTGAAAGATAGGTAACACTACTATTATAAAGTTTTCCCTCACCTGCTACCAATTCCCCTTTTATAATCTTGGGTTCTGGCAGAATAATTGATCCAGCGATTATACTTACAGAATACTCTTTTGCTAATTCAGAAAAAGTATCATTGTAAATTTTGGCTACTTCATCTTTTTTCAAGTGAATGATGGATTCCCAT
>JAACWH010000113.1 GCA_009991425.1 Leptospira sp.
CGATTGCAGAGCAATCTCGTGCCAACGGTAACGTGTCCTTACGGACACTCACCTACGACCAACGTCGGCAATCCTACTGCGTTAATCGCCATGAATGAAATTAAAGAAAATTTACACAAATACGCACTTTGTAGATCTCTTATTTCTGAACTCCAACTTTTACATTCATTATCGGAGAAGGAATACTTGACATTTTCCGAAGATGTCCAAAAAACAAATAAAATTTTATTACTAATGGAGCCTTATTTACTCTTTAAGATTGCATATGATGAATTTTTAGAGTGGAAAGTTAAATATGGAAAGATTACTTCTAGTCGCTATGAATTTCATAAAACAAATCAAAAAAGGTTATACCTAGAAATAAATTATCGAATTTGCATAATTCTTTCTTTTCTAAGACAGTTTGTCGATCAATCGGCTAATCTTATCGCTGATGAATACGGAAAAGATTCAGAATTATCCAGTAGATTTAAGAAGGAAACACATCTAATTTATGATTCGGAATTTTATTATAGATTCTCTTATAGACTTAGAAATTATTCTTTACATCGATATATTCCGATCCGAACGATTTCAATAAATTATTCTTATGAAGATCAGATTGAATCAAGTAAAAATGATATTATAATAAATAAAGAGGAATTGCTTAAAGAAAAAGATGTTTGGGGTTCAGCTTTATATAAAGAATTACTCAATTATGATAATGAAATTAATGCTTTTGATCTGGTTGATGGTATATTCAAATTCGTACTCAAATTACACACTCTGACTTTCAATTTTGTAGTACAGGAAAATCGGGATTCAATTCAAAGAATAGCAAGTTTTATATTTCAGTTTGAACAAAATGAAGGTGAGTTAGTGTTGCAGAAATTATGGACAACAGAAGATTATTCATTGAAGATGAATTTAATATTGATTCCTGAGCAATTAATAAGAGATTTGACTAAGTCCAAAATCACTTAGGATTCACGGCGATTAACTTCGGATTGCCGTTTCGTTCGGGTCAAGCCCTCACTACAGGCTTCGCCACATTGGTCTTAGTCACTTCGATTGCTAAGCAATCTCGTGCCAACGGTAACGTGCCTTACAGGCACTCACCTACGACCAACGTCGGCAATCCTAATGCGTTATGCGCCATTGTGGGAGAAGATCGCCGCATCCATGCGGCGAGGTAGTAAAAACGAAAAATTAGCATTTTTTGGTATTGACACGTATACAATTCTTGTATATATTATAAAATTATGAATCAAACAGTTAATATTTCATTTGAAAAGGCTCTTTTAAAAGAAATTGATAAAATAGCAAAAAAAGAACATAGATCAAGATCTGAACTTATTCGAGAAGCTGCGAGAGCTTATATAGAAAAGAAATCTAGATGGCAGACCATATTTAGTTTCTCAGATAAAGCTACTTCCAAAATCAAAATTTCGGAAAATGACATTTTTGAAGAAATAAAACAAGTTAGAAGCAAAAGAAAAGTTTCTTAATGCTTCGCATTCTCTTAGACACTAATGTCTATCTATCTGCAATTCTATTCAATGGAAAGCCAAGACAGATTCTACAAGAACTTGTTGACGAAAAAATTACAGGTTATATCTCAAACGAAATTCTTAAAGAATTGGAAGATACTCTTTCTAAACCTAAGTTCAGATTAACCAACGATTTTACTCAGATTGTTTTGTCTGAAATAAGAGAGGTTACGAAAATAGTAAGTATAATTCCTCTAACTAATTATCTAGATTTAAGAGATAGAGATGATTACCATATTCTTGAAGCAGCTTACTCAGCAAAAGTTGATTTCTTAATAACTGGAGACAAGGATCTGCTTTCTTTGGAAAAAATTCAGGATTTTAAGATCGTCTCTCCTGATGAATATTTAAGAATTTAAGAGTAAAATCCAAAATTAAGTCAGCGACTTCCGTGTCGTAAATTCCCGCAACGGCGCATAACTTCGGATTGACGCTTCGTTCGGGTCAAGCCCTCACTACGGGCTACGCCACATTGGTCTTAGTCACTTCGATTGCTAAGCAATCTCGTGCCAACGGTAACGTGTCCTAAAGGACACTCACCTACGACCAACGTCGACAA
>JAACWH010000111.1 GCA_009991425.1 Leptospira sp.
AAAGTTTTTATTGAGAAAATATAAAAATCATGTAAGTCCGCTTGCCTCTCATTCGAAAGATGGAGAGTTCATTAGCATGACGGTCGCAAGGTTTGGTTTTAAGACGATTCGAGGATCTTCCTCTAAAGGTGGAGCAGCTGGTGCTCTGGGTTTACTTCGCGCTGCAAAATCGGGAGTCGTTCCCTTGATCACTGTCGATGGCCCCAAGGGTCCCTTGTATGGTGTAAAGCCTGGGGTCATTGAGATCGCAAGTCTCTCTGGGCTTCCTATTGTAATTATTCTTACGAGTTTTGATCGCTACTATGAATTCTCCAAGGCTTGGGACAAACATAGGTTTCCAAAATTTGCAGCTCGCCAAACAATAGTTTACTCAGAGCCAATTATCATTGGCAAAAAGTTGAGTAAGGAAGATGTGCTTCGGGAAACAGAAAGCTTGCAGAAGCGCATGAATTCTATGTGGGAAGAATTGGAAAAGGAAGTTGCGCTCTAATCACAATACTCGGGCGTCCAATTTCCTTGACGCTATGTCTCCATTAGAAAAAATATCCAATATATAAGAAAAAAGTAGGAAATTCAATGTCACTTAATAACTATATCTTCACTTCCGAGTCCGTTTCCGAAGGACACCCAGACAAAATCTGTGATCAAATATCTGATGCCATTCTAGATGCATACCTCAAACAAGATCCTAAATCTCGAGTAGCCTGTGAGACTCTCGTTACAACCAATTTGGTAGTAATCGCCGGAGAAATTACCAGTAAAGGCAAAGTAGATACATCTGAAATCGCAAGAGATGTCATTCGCAAAATCGGTTACAACGATATCCAATTGTATTTTGATGCTGATTATGCTGTTGTTTCTTCTCACATACACAGACAATCTCCTGATATCGCTCAGGGCGTGAACGAAGGCGAAGGTCTTCACACAGAACAAGGTGCAGGTGACCAAGGTTTGATGTTTGGTTTTGCAAATTCCGACACGGATGCATTAATGCCAGCGCCTATTTATTACTCGCATAAATTACTAGAGCATCTAGCAGAGCTTAGACATTCTGGCAAATTAAATTGGCTTAGACCTGATGCAAAATCTCAAGTAACCATCCAGTATGTTGATGGCAAACCATCAAAGGTAGATGCTGTTGTAATATCCTCTCAACATGCTCCTTCTGTAACGCAAAAGCAAATTGAAGAAGCCATCATCGAAGAATGTATCAAAAAAGTAATTCCTGCAAGTCTCTTAGGCTCACCAAAATACTACATCAACCCAACTGGGAAATTTGAAATCGGTGGTCCTCATGGTGACGCTGGTCTGACAGGACGTAAGATCATTGTTGATACTTATGGCGGTATGGGTCGTCACGGCGGTGGTGCTTTCTCTGGAAAGGATCCTTCTAAGGTGGATAGATCTGCGGCATATATCGGTCGTTATATTGCTAAGAACGTAGTAGCTGCTGGCCTTGCATCAAAATGTGAAGTCCAATTAGCCTATGCAATCGGTGTTGCAGAACCAGTATCTGTTCTAGTGGATACTTTTGGAACTAACTCTATCCCTGAAGAAGAAATCCAAAAAAGAATTCGTGGTAATTTTAAACTCACTCCAAAAGGTATTGTGGAAAGTCTAGATCTACTTGGCAAAGACAGAACCTACCAAGACACCGCAAGCTATGGTCACTTCGGTAGAGAAGGAAAGACTTTCTCTTGGGAAAAAACCGACAAAGCAGAAGCACTGAAAAAAGGATAATAACGGAAAAACAATGGGCGCACCTAGTCAATCAACCGCAGATAAAAAAGCTACAAGAGATGGTTATGGAGACGCACTAGTTGAACTAGGTGCAGAACGTCCGGATGTTGTTGTCTTAGATGCCGATCTTTCAGGCTCAACTAAGACAGCAGACTTCAAGAAGAAATTTCCGGAACGCTTTTTTAATATGGGAGTCGCAGAACAGAACCTAGTTGGTCATGCAGCAGGTCTTGCGATTTCTGGTTTTGTGCCCTTTGCTTCTTCCTTTGCGATGTTCCTTTCTGGGAGAGCCTGGGAAATTGTTCGAAATTCTGTCGTCTATCCCAAGTTAAATGTAAAGCTTGTTGCCTCTCACGGTGGTATTACTGTGGGTGAAGACGGTGCTTCCCACCAGTGTATTGAAGATTTTGGAACCATGAGAGTGATTCCTGAGATGACTGTAATCTGCCCTGCTGATTACAATGAAACCAAACAAGTCATTAAGAAAATAGCTGAATACAAGGGTCCTGTGTATGTTCGTGTGGGTAGACCTGCAATTCCTTTGATTGAAAGAACTAATTACCAATTTGAGATTGGCAAGGCTGAAAAGCTCGCCGATGGAACTGATGTTTGTATCATTGCCTGTGGCGTTATGGTAAATGAAGCAATGGAAGCCCTTCCGCTTTTAGCAGAGCAAGGAATTTCCGCCTCGCTCTTAAATATGGCGACTATCAAACCTATAGACAAAGAAGCGATTCTTGCAGAAGCTAAGAAGTGCAAATGCATCGTTACTGCTGAAGAACACAATGTAATCGGTGGACTTGGTTCTGCGGTTTCTGAATTTTTGTCAGAAGAATTTCCAGTTCCTATTATAAAAGTAGGAATGAAAGATACTTTTGGAAAATCGGGAACTTGGACTGCACTAATGGATTACTTCGGTCTACGTGCCAAAGATATCGTAGAACACGCTAAACTCGCAATCGACAAAAAAAAGAATCTGGCTTGAAATAAGAAATTCCCTTAATAGGATGGAATCATGGCATCCATCGCTCTTCCTGAACTAGAAGAACAAGTAAAAATCGCCACTTCCAATGGAGGTGGTCCTTGGAGAGTCGTTCTTTGGGACGATGATGAGCATACCTACGATTATGTAATTGAAATGCTAATGGAAGTCTGCCAAATGACTGACCTGGAAGCCTTTGAACATGCTGTTGAAGTCGACAATAAGAAGAAGACAATAGTATTTTCAGGTGAATTAGAGCATGCTGAATTCATCCAAGAAAAAATCCTGGGATACGGACCAGACATTCGCATGTCAAAGTCAAAGGGTTCCATGACTGCTACTCTAGAGCGTTAGGCGTTCAATAAATCAACATTTTTTGAGACTAATTCAATGGGAATTGTAATCGTAAATTCAGTCTTACCTGGCTCTGATTCAACTTCTATTCTTCCATTGTGTTTATCAATAATTTGTTTCGTTATGTGAAGCCCAAGACCAGATCCCTCACCTGAAGCTTTTGTAGTAAAGAATGCTTGGAAAATTTTATCTAAATTCTCCTTAGATATTCCTGGACCATTATCTTGGACTTTTACTTGGAAGAATAATTTTCCGTCTTTTTGAAAGCTATTAGCTTGGATGATAATTTTTCCCTTAGATTGCATTGATTGGATAGCATTGTGAATTAAATTACTCCAAACTTGATTTAACTCTTCTCCGTAGGCCAAAAACTCTGGGGTATCATCAAAATCCTCATCTAACTCTACTCCTGACTTAATCAAAGAACTGTAGATTGTCAGGATAGTGTCTATCCCATTTCGAAAGTTATAGGAAGTTTTGATCCCAACATTATCCTTTTGAGAAAAAGTCTTTAAGGCAGTTACTATGCGTGCAGTTTTATCTGTTGCTGCGAGTACAGTTTCATTATTTTTCAATATTCCACGTGCTTGGAAAATAAATGTTAGGTATTCTCTCCAATCTGGATGATTTAATACGAACATTACTTTTTCATTCAAATTATATATCCCTACTTCTGAAAGATCCTCCCCTATTTCATTAGCTAAATCATTTGAAAAACCTTTTGAAATTAAAGTTGCAATAAGTTCTTTTTTCTTAGCGCGAGCTTCTTTGGTAGTAAGTGAAACTTTATTAACATCTTTTACTAGATCATGAATAGAATCAATCAATGCATAATCTAAGTTAGGAATTTTCTTAAATTGCTTATGAATAGTTAGCAATAAATTCTGCCAGGAGGATTGCAGAGTTGTTGAACTTGCCTTAATTGCTCCTAGGGGAGTATTGATCTCATGTGCAACATTGGCTACAATCTGTCCGAGTCCTGCTAATTTCTCTGATTGAATCAACTGGGATTGAGATTCTTTTAAATTGCCAAGCGAGCGACTTAAATCTCTTAAAATTTTTGAAGTGTTCAAGGCTCCAGCGATTTGCCTACAAAATCTTTCTATCTCTCTTCTCTTCTGTGCATTTAAATGTACATTCGATTGAAATTTCG
Organism: Leptospira sp.; assembly: GCA_009991425.1. Classification (GTDB taxonomy): domain Bacteria; phylum Spirochaetota; class Leptospiria; order Leptospirales; family Leptospiraceae. The sequence goes on from JAACWH010000111.1 coordinate 4,230, forward strand.
TAAAGCTTATTAGAGCGATTACTTCATTCTTTATCATTAGTGGAACAATTAGAAATCCCTGTAATTTCAATTGTTCTGTGATCTGACGATCTGTGTCGGAGGTTAAATATTCGGAAATATTACGATTCAAATAAAAAGATTTCTTTCGACTATAAGTTAGGTAAAATGTTCCTGTCTCTGGAACCAAAGGAACGTTAAACGAATTCATAAACTCTCGACTATCCTGAGGGATATCGACAGAGGTTACAAATTTAAAACTAATGATTCTATCTTTTTCTTCTGAAATTAAATTTAACCAAACATAGTCTATATCATAGGTGCTTCTAATGTAAGTAAAAACCTGATTCAAAACAACCTCAATGTCTTGCTCTTCATTTAAAGATTTGGTAAATTCATTGAGAGTTTCAATTTCTTTCTTTTGGTATTCTGTTTCTTTAATCCGATTCTCAATTTCTTTTGATTTATAATAACTTCTTCTACGAGTCCTATCTAAAATATAAATAAAAACAGAGGATAAAATGATTACATTTACACAAAGACTAACCATAAATGCAGTTTCTTTATCTTTCAAGTCTATCTTATAGATACTTGCAGTAATTCCAAATGCAATTATGGAAAGATACATTACTAAATAACTTATCCTCCTAGGTAGTGGAGTAAAGAGAACAACTAATATAGCAACTATATATCCTGCAAAATATATAGATCGACCTGTTGTAATACCAGCTAAGATAGCAGCGGAGACAATGTAATAAAATGCAAGCAAGGACATCAGAACGATTCCTTGGTATCTGAAACGAAAAAGAAGTAAAGCTAGGAAACAAAAAATACCTACAGCTATCAAGCCATATCGAAAATAAATCATCCATGGAAAATTGGGATAAATGGATCGATCAATTTCTATATACCTCAGCCAAATTACAATAGAAAGCAAAGACAAAACGAAAACAAACCGAGCACAATTTTTATCAAGCTCAAGCATATAAGTTGGAGGCTTTTCTCCGGATTCTTCTTTAAAAATATATGTAATTTTATTCCAAAATTTCTTCATTTCTTAATACTCTGTTAGAGGGTCATCTTAACACTAGCTAGAATTTTGTCATCGATAAAATTCATCCTAATCGCCAATGTTGTTTACAGATCGATGCTTTGGAAATAAATTATCAATTATGAAGTTTTCTGAAGAATTGCTTAGAAAAAAAGGGAAAATCTTTCGACAAGGCGAGATAATCTTTGAAGAAAATGATCCTGCCGATGAAATGTATATCCTAATTACTGGGACAGTTGGAATTCATAAAAAAGTAAATGATGCTTACAAAATGCTCATCGAATTAAAAGAAGGGGATATGTTCGGTGAAATGGCTATCATTGACAAAAAGCCAAGAAGTGCTAGAGCAGTAGCCTTGACCTCGGTTCAGCTATTTCCTGTTAACGAAATTCTTCTCTCGCAATTGATTAAGACAAATCCTGAATTCACTTTGCGCCTTGTTAAAATTTTATCCAATCGATTGAGAGAATCCAATTACCAAATAACATCTCTTCTTAAGGGAGACAGAAAGAAAATCGTAAAATCACACCTTTCTACTTTTGCAAATTTGCATGGCAAAGAAATAAACAATGGCTATATTATCAGTCTAAATCCTTTTTTAAAATGGGCAATTCTTAGAGTTGGACTAGATCTAAAAGATATCCAAGAAGCCATCAATCTTCTTATTAAAGAAAAAATGGTAAATCGCTTGGCTGAAGATCCAAATAAATTATTTGTCTTAAAGACATTAGGAAAATACGAAATCATAGATGAGGATTGAATCGTTCTAACACGAAAACTTATTCAAATAAAAAACTATACGAAAATACTAAGATACTAGTATGATGGTAGAAAATAAGGATGAAAAAGTTTTTCTATGAGAATTATTTTGAAATCGTTTTACCTCTCTCTTATATTCTTTGCTTTTATACTCTATCTTAATGCAGATGAATCAACTCCTACTGAAACTGAAAAAACAATCTATAAACTAAATCTAGAAGGCGCCATCACTCCATCAAGTTTGGACTTACTTTCTGAAGCGATTGATAAGGCAGAAGAAGCTAATGCCTATGCACTTATTGTCGCCATGGATACTCCAGGTGGACTGATGACATCCATGGACAAGATGATAAGAAAAATTCTTTCTTCGCCTATACCAATTATAACTTATGTTTCACCAAAAGGAGCCGCCTGTGGTTCTGCTGGTGTTTACATTCTGTACGCCTCTCATATAGCTGCCATGTCTCCAGCAACTAACATTGGCTCTGCCACTCCTGTTCAAATTAACCAAGGGGGCTCCAATGAAGAAAAAGATTCGAAATCAAATAATGATAATTCTATACCTGACAAAGCAGGTGTAGATGACCAAGTTAATTTGAAAAGAAAACTTATCAACCATGCAGTTGCTCAGATTAAAAGTCTAGCAAGCTATCATAACCGCGATCCTAAATTTGCAGAGCGGTCAATTACCCATGCAGAAAATATCACTGCAAATGAAGCTAAAGCGAGAAAGGTGATTGAAATTATTGCTGAAGATGATTTGGATTTATTAAAACAAGTTAATGGAAGAACCGTACGAATGGTAACGGGAACTATGAAACTTGATACAAGCTCTGCAAAAATTGTAACATTAGAAAGTGATTTCCGTCAGGATATCCTAAAATTTTTAACCGATCCAAATATCGCTTATTTACTAATGATGATTGGAACTTTAGGTATTTTAGCAGAGGTCCAATACCCTGGAGCTATCTTTCCAGGTGTTGCTGGCGCAATCTGTTTAATCTTAGGACTCTATTCTATGCAATCTCTCTCGCTTAGCTATGCAGGTTTCGGCTTGATCCTCGTTGGATTGGTCTGCTTCATCTTAGAGATAAGTATAATCAGCTACGGTATGTTAAGCATAGCTGGTATGATTTCTCTTCTAATAGGTTCGCTCATGATTTCAGATTCAGGTGATTCAATATCAAGAGTCTCTATGCATTTAGCCATATCCACTTCCCTGACAATTGGTGCAATCTCTGCTTTCTTGGTTTATAAATCCACGCAAATTATGAAAGCTCCCACGCATTCTGGAGATAATTTATTGATAGGGAAAATTGGTGTCGCTGAAACAGAAATCAATACCAATTCAGGTCATATTACCGTACAAGGTGAACTATGGTCTGCCAAAACTCTTTCTGGAAACCTTCAAAAGGGATCAGCGATTAAAGTATTAAGACGCGAGGGTTTAGTTTTAGTTATTGAAGAAGCAACAACTGAATCTTAAATCATGGCTGAATTGTTGTATTTTTTTGAAAATTTATTTAAAAATTAAGAGGTAATTTATGGAATCATTCATTCCACTCATCGTCATTGTGATAGTTTTCTTCACTATGGCAGTCAAAATACTCAATGAGTATGAAAGAGGTGTTGTATTTCGATTGGGACGTTTTTCAACTGTGAAAGGCCCTGGGCTAGTGTTAGTTATTCCCTTCATTGATAAGCTTTCTAAAGTAAGTTTAAGAACGATCACAACTGACGTTGCTCCACAAGACGTAATCACTAAGGATAACGTTTCGATCAAGGTCAACGCTGTAATTTATTTCAAAGTTGTTGATCCAGAAAAGTCCATCATCCAAGTTGAGGATTATTTGTATGCTACTCTACAATTATCTCAGACTACACTAAGATCAGTTATGGGACAATCTGAATTAGATGAAATCCTTGCAGAAAGAGAAAAGATTAATAACCATTTGCAGACAGTAATCGATAAACAAACTGATGCCTGGGGAATTAAAGTTTCTATGGTTGAAGTAAAACACATCGACCTACCCGAGAATATGCAACGAGCTATGGCTAAGCAAGCAGAAGCGGAAAGAGAAAGAAGGGCAAAAGTGATAAAGGCAGAAGGAGAATTCCAAGCTTCTCAAAAATTAACTGACGCAGCTAAAATTTTAGAGAATCACCCAGTTTCTATACAACTTCGATTTCTTCAAACCTTAGTTGAAATTGCTGGAGATAAAACCAATACAATTGTAATGCCAATACCTTTAGATTTAATACGAGGCTTCCTTGAAAAAGGAGATTTTCTCGGATCCAAAAAGTCTAAAGATTAATTTTATTTCCTAGAAATATAAGAAATATTATATTTCTAAAGAGATAGAAAGTTACACATAATTATGTATAACCTTTTGTAAAGCATTGATGTGGATGGGTTTCGTTAGATACTCATCCATTCCAACAGCGAGTCCCTTTTCTCTGTCCCCATCCTGAGCTCCTGCTGTTAGAGCTATTATCGGAACATGTGAGCCATTCCCTTCTAAGGCTCGTATCTCTTGAGTAGCCTTATATCCATCCATAACTGGCATTTGGATATCCATTAATATTAAATCTAACTTTTCTTTTTGGAATATTTCTACAGCGATTTTTCCATTATTCGCTTCAAATACTTTAGACAAGGGGAAGAATTTAAAGATTGAACGTTTAACAAATATTAAGTTTAGTTCATTGTCTTCCACTATCAAAACTTTTATTTGAGTTTTCTTTGGTTCTTTTAAATTGTTACTTATTTTTAAATTTAGATTTGGATCAATATTAAAGTTTTTATTTAAATTGTCTATATTTAACTCAAAAGATACAGTTGTTCCCTTACCTACATCACTAAGTATTTTTAGTGATGAATTCATTTGTTCTAGGATACTTTTACAGATAGAAAGACCAAGACCTGTTCCCTTGTATTTCTTAGTAGAAGATGAGTCGACTTGGTAAAATGGTTCAGCAATATTTTGTATCTCATCTTTTGGGATTCCAATTCCTGTATCAGTAATTTTAAAAACTAATGTATATTTATTTTTTGAAACCGAAATTGAAATTCTACCCGATTCAGTAAATTTTATAGCATTTGTTAGTAGATTAGTAATAACCTGATTCAATCTAACATAATCTGTTTGAATTAATTCAGGTGTATCATGATCTACGATACAATGGATTTCAATATCTTTTTCTTTTGCCTGAAGACCGAGTGTGTTAATTAAGTTCTGCAATAACTTACGTAAATTCACACTATCCTTAGTTAACTTAATCTGCCTAGTGTCAATCTTAGAAATATCAATCAAGTCATTAATAATAGCTAAAAGAGTTTCGGATGAAATTTGAATATTATGTAAAAACTCTCTTTGAGTATAAGTAAGCCAAGTTTCTTTTAATAAATCAGTAAAACCTAAAATTCCATTTAAAGGAGTTCGAATCTCATGACTAACATTAGCGAGAAACAAAGTTTTAGTTTGGTTGGCTTTTTCTGCATCCAATTTTGATTGCAGAAGATCTAATTCAAATTTCTTCTGATCAGTAATATCTGTAACAAATCCGTGCCAGAGAATGCTTCCATCGGATTCTTTTTCAGGATTAGCTCGTCCAAACAACCACCTCATTCCTGATTCTGCATTCCCATCAATTACTCGATATTCCTTTGACCAAGGCTCTATACTGTTAGATGATTGTATAATGGATTCAATCACGTCGGCTAAATCTTCTGGATGGATAATATTTACTAAGATACTTACATCTTGTATTAATTCTTCAGGTGTGATTTTATAAATTTTCTCAATACCCTTACTCGCATAAGGGAAGCTTGCCGTTCCATCTGGCTTAATAAGATATTGATAAAACATTCCAGGGACAAGATCAGAAAATTTTTGAAAATTTTGAATAAGGCTTATTTTCTCTTTATTCTCTAATTTGTTTTTTGCTCTAATCTGCAAAGTGGAAAAAAAAGATGATATAGATTGTAAGATAGGATCCAAAGCATCTACAAGTTCTTGTGAAAAACCTTGTTTACGATTGGCAATGCCAACCATTGCAATCAATTTACCCTTTTTCTTAATCGGCATTCCTAAAAAAGAATTTAGAGCTGGGTGACCCTTAGGGATGCCACTAGCTCTGGGATCATTCGCAACATCATTTGCGATAATTACTTCTTCATATTTTAAGACTCTACCAAACAGAGTATCTAGATTTCTGAATTCTAAGCCTTTAGCATAGTTTAAATTATAGAATTCTAATATAGAATCATTCCAAGCGATATTTGTAATACTTTGTGCTCGTAAAAATGGAAGATTCGTCTCAGTATCAAGAATTACTTCAGCAATAAATCCATATTCACTTTCTGTAAGTTTTATAATTTCATTTAAGATATATTCAAATGCAATTTTATCGTCATCGACTTCCAAAAACAAATGCTGTGCTTTCGGAATGATTTCGAGCATTCG
>JAACWH010000112.1 GCA_009991425.1 Leptospira sp.
TCATGGATTATTCAATACTTTTCTTAGCTTCGACTATACAATAGTTCTTGCACCTGTGGTAGTCCTATACTGCGGATGGTTAACTAAAAAATATTTCAAAGAAGCTTTAGAGCATGATTTAGAAAATATACATTCAGTGAAGACTATAGAAACTGTAACAGATGTATATCTAGAAAAACCACAAAAATCTATCCACTATCAAACCAAATCCATTGCAGTGTCTACTAACCATCCTACACTCAAGATACTTCTGATGCAATTTCTTGGTTTCTTTGCATTCTTATTCTTTGTTTTTGGCTCTCTGTTGATTGTTTATATGGTAGAGAATCAAGATTTTAAATCGGATCTCTTCCAAATTTTCATCGAGGATGGAATTGCTATCTTGGTTGTTGAGATTATAGCTTGCATCTTGTATTTTTACTATTATAAAATCAGAAAGGATATTGAATTCAATCATAAGGAATTGATCAATATCCAGAAGTCTAAACCACTTCGTATTATGTTCTATGTTTTTTCTATTTTTTTTGGAATTTTGACTCTCTTCTTTTGTTATTTTACATTCTTTGAAGATGGTGGAGAGGAAGAAATTGCAAGTTCTGTATTTATAATCGCATATCTTGCTTTTTTTTCATCTTATTTCTTTAGATTAGCAAACAAAAATAGCTCTAATGAAGTTAGAGCCCAGAATGGGAGAGTCCTCTAGATTATGAAAGAATCTGCTCTCAACGTAATGAAAGGAGTGGGCAGCGTTAAATCGCTGAATCCTAACCTCGGAGAACATTTTCAGAAAACAAAAAGAAGGAACCTTACACTAAGCGATTATGTTGAGGGAATCCGATCTGGTGATAGATTGGTGCTAAGTAAGGCAATCACCTTAGTTGAATCAAATAGAGAAGAACATCATGAACTTGCTCAACAAATTATTGAATCTATTTTACCTTATACAGGAGATTCCATTAGAATTGGCATAACAGGTGTTCCAGGAGTTGGCAAGTCAACTTTTATAGAATGCTTTGGAGAGCATCTTATCACCCAAGGAAATAAATTGGCAGTCCTTGCTATAGATCCTACCTCCCAGAGGACACATGGAAGTATACTAGGTGATAAAACTCGAATGGAGAACCTATCTAAAGATCAAAATGCTTACATTCGCCCTTCCCCTGCTGGTGGTTCTCTTGGAGGAGTTGCTAGAAAGACTCGCGAGACTATCCTTCTTTGCGAAGCAGCTGGATACAATACTATCATCATTGAAACTGTAGGAGTCGGTCAATCAGAAACAGCCGTGCATTCCATGGTTGACTTTTTCCTTCTACTTATGTTAGCTGGTGCTGGAGATGAACTGCAAGGTATCAAACGTGGGATTATGGAAATGGCAGATTTGATTGCAATCAATAAGGCAGATGGAGAGAATTTCACTAAGGCTTCATCTGCTCAGGCTGAATACAAATCAGCACTTCATCTTTTCCCACCAACTACCTCTGGTTGGATACCTGATGTTCTTACCTGTTCTGCACTTCATGAAAATGGCATTGGAGAAATTTGGATTAAAATAAAAGAATATACTCAAATTACTAAAGAAAATAAATTCTTTACCAGCAATCGAAAGCAACAAAATCGCTTTTGGTTTCGAGAATTTCTAGCTGAAGCTATCCAGTCTAAATTTTATGCTAAGAAAGGTCGAAAAGATATAGCACTTGCCTTAGAAAAGAAAGTGGTAGAAGGAACGATGTCAAGTATTTCTGCAATACAAGAACTTTTGAAATAAGAATTTAGCTAATAGAGTATCAATAATTATTAACTTTTATTACTTTTAATTTAATGGGAATATGGAACAAATATTTCTGCTATAAAATGATTGTCCTTAATCTGAGAATTGATTCTTCCATTTAAATTTTGCAATCGATTCCCAACACTTTTTAATAATACAATATTATCTTGGCTTGAGTCACTTAAGGCATTCGTTTGAAATATTCTTATTGTATTTGAAAGTAGTTCAAGCCTCCAAGTAGATTCGCCTTTGCCATACTTTAAATCATTCGTACAAATCTCATAAAGCATATAATAGATATCTAAAAAGTAAACTCTATTTTTAGATTCCAAATGAACCGATTGTAGGGAAGAAGAAAGTTCATCGGAAATACTAAAATCAAATTCCCTACCTGCATCAGAATATCTGCGAAGTAAAGTAAGATTTAATCCTGTTAGAAAGTTTTCATATGTAAGATTTAAATCTTCTATAAATAATAATTGATTTCTTAAGGATTTTATTATCGATAATACCCTATCTTGAACAGAAGGCAATAATTTATTGATGTCAAGTGAAGCAGAATTACGTGATTGTTTTTCTAAAAACACCTTAAGATCTGTTAGATCAGCTCCTAAATTATCATGCATCATTATCTGCATATCGGATCTTTGTTTGGCCAATTCCGCTTGATTCTCTTCTGCCATTTTAAATTCCAAACTAGCCCTACTCTCTATAGCATATGTGAAATATTTACTAAGAGAAACGGACTGAAAAATAACATAGAGTAAATATCCAATAATGAGATAGATCCCACCCTGCAACCCAATAAAATTTAAAGAAATTGTAAGAAAACAAAATATACCTAGAATTAATAATCCTATTCCCATTAAGTAATACGATTCTTTATCCTTATTTTCCCGATTCAAATATAAAAGTAGAATTGAGTGTAGCAGGAAAAGTAAAAGAAAAACGATAAGATATATAAGATAGAAAGAGTAGCGAATACTATCATGGAATAAAGGAGCTAAGCAAGCAACGAAAGCTCCAATATAAAATATATAATTTATTATAATTATTTTTTTATTCTGAAATAAGGCATTAAGGAATAAATTGCCTGCGAGAAATGATGCAATGTTAATAAAATGTAATAAGGTCGTCTGAAATTCAAAACTCAATACCGCTAATATCAACTCATAGGTCTTAGAATTAAGAAAGGGAATTCTTATAAGAAATGTAAAACAAATTAAAGCAAAAAATAAAAATGCCCGTTGACTTTGATTAAGTAAAAAGAAAAATAAATGATAAACAACTGATCCAAAAATTATTCCGAAAATAAATATTTCTATCATCAAAGATTTTGTATGATAGACTTGCATTTGCTGTGGGCTAGCTATTAGAAATTCAGCTCTAGGTCCGCCATGATAGAATTTATTGTTTGCTACATGTAATATAAAATCTAAGTATTTTTCATTCGTAGTTATTTGCACTAGAGAATTTGATCTGTATTCAATGGTTTGATTTATATCTTTTGAGATTTTACCATTCTCATGAACCAATTCTCCATTAATAAAGAGTTTTGAAGCTGAAAAAAGATGATTATAGAATATTGAAAATGTTTTAGGTTTATCTTCATCTTGGATTTTTATTCTCATTCTATACGTAGCATAACCTCTAGCAGGATAATTGAGATTATCTTTTCCTCTTTGAGTCCATGGACGAAATGATTCTTTGTTATTGATTAGATTAGAGTTTAATCCTTTTTCAAAGTCCTCAGGCTCATACAATTCAAGCCAATAAAATTCCCAAGGATATGAAAGATTGATTGGGATTTGATTTTCCCAATCAATTTGAGATAAATCTAAATCCTTAGATATAGATGGATTTGACTCGATATTCGAATAACAATTAAAGCAGATGAAAATAAAAAATAAACTTATAAATTTCTTATAAGTTTGCATCATTAGATAATTGAAAATTCTTGAACTTTCAAAGCTAACTCAGATCGATTGTGAACTTGCAATTTCTTATAAATAGATTTTACATAGCCATGTATGGTATGTTCACTTAGATCTAAAAACTTAGCTAATGAGGCGACAGTCTTTCCTTTTACTAGTAATTCAAGAATTTGTTTTTCTCTATCTGTTAAATTAAAAGATTTCTTACTGACAGGTTTTCTAAAATTAGCAAATACTCTAAGGGCAATTGTTGGAGTTATGGTTGCACCACCTTCAATTACAACCTTAATAATATCATCCATTTGGCCTAGTTCAGATTTAAGTATATAACCAAGCGCTCCATTTTTAATAGAATTAAATACCATTTCATCTGAATTCATATTCGTTAGCATAATTACTTTTAATTCTTTATTCTTAGCGGAAAGGATATTCACTACATCAATTCCACTCATACCTGGAAGCATAATATCTAGAAACAGGATATCTATGCTATTGTAATTGGGATCTCTAAAGAAAATTTCAGCAGAATTCCAAGTTAAAATTTCAGAAATAATTTCTAGACTAGATAGTCTTTCTTTTACTTCTTCGAGAAAATACTCATCATTTTCTAAAATTCCTATTCGAATTTTGTCTTTATTCATTTTTTTATTCTCACAAGAAATATTATTCTAAGCATGTCTACTACTCAATTCTAAGCTTGCATTTTCTTTTTGTAAATTTTCTTTCATCGTAATGAAATCAGAATTGGGAACTAAGCCATCGTTATCAATGGAATATTCTGGTTTTAATCTTAATAGAAAATACATGTCCACATTTCCTTTCCCTTTAGCATTGATTTTTCCTCGAAATTCACAAACAAAGAAATCCTTAATATACTCATAAGTTTCATTTGATATATTGATCTTCCCTTTCTCGCCGGATGACTCCATTCGGCTTGCTGTGTTCACTGTATCTCCCCAAATATCATAAGTAAATTTATTATTTCCAATAACACCTGCGGTAACAGGTCCTGTATGAATACCGATTCTCAACTCCCAAAATGGTAAACTTAAAGCCTTTTTTATCTCACCCATTTGCAGCATGAATGACCTAAATTCCATTGCTGCCAGGCAAACATCAATAACATGGGTATTATTTGGAACTGGTAAACCACCAGCGCACATGTAGGCGTCCCCTATTGTTTTTAATTTTTCCAAATTGTTATGGGCTACAACTTCATCGAACTGGCTGAAGCATCCATCCAGTTCACTTATTAATTCTTCTGGTGTTAATCTCTCTGAAATTTGAGTAAAGCCTACAAAATCTGTAAACAGCACAGTTGCAGATTCAATCAACTGAGGTTTTACAGAGTCAGTTTTCTTTAATTCTTCAGCTATTTTTTTGGGAAGAATATTTTCCAATAGTTTATCTGATTTCTGTCTTTCTTGCTGCACTTCATTGTAAAGATTTGAGCTATAGATAATTCCTGCTAATTGTTCTCCGAGTATAGATAAATAAGTAATTTCTTCTTTAGAAATTTTTAATTTACCGAGATTGTACAAATCCAGAAATCCAATAGGTTTGTTATGCAAGATAAGAGGAATTACTATTAATGATTCGAACTTAAGTAGTTGATGAAGATAGTCTTCTTCTGGGGATAGAGCAGATTTTCTAATTCTTTGCGCATAAATTGGTCTTTTATGAGAAAAAGCTAATGAATGTGTTCCAACTTCTTGTTGAACAGGAATTAATATATTTCCTAATTGAACCTTTTCCTTTGCCGATACGAAATCAGGAACCTTTGAAATTATTGGAACTAGATTGTTGCCTGTTTTATCCAACACTCCTAGTCCATAATAATCGATATTATAATTAGTCTTGACATAATGGAAAACCTTATCCATAATCATTTCCAAATTTAAATCTTCATTTAAATTTTTAATCAGCTGGTTCAAATTCTCAGTGAACTTCTTTTGTTTTTCAGATTCTAATTTCGATTTATTTGCTATATCTTTTTCTTTCTGCACTAAAGAGATTAAATGATTATTATCAATTGTGCCAGCTATCTGAGAACAGAGATTGGAAATCTGTATAATATCAGATTTAGCAATTTGCATTTTATTACGAAAATTTGTAAAACATAGTATTCCGATACATTGCCTGTTTCGCATTAATGGAACTAGAAGAAACGCATTAAATCCAATATTCTCAACTATCTCTTTATCTATTGGGTATTCGTAGCTTGGAATTTTTCTTAAGAAAAGAGCTCTCCCTCTTTCATATACTTTAAAAATAAATCCTCCCTCTTTTTGAATGGGAACAATTTTCTGAGTTAGAAAATCTTTTACCTTTTTATCGACCTCAACGAAAGATCTGAACCTACTTGCCTGTAAAAATTCTTTACTTTCATTAGGAAGTAATAGCCAAGAGCCGATAATGCCATATTTAGAATAAAGATGTCCACTTAACTCATGTAAGATAGAATCTAAATCAATCTGTGAATTGATTTTACTGGTAAAATGATTCAACTCTTCAATTTCTGCCTTGGTAGCTTCTAAGTCTTTTGTTCGATTCTGTACTTTTTCTTCTAACTCTGTAGAGAGTTCTTCACTAGTATTGAATGCATCTGCTATCCTATGCGCTAAGGCTCCCGCTTGAGTAAAGATAAAGAAAAATAATCCATAAGGGAGAATGAGTCCATAACCTGTTAGATAATTATAAAAGAGTAAATCATTCAATGCAGCTAAGAAGTAAATTGTAAAACCTAATAAGATAAGTCTAGAACCCTTTCGCTTGAATCGTACTGCTTGAATCAATGCAAACGTAATACATACCATAGTAATTAGAGTGAGCAATTGAAATGGTGCTAATGTATAGGTGAATATTTTGATGGGAGTAAGTATAACAATTGCTATGAAAACTAAAGGAATTATAAATAGTATTCTATAAATGAGTTTTGATAATTCCTGAGGAAAGAGTGAATGCAAAAATAACCAAAACGGAGGAACCAAACCATAATAAGAAAAATATTCTAGCCGTAACATAATCTCAAATGGAAGATTAGGGAAAGCTAGCATGAACATTCTTTCCCCTGTGATAACAAGTCGAAATGCCATAATTAAACATAAAATTCCAAACCATAACGCTGATTTATCTTTGTTCCTATAGAAGAATAAAGATAGATGATAGAGCGAAATTATCATCAGAACACCTAATAGAAAAATTTGAAGGAAATAATTTCTATCCTTGCTTGCATAAATTCTTTCGGAAGTATCTATCTCAATTGGAGTCTGAAAACCACCATTGCGATGCACATGATTTGAAATAAATAATACTAGATCGATTGCAGTATTATTTTTCGTATCAATTGAATTATACTGAGGAATGTAAATCACAGATTCTAAGCTAGGGTCTTGCGATGGCTTGCCATTTTTCGCTAAGAGTTTACCATCTATGTACAGCAAGTAAGCTGAACCCTGCCCATCTTCAATGCGAAAAGCTAAATCATTTTTCTGCTCTGGTAGTAAAATTTTTAATCTAAAACTGGCCGAGCCTTCTCCTGAAAGAATATTCCCTTTTGATGTTTCAAATCCATTCCATTTACCAGGAACATATATGAAATCTTTTGCAAGGTTAGAATTAGGTTCAGATAGATTATTTTCTAAATCCTCGGTTAGCTGATAATTTGATTTTTCCTTAGCTTCTATAATATTCTCATTCCAGAAAAATTCCCATTCACCGTTGAGGTTTATAGAACCATTTTTTTCAAAATCCCAGGCTCTTAAGTCTAGGATGCCTTTTTCTGCAATAGGTGATTCAAGTTTTGTTGTCAGATTTTGGTTGCAGGATAGCAAAATACTAATAGATAAAAGAATTTTAAGATAGAAAATGATTGGATTGCTTATCGAATTTCTAATGTTTATATATAATTTCATAAATATTATTAATTAGCAGGAATTGTTTTATATTTTCAGAATCGGAATTAAAATGGAACTTTTTATTTTTAATCTGCACCCCCTAAATAGGGGGTTTATGAAAGAAAAAAATCCTGATTCGGAACCAAACCTTCCTTATCCTGGGAAAATTCTGGCAGTATTCGTTCTAAATAGTACATTTCTATATCACCTTTACCTTTTGCTTTCACTAGACCTCTAGATTCACATTGAAACAATTTATTTACTCTTTGAAATGTTTCTTTAGAAATATTGATTCTACCCGGCTCACCAGATGATTCCATTCTACTAGCGATATTAACAGTATCCCCCCAAATGTCATAAGAGAATTTTTCTGTTCCAATAACACCTGCTGTAACAGAACCAGTATGGATACCAATACGTAGTTCCCAAAATGGAAGATTCAGTGCCTTTTTGATTTCGCTCATTTGATTCATAAAGGATCGAAATTCCAAAGCCGCTAAACAAATATCAATGGGATGAGAGTCATTTGGAATCGGTAATCCACCTGCACACATATATGCATCACCGATTGTTTTTAATTTTTCTAAATTATTGTGTTTTGAGATCTCGTCAAATTGACTGAAACAACCATCTAATTCTTTAATAAGTTCTTCAGGGGAAAGATCTTCGGAAATTTGAGTAAATCCAACAAAATCTGTAAATAGAACAGACGCTGACTTTATGTGTTGAGGTTTTACTTGATTCGTCTCTTTCAATTCAGTAGCAATAGAATGAGGTAAAATGTTAAGCAACAAATGATCGGATTTTTCTTTCTCACGTTCAACTTGGTCAAAAAGTTGTGAGCTATAGATAATTCCTGCTAGTTGTTCGCTAAAGATAGATAGTCGAGTTATATCTTCTTTTTTCAGACTCATTTCTTCATCGTTCCAAAAATTTAATATCCCGACTGGTTTGCCTTGCAGAAACAATGGAATCATTAGGAAGGATTTCATATTTAACCTTTCTATAGCAAACAGTTCTTCCTTTGTGATCCCAATTTTTTTTATTCTTTTGAAATACCAGGGTTTCTGAGATTGTATAGCTAAAGCATTAGCCCCTTTCACATTCTTAATTGGAATTTTAAGACTTTCAAATTCAAGCCTATCATTGTTAGAAATCTTTTCTGGATAATGTATATAAATTGGGCTGATTGTGTCTCCTGATGGATCTACTGTATAAAGAGAATAGTGTTGAATTCCAAAATGTTCTTTTACATACTTGAGAATTTTACTACTGATCTCAGATAAATCCATTTTCTCATTCAAAGATTTAATAAATTGATTCAAGGATTGAATTTCTTTTTTTTGATTCTCGAGTTTTTTGGTTCTATCAATAACTTTTTCTTCTAAGCTATTCTTAAGTTCTTCAATTTCTTTGTATGCTCTTGCATTGCTAATAGCTGAACCGATCTGATTGCCTACAATCATAAGTATTTGTTCATCTATCGCAGCGAATGCATTAAATTCCTCACTTTCTATCGCGTAAACTCCAATCAGCTCGTCTTTTACAATCAGAGGAATAGCCAATTGGCAATTCACATTTTGAAGGCCTGGCATAGGAATAACAACTTGATCTCGATCCATACTTTTCTGGATAGATTGTACATAGATTTTGCGATATCCCATACCACTAGATCTCATCATTTTTTTTCGTTTGGCGACTACTCCTATAACCCCTTCACCCGTTTTAACAGTAGCTCCAATCCCTTGACCACAATAGCCATGACTTGCATAAACTTTAAGGAAATCTGATCCAGAGTTTTTCAGTAATATCAAAGAGTGAGAAAACCCAAAATATTTATCCAGACTCTCCATAGCTATTTGAAAAATTCTATCAAGATCCAAACTTGTTATGATCTCATTCGATAGAATCTGAATAACAGAAAACTCTAAATTTTTCCTCTTTAGTTTTGAATTTAGAAGATCAATATTTTCTTGAATCGAAATGATTTCTTCTTTATTCGTCTGAGAGTCATTTTTCGCATCATTCATTCTGGGGCTCGAAGTACTTCGTCTCCTTTGCGTATGGAAATTACATTAAAAACATAAGCCGCTTGTAATTTAAAAACATCTTCCATTCCGCACATAGATGCTATTGCTTCCAATTGCATCTCCATTTGCTCAAACAAATCCCCTGAGGTCTCCTCATGATCGAGTTCAACTTCGATGAACCACGGTACAGCAGTTATAGGATCTATTACTTGTACATGACCACGTAGGTTTTCTTTAAGATTGGCAGATGTTTTGGAGAAGAATTGATGCGAAATTGCAAGTTGCTTCTCATTTGCATAAAATACTTGAGACATGACTCCAACATTTGGGATACCATCTTTACTGGCAGTAGCTAGAGTTGCAGGAATAGCACCATTCAATGCTGGTAGAATTTCTTTAGGAATAATCATATAATTTTGCCTCCCGTGCCAGATTTTGGTGTTTGTTCAAATACTTCCTGTACTTCCAATGTGATACAAATAGATGGTTCTATTATAATTCGTGACCAATTACTCGCAAATTCGGGTCCAAAAAAATTCCCAAGTAAACCCTCAAATTTATTTTGCAATCTTTTAATTTCAGCTATTTCTTCTGAAGTAGAAGGTCTTGATCCAAGGAACATACCTTTCAACTGTCTGGCAAAAAAATTCGTTATATCTGCGACGTTTACAGCAATGTGTTGATTCTCTTTGAGATCTTGCAAGGGACGAGCTGCCATAATTTCTGGTATATGAACGAAGAGTTTACTTTCACCGACATTACCATGCATATAGTAACTTCTTGTATAAAATGGTTCATTTTTCCCATTTACTGTTCCCACTGCAAAAACAGAGTTAGCATTCATTAAATCTACGATTTCTTGACTTATCATAAAATCGATATAAGACGAAAAGTTCTATTGAGTCAATTTAGTTTTTTTAAAAACCCACCCCCTAAACAGGGGGTTCTTGAAAGCATGAATTGATATTATTTCATGGGTTCTCATTTATTAATACAGTCTCTTTATAGGAATCTTCTGCAAATTGAAGATCTTTGATGGAATCAATTTTTATCGGGATAGTTGTATATACTTTAGCTATGAATTGTTCTTTAGTGTGCATTTTAACTCTACTAATATCACTTTTATCTAAATTCAAATCTTCTCCTGATTCCGTTTCAAATCGAAAAGTTTCCGAACCTTGTTCGATAATTTTACCGAAATATGTCGTTCCGTCTTTCATGATTAAGAGATCTCTTACCTTACCATCTGTAATTATCCTTTCATCATATGTGCTAAGGAACCATTCATCTCTTCCATATTTTCATATAATCCTGCCATTCCCATACTTCAGAAATCTGGTAATTTGAAAGCTTATCTTTAAAGTATTGATTATTTTCTAGATGATTAATCTGTACTAATCCATAGAATGCGAACCATAAACCTTTTTCGTACTCAACAATACAGTTCTTTCCATTTGATTCACCAACAATAGCTGGCTTGCCATGCTTAGCTTTAATTTGAATTGGACTGCAGCTTATTACAGTATAAACAATAATTAGAAAATGAATGATTATAATATTTTTTAGCATATTGTGTAATTCTATTTTTTATTGAAAATTATTCTTTCACGTAAATTTATATCGAGTTATTTGACAAAACATCTTTATTCTCATCTACCTTCGGTTTTACGGCCCGGTTGATACACAACGCGCAGCATAATTTGGATCAGTCTTAAAATTGAGAGGCATCGATACATTATTTCTATGAAATACATTATGACGGCCTGGAGAGAATGAGTGTGAAGTAGAACTGACATAAGTGCCTCCTGCTGCATTGGGAAAATAGGTTGAGTTAATAGCAGCAGAAACATCAAAAATCGAATTTAATTCCATAGATGAGGGTAAACGCCAGTTACTGGCATTTGCATGCACGCCAAGATTTAATGAGTCACAATACACTAACTGGTTTTGCCAGGTAGTCGTCAATGCTGTGCCACTGCAAGCTGCATCATTTGTTTGCCCATTACTGCATTTTTGCCACCGCAAACCCGTATTGTTATCTGAAATAGTACCATCGTTATTGTCGGTATAACTTGCAGTTGTTACTGTGGTAGGTGCTGACACACAACGCACATAGTTTGTATTACTTTTTACATCCCAGCCTCCATCATTAATGGTGCCGCCAATAAAATTAACTCCATAGGCTCTAAAGAAATTCTGATAAGCTCCTGATGCCCAATATGGATTACTAACTGTTGAAGGAAAGCTGACTGTATCTATTGCAGGGCTCGTTACTCCGTTATTTAGTAGTGTTGCCAATTCATTTTGAGTAGGCAATCGCCAATTTGTTAGCCCCCAATAACCACTGCCAGAGTTTTGAATGTTTAAATCAGAACATGCATTAACGCCTGCTTCAAATGTCGTAGTAGTAGCTGAACCTGTGCATCCTGCACCAGATTGACCTACCGAACAGGATGCGAAACGTAAACCTGTCACGTTATCTAAGGTTGTAAAGTTTGTTCCAAAAGTGCCATGAGGTGTAGGGCCAGTGAAGCTGCGTGCTGTCGGTACATTAGTGAAGTCACCATCTTGTCCAGGAAATGTTGCACTAGGACAAGGTGTTGTTGCTGTAGGAGAATTTGTATAACATGAAGTTTGGCCAGTATCTTTGACAGGAAAAACCTGACCTGATCCCGTAGTCGTAAAGATCTGTTGGATACTATCAGAAGACACGCCGGCCAGACTTTGCAGATTCCCTAGTGTGTAACGCAGCTTGGAAGTCTCAGGGAACCAATACCAGCCGATGTTGATTGTAAGCGTGTCGTTCGCGAAGGTCGTTGTACTCCAGGTGAAGCCTGTATTTGTATTTGAAGTGGAAACATAGTTAGTATTTGAATTTGCCAGCTCTGTAACAAATGTCGGAGTGAGACTAGTATTCATGCTCTGATCAAAGCTCAGGATGATTTTTCCACGACATGGAAATCCGGTACATGGCGGCACGTTGGTCGCATTGTTAGCCGGGTTGCTGGATACCAGAAAATCATTGTCAGTAATCGAAACTGAAACAGAGCCAATCGTTAACCCATTGTAACCTGTATCAACACTGCTTGCTGTGTGGGTTATAGTTCCTGTATGAGTTCCCTCTGTATTGCCGTCATCTACGGCTGTAACAGTTACCGATTGAGGTATGTTCCAATTTGCTGTGGTGAATAATATATTGGCAGAAGCCCCTCCATTCACTTCCACTTGTGCATCTGCTGATATGGCAATTGTTACATTGGATGTGGGAAGAAAGGTCAGAACAACTGAATAGCTATCTCCTGCTCCCCCTTCCCTGGAATTGGTGGATCCACTTGATTCGACGATGCTGATTCCCGGACTATCATTGTCCGTGATGGAGACTGTCACTGAACCCACCGCAATTCCGTTGAAATTGTTATCTCCAATGAAAGATGAATGGTTGATGGTTCCTGTATGGTTTCCTTCGGAGAGGCTATCATCTACTGCTGTAACATTTACCGTCTGGGTTGTGTTCCAATTCGCAGAGGTGAATACTAGATTGGCAGAAGCTACTCCATTTACTCTCACCTGTGCATCCGCAGATACAGCAATTGTCACATTTGCTATAGGTTGGGAAGTAAGAACCACTGTATAGTTATCTCCTGCTCCGCCTTCGGTTGCAGTAGTCGATCCACCAGACTGAACGACACTAACTCCTGGACTATCATTATTGCTATTGGATTCCATTTCAAATAAACCGGGAGCAATTAAAGAAAGAATTCCAGCAAATCCCGGTTGAGATGTATCCAAGGGGCTGTATTGCACATTCATACAATATGTAAAATGAAATATTACTAAAGTATATATGATAAATTTATTAAAATACATAAGTTACTCCTAATTTTGTAACTGTCTCTCTTCTTCCATCTGCTGTGAGCTCTGAGTGATTGGAAAATATGGGATGAAATTTTTGATCCTCATCCTTGGGCATATCTCGTTTAACGATGAGTAGTCCGTTCTCCCAAGCGATTGCATTGTAAACAATATGAAGGAATTGGATTCCATATAATGTTCCGAATGCAACCAGTGAGTTATGGTAATTATCTACTTTTTTCTGGAAAATAAATGCCGCTTGCGCATTCGAATTGTATGAATATAAAGTTCGTATCTCTAAGGGAGCAAGATTAGGTTGTATAGAAAAAAGAAAGTTCGTTTCAACTTGTCTGATATTTTCTCTTTGAGCATTCAGAGCTACTCTTCTTGTATCATATACTCCACTGAGTAGAGCAATGGACGAAGCCATATAAAGTGATCCAATAACTGGTCTATCTATTGTAAAATGTCCCCAACCTGGGAAAACAAGAGATCTCCATGCAAAATCCCAATATGAAATTGGCTCATCATCTGGCTTCTCCATTAAACCTTTGCCAACAAGTTCTCGAAGTGCGGAAGCTCTCTCTGCAACATCTTTTGCTTCTAACTCTTTCTCTGAAGGCTCATTTTCTTCTTGTTCTACTTCATTTTGCGAAACTTCATTTTCTTTAGCTATTTTTGCGAGTCGTTCTTTTTCTTTTCTTGCTGCTTCTCTCTTTTTCGCTAGAATTTCTTGCCTTTTCTTTTTTTGATTTTCGATATAGAGATCTTTCTGTTCTGGTGTGAACTTTTTATATTGAACTTTAATGATACTTCCTTTAGGAATATTCATCGTTTTAGTATCCGTTTGAATTTCTAAGTCATTCACAGATTGACCTATGATTTTTCCACTTATGATACTTCCATTTGTCAATAAGACTTCTTCTGCAAGGATATTATCAGATTTATAAATTAATATTATAAACAGACATATTGAGATTCTATGAACAAAATTTGATTTCATATTTGTTCAGTTTTGATTGAAAATTTTTCGAGGTGAGTCCATTCCACAGACATAATTCTGGGATTTTAAAAAAAACAAAGTCAAACTTTTATTTCCAAACTACACCCCCCTAAACAGGGGGTTTGTGAAAGAATGATTAAGTTTTAATAGGAAGAAAATTTTTCCATTTATAATTTGGGTTTATCTTTGGAAAATTAGAATCGTCATTCAAGGATAAATAAATCAATAATAATTCCTAAACATACTTGAATTAATTGAAGATACCGAAATAGAATTACGTTAATATACTTTCAATAACTACAATTAAAGTAAAATTCCGTTCATCCCGAGATCAAGCACCATCATTAAAGTGAATCCAAAGATCGCACCTAATGTGGACATCTGTGTTTCGTTGCCACTGTGGGACTCTGGGATTAATTCTTCTACAACGACAAAGATCATAGCTCCTGCTGCAAAACCTAATGCATAAGGAAGTAAAGACTGAATGAACACAACCAAACTTGCACCAATCAATCCTCCGATTGGTTCTACCATACCTGAAAGTTGACCATAGTAAAAACTCTTATGCTTCGAATAGCCTTCTCTTCTCAAGGGAATAGAAACAGCTGCGCCTTCTGGAATATTTTGAATTCCTATGCCAAATGCTACGGCGATTGCGGCAAAAAGCACCTCAGGACTAAATCCGTTCCCAAGAATTCCAAAGGCGACACCAACAGCTAAGCCTTCTGGCAAATTATGAATTGTTATAGCAATTATAAGTAGCATGCTTCTTGTCCAAGAACTTTTGCCGCCCTCTTCTCGATTGGAATCTAAACCAACATGAAGATGTGGAAGTATCCTGTGAAGTAAGTAGAGTGATAAGCTTCCCAACAGGAAGCCTATTGTAGCTGGCAACCAAATTAGAGATAGTTTGCTCTCTCTACTAATTTCAATAGCAGGCAAAAGCAGTGACCAAAAGCTAGCTGAAATCATTATCCCAGCTGCAAAACCTAACATGGAGTTGAAAACTTTTTGATTGATGGATTGAAAAAAATACACAAAGGATGCACCTAAGGCCGTGCAAAGCCATGTGAAGATTGTAGCAAGCAATGCCAAATAGATAGGACTTATATCTTTAATATAAGAAACAATTTGTGAATCTTCCATACATCATCATTTTCCATTTAGGAGGTAAAAATAGAAAGGAAAAATTCAAAGTAAAAATTAAATCACAGTATGAGTAATATATGTGAATTATTATAGAAAATGAACGGATTAAGTTCTATTTGTACAAATTGGGTCGATAGGTCTTGAAATACTGTAAGAATATATACCGAATGAAAGGTCTGTAACAATCCTTGGCAATGTGACCCCCATCCGCAAAGCTATTGCAAAAGTATTCATCCGTATCATCCATATTCAAAATCGAATAATCATATTTCGACGTTATGGACTCAGCTTGCTTCAACCATTCCTGTGGTAGAGAGGATGCCTTTAGTCTATCTTGCATAGACTTAGAAGATTGTGGCCAGACTATCAAAATTGGAATCTCACGCTTCTTGGTCTCAGATAGAAGTATATCGAAAAAAGAAAATTGCATTTCGGAAGGCTTATAAGAACTAAATAACCAATCTATTGTTCTTTGACTCGTAGCCTCTAGGTTACTAGAATCCTTTTCGAAGAATTCTTCGACTGGTGAGGAGGCATGACCCTTATTTTTTATCAATTCTGTTCGAATTGATTCCTTCATTGCCTCAACTAAAGGTAAATTCGGACTATTGTAATTGCGAAAAGCTGCATCCAAATAAGGCTTGTTAACCTTAACAGCGAAAAGACTTTTCCCAATGTAGTAATTAAAATAATCCCTACCAAAAAGATCTGCATATTGGAAAATAAAAGGCAAATCAAAACTATATGTAAGATTGGATTCTTTGAAAATAGAGTTAACATTGAACTGATTGGGATCAGTCTCTAAGACTACCAGATCTGGCTGAATGCCAGCTTCAATAATTTGTTGAAGATAAAACCAATAGTAGGCGGGCGTTGTTACAGCAGATGAAAAATTATAAATTTCCCAACTCGGATAAAATTGCTCCAATTCTTTATTATCAAAATAAAGAAGCCTTGAAGATCCAAGAATCACCATTACCTTTTTATTGTCCTTAGTGAGTTCCCCTGAATTGTATTTCTCGATAAAAACCTTTAGCAGCTTCTGCTTAGTCTCGTAATACACATAAGTAAAATCACTTTTAATTAAGAGACGAACTGAATCTAAGAGAAATATTTTATCAACTAAGAATAAGAAGACAAATAGAATGACTGGATAGAATAAGAATTTTTTGGATTTCATTTGCCTATCACCGTAATGTTCAAATTAAACAGGATAGGCAAAATATGGGAAATAGAAAATTAAGCAACCTGTGCTTTAATTGATTTTTTCTTGTTTTTCTTAAGATTACCAAACCACTCTTCCGAAGACTTTACGTATGCAACGATTTGCTTTACGAAAGGTCTATGCTCTGGTTCGAGAATTTCTCTTGCTTCCATGATAATCTCTTCAACAATTTTCAAATGAAAAGAAAAGTAACTGCAAAACAATTCAAAGTAAGGCTTATCTGCTTGCTCCCAAGGGATCGCAAGTAAATTCTCATGAAACTTAAGCATTGCTTCAATATCATTTTTTGGAGTGGCATCGAAGTGGGTATTCATCGTTGCTACTTTATCTGTAATGTCCGTTAATTCCTGGAAATAAGTTTCTAGTTCCGGATATTCCATATTTTTTTCCTTCTGATTTAAGAAATCCTGTTTATTTACCATGATTTTAAAACCACTCCTGCATTCAAGTCTTATTTGTTAGATATGACTTCTCGTGGATTAGGATTATTTTTTAAGAAATTTCTTAACCTTTCCACTTGGTCATCCCAGCCAGCTTCAGCGCCTTCTAACCAAAGATTGAAATGATCGGAGTCAGGGTATCCTCCATTTGTAATTGTTAAAATTGAATCATTCCCTTTTTGTTTGAATTCCAACTTTAAGAAGATATCTCCTGCTGGATGATTCTTCCATCTTAGCACCAATAGCTTGTTAGGTTCAATTGATTCATATATACCTTTGGTGGTAAATTCACCTTCTTCCCCAAATTTCCAAGACCAGGAAAATTCTTGCCCTATTTTAGGACGGCCCCTTACTTCATCAGCTAACCAGTGTATTAAGATCTCATAGATCGTACAGGTATCCCAGAGGATTTCTACAGAGTAAGGGAATTCGTAGTCTTTTTTAATTTCGCGCAAAAGTTTATGCCTCTAAATTATAATTATTAGGTCTAGTATACACCATCTGAATTACGCTTAGATTCTTCATCCTAAAAGCGGCTGCGCAGTAGCTTAAGTAGTATCTCCATTTGCGGATAAACTTTTCATCAAATCCTTCTTGGCGAACAGCATCTACATTCTCGTCAAAGGTCTCCTGCCAGAGATTGAGAGTTTTTGCATAATGACGACCCATGTCCTCCATTTCATAGAGAAACATGTCTCCTGTTCGATTCACAGCCTTATTCAAACGTGCAATAGAAGGAATGAGAGATCCTGGGAAAATATGCTTTTGGATAAAATCAACACCCTTCTTGATCTGCTCAAATCGGTTGTCTGGACAGGTGATTACTTGCAGAGCCATGAGGCCATCAGGCTTAAGAACTTCTTGGCATTTAGCAAAGAAGGATTCGTAGTATTTTTCTCCAACTGCTTCCAACATCTCAACCGAGACGATCTTATCATACTTACCTTCAATCTTTCTATAATCTAAAAGCTTGAATTCAATTTGGTTGGAAAGATTCTCTTGGACTGCCCTAGATCTAGCAAACTTCAATTGCTCATCCGAAAGAGTTACAGAAGTTACTTTTACACCGTAATGCTTGGCTGCATGAACGGCTAGAAATCCCCAACCAGAACCAATTTCTAAGAGGTGTTCGCCTTTCTTAAGCTTCAGTTTTTTGCAAAGCCTGTCTACTTTGGCTAATTGAGCTTCCTCTAGTTTCTGATCTACTTTTTCAAAATAAGCCGAGGAATAGGTCATTGTCTTATCGAGAAATAATTTATAGAACCCATTCCCTAAATCGTAATGGGCAACAATATTCTTACGAGAGCCTTTGAGACTATTCTTACGAATTACATTGAGAAATTTATTGGCAAGATTGAATAAATCTAGGTGGAACATCTTATTATTTGTTCCTGACATATTAGGTGTGGCTTCTACATTTAGGATAAACCAACTTATCACATGTTCTATGTTATCTGTGTCCCAATCTCCATCTAAGTAAGCTTCGCTAAAGCCAATATCCCCGTAGAGAACAGCTTTTCGAAAAAATACAGGGTCATGGATCTGTATCATTGCATTGTGAAACTTCGGATCTAGCTTTGAATCCGGATCTCCCAAATAAGTCTGAGTTCCATCGGGAAGTAAAACACGCATAGATCCCTTTTGCATAGAAGAGAGAGCTTTGAAGAATAAAGACTGGTAGAATTTATAACCATTTAACTTTGATTTGTCTAATGAATCGTCAGATACGCTCTGAGTGACTGTTTTTTCCAAGGAAAACACCTCTTTGAAGTTCCTGATTGTCGCTCTTTTTCAAAAACGGCAACTTCTTTAAATATAGTCTTAGAGCCTGTACATGGATGGCTCCTATCACTTTGACTGTTACTAAGGGGAACTTTAGAAAATAAAGTATCAAATTTAAGTCTTTGAATTCCTTTTTTTTCCCAGTGTAGGCAGTCCCTAAAACTTTTTCACCTGACTCGTAAGAATCCACTTGGATCTTGAGTTGATCGGAAGGCAATTTCAATTTGAAAATGAATCTGGAATCTAAGGGAATGTAGGGTGACACATAGAAAAATTTATCAAACCCTAGTTCGAAATCAAAATCTCCCTTAGTCGCTGGTTCTGGAAAAAAATACGGCTTCATTTCTCCGAAAGTGTTGCCAACTTGTGCGATCGCACAGACTTTTTCTCCATCCTCATTTAAGATAAAATAAAAAGATACAGGATTGAAGACATATCCTAGAACTCTAAGGTTTGTTAGTAAATATATTTTCCCGATTGAACCTTTGTAGCCTTCCCTTCGGATATAAGTCTTTATATTCTCTTGAATGTTGTCTGAGCCTAAATCTAAATGATCCTTATCATAAAAAGAAAATAGAGAAAATCGATTCCTCGCAAAAAACTTGTTCTTCTTATCTAAATTATCAATCTCAGCAAGATCCAAAAGAAAAGTATATATTCCGTAGCTGAATTTATTTTTGAAGCCCTTTAACCTAGTGTGGTATACCTTAGCTTCATAAAGCGAGCTCTTCAAATCTAGATGCTTTTCCAAGGATTCTCCCCAAGAATGAGTTCAGCCAGACGAACTGAAGATTCGATCCCATCTTCATGAAATCCATAACGAAAGTATGCCCCAACAAAATGAATATTGGATTCTGTATTCAATTCTGTAAATTTCTCCTGTGCCATCACAGAACCCATGCTAAAGAGTGGATGATCGTATTGAATCTTTCGGATGATTTCCTTCTCTGGAATTCTACCTGGGTCATTGATAGTTACGAAATAATTTCTTTTCTTAGAAACATTTTGTAAACGATTCATCCAATAGACGGTAAACGGGACAAGTGCATTTTGATTGGGTTGATTTGCATTCGATCCATTCTTTCCATTGATAGCAGTTGAGCCACTGCCTCCACGACCGTATTTATAATTCCAAGATGACCAGGTTGATTTAGTCTGGGGCATGTCTCCTTCCCAAGTATGCAGAGTAGCAGTGTTAGCTTGGAATTTAAATTCAGAGAGAACTTCTTTCTGAAGCTTTGTCGGTTTCTTAAGTAGCTTAAGAGAAGTATCTCCATGACTAGCAAGAATTACCTTATCGTAGCTAAGAACTTTCTTGGATTTCAAAGTAATTTCTACTTTTTTCCCTTTAGGCGTAACAGCTATTACAGGTGATTTCAAATGAATATTCTTCTCAAAAGGCTTAATGATCCTACGAACATACTCTCTAGAACCTCCATCAACTGTATACCATTGGTGTTGGGTATTCAAGCCTAGGAATCCATGGTTATAGAAAAAGCGAACTAAGGTAGTCGCAGGAAATTCCAACATTTGATCGGGCGGTGTAGACCAGACAGCAGAGCTCATGGGGACTAAATAATCATTTAACATCCGCTCGTTTAAACCTTCTTCTTGCATATAACGTCCTAATGTATAGTGTTTATACTTAGGATTATCTAAAATTTGGATGCTTTGTTTATTGAATCGATCAATTTCTAGAAGAAATTTGATATAAGAAAGGCTGAATAGATTCTTCCTTTGGGCGAACAAACCATTCAATCCCGATCCACAAAATTCCAAACCTGTGAGTTCATTCTGAACAGAAAAAGACATATTCGATTTCTTAATAGGCACATCTAAATGATTAAATAATTTTATAAGGTTAGGATAGGTATGATGATTGAATACTATAAAACCAGTATCTATGGGAATCTTAATGCCATCTTCCTCAACATCAACTGTGTTTGTATGACCACCGATATAATCAGCCGACTCATAAAGATCGATTTCATATTTTCTTGATAAAAAATAAGAGATACTTAAACCAGAAATACCTGAACCAATAACTGCAACTTTCTTCTTCAAATGGACTACCTTTTAGTTTTTAGACTTACTTTCGTAATAACTTTTCATAGAATACGAAATTTCTTTAGCTTTCAAATGAGCAAGTTCAGCAAAATCCTTACCAGAACTCAAGAAATGAATTCCACGTGAAGAATTGATAAAAGATAATTCTCCAGCTGCCTCCAGAATCTCTTCTAATCCTCCGCCCTGTGCACCAAATCCTGGAATGAGAAAAAGCAGATCCTTTTCTTGAGAACGAATCCTTGCAATCTCAGAAGGCCGAGTTCCACCGACAACGATGCCTACCCTTCCTGAATATTCCTGATTCAATTCTCTGGATAACTTTGCTACAGCTTCATGCAAAAATTGATTCTCTTTTGTCTGGGAAATATCCTTCCACTTTTGGAATTCGACAGCGGATGGATTAGAAGTTAGGCAGAGTACGAATACCGAGCCTAGATCATTTTCCAGATAAGGAAGTATAGTATCCTTACCCATGTAAGGTGAAATAGTCAAGGAATCCAACTCTAGTGATTCAAAGAAATACGCCGCATATTCTTTGGCTGTGTTGGCAAGATCCCCTCTTTTGGCATCAGCAATTATGACTGCCTCAGGTTGGCTTAACTTTATATATTCTATAGTTTTTTCAAATTGCAAAATACCCTTAGATCCAAACCTTTCGAAGAAAGCTATGTTAGGTTTAAAAGCTAAAGCGAATTCTCCAGTTGCATCAATAATTTGTTTACAAAATGAGAATAAAGGGAATTCTTCTGATTTAAGAAATTCTGGAATTTTCTGCCACTCTGGATCTAAGCCAACGGTTAAATTGGATTTAAGTTTATGAAATCTATTTGTGTATTTAGTCTTGAGGTCTTGCATTATTAGTATTTACTCGGTTTCGAAATTTTCTGGCCTTGTATCTCCCGTAGATGTGACCTGGGATCACTGCAACAATTGAAAAAGGTGATTGGAGAATGTCTCCAAATGATCCTCCTATATATGTACTATAAGCAGGAACTAAAATTTTATAGGAATCTTCTATTTCTTTCTCATTGCCCTTCTCTGCAAAATAAGACATGGCGTCATCGCTAGCCACGGCTTCATGATAGAGTGTGCCGATGATTGGAATCGAATAGACAGCCGCATATAAAGTTGCAGCCTCTCTTTGGTTAAAATCTTTTGCATGGCCACCTTCGTGGATCATAACAGGTATATTATTAGAATAGATATGAATTGTATTTGAGAACGGACTATAATGGTCACCACCAATAAGACCTGCAAATAATCTTTCCGGTAGGATGGAATAAACAAGCCAACCTAAGAGGCCAACTGTATATTTGGCAAGCGGGTTGATTTTATTATTTTCTATAATCCTCTCGAGCTCTCCTGCAGGGGAATACTGGTTGAAACGAACCTTAACTGATCGCAAATTATTTTCTCTTATGTACTGTTCTAGAAATAATTTATTTTCTTTGGAGATTTTATGAGAAGAAATATTCCTATCCCAAAGTAATAACTTAGATGGCAAAGAGAAAAAATAGTCGCCTATAGCGTCCACACCAGCTATGGGTTTACCCGATTCAAATTGAGGATTATCTTCACTCCAATTATCTGGTGAAGAATGAAATGGTTCTCCGTAATTGTATTTCTTCTCTAAACTATAGCATCCAATAAAGAGTGGCAGCAATACTAAAATACTTAGTTGCTTCATGACTCATCCTCAGAAGAGATAGATTCATCTTTCACCGGAACTGAAATTTCTCCCCCACTTTGATCTAAATCCTCTGGATTGTATTTTACATACTGAGGCTTATAGTCTTTACCTTCCAGAAAATGCAAGAAAGCATCGACAGCATTACGACCCAATTGGTTGACTTGGTCTTCTCGATTCCCTCGGAAACCTTGGTAAGGAACATAGAGTAATAGAGGAACTAATGTTATACTAGATCCAATCAAAAAACAATCAGTGACCTTAGATTCAATTTTATCGTAATATGAAAATGGTTCAGTAGTATCTCCATATTGAACATCTGCTTGGAAATCAACAGAAGTAAGATTACTCCAGCAATTATCTTTGGTTCCGACATGAAAGTTTTTGATGAAAATATGAACATTCCCTTTTTTTAGGATGCGTTCATACTTGTCTGGATGATTTTGAATTTCTCTAGAGAGAAGACTGGATAAGTTCCCATATTCATTTTTCAGAATCCTATTCTTGAAAAAGAATGGTTGATGCAATCCTAATTTATCATCTAGCCTACGTTCATCGGTAATCTGAAATCCTGGTAAAACATTATCAACTATATAAGTTTTATTGGCAAGAGGCGGATAGATTCGCATACGTATGAATTTATAATTACAAGAAAATGCTGTCAAAAGTATACAAAAAATAGGAAAATAACCTTTAGATAAACTAAAACACATGGGTTAACTCCAATTGGATATATTGTATATTCATATTCCTTCCTCCCAAATTTTGGGATTCCTGATTGTAAAGAATATTCCTGATAATAAAGTTTTTATAATCCTCTACTAGCTGTGCTTGGTTACTGGAAATGATAGTTGGTAAATCCTGATCCCAATTAGAAGTCCTGTAGGATTGAATACTTGTTAATCCTATGCCTATCCGATTTCTTTCGCCAATGAGAAAATCATATTTTGCATACAATTCTATCACCGACATAGAAAGGAAAATGGGCTTCTCCATATCAATTTTACTGAAGCTTGCTATATTTTGATCTAATAAAGGAGATTGACTTCTAAGTTCTAGGCTATTGTAATCTAAGGCTCCACCGAGAGCAGAAAGTTCTATGCCTGCGGTAAAAATAAAAACTCCATAAAAGTTCTTCTTATATGCAAAGCCTAAATTTGGACCGAAATAATTCGCGGACTCATTGTATTCTCTATATCTTCCCGAATAAGGCAGGCTTGCTTTTTCTTTGATTAGACTTGATTGGTTTCTAAGTCCAAATATAAACTCAATAGATTGATTGTATGCAAATTCCTCTAAATAGAAATAATTTATTTTTGCATCAGACCAAAAGTATGATGAATCTTGGAATGTGTTATTTGCTAAATCATTCGTGAAGTAATCCCAAGATATGAAACTTGTATCTTTGTTAAAACTTCGAATATCAAATTGGAAGCCGTATTTATCCTCATTATTTGTATAACGAAGCTTTAATCCAATAGGCTGGATGGCATAGCGAGAGGCAGATCCTAAGTTATTATAGTAAGGTATATTATCATAGCTCAATCTATTTCGTAAGAAAGTTCTTGAATCCGTTACGCCTACCTGTGAGGCAAATCCTAATAATTCACTACCTGCAGTAGATGAAAAGGACCCTGCTCCAACTGTTGAAGTTAGCTCAATTGTTCCTCCCTCGAAAGTATTGCTAGAGGTTTGGAAAGTTTTCAAATTCTTGCCATTCATCCCGTCTCCTATAATACTAACAGGAGTTTCAGATTTAAAATGGCGTTTTCTTTCTAAAGCTGCATCTTCACGGCGAACTTTAGCTAAGTCTTTTAAATATTTCTGTTTATCCGGATCTAACTCGATTCGAGATTGCCTCTCAAAATGATTAGCTTCCTTTTCCAGTTGAACGGCTCTTACCTCACCTGCGGACAGCGGATAAGCAAAAGCACAAAGTAAGACTATAAGAAGGTAATGTTCTATTCTCCCCAAACTACTGTACACTCTTCGTAGTATAATCCTGCAAATAAAG
>JAACWH010000115.1 GCA_009991425.1 Leptospira sp.
AAGCACTGCCTTGGGATTTGCAACTCCAGATTTGCACCTATTTGGGGAGTCTAGAGACCTTCAAGCTGTTGGTGCTTTGAACCGTTTAACAGCTATCCCTTATTTAATTGATGTTGCGATATACGGACCTTGGTTAGAAAGCATGTCTAGTCAAGAAGATATTGATTTTTATGTTTTTTCCTATGATTGGCGTAAGAAAAATTTAGATACTAGAGAACAATTGATTCTTTTCTTAGAAGAAGTAGCTCAGAAATATAAAAAGAAACCAATCCTCATTGGACATTCCATGGGCGGTATGCTTTCTTTTTCTAGTGTGAATGTAAAACCTAACTTAGTTGCAAAGGTTGTTTATGTTGGAGTTCCATTTCGTGGTGGTATAGGTTATATGAAAGACCTTCATGTAGGAAACCCAACGGGTTTCAATGCAAAAATTCAGGGACCTTGTATGATTGCAAAATATGAAACTGTGTATGGATTTTTTCCCAGAATCAACACCTGGGATTCTAAAGATGTGGTGCTTGATTCAAATGGTAAGACAATAGATCTCGATTTATATGAGGCAAATACCTGGAAAGAAAATCAGTTAGGATTTTATGCTAACGATTGCAAAACGGAAGAGATCCCATCAGAGATGGAGTTCCAGACAATCTTAGATAACTCTAGAATATTTCGTGAAAGTCTTACTCCTTCTAAATCCTTGTTGCAAGCTAAAATTCCAACTATGGTAGTCCATGGTAAGAATCTTCCTGTTCGTAAGGCAATGACATTGATTTCATCTGAATCAGGAATAGATTCCAAAAGTAAGCTTTGGGATTTAGAGATAGCTCCTAAGGATTTGGGCGATGGATCTGTATCTTTTGCTAATTCACAGCCACCGCTAGGTATTATTTATAAATCTATATTAACTGAAAATGAACATAGTGTCATGTTAAATGATCCATCAATTCAAGAGCAGATCTTAGAATTTATTAAATAGCTTTATTGTTCAACGCAGTAGAGATGATTTTCTTGATTGCAGGAATCACGATTCGGTGCGCCATTTTTACCAAAAACATTTCCTGGAGCAGTTTGATCAGATTCTCCGAATACACCATCTTCGCTTCCAGAATTTGAAGTCCAATTAAGGCAATGATCCGCACTTATTGTCCAAGGGATTGTATTTGCTCTGATTCCAGTCCATACTATCAATTTGTTTCATGAATTGGATTGTTTAAAGTTGCAGAAAAAATCTTCTGGTTATTAGTTGCTCCAATTAATGTAGTTCCATCCGTTCTGTAGTAATTTGTAAGGCTTAACAATGGCCATTCTGTCGAGAGAGGAGTTCTAGTTCCCGTCTAGATCAATGCTTTATAAGTCTCTGAACCTGGATGTTTGGCATCTCCCGCATTGTTGCAAATCGCATCACCTCCAAGCGTTCCACCGGTTCCATTTAAATTTCCGTTGGTGGTAGTATTTGATACCCAAATCCTAAATACACTGCCTATAATACAGTTTATCTCAAGATCATTAATATCTGAATCAAATATCTGAGATTGTAATTTATTTAAACTGCATACTTGAATTGGACTAATGGGCTGGCTTTTAATGCTCAGATTAATAATTGTTTCCGATGAATAGGATAAATTGGAAGTTAATGATTTCTCATCTGCTAATGGTGAGAGTGTTTCTACAAGTTGATTGTTATTCTTATCAGTGGAATTAAATTCAAGCTTTAATCCAGATCCTTCTAATTCTATAATTTTAAAATTGATTTTATATGTTTTAGCCTTTATAAGTAAGAAAAAATAGTCAGTTGGAGCTATTTCTAAGCTAGGTGTGCAACCTTAAAGCTAAGAATAATAAATACATAATTATTACAGATTTCCTATGCAGACAATTTATTAATGAATGCCATAATATCTTATTCTTCCAAATTGAGAAAATTGAACTTCCCCTAATTTTCTGGACACTCATATCATAATAAATTAGGAGTAGAGATATGAGCAAAGGAAACAAATTTTACGAAG
>JAACWH010000046.1 GCA_009991425.1 Leptospira sp.
TTTCCCTTTCTTCTAATTTAATTCTTGAATAATGAACCATTTATCAACACCTTCTTTATTAGATATTAAGTGTTGCGTTAAAACTTTGAATCTACCGATACAAAAAAGTACTATTTTAATAAATGAACATATAGATAAAAGGGTTGAGAATTTTTATTTCTATAAGCCGTATGAGAAGATTGGTGGAGATTTTCTTACAAACAAAAAAGAAGCAAGCAATCGAATAGACTATATTTTTGGTGATGTTTCTGGTCATGGAATTGCATCGGCTATGATATCGGGGATGAGTGTTCTGTCCTTTCTTAATTTAAGTACATTTCATTTGAATACTAATGAAATTTTGCAAAGAATGAATGATAATTTAGAGACATTTAAATTTGACCACAATATAAGTATGGTTAGTTTTTCCATTGATTTTGATGTTGATAAACTTAAATATAGTTATGCGGGTCATCATGAAGGTTATATTCTAAGAGATCAGGAACTTATTCATTTGGAAGGTAGAGGAACGCTACTACTAAGCCCTTTACCGAAATATTTTTATAGCTATGAACAAGACCTTCAATCTGGTGATTGGATTATGTTTTTTTCAGATGGTTTATTCGAAGTATTTTCAGATCAAAATATTTTATTGAATTTTGATACTTTATTGTGTTATATTAAATCAATTCTACCAATAAAGGAACCAAATAAATTTATAAGTAATTTAGTTGACTTTATTTTTCAATACTCTTCGAATAAACATGAAGACGACATTACCATACTTTTGGTGAACTATAAAAAATAATCTTCAAAGGTTCTTAAATATGAAAATGAATCAATCTTTAGGTCCCATACAACTTTGGGCAATTTCTGTCGGTCTTGTAATTTCGGGTGATTATTTTGGTTGGAATTTTGGATGGCAATATGCTAATTTTACTGAATTTTCTATTGCAGTAGGAATTGTAGCAATATTTTATTCTTTATTTAGCTTCAGTTTTACCGAACTTTCTGCATCATTACCGCATTCTGGTGGTCCTTCTGCATATGCTCATTTTGCATTTGGAGCTTGGGGTGGTTTTTTGGTAGGATTTTTTACCTTAGTTGAGTTTGTATTAGCTCCTCCAGCCATCGCAAGCGCCTTAGGTGGTTATTTTCATTACCTTTTCCCTGTAGTCCCATCTATGATTGCCTCAATATCATTTTTTATACTTTTACTTATTATCAATTTACTGGGAGTAAAACAAACTGCAAAATTTGAACTCTTTGTAACTGTTATTGCAGTAACAGGTCTTGTTCTTTATACTGTTAGTCTAATTCCTACCTTTGATGTTTCGAAGCTAAACTTTCAACAGGAATGGAATTTTCTTCCTATATTAAATGCTTTGCCTTATGCTATTTGGTTTTTCTTAGCCGTAGAAGGTGTAGCTATGTCTGCTGAAGAAGTAAAAAATCCGTCGAGAGATATTCCGAGAGGTTATGGTGCTGGAATAAGTACTTTGATATTTTTTGCATTTACCATTATGTTTATCACAGCAGGTAATATAGATACTAAAACAGCCTCCAAATTAGATTATCCCCTTTCCTATGTTATGGGAAACATTTTTGGTGAATCAAATAGTTTGGTTCAAATATTTACCTTTATTGGATTGTTTGGTTTAATAGCATCTTTGATGGGAATAATTTTAGGATTTTCTAGGCAAATTTTTTCTTTGGCAAGGGAGGGGTATCTTCCAAAATTTCTTGCTATAATTAATTCCAAGTCTTTTGTCCCATCAAATGCTGTAATCTTCGGTGGTTTAATCGGAATCGTAGCATTACTCTTAGGTGATACGGATCAACTGATTACGATTGCAGCTATGGGAGCCTGTGGAATGTATATGATTAGTATGCTTTCTTTTTTCCAATTGAGAATTCAAAAGCCAGAAATGAATCGTCCCTTTCGAATGATGGGCTATCCAATTCTTCCTGGAATATCCTTAATTCTTTCCATTTTGTTTTTCTTTGCTATGATATTTCTTTACAAGAAATTATTTCTTATTCTAGGAGTTTGTTTGATTGCCTGGGCTCTTTTATTTGGAGTAAGAACTAGAAAAAAGATTGGAAGAATTCCTAAAAATGAATTATCTCCAGATAATATGGAATCAGCTCTTTCCAGAGCTGATACTGATTTTTAGATATAGAAATAAAGGAAATAAATTATTAAATTAATTTCTTACTATACATGCCCAATTGCAAAAACAATCATTAAAGTTCCATAAGCATCTGGATTCTTAACTAGATTGAAAAATTCAGTTCTTGCTTTGTTAATAACTTCATCACTTGCACCTGAGCGTTTTAAATGATCAAATTTAAATCCATAGGCTGCAAAAATAAATGCCTCCATTCCTACTTTAATGGAACTTACTGGAAGATATTTTATGGATACTTTACTAAAGCCTGCATTCTTCATCATGGCATAAAGTTTTCTTCCTATTTGACGATCGCCACCTAACTCTTTTTGAATCTTCTCTGAGGTATTCTGGACTAGATCATAGGAGTCTGGTTTTGGTTCTAGGAAAAGCAATCCATCATCAATATCTTCAATAATCACCAAACCATTTGGCTTAATCACTCTTTTTAATTCTTGAACTCCTTTCATCGGAGTTTCTAAATGCTGGAAGACAAAACGAGAATAAACTAAATCATAACTAGAATCTTCTAAGGGCAGTTCGTATACAGAACCCTGGGTAAATTTCATTGCTGAAACTGAAGAGTTTTCTCTTGTTGCTATATTAATTAGATTAGTATCTAGTTCAATTCCATGAATTACTTTAGGCTTATAAGCATTGTAAACTTCATTTGCAAAAAATGCAGGACCACAACCAACATCTAAAATTTCTGAGCCTTTCGTTATTCCAAAGCTATCAAACATTTTTTTCTCAAGATTGAATCCAGCCTTAGCTTGGAATCGCAATCTATCTAGCTCACCACTTGAATCTGCAAATTCATCTACTACATATGATCCCTTTGTCTTCTCTTCACTCATTTCATTCTCTCCTAAGTTATGGTTGATTTCTTTTGTATAATCAAATAATACAGTATCTAAAATTGCTCTTGCTTCCATAAGAGCTTCATGCTTTTCATTAAATCGATTTACTAAAATAGAAAATAAATTCGTAAGTAATTTAAGTGCAAGTGATGGGAAATTTGATTCTAATTTAATAAATTCTTTTTGATTCAACAAAAGGATTTTAGATTTTTCCCTAACAATAATTTTTGCCGTCCTTTTAATTTTAGAAACAAATCCTAACTCGCCGAAAATCTCCCCTTGGTTTAAGATCGCAAGAACAATCTGTCCTTTTGAACTTGGAATAACTACTTCGACTGATCCTTCTAAGATGCAGTACATTCCTTCGCTTTCATCATTTTTTTCGAAAATAATATCCGAGGCTTCATAATCGAGTAGATCTAGTTGAGATAGAATCTTTGTTGCTTCCTCTGGCGAAAATCCTGACATAAAAGTCAGAACCTTTCTAGGATCAATATTAATCTGTTCTGTAAAAGTATTCCAGAGTACGTCATGACTCATGGAGAAAAGAGGTTTTACACTATAGTATTTTGGAAATTGCTTCTGGAAGAATAATGATGTAGTTTTTTTATTTTCGTATTTTCTCGCAATCCTTTGGAAAGGAGATCTAACTTCTTTTAAATATTCAACATCATCTAATATAAGTACTAATGGTATTGCATTTCCAAATTCAGGATGATTGATATTTTCCTTATAAAATCTATACCCCAATTGTTGGTAAAGGCGAACTAAATGGGGTCTTGTGTCAATAATATTGAATTGAAGTCCCCATTCTCTATGAATCTCATAGGCGCTCATACAAAGTAAACTTGCAGCCATAGAGTTTCTATATTTATCTAAAACTAACAATTTAGTTGTCATCGAAATTGAATTTGGAAAATAGGGTGCAAATTTATCTAATTCATAGAGTTCCTCATATTCTAGAGGACCGTCCATTTTTCGATTCATTCTAAGTGTTCCAACCACTTGATCATCGTCTTTTACATAAAGTAGGTGAGCAGTATCATCCCAGGGTTCTTGAATGGTCTTTAATTCATGATTAGCGAAAGCTTGGCTTCGTTTTAACTCATCAATATAGATATGATAGCGCAGTGCAAAAATTTTTTGCTTTTCTTCATCTGTTTTGGCGAGTGCAACGGTAAGTGACATAGGAAAATAATTATTTATCTTTGATTCTAACTTAGTATACTAATCGACGAGTAAAGTTGTAAAAAAAAGCGATTCTTCTACTTTTGACTAGATTTTATATTTTCTTTTTATATTTTTGTCAAAGGTAAGAAATTATGGATCATACAACAAATACACATGCTGAAGGTGAAAAGGCTTTTCGATTTCAACTGACTGATTATTGGAAGAAAAGAATTCACGAAATTCAGATCGAAGGTGAAATCAAAGCAGAATATTTTGCTTCCCAATTCCGTTTTTTCTTTATAGGTTTTTTAGTTATTTTTTCAATCCTTTCCCGATTAGGTGGAAGACCTGTTGTAGAGTTGTATGGTCAATTGGGTGCCATTTCCATCTTATTTGTATTCAATGTATTTGTTTTCATTCTGCTTCGAAAGACTAAGAACTCAGGTGTTTATTACAGCCAAATAAAATTTTTAGCTAGTTTCATTGAAATTTCTGTATTAACAATTCTTCTATGGTATTTTGCTGTTTCATCCAAAAATCCAACCCATGTTTACACGGGAGCAATGTCTTTTATTTATTTCATTTTGATTGCTCTTGCTTCTATCAGAAATCGTAAATCAGTTATATACTTTGCAGGAACTCTTGCTATTCTCCAATATGGAGGATTGATGTTTTATCTGTATGCAGATATAAAGCCCATGATTGCTAATTTGATGCAACTGACAGCACAGATTTCGCCACAAATGGCTGAAGCAAATGAGAAATTTAAAATTGTATCCATTGAACCTATGAGTTTTATACTTAAATCCTTTTATATGGGTCTAACAGCTTTTCTTGTGATTTATTCTATCAAGAATGCTAATGATACATCACAGAGACAGGCGAATTTAATTTTTGATACTGAAAAGAAGGCCATACTAGAAGAGAATATGCGTTTAGGTATGGAACTGGACGTCGCAAGACAGTTGCAAGCTATGGTTCTTCCTAGCTCGCAAGAAATTTCCAGCTGTAAAGATTTGCAAGTTGCTGCCATGATGGAAGCCGCCAATGAGGTTGGGGGAGATTACTATGACGTTTATCCTATGCCCAATGGCTCCACTTATTTTGCAATGGGTGATGTAACAGGGCATGGTCTTCAATCAGGTGTTGTTATGATGATGACACAATGTTCTTTTCGATCCTCACTAGAAAGAGGTGGTCAGACCCTACCTGAAATGCTGATGAATATCAATTCTGTTCTTTTTGGAAATATCCAAGGTCGGATGAAGGATACAAGAAATCTCACCTTATCTTTGTTCCACTATGAGAATGGAAAGATATTTCTAACAGGTCAACATGAAGACTTTCTTATTATGAAATCAGGTGAGAAGGAAGCTAAGGTAATAGATACTATAGATTTAGGAATTTATGTAGGACTTACTGATAATATCGAAGGTATGGTAGCGGAAAGAGAAATTGATTTTGCAATTGGAGATACATTTCTAGGTTATACCGATGGGGTCACCGAGGCAGAGAATCATGAAAAGCACTACTACGGTCACCATCGTCTTAAAGCAAAATTCGAAGAACTCGCTCATTTACCAGCTACTGAAATTGTAGCCGGTATATATTCGGATTTGAAAACTTTTATTGGAGCTACAGAAATCTATGATGATATTAGCTTAATGGTAGTTAAGAGAGTCGCTTGATCTAATCTAAACTTTCTAGCTATTTACTAAGTTCAGATCAATTAAATTACAATCTTCTTGGAATATTTCTTGAACTATTGATTTTAAATTCTGATCTTTGGATAGTATCACTAGTTGCCATCCATTGTTATTTACATAGTCTTGGATCACCTGTAATGTCTTTCTTTCTCTTTCTTCATCTAGAGAAAGAAAGGGTTCATCCATTAAGAAAAGTTTCAGATCAGGATCTCTTTTATTGCAGAGAGAAAGCTTTGCTGCTATATAAAATGCATCCTTAGTTCCCAAAGAAAGGTGATCAATTACTCTTTCCGAGTTTCCTTTATCGATCATGTGGATTTTGTCATCTTTAAGTTCATGGATGATTACTTTTCGATTCTCTGAGAAAATGCTATTGCTAGAGTTAGAAATTTCTTCTGCAAGAGTTCGAAGAGTGTCACTTGCTTCATCAGCGAGCTCTTTAAAAATTTCACAGGCCAATTTGGTTGCTTCTAAATTTATTTCCAATTCTTCTTTCAAATTTTTCTTTGCGATTAATTCCGTTTGAGAATTCAGAATTGATTCAGAAAGCGGTTTTAGTTTAGCGTCTAATTGGGCTTTTAAATTTTCAGTGCTTGAATATAGGTTTTGATCGTTTTTCTTTAGAGTATCTAATTCTTTTTCAATTTGGTTTCTTTGGAATTTTAGGTTTTGAAATTCAGCATCATTTAACTTCGGTTCTTGTATTCCTCTTTCAGTAGCTGATTCGATCTCTCTACTCGTATTGGACAAAAAGTCTTCAAAGTCCTTTGTATTTAGTTTATATCTATCTCTCAGACTAGATTCAATGGAGTTTTTATTTTCTTTTGTTATGAGATAATTAGTTCTTTTTATATTATATTCTTCAGGCTTAGAGATGCCATATTCTTTAAGAAAGGATTCTAATTTTTTACTTAGTTGCTCCAAATTTTGTTTGAGAGCGATAGCTTCTTTTTGTAAATTAATTTTTTGAGATTCATTCTTTTGAATCAGATCATTTTGTTCATTGATTTTATTTTTTAAATGTAATCTTTGGTTAAGATACAATATCAATGATTCTCGAATTTCATCTAGACTTGTATCATTTTCGAAATCCGTTCTTTGAGTTGTATTCTTCCATTCTCTTTGGCAATCACGAACTATTTGCACAGCAATGTTTGAATCTTGGAGAGTTTCCTTGCTTCTTGCAAAAAGTAAGAAAACTAATCCTAGAGCTAAGCAACCCAAACCAATCATGAATAGAGTAGACTTCTCTTGGAAATCAGTGAAGATTAATGCTGTTCCAACTATCATACTAATTATAGCAATCACAACATAGCTTAGATTCCATTTTACCTGAGTTATCATTTTAGGAGATCTTAGCGCCTGTAAAATTCTATCTTGAATAATCCGAGCTAATTTTTCAAAAGAATCCTCTTTCTCATAATTTGATTTTGTAGATTCCAGATTCTTTTTTGAATTTAGATTTTCCAAATCCATAGTGTTGATTGCTTTTTCTTTATTTTCAATCTGAAGATTGGATTCTTGAATAGACTTCATTAATGAAGATAAATCTTTGCTTCGATCTATCTCAAATTGTTTCAGCTTCTCAACTTCAAGATTTGCTTCCTTCCAATTGGAAATGGATTTATAGCTCTGTTTATTTTCCCTTAACTTACGAGCTTCTTCCTCTTGGGTGATTAATTTCTTTTTTTCATCCAACTCAGATTGTAGATTCTCTAATTTTGTTTGGATTGATTCTCTATCTTTAGATGCCGATTGAAAATCCTTTTCTTGCTGTACAAGATTATTCTTACTTTGGATTAAACTATTTAAATTAGATTCTAAATTAGCGATTTCTATTTTCACAGCTTCTATCGGTTTGTTCAAAAGTGAATTAGCTCTATTTGCTGATCTGCGTTCTAATTCTTCTACAATATTGTTGGGATCAATTCCACCTGAGAATAATTGCTGTTTAATTTTGTTCAACCATTCTGGTTTTTCTAAGTCCCATTGTATGCCACCCGCTTTAAGGGTATGAAGATTGATGAATTCATCAGCATCCAAAGATTGCGGAATGTTTCCTGTTATATTTACGATTTTATCTGTTTTCTTTTTGCCATAACGTTCATTAATACGTTTTCCAATCTTAGTTGTGCCCGATGGATTGGTTAAGCCATACACTAAAGCATCAAATAAAGTTGTCTTTCCTGATTCATTATCTCCAAAGAAAAAATTCACCTTTCCTAAGTTAAACTTTTGTCCTAGCCATTTACCAAATTTTGTAATTTCTATAGATTGCAACATACTAAGCCTTGATCTTTCCTATAATTTCTTCCAGACCAATCTGTCTTGCTTTAAGTAGGATAGGCATCTTGTCTGAAGATGCTGTAGCAAATTTTGAATTCCATTTCTCAAGATATTTCTTTACTATTGTTTCAGAAGAAAATCCATCTAAAAATTGAATCATGTCTGTATGAATGATTACCTTCCGATATTGGTTCGATAATTCATTAAGCTTGGCTTCCTTCCATGAATTTACAACAGACTCACTATCAGCAACTCCTTGTAGTTCAATAGAAAGGAAGTCTTCTTTTTGGGCAAAAACTTGCTCTGGTTCCCAATCCTGGACTTTACCATTTGGTTCTATACTCAATAGAATTTCTCTGTAAACTCCAGCTGATTTTATTTGAATTGGTTTGATTTGTATACTTCCTGAATCAGGAATCTCAATGAGGTTAACAGTTCGTTCTCCTTTTTCTCCCTTACGCCAAACTCTAGGAGAGCCAGAATAATGTATGGATTGTCCGTTGATTTGTAAATCTGTTCGCTTATGTATATGACCAAGTAGAATACAATCTGCATCAAATCGTGAGAGTAGATCAATTTCTAGAATATGAGAACCTTCTTCCGAGTCAGGTCCTGTATAACTAACAGCTTCCGGAACCATACCATGAGCCATCAGCAACCTTCTCTTTGTTTTCTTAGGGATCTTCCAATTTCGATAGTCAGTATAATCCTGACTATAAGGTAGAGCTATTAATTCCCAAGAATCAGATGAATCAGTTGCGAAATGAAAACCTGAATTATGAAACCACGATATTCTGCTTAGGTCATAGGTAGAAAGATTTTGCTTACCCATCTGAAGGTATTCATGGTTTCCTGCGATTGCAAAAATCTTTAACTTAGATTCAACCGCAATTTTTAAAAAAGATTCTCTACAAGCCACCAAATCAGAAAAAGTATCAAAGACATCTCCTGCTACACAGACTGCTTCTACTTTTTCCCTGATTCCTATATCTAAAATTTCAGACCAGACATTGGAACAATAATCTAGTTCCTCTTTCTTAAAATGAATATCTGAACAGTGTATAATTTTTATCATATCTTCTATTTTAATTCCAACCCAGACAAAAATTAGAGTATAGCATTTTTTTTGAAAAGATTCTGAGATATTTTTCCAATTTAATTTAGAAACTTTTTAAAATTAAGATAGAACCTTCAAATATTCTTGAATTGTTTTTTCAAATCCCCACTCAAGAGCAGTTGATACCAATCTATGGCCAATGGAAACTTCTTTTAGTCCTGGTAGTTTGTGAAATAATTTTAGATTTTCATGATCTAGATCATGTCCTGCATTTACTACTAAACCAACTTTGATGGCTTCTTGAGCTGTGTATTCATAACGAGTGTAAATTGCTTTCGCTTTAATGGGATCTTTGTCATAGATTTCTGCAAATGGTCCCGTATAGAGTTCGATACGATCTGCACCCATATCTTTGGCTAGCTTAAGACCAGAGGCACCAGCTTCTATAAATAAGGCGACTCTTATGCCAGCCTCTTTAATCTTAGAAATAATGGGAGCTAATACTTCGTTGTCTTTTGGAAATTGAAAACCATGGTCTGAGGTGATTTCACCTGGGCTAACAGGAACAAGGGTGGCTTGGTCAGGCATGTGTTGCAGAACTAAATCAAGAAATCTTGTTGATGCTTCCCCTTCTATATTGAACTCGCAGCGATTAGAAGTTTTTGCATTCCAGTTGTCGATAACTTCCTTAACAGCCGCTATGTCTTCAGTGCGAATATGACGTTGGTCTTCTCTGGGGTGAATGGTCAATCCATGAGCTCCATAGCTTAGAATCTTTTGAGAGAGATCTGTTAAATTAGGATGATTGCCTCCCCTAGAGTTCCTAAGAGTTGCAATTTTATTTACATTTACACTGAGTTTTACCATGGAACTCAAAGATTTGACCTCCCATACTAAAATCAAGATGAGAATCAATTATTCTAAAAAAAATGTTGATTCTACGGTCGGTAAAAAATATAAGGACAGGGTAGCTTTTTTCAACATTTCAATGAGAAGCATTGGATGGAATTAAGTCTAAATCGAGACATATGGCAGTAAAAAAAAAAGTAACAAAACCGGCACCTAAGAAGAAGGCAAGCCCTGCTAGCAAAAAGAATACAAAGTCGTCTGTATCTACCGCTCGACCAGCAACGAAAACACCTAAGGCTTCGCCAAAGAAATCCAATGCAACAGTTGCTTTTGATCCTAAGAATCCCTTAGGAAAGAAATTTTCTTGTTACAATTGTGGAACCAAATTTTACGATCTCAACAAAGTTGATAAGATTTGTCCGAAATGTGGAGCAGATCAACTTGCTAAGACAGCATTGAAATCAAAACAAGCTGCCCTTAAGTCAGGTGAATACGATGTGGAAGAAGAGGGCACACAAGCTTCTGTGAATGAAGATGATGAATCCTTTGGAGATGATGAAGCATCAGAAGAAACCCAAGAGGAAGAAGAAGCGGAAGAAGTCGTAGAGGATGAATGAGGGCGGGGAGAATATTCTCCCCGACTTAATATTACTTACTGGGCCAACTGGCAGTGGAAAAACAGCACTTGTCTCAGAATTAGATTCAGATATTTTTGAAGTAATCTCCTTTGATTCCAGGCAGGTCTATAAAGACTTACCCATTGGTACAACAGCTCCTACTAAAGAAGAGCAGTCATCGATGCCTCATGCTTTGATTCAATTCCAGACTTCTAATCAAAGAATAGATGCAAAAGAGTTTGCAGACTTAGCACTTCAAGCTTACTTAAGAATTCATGCGAAAGGAAAAATTCCTATCCTAGTCGCTGGAACAGGTTTCTATCTAAGAGCATTCTTGTACGGGATGTATCCTGTTCCGGATATAGCAATTGATGTTCACCAAGCAGTGATTGATCTTCCCGATGAATTAGTAATTCAAGAATTAAAGGAAAGAGATCCTGAAGCCTTTGAATATATTTCATCTAATGATTTTTATCGCTACCGAAGAGCCTTAGAAGTATGTAGAACATCTGGTTCTTGGAGTAAATTCAAACATGAAACAATTGGTGGATTACTTAAGTCTAAAGAAAAGTTTAATATTTTA
The DNA here is from genome assembly GCA_009991425.1 of Leptospira sp. Taxonomy (GTDB): domain Bacteria; phylum Spirochaetota; class Leptospiria; order Leptospirales; family Leptospiraceae. The sequence goes on from JAACWH010000046.1 coordinate 11,279, forward strand.
GGATTATTCTTAGATTGGGATAGAGAAATTCTCTATTCACGTATTAATCAAAGAGCAAAAGATTTGCTATTGCCAATGGCAGAAGAAGCAAGTAAAGTTAGAGAGCAATATGGTGCAGATTGTCCGGGTCTAAATACTCTTGGGTATAATTTTGCACTTGACTTTCTTGATAACAAAATGAATCTAGATTCATTCTACGAAGGAATTGCCAAGGCCCATAGGAATTATGCAAAACGTCAGATTACTTGGTTTAAGAAAGAACCGTTGTTGCAGAAAGTTTCCTGGGATTTTGCCATGGAGAACCTTTTAGAAGTTCAATTGCTAGTAATAAAAAATAAATAAAGATGGATAGCAAAATGTCGGCGAAAAATAACATACAAGACCAATTACTGAATACAGCTCGGAAGGACAAAGTTGATTTGACCATTTACTTACTCAATGGAGTTCCATTGAAAGGTAGAGTTGTGAGTTTTGATAATTTTACAATCATTTTAGAAAATGAAACCAAACAAAACTTAATATACAAACATGCTATTTCTACTATTATACCTGCCAAACCTATCCGTTTTCATATCGAAGAGCCCAAAGAAGCTACAACGGAGTAATTATTATGGAAAAACCCGTTGTCCTAATCATGGCGGGAGGCAAGGGAGAAAGGTTCTGGCCTCGTTCTAGAACATCTACTCCTAAGCAGCTCAGAAAAGTTTATTCTAACAAAACACTGCTTAAAGAAACAATTGACCGCGCTTTAACAATTACTTCTCTAGATAGAATTTTTATTGGAACTAATGCTTCTTTAAAGAAAGCAATTCTCGAACAAGAAAAAAGCTTCCCTGAGAAGAATTTTATTCTAGAACCAGAAGGTAAGAATACAGCACCCATAATAGCCTTAGCTTCACTTTATTTTCAGAAGATGTTCGGAGACCCTGTACAAGTTGTACTATCCGCGGACGCATTTATTGAGCCAGTTAAAGAATTCACCAAGACCATGAAACTTGCTATTCAGGAAGCTGATTCTCATTTGGTGCTACTAGGAGTAAAACCCAATAGACCAGAGACGGGTTATGGCTATATAGCTACTGGTAAGGAGAATGGATCTGCTCGTTCTGTTAAAGAATTTGTAGAAAAACCAGATGCTAAGACTGCAACCAAATACATTAAGAAAGAGAACTACTATTGGAATCCAGGTATCTTCTTATGGAAGACTAGCCTTATATTAGATGAATTTAAGAAGCATTCTCCTGAGATAATAGATCCTTTATTACGTGGATTTCCTTTTAAGAATCTAGGAAGTTTAGCAGAGGTTTTTCGATTGCTTCCATCTACACCTATCGATATTGCAATCATGGAAAAGTCTAAAAATATTTCCATGATACCAGCTCTATTTCAATGGGATGATGTAGGATCTTGGCTTTCATTGGCACGTATTCTTCCTGAAGGTAAGGATGGAAACCACCACCAAGGTAAGGAAGTCTTGCATTTCAATTCAAAGGGCAATATTTCATCTGTAAGTAAGGACCTTGTTGCCTTCCTAGGCGTAGACAATCTGGTTGTGGTGGAAGAGTCAGATGTTCTTCTGGTTGCTTCTAGAGATGGCTTAGATGACATAAAAAATATGCTCGCGCAAATGAAGAAAAATCGAAGTTTACAAAAATATCTCGAATAAGAGCCTGGTGGAACACACAATAAGGAGTACTTATGCCTTCAGGTAAGAAGAGAAAGCGAAGAAAAATTTCTACACACAAAAGAAAAAAGAAAAGAAGAGCTAATCGTCACAAAAAGAAATAGTCAATCGAATTGATTAAGCTTTTTCCACCTTCTCCGATAATAAAAGTATGGATCTCAATGAATTGGAAACATACCGGGGTTGGTGGAAGAAGCAAAATTCTAGAATCCAAGGATTCAATCGTTCTTTCATCGCAGTGACTCCCGAGGGAGATACTCTCGAAGCTGATTTCAATTTCCACGAAAAACTAGTGCGCCTCTCCATTGAGGTTGCTAATGAAAATGGCAAGAATTATGCTGCAACCATCAAAAATGGAAGCATTGTAAAAGAAAAAGACATAACTTCTGGTCGTAATTATCCTATTGGCAAGAAAATTCGACCTTTCCGAGATGTTTTTTCCTGTATTCCTGATGCTGATCTATTAGATTCCTTAGGTGGAACCTATGAAATTTCCTTAACCCCACTTGGCAAGAAAGTAGAAAGAAGACTAGGTAGGGGAGTTTACCAAGAACAGGAATCTGGCTTTGGTCGATTTGAGCTTCCTAGATCTACAAAATATGATTCAATATTTGGCATCAGGAGAGAAACCTGGTTTCAGAGATGGCAAAGGAAACGTTGGGAACGACGGATCAATCGAGAGCCTCTGTGGATCAGATTCAAAAGAAGATTTTGGGCTGAGCTACACGATTTTATACTCGGTGCTGGCATGGCCTGGGTTGTTTACAATTACTACTATGATTTTGTTATTTTAGGCTTAGCCTTAGGTGCTTTTGGATTTTTCACAGGTGGCTTAGATTGGGTCTTTCGAAAAAGGAATCCACTTTTATTAAAAGTGTTGTCATTTATATCCCTAGGTTCATACTTTTTCTATAACGGCTATACCCGTTTTTGAAAAATGAGTAAATCAACAGTAAATTTAATATTAGACCAATACATCATATTCAATCTTGGAGAAGAAGAATATGCTGTTCCCATCTCTATTGTAGAAGAAATCGTTAAAATCTCTAATTTAATTAAAGTCCCTAAATCAAAGAGTTATTTTGCAGGAATAATGGATATTCGTGGTAAGGTGGTTCGTATGATTGATCTTTCTAAGAAATTAAATATTCGAACTCAGGAAGATATTCCCCAAGACAGAGCTATTGTAATTAAAATTGGTGGGAAATCCATAGGCGTTATCGTAGATAAGGTTTCGCATGTTGTACATTTCCCACAAAGCCAAATCGATCCACCTCCCCCTTCTGTTAAAGGTATCTCTTCAAGATATATACTTGGAGTTGGTAAGAAGGACAATCGTTTCATTATTTTGATTGATATTGAGAAGATCCTATCTGTCGAAGAAATCAACGAGATGAGTCTGGCTTAGAGATTATTCATGAACACGAATACAGCTATATCTAAATTTTTCTATTTAAGAAAAAATTTATATAGTATGGCTGAAATGGTTCTTGAACAAGTCTTAATGTTAGGTGACAGTTTAGAAAATGATGACTATGCAATCGCAGGGGAAATCATTGCAAGGGATGATTTGATCGATGAATTAGAAAAGGAAAATGATAATCTCTCACAAAACGCAATCTTAGAAGCGATCGCTTCCAGAAATTCTTTAGGTATGGGTGAAATCAGCGACGAGATCGTATTTAAGAAAGATCCGCTACGTTTTGCACTTTCCTGTATTCGTATCACCCGTAACATTGAAAGGTTAGGTGACCAGGTTGTAAACGTCGCTAAATTTTTTCAAAACGGTCATATTCAGAAAGGACTTTTTAAAAAAGACGAAGGCATGAGTAAAATCCTTTCTAGAGTAATCACTCTTTCAGGCATGGCTGTTGAATCCCTTGTGGAAGAAAAAGAAAGATTCATGGGATCGGTAAATGCTTTAGAACAAGAATTAAATGATCTTTGTTCCGAGGCTTTTCATAAATATGTATCAGATCCAAAAATGTCTAAGAAGGAATTTGCTGACCTGTACCGGGCTATTCTTTCCATGGAGAGAATCGGCGATTATTCAGTTAATATTGCTGAAGAATTAGTTCGTCTGAATACAGGGCAAGATATTCGCCATATGGATTTAGGTGCATAAGAATAAACTTCTTTCAACCTTTTCTTTAATTTCAATAATAGTTCTTATTTTGGTTAGTCTATCTTCCCTAGCTTTATTATTTTTCAGTGATAATGCTTCAAATAAATTATTTCCCAATTACATTCGCGATATCTTTCACCAGGATCTTTCTGAAAAGGAAGCATTTACATTAGTTTACAAAGACAACGTTTGGGGTGATGGTTCGGGTATTGGATCACAACCTAAAAATGCAATTCCATACCTTGATATACAACAGCAACTTCTTTTTGATGATAAAATTCAGTCGATTGTTGATCTTGGTTGTGGTGATTGGCAGTTAATGAAGGAATTAACAATTCCAAATAATAAATCCTATATAGGTTATGATTTGGTGGAAACCATCATCCAGGAGAACCGAAGGAAATTCGAAAGAAAAAATATACATTTTGTCCAGATTGATAGCTTAGCTGATTTGAAAAATGTTACTGCCGACTTATTAATACTAAAAGATGTTATGCACCATTGGCCTAATCAACATATTCAGTATGCGATTGATTCCATTATACCAAATTATAAATATGCATTGATTATAAATGACTACAAACCATTTGCAAAAAATGAAGATATTGAATTTGGTCAATTTCGTCCTTTGGATTTAAGTAAATCGCCTTTTCGATTGAATAATAATTATAGAGTAATTTTGGATTATCCGTCTCATGGGATAGTAAAGAGAATTTATTTCTATACTCGTTCATTCGAAAAATCTATAAAAAAAGAGCAGTAATTTTGATACTGCTCTTTCTACGAAATATTAATTTTAAGGAAATATTATTTCATACAATCCCAAGCAGGATCACTTAGATTAACACCAGATAATTTAACCCAAGTATTTGTCTTACCTAACCAAGATGAAATACAAAGGTGCCCTTTAAGCTCCAATTTATTACCATCCATTTGCATTTTTGCACAATAGGTCTTTCCATCACGTGGATTATAAACTTTTCCATTGTCGTATTTTCCGCCACCTTCAGCAACCATTCCACTTAAGAATTGCATACCAAGGTTAGGTCTTTTCTTTTTTTTGGGATCAGGATTATTATGGTCTAAGTAAGGAGTTCCAGGGACACCTTCTTTGGAATCGGCTGGGTATTTATTATTTTTTATACAAGCCGTTCTACCGCAGTATTTGTCTCCGCATTTATAAATTTCAATTACAGAATCTTTTTCAGGGGGAAGATATTTTCCTACTGCAGAATCATCGGTAGTTTGGGCTAGTAACGCACCAGCCATAAAAATCGCTGATAGAGTTAGGAATGCAATTTGTGTTTTTTTCATAGATACTCCTTAGTTTTAAAATCTTATCCATTTGAAATTATGGAAAAAGAAATTGCAACTGTCTTTTTAGACATTTTTTTCTAATAATTGAAATAGTTTTATTACATTTTTATTATCAGGTTCTTTATCTTGGGCTAAAAAGGCAAACTTCTTAGATTCTTCGATATTTCCCAGTAACCTGTATAAATCAGCAATATTGATCAAATTAGAAAGAAAATCCTGCATAGTTTCATAAGATTTTAAGCCTGCTTCCAAGGCTTTTTGGAATTCACCTAACTTTTTCTGTGCTGCTGATAGGTAATACCAAAATTCTCCTGCTTCTGGATCTTGTTTTAGATAAACATCAAGAACATCTACCGCTTTTTCATAATCTCTACCTTTAAATGTGAGAAGACTCAAAAGTTTATTCAATTTAGGATCATTAGGATCGGCCGAATATGCCTTATACATAATGTCTATTGCATCGTTGATTTCCCCAGATTTATAAAGCTTACGGCCTTCATCATAAGCTCCTTCGGTTGTGTATTTTTTATCCCATTCTTCATCTTCAGATGGCATAAAAGTATCATCAGCATTACCAGGTTCATCTAAGGCATCTAAACCAGATTCAATAGAATCAGCTACAGTTGTGGAAGAAGTATTCGATCCGGTTCCGCCAAGAGGTTTGAAGTCAAGTCTCATAATTGATAAATCGTCAGTAAGTTCTCCTTTAGCTTGGAGCATTTTCTCGATTTCATATATATCAGCTTTAGCATCTTCTACATGTTTTAGGAAAATATTTTCGTCTTCGTTGATGGTTCTGAATTCTTCTTCAGGAGTTAGATCGATATCATCTCGCCCGTCTGTTCCAAGAATCAGAGTATCACCGGGAAGCAATTGGAATCTTTTCACTTCAAAAGGAATTTCAGAATCAAGTCCAAGTTTTCGTAGAAGTAATTCTTTTTCTATGAAGGATGCTTTACCATCTCTGTATAGAACAGTAAAAGGGTGCTCCGCATTGAAATACCAGCATTCACCTGTTATATCATCTATTAGGAATATAATAGCTGATATGACCATTGTTCCATTAAACGATTTGAAAACTGAATTAGTTTCTTCATAAACATCAGCTAACCATTCTTCTGGAGTTCTATTGAGAATTCTTTTGTTGCCTGCCGAACGAGCCATGATCGAATTCATGACAACTCCCATCACAAGTGATCCACCAGCACCTTGCATGGATTTTCCCATAGCGTCCCCGTTTACTGCAACAGTATAGCGTCGGAAATTATCTGGCTTACCCAATTTCAAATTTCCAGTAACAGAGATATCTCCACCTAGGTCTCCTGTCTTTTTTCTAAATTCGAATTGTTTCTTTTGGTGAACAAAGAAATCTGTAACTACAGTCTCTGATTTATTTGCATTGTAATACAAAGGCTTAGCAAGTAAGGAAGTTAAGAAATAGTCGCCATCTTGTTGGATTTTGAGATTCTGTACCTCTTCCATTTTTTCTTGAACTTCTTTTGTTCTCTCTTGGACTTTGACTTCCAGATTCTCAGCATAATCTTCTAATTGTCTACGAGCTTCTTTAATGGATGTTACCATTTTATTGAAGGAGTCAGCAAGAAATCCGATCTCATCTCGAACGTGAATAGGAACTTTTGCTTCTAGATCACCTTCATTTACCTTTTCCACACCTGAGAGAAGTTCATTCAATGGTGTTCCCAAACTGATTCGAAAGAAAAGAGGGAAGAGAACAAGTAGAACAAAAAGTGCTACAAACATGAGTCCCATTTCTTTCACAGCAGTTCTGTTCATATCCTTTCTGTAGTCGATATATGGAAATCCAACCTCTTCCATGAGCTTTAAATTATCATTATAAACCATGAAGGCTACATAATGGGCACTATTTTCGAAATTTTTTCTATAGTGTCTAGTTTCTGCTGATTTAAAATATCGAAAGTATTGAAGAACTTTTTCTCTAAGATCTTTAGGTGCGATTGCTTGCCCATTCCAATTGCAATCTTTAAATTGGTGGTGAATCGCTTCTTTGAAAAATTCCAATCCTTTGGTACTCGAGATGTATTTTTCAGCTTTCTCACAAAAGGTCGGAATATCATAGTCACCGATTTTGTTTGAGGCAACAAATGTAGCTTGGTTCAATTTAACAAAATATTTTGTCATTGATTCTTTCAAATCTTCATCACTTAAATCTTTGTTTTCTTTAAGGTAATTTAGAATGGAAAGTTTATATCCTTCGAATTCAGGTGAGGTGCTGCTGATAATTGATTTGAGTTTATTTCGAAAGTCAGCACTATTTAGCTTTTTGATTTCTTCAAAGATTCTACTGTTCTCCATGTCAGTCTGAACCATGGGAAGATCTAAATTCATTGAAGAAGAATACTTGGGGTAGGAAAGTTTATTTTCCTCTAGACCATACCTAATAATATAGCTTGCAGAATTTTGCCCATTCACATCAGAAAGAATTTTCTGAATCCGAGAAATGCTAATCTTATCATAAGAATCTTCCTTCTCTTGGTTGTAGATAAATCCCAATTGTTCGAAAATCAACATCACTGTTACAAGAGAGATGCCAACAATCTTAATCATAAAGGTAGTCTTTTCTGTGCTTGTATTAATAAATATAATTGTGATTAAAAAGAAGGCAAAGTAAAAACACAAAACCAAAGAGGTCAAATAAGTCGCTCTTTCCATAGCTCCATCTCTACTTAATACATTGAAGGTAGCTGGAATGATGGTCGCAACAAGAAAGGAAAGAACATAGGCAAGATGAAGGAAACGCTTCCTTCCTTTTAACACAAAGATCATCCTATAACCAGGGAAGATTACAAAGTTAACTAAGGAAAAAAGACCAATCATTATACCTAGATATTTGGAGGCGTCCTCTGAATTAAAATCCCAATGGTGCGCCGTAAAGTGGTATTTATATTCACTATTCAAAGTTGTATAAATGAATAGTACGATTACTATAAATGCCAAAACATATTCAACGATGAGTAAGGTAAGAGCTCTTCGTTTGTTTTCGTTATTGGGCCATCTTAAAAGAAATTGACCAAAATGTATAATTGCGGGAAGGATGAACCCACCAGTGATCCAACGATGGTAGGCACCGATTGGATGGTAGATAAAAGCACCTAGAAAATATCCAAAGTTAAAAGTTCCAAGTAAGATACAAGCAATGCCAAGGTGGAGAGTGGATGTTGTCTTATCCTTTAAGGAAATAAAGAAAACCCCAATCAAAAGTATAATGATCGAAACCAAAAGACTTCCGAATGAGAAGTAATTAAAAAGTATATTTTCTGACGACAAACTATTAAAATCCATTCAATCCTACCTTATTTCTGCATGGCTTGTTACGAATATTTAGTAATGAAATTGCCATGAAAGTATAATTTCATAACTAAATCAGACGTTTGCAAGAGAAAAAAAAGACGGACATTTCTGTCCGCCCTACTCAACATTCCTTTATTTCAGGAAATTTTTATTTTCGTGGAATAAAACATTCAATTCCATCATACCTTAGTTTAGATTTTAGACTTTCTGCCTTATCTCTTGAGGAAAAATCTCCCATTTGAACGACATAGCCATCTTCTCTAGAAAAAACGAATACTTCTTGGCTGTAATCGTTTTTCATCATTTCTTTGTACTTTGTTGCTTTGTTTTGGTCACGGAACACACCAACTTGGACAGTGTAACCTTTGGGTTGCTTTCCATTGGATTTGTAGGCAGATGTAGATTCTTTCTTCGGAGAAAGTTTCTCTGGTTTATCTCCACCAACTAATTCCAATTCCTCATCTAAATCTCCATCATCCAAGTCTTCAAAAGAATCATTTCCTTTCTTAACCACAGTAAGTCCGACTTTAGTAATCCCTTGGTCTTTAAAAGCGAGTATCTCGGCCGTTTTTTCAGAAACATCCATGATACGTCCTTCTACAAAAGGTCCTCTATCATTGACTCGAACCATTGCTTCCTTCTGATTCTCTAGGTTTTGAACTCTTACGATTGAACCCAAAGGTAAAGTTCTATGAGCCGCTGTCAATTTTGCAGAATCAAATGGTTCTCCACTCGCGGTAGGTTTTCCTTGGAATTTTGCACCATACCAAGAAGAATATCCTACTTCATCAAAATTCCCAGTAGTATCAGCTGTTTTCTCAGGCACATCAAATTTTGCAACAGTAGAAGGTTTCAAATCTTCTTCTACAGATCTTGCTACCTTCATTTCTTCAGGCTTCATAGATTTTTCAAAAAATATATCTTCTGGGTCACCCGATGCTGAAACCTTTCTTCGACTAGACTCAGCAGTGGAGCATGCGCTCATCCAAATTAGGATAGCTGGAAGTATCCAACGCATTATATTCATAAATCCCCCTCATTCCTTCTCATTATTCTATTTCGGTAGAAACTGCGAAATTTCCTTTGATTTTTTTTTCTGATTTTTTCCGATAAAAAACGTATGGAAGGGGATTCTGCCAAAAAACTATTTAACCAAGCTGTTCAGAAGGAAGACAAGGGTCTTTTGGAAGAAGCAAGGGTTTTGTATTACGAAGCGGTAAAGAAAGATCCGCAATTTATTCAAGCTTGGTTGAATCTTGGTTCAATCGAATTTAAATCAGAAAATATTCCGGAAGCCATCCATGCTTTGAAAGCTGCTCTTAAGATTGATAAAAAGCTTTTGCAAGCGCATCTCTTACTTGCACAGATCTACCGGCAAGAAAACCAAGACAAACAAACTGAAATCTATCTTACAAATGCATACAAACTCGATTCGAAAAATAAATTCGCATTAGGAGCTCTAGCCATGTTCTATTATGACAAAAGACTTTTTTCTGAAAGTTTAAAAATGGTCGATCTATATCTCGCCTATTATCCAGATGATAAAAATTTAAGAATACTTCGAACTGATATTCTCGCCAAACAAGGAAATTATAAAGCTAGTTTATCTGAGTTGACTGAGCTTGTTCAAAAAGATGCAGGATTTGCTTCTTTTCAAAACAACATGAAGAAGTCATGGAGCGAAGCAGATGAAGAAATCAAGATTCACGTAGAAAACCTAGCTAAGAAAACCAAATCTAAAATAGAAGAATTTAAGTCAAAACTAGAGCTATCTAAGGAAAATCCCGAAGATTTTGCCCCTCCCGATCCAAAGGATGCAATGGATTTGAGTCTACTTTATTTGTTTCAGGGTGATTCGGAGAAAGCGATGAAATATTTAGTCTATGCAAAAAAGAGTAGTGATGACACAAAGAAATAGTTATGCATTTATTGAATTCAGTTTTTGGAAGAAACTCTAGACGGATTTTCTATAATTTTAAAATCTTATACATACTCATTTTACTTTATTCTATCTCTTGTAGATTTCCAGTTCGACATGAACAAGATTTAGAAGAAGATAGAGACTTTCTTTTTTACCCAAATCAAACAATTCCTATTTCCGAATTGATAGATAAAAATCTATTTAACAAAAATTTAAATAGTTTAGAAGAAAGAGAGGCTAATCTTAATTATCAAGAAAAGAATAATTTATTTGTGTTATTAGCAAAAGATGGAAATTTAGAAGTCTCCTTAACAGGCTTCCAAGGCTTAATCCAATTTCAGCCTAAAGAAAAAATTCCTCTTTTGAATCTAATTCGATTGTATTATGTAATTCATGAATATGAGGAAGCGAGAGCCTATGTTAGAACTTATATCCAGAAAAATAATACTAAACTCAATGACTTCAAGCCTATTTTAAATGAGCTTCAAGCTAGCTTTCGTATAGAAGAGCGTGCTATGATTTTAGAAGGTTTAAGTGCGCTTCCTGGTTACGAATTGTACTCTTGGGAAGAACTAGGGAAGTATTTTCTATTTCAAAAGGATTTTGCATCCGCAGAGTATTATCTTCAAAAGATTCTAAGCCTTGCTCCCTTCAATGAAGAAGCACTTATCGCTATGGCAGAGCTTTGTTTGGATGCTAAGAGATGGTCTGAATTAACGGATTATGGAAAGGCAATCAACCTTGTTCCTAATAAGAAGAGATATTCTTTTTACTATATTGCAAAAGGATATTTTGAAAGAGGTAAATTTCCAGAGTCCATAGATTGGATACAAAAAGCTCCTGATACAGAGAAGGCAAATGTTGAATTCTTGATACTTTGGCGTGATAGTTTGCTAGCTGAAAACCCAAGAAATTCGCTGGAGGGTTTAAGAAAGTATTATAAAATTGTCCAGTCAAAGGGTTTTGAAGTTCCAGAAGCAATGTTTTTGCCAACAAATACTTCACATGGTAGAGAAATTATGGAGGGATTCATACAATGATCCAAGAAAATTACTACGAAAACAATATTGATCTACTCGATCACATCGAATCCATTATTGATTGGGAAGAAATTATTCCTAGCTATGAGAACAACTTCCAAGATCACAAGACTTATAATGAAACTAAGAACCCAAGACTTGAAATGGCTCCTTCCTCTGTGGAAGATGCAAGATTATTCTACCAAGAAGTCCTTCGATCTGCAGGAGAAGTCTCAGGTATATATGTTTCGCAAGTTGCCCAAGAAATCGATAAACAAGGATTAAGGTTTGAAAATGGAAAAGTAATTCACCCACAATCTATGGTGGATATGATTCAAAAATACATAGAAGCAGGACTTGCTCCTGTTGCCTTTTCTAGAAAATACGGTGGTTTAGGCGTTCCTAATATCATTAAAGCATTTATCTCTGAATTAATGTACCGCTCTGATACTTCCATTACAATCGCTGTGGGGAGCATGGGACTTGCTAGCATCTTAGAAAAAATCGCAAGCCCTGAAATCTGTGAAGAATGGCTGCCCAAATTCATTGAACAAAATTATACAGTTACCATGGGTCTTTCCGAGCCAGATTTTGGTTCCGATCTACCAGAGGTGAAGACCAAGGCTATCCCTGATCCCAAAGCTAAGGAAGGTGAAAATAAATGGCTGCTAACTGGCAATAAACGATACCAGACCATGGCCTGTGGTGTAAATGGCGGACCTTCTGCTACCTTAGTTCTTGCAAGAACAGGTTCTCCTGAGTCAGGAGCTAGAGGACTATCTTTCTTTATAGCAGAAGGCAAAGGCTATGAGGTCACTGGTCTTGAGAAAAAACTAGGACTAAAGGCTTCTGCTACCTGTGAAGTAGCCTATGAAAATTCACCAGCGGTTCTTGTTGGTTCTGAAAATTATGGTCTAGTAAAATACGTAATGGGTATGTTAAATGGGGCTAGGCTTTCTGTCTCTAGCCAAGGTGCGGGGATGTCCCAGACTGCTTTCGAAGAAGCAAATAAATATGCTCAAGAAAGAATCCAATTTGGCAAGCCTATCGCAGAAATTCCAGCTGTTAAGAAAATGCTTGCTTGGATGGAGCGTGAAACTGCCGCTATGCGTTGCCTAATGATTGAGGCTGCATACTCAGTAGATAAATATATGTGGACTATGGATATAGGCCTACCCAAGACAGATCCCGCTATGCTTGAAGCAAAGTTCTGGGAAAAAGTTGCTAATACTCTAACTCCCATCTCTAAATACTATAACTCAGAAACTTGTATCCAAGTTGTAAATACTGGATTACAGGTATTAGGTGGTGCAGGTTTTACGGAAGATTATGATCTCGCAAGATTGTACCGTGATGCACGAATTACCAATATCTATGATGGGACTACACAAATCCAAGTTAATGCTGCCATCGGTGGGATAGTTGCAGGAATGTCCCCCAATGGAATCTTTCGTGAATATTTAGGCAAACTCCAAAAAGGAATCGACTACAGTAGCCTTGACTCTTCTCAGAAAAAATTTCATGAAGATGCTATTAAAAATCTTCTTACCGATTTTGAGAGCATAGTGGAAACTTATAAGAGCATAGAAGTTCGTGAGGACAAGGAAGCTTTTGCATTTGAAGTGGTTGAATCTGCAGCAAGAGTTGTGATCAGTCTACTTATGGAGCGTGCTAGAACTAGGAGCAACCGTTCCACTATAAGCATAAATCAAAATTCCAGAAACAATGCAATTTCTATCCTGGATAAGAGAAAGATTTGGTGTAAGGATTTTCATAGAGACTCCAAAGCCATTTTAAAATCTAACCAAGTTAAGCTTGAATCAGCAGTTGCTTAGATAGAATTCTTTTTTATAAAAAGGAAAGCTTGCATTACAAAATTTTCAAGATAAGCGAGGTAATACTATGTCAAATTTAATCCAAGAGATCCAAGCAAAGGCAAAAGCTTTTGTTGATGAAGTCGCTATTCCTGCGGAAGACTTTTATGATTACAGCCGTGGTCGCATGCCGGAAGCAAAGGTAGAAGAATTACGTAAGATTGCCAAAGAACGTGGACTTTGGACGGCTCATCTTCCTAAATCCGAAGGAGGTTTAGGTCTGGATATGGTTGGAACTGCTCTCGTCTTTAGCGAGTTAGGTCGTTCTCCCATCGCCCCTTATCTTTGCAATTGCGATGCACCTGATGAGGGCAATATGCATCTTTTGCATTTGGCGGCCTCAGAAAAGCAGAAAAAGAAATTTTATAACCCACTTGTAGAGGGCAAAATCCGATCTGCCTTCGCTATGACAGAACCACCACCAGGTGCTGGATCTGATCCAACCAGTCTTTCATCCAATGCTGTAAAAGATGGGGAAGATTACATTTTGAACGGTCACAAATGGTACTGCACTGGTGCCAACGGCGCAGACTTTCTTATCGTAATGGCAAAAGTAAATGATTCCTTCCGTAGAACTACAATGTTTTTAGTTCCAACTAATTCTCCTGGTTATACGATGGTTCAAGAAATTGCTGTGCTAGGCTCACATGGGCCAGGTGGACATTGTGAACTCACATTTGAAAATGTTCGTGTTCCAGCTGAAAATCTTCTTGGAAAAGTAGGGGAGGGTTTTCGACTTTCCCAACTACGACTTGGTCCTGCTCGATTAACGCATTGTATGCGCTGGATAGGGCTTTCAAGAAGAGCTATGGAGATTGCAAGAGAGTATGCAATTAATAGAGAACTATTTGGAGGAAAGCTTTCGGAACAACAAGGTATCCAATGGATGTTCGCTGAGTCGGCTCTTGAGATAGAATCTGGCTTTCTTCTTACTCTCAAAGCGGCTGATATGCTAAGTAAGGGAGAAGATGCTCGCCAAGCTATATCCATGGCAAAATGGCAAGTTAGTGAAACTCTCAATAAATGTGTAGATCGCGCTATTCAGATAACAGGATCCCATGGTTACAGTCGTTATATGAAGCTTGAACTTTTCTACCGAGACGCAAGAGCTGCACGAATTGCTGATGGCCCAACCGAAACTCATAAGATGGTCATCGGTAGAAATTTAATGTCAGGGAAGTCGAAATTTTAATTTGGAAATTTAGCTTAATCTATTAAAAGACTGATATTAATTGAATTAATTTTAGTTAAATAAATAAAATTTTGCTTTTCAAATAAGATAACTTGATTTAGTTTATAGATAAAATTAAATTTATAGGTAAAGTATTATGATCAAAAAGTATTTTTCAATTTTTATGTTATCTTTTGTAGTGCTTAGTATTATTAATTGTGAAACATACAAGCACAAAGTTAATCCGAATATTTCAGAGGACGAATTAGTTTTTATATTACCTTTAAATTTGCAAATAATTAAAATAGATGGAGAAGCATATTATAATGATAGTGATAAAATTTATATATCACCAGGAAAACATACTTATACTTTAAAATATGTAGTTGGAAACCTAGAATCGTCTAGCTATAAAGATTTTGTCTTAAATGGAAAACCTGGTGAATTTTATATACTATGCACTGGGCATAAGTTTAATATTAATTTCGTAGACTTTAAATTTATTGTTGAGAATCCTGAAAAATGGGTTGTCTTTCCTTTTTTAATGGAAAAGGAAGGTTTAGAAACTTATCAAACTAACTTTGATTATGATCGGATAGGCATTCAAAAAAATATTTGTAATCCCGAGATTTCAAACAATAAATTGTTGGAATAAGAAATTACTATTCCAACTCCTATGAATTATTTCTTAAACATAGGAGTATTAATTGTTGTCATGAAATCGATTTAGCTTCTATCAATTTATATTCGCAAATATATGTAAATTAAATTTCTATTTGCCTCAATTTTAACTAAGCCCTTAGTTGCCCTTTTTTTACATTATCCATGTTTCTTTATGATCTTTTACATAGTTTTTAAATAGAATAGGATCTTTTCCTGTGATCTTTTTTACATTTTCATTGATTGCTGATGCATGTCCTTCTCGCAAAGCACCTGCTATATACAGTAAAAAATTGGAATAGTCCTCTGGCAGTCCTGCTGAAAGCAAAGATTTAAGAAAATCATTGGGATCTACATCTACATAATTTATTTTCTTTCCTAAGACATCTGTCATAAGCTTAGCAACTTGATCATGCGAGATTGCTTCTGAACCAGTGAGATTGAATTCTTTGTTATTGAATCTATCTGTTGTCAAAACTTCTGCTATAGTTGCAGAGATATCTCTAGAATCAATGAAACTTGCAACGGCATCCCCGCCTGGAAAATATATGTTTTGGTCTTTTAGTATTCCTTCGATCCAAAAAGAATTAAAATTCTGCATGAACCAATTAGGTCTTAATATAGCATAATGTAATCCAGAATCAATCAAAGCAAGTTCCAATTTTCGAAATGGTGCTTCAGGTGGAGCAAATTCAACACCCATAGCTGTCATAAGAACAACTTTTTTTAGATTCAATTCTTTAGCTTTAGCCACAAGAGGATAGAGTATATCATACTGTGCAGTATAACCTGGAGGTGAGAGAAGAAAGGCGGCATCAACTTTTTCTAGAGCATTTAATCCTTCTTTGGGCTCATAAGCTTCTACCTTAACCCACTCTAAATTCTTCTCTTGTTTTTGTTCACTTGGATTTCTAGAACCAGCTATAACGCTATGTCCTTTTGAAAGAAGGATCTCAATGAGTTTGCTACTCACAAGACCAGATCCACCGTAGATAAAAAATTTCATAATTTAACTCCTAAATTTGTTTTTTCTCTATGAGATACTAAAAGAATAACTTAAGTTTTAAAATCTGTCCATATCCCAGGATAAAAAATACATATCCAATCGTCTAAATGAGTAGACAATTTAACAAAATAGTAAAAAATATAAAAATTCATAGGAGAAAAAAATATGGATCTGCTTTCTGAAATACTTAACCAAGCTGCCTGGAAGAATGATTTACTCGTTAAAAGAACACTCTCTCAGAATTGGGGCTATAGTTTCCCATGTGAGCGAAGTGGGGGCTTTCATACAATTACGCAAGGAAGTTGTTATGCTAGAACAGACAAGGAGCTAATTAAGTTAGAAAGAGGTGATGTCCTTTTTATAATTAAAGGAGTTCATCATGATTTAGTTTCATCACCAAAAGAAAAAGTAATTTCGATTAAGGATATCAACAGTTTAAAAAATGGTAAAAAATCAGAATCACTTAAAGGAGCTACCGAGAATATAACATCCTTTGTTTCAATTCGTTACGAAGTTCCAGAAGGATCAAATCATCCGTTTTTTATGGAGCTTCCAAGTATAATTCATGTTAAGGCAACTGATATTCCTTTTGGACATCCGATTCATACAACAATACAGATGATTTCTCATGAGATGGAATCTTCAGTAGGATCTGATTTAATTCTACAAAGATTAACTGATATCTTACTATATAATACAATTCGCAGATGGTTAGAAAATAATCAGTATCCAAAATCTGGATGGATAGGAGTCTTTAAAGATGAAAAGGTCGTCGCTGTATTAGAAATCATACATAAAGATCCATTAACTAATTGGACAATTGAAAGCTTAGCTAAATCTGTAGGCTTATCAAGGGCAAGTCTTGCATTCCGTTTCAAAAAGTCCTTAGATATGACGATCAATGATTACATTGTGAAATTAAAACTTGACAAAGGTAAAACTCTCATCCATGACTTTGATATTTCCTTGGAAGAAGTTTCTCGAAGGGTGGGTTATTCTTCCGCTTTTGCATTTTCAAAAGCGTATAAAAGGATCTATGGCCAATCTCCAAGAAAGAGAAAAATACTTTCATAATCATTCGAACCTTAATAGTATCTATTAATTAATATGAGAAAAATGCTTTGAGTATCAATCAATTGATTAAGAAGGTAAGTAATTGTAATTTATGTGAAGAACATTTGCCCTTAGGACCTAAACCAATTTTTCGGATTCATCCTAATGCCAAAATTTTAATAGTTGGGCAAGCACCAGGGACAAAAGTTCATGAAACAGGAATACCATGGAATGATGAAAGTGGAAAAAGGTTAAGAGAGTGGATGGGACTCGACTCTAAAGATTTTTATAATTCAGAGAAAGTTGCAATAATGCCGATGGGATTCTGTTATCCAGGAAAAGGTAAATCAGGTGATCTGCCTCCCCGACCGGAGTGTGCTAATCTCTGGCATAAGAAAATGTTACATCATATGAAAGAGATAAAGCTTATAATTTTAATTGGTAAATACGCATTACAGTATTATTTAGGTGAAAGGATTTATACAAACTTAACAGAAGCTGTTCGTAATTATCAAAAATTTCTACCTGAATACTTTCCCATTGTACATCCATCACCAATAAATAAATTATGGATCAAAAAAAATCCATGGTTTGAAGAGTCTATTGTTCCTGAATTAAAAAAAAGAATTCACCAAATCCTTTAATTAATAAAGAATTGGATTATCTGTGAACTCTAAATTAAATACGTTAATTAATATTTTTATAGCTTCTGTTTGGTTTTTAAGTGGTCTGTTGTATAAGGTTCTTCTAATTTCTCCAAGACACCAACTCATTGTAGGAAAGATTCTTGGATCTGAATACGCCGAAATTTTTACTTTCCTAATTGGAATTTCAGAAGTCCTACTTGCTTTATGGATACTTTGGGGAAGACTTCCCAGGTGGACGGCAATTTTTCAGATGCTTATCATTGCTGTGATGAATCTTTTAGAATTTTTCCTTGCTTCAGAGTTTCTACTTTGGGGACGATGGAACATTTTGTTCGCTTTTTTCTTTATCCTTTTTATCTATCGATTTCAATTCTATCCAAATACCAAGAATCATTCTGTGAGGTAATCAATGGCTAAATTTCTATCATTTCTAAGCAAGCATCCATTTCCAGTGGAAGCATACTTTAAAAGTTCTATTGTTCTTGCCTATGCTATTCCTAAAGAAGATTTACAAGCTTTGATTCCCAATTGTTTGAGTTTAGATATTTTTGATGACAAATGGGGATTTATAGCTGTTGCTATGGTCACAACTCAAGGTCTTAGACCCAAAGGTCTCCCTGAATTTATGGGAAACAATTTCTTTCTTATGGGTTATAGGATTTTTGTTAGATACAATTCTCCCTATGGTCGAAAACTTCGTGGTTTGTATATTTTAAAGTCAACCACAGATAAAAAGAAGATGGAAATTTTTGGAAATATATTTACAAAATACAATTATACAACTGCAGATTTTCAAATACAAGAAGAACAAGGTCAGGTTACTGTTGAATCTCTTAAAGAAAAGATCCATGTTATTATAGATAAAAGTAAGGAATCAGTGGACTTACCGATTGGATCACCATTTCCAGATTGGAAGGAGGCAAGAAAATTTGCAGGCCCTATGCCTTTTACTTTCTCTGTTGATTCTCTCAATAAAAAAGTTACCATCATCGAAGGAGTGAGAGAGAATTGGAAGCCAAGACCAATTGAAGTGATTCAGAATCAAATCGGCTTTATGGATTCATTGAACTTTCCTAAGGCTGTTCTTGCAAATGCATTCATCATTGAAAATGTTCCCTACCAGTGGAAGAAAGGTGAGACAGAAGCTTGGCAAATTTAAGAAAACCATTTCAGGGAATAACAAATATTATACGGTTTAATTGGCATTTTTATATTTTGTCAATCATTCTAATCTTGCTTTGGATTACGATTGGAATAATCTTCGATCTAGGTGAATTTAAATCTATATTTTGGATACTATTTAGTTTAGGAATTTTAGCAAATGCAGCAAGCTTACTTGCATCCTGGTATATCTACGATGCTTCTAATTTGTATTCAATGGATTGGTTGGGTGATTTAGGAAATGAGAATTCAAAATTATCACAAAGGATTCTCAACATCCATGCGGGCTTCGATGAGACAAGCGATCATATACAACAAAAATTTGTAAATTCAAAGCTACAAGTTTTTGATTTCTATGATGGTCGTAAACATACAGAAATATCTATTGAAAGAGCGAGAAAGGCTTACCCAGCTCATTACAATACTATTAAAATCAATACGAATCATATTCCTTTACAGGATCATTCGGTTGATAAAATATTTCTAATTTTGTCTGCTCACGAAATAAGAAATCCTACTGAGCGAATAAATTTTTTCAAAGAATGTAAAAGGATTTTAAAATCTAATGGAAGTATAATTGTGCTTGAACATTTGCGAGACATTCCTAATTTCTTGGTTTATACGATTGGTTTCCTTCATTTCCATTCTCATGCAACATGGTTGAATACATTCCAAGAATCAGGTTTAATCCTTCAGAAAGAAAAAAAGGTGACTCCTTATTTATCCTATTTTCATCTGATAACTAAATGAAACTTCAAATTCAAATCATAGGTTATCTATTTATTTTATTATCCATTGTTCATATTATTTTTCCTAAATACTTCCGATGGAAAGAAGATCTGAAACAGATTAGCCTGATTAATAGGGAATTGATGTATGTTCATACTTTTTTCATTGCTGTCACAGTCTTTTTGATGGGATTATTGTGTATCACTGCATCGGAAGATATGATTGTTACAGAACTCGGGAAAAAGATTAGTTTTGGGTTTGGTGTCTTTTGGTTCTTAAGATTACTGATTCAATTCTTTGGATATTCAAGCGAATTGTGGAAGGGGAAAACTTTTGAGACAGCAGTACATATCCTTTTCTCTATTTTTTGGATGTATACTACTGCTCTATTCTTTGCGGTTAGCTTGTTAGACTATTGAATTTTTGTATTCTCGAGTTTAGACCAACGCTCTAAAATTTTAAATCCATAGAATGCTGTAATAAGTAAACCTAAGATGAAAATAAGCCTTGTAAGCCAAATTGAAATGGGAGGCTCAAAGATACTCCAAGTTTTCTCAGGGTTAGCAATCTGTTCTTGTAGATCGAAATTAGTAAATTTATTATAACTGCTGTCATAGAAACTTGAAGTATCATAATCAGGAAGAGAGGCATATTCATTTCCATAATAGACTTGAAGTGCTTCCTTGCCATCCCAGTCTTCTGGCAATTTCACAATAACTTCTTCTTTAGGTTGATACAGATTGATACTCGTTAAATTAATAGGATCAGAGTCCTTATCAAAAATTACTAATTTCCAAGAACTAGAAATTGTATCGCTTAGATAAATTTCAGAATAAGAGAATTTACTATTTTTATACTTTTGAAGAGTTCCCGATTGGTAGGAAATATATTCTCTTTCATGATTCATTTTATAAATAGTGAATTCTCTATTGTAATCTTCTTCTTTAAACTCAAGACGGATAATACTAAAAGGTTTAGCAGTTTCATTTTCGAAATAATACTGCGATGCTTGTAAGTCAGTATCTATTTTATTTTCTGGAATGGTTTCCTTATATTCAATGTGAGAAACCATATCCTTGGGTCCATACTGCACGGATTCAAAGCTTATTTTGTCTTTATACTCCATTTCGATTCGGATGTATTTATAATAGTCTGTATCAAGTTTTAAATTTAAACTATCTGAGTAGGCATCATTATTGTATTTGTAAATAAAGGCTTCCTTATTTACTTTCCAAACATCTATTTCATTTCCCAAATAAACCTTAGCTGTTGTTTCGAAAAAGTCCACAGCTGTAATATCGATATTTTCTAATCTTGAATTGCTTGGAATATTTGGAAGTTCAAGTACATAATTCATACCAGACTCAGTTGATTTAGAATATATAACTTTTGGTGTTACCTTTCCAACTTTTCCGCTATTTACTTGCTTGGTTCTCCTTATATAAGGTAAAGGCTTACCCTTATAAGAAACTCTAAGATCATAATCATAAAAAGTTCTATAAATATCCTCATCCAAATCAAACTTTCCAAATTCTTTATTGGATGTTGATGACGAAGGTTGCAATTCCTTTACATAAGAATAATTTTGAATCCATCTGGGAGATGCAAAAATCGGAAGAGAAAAAAGAACAAATACAAGTAAATACTTCATTTAATTATCACCTAAAACCTTTTCTTTGAATTTTTCGTAAAATAAACCAAGAACTACTAACAAGAGTCCTATGGAAAAACCAGCAATGATCTTTGTAAGTAGACTCAATGCCCATATATCAAATAAGATAAATTTGACTAGAATTATAATTGCAAAAACAACACCAATTCTTCGAAGAACTGCACTTGATCTTACAAATCCAAGTATTAGAAAAATTGCAGAGTATACAACAAAAACTCCAGAGTATCCTAGGCTTCTCCAATAGACTTCATTGACTGCATAACGAATTTCCCAGAGAAATCCTATCACGGATATTGCTATTGCTGAAATTCCAAATACAAGTATGGTATTTTTCTCGGAATTTCTTTTCCTGAATAGGAAGAAAAAATATGACAAACTAATTGTTGCTAAAAGATAAATGAAGAAGCGATTATTAATAATCAGTTTCGATGTATCATCATTGAACCCATTATTAAAAATAAGTCTTAGGATTGTTAACACCCACAAGAAAGCAGCTATTACCTTAAGATGAATATTTTTTTCGGAACTTATCTTCGCATAACCTAGGGTATAGATAGAACTTAGGGCTAAAAGAGCCAGACTTAACCAAGTTCTTTCCATCTCCTTCAATAGACTGAACATGACTAAAGCTGAAGCTACATAAAATAGAATTGGGCTATTCCAATCTATTCCTTGTTTTTTCTGAAACTTGTCTAAGGTAAAAACTGTCACAAATCCAAAGAATAAAACACTGTGAGCGGCAAAACTTGGATAGAACTTATTCAATAAGATAGAAGCAAAAATCACTGAAACAATTAATGAGCCTACCGTTAGTATTTTACTTTGGACTGTATTTCTAGTGAAATCAATCTCAAGAAAAAGTTCTCTATATAAAAATAGTCCGCAGATAAAATTTAGAAAAAGGAAAGGAGTCCAGAAGGAACTAACAGACATACTTTCACTCATCCAGACAGCAAGCACAAACCAGTTGCTAAATAATACAAGTAGGGGTGCCCAAAGCCACTTTTGATTTCGTGATGCATAAAGGAAAAGTAAATTGCAAAATGTTAAATAAGCAAAAAGAAATTGATAGGAATTTTCACCAGTGGAAATCATCACAGGTGAAAGAATAGCGCCAATATAACCGAAGAAATAAATTATTTCGCTTCTAGCAATTTTTGCCAGAAAGACTAACAAAAGATTAATGATTGTTAAATAAACAAAGGTTTCCCTTATATCAAAGAAATGATAGTATCGGTAGGCGGAAAAAATAGTGATATAAAGAATCGTTCCTCCACTTCCCACAAGCGCAGGCGTAAGGATTCTATAATTTTGCTTGGAGTAGTAAAAACCTCCATAGAAGAAAAGAAAGCCTGCAAATAGCCCAAAGAAGATTTTACCTGAGTCACCAATCCATTCATATCTAAACGCTAGATCCATGAACCAGCCGAAAGCTAAGAGCATAGCTAGGATTCCAATTTTTGCAATCCAATTCCCACCAAGTAAAAATTCCCATTTGTCCCAAGCGAAGGCAGGAATTTTTTCTTTTTGTTCTTGTATAGGCGCTAGTCGTTCTTGAATGAGATCTTCAGCAGATATTTTTTTCTTTGTGGATGTTTCTACCTTTGCACTTTGAGTCTCGGTTTTTGTAGAAAGCGAGGATGTCTCTAGAACATCAAAAGCCTTTTTGACAGATTGAAGTTCTGATTCTAGAGATTGAATTCTCTTTTTTAATTGCGAAATGTCTTCCGAATTCATTCAACTATGGTAAATTAAGGAACAGTTTTGAGGCAAGAAGATTTCCAGAGAAAATCGAAATAGATGGCTTCTAAAAACTTCAACTGAAATTACAAAATGTCCTTAATTTGGAAAATTTATTGAAATAAATTTCTTATTTCCAAAACATAACACGGTTTATTATCATGCGCATGGAGGATCATTTATGATTTTAAGAACAATTTTAGTTGTAGGAATTTTGTTTTCTTCGGCGTCGGTATTTAGCTTTGAAGATAGAAAAGAATGTAAAGCTGATATCAAGAAGCTCTGTGCTGAGAAGAAAGCCAAAGAGCGCAAAGAATGTTTGATGGAGAACAAGGACCAGACTTCTCCGGCTTGCCAAGCAGCAATAGATAAGGCTATCGAAAAGAGAAACAAAAAGTATCCTTGTGCACAAGATAAGGATAAATTTTGCAAAGAAGTTAAGAAAGGCGAAGGAAGAGTTTACAACTGTCTAGTTGAAAACATGGATCAACTTTCTCCAGAATGTTCTGCGAAATTAACATCCAAAATGGATAAAAAAGAAACTAAACAAAAAGAAAAAGAAGAGAGAAAAGAAAAAAAGAAAGAAGAAAAAGCTGAGAAAAAGAAAGATAAAGAAGGCAAGAAAGAAAAGCCTCCAATCAGCGATTCCGAACTAACGGATTAAGATTCTCTAGTGAAACTGGTTTTGCTAAAACCAAAACCAGTATTGAAATTATATTTTTTTTAATTTTTTTATCAAAATTCTATTATTAAACATTTCCAACGACATTTTTCATCAGAAGAGTGATTCTAAATTTCAATTGAACAGCTATTCACAATATTCATAACACCAATATATTTTTATAATTTTACCTATTTTTTGAAAAAATATGCATTCATATAAAGTAATTTAATGTCAAACTATTAGAGGCTAATAAAATGAATCCTACAAAATTCCAACAAACCAATTTTCATAAATCTGAGACTAGGGGATTTTTTGATTTTGGATGGTTAAAGACACATCATACATTCAGTTTCGGAAGTTACTATGACCCTGAGCGAGTGCACTACGGGGCATTGCGTGTTCTCAACGATGATCGCATTGATGCAGGTATGGGATTTGGAACACATCCCCATGACAATATGGAAATAATTACTATTCCTTGGTTGGGTACTCTTGCTCACAAAGATAGCATGGGAAATATAGAAGAAATCAAAAAGGGTGAAGTTCAGATAATGTCTGCAGGAACTGGGATCACTCACTCCGAATTCAATGCATCTAAGACAAATCCTGCTGGGATATTTCAAATCTGGGTACTTCCTAAGAAACGTGGAATTGCACCGCGGTATGGACAGAAAGCTTTCCCAGCTTCAGAGCGGGAGAATAAATTTCAATTGGTCGTATCGCCAAATGGGGATGATGCGGCTGAGAAAGGACCAGTTTGGATCAACCAAGATGCCTATTTCTCATTAGGCAATTTTACAAAAGGACAAAAGATCGAGTATCATAAGTATATTCCAACGAATCTAGTTTATACTTTTGTAATCAGTGGTTCTATAGAGTCGGATGAAATAAAATTGGAAACGAGAGATGGCTATGGATCTGAATCAGCGAATCAGAATTGGATAGCCCAAGAAGATTCAGAATTGCTTATTATAGAAGTTCCAACTATTGGATAAATTATTTTAAGGTAAAATTTGGATCTAATCCCCAAGCTTTCGCCAAGAGTCTATCGATTCCTTGGTGGAGGTCACCCTTGTAATCGAAGGAATAAGAAATTCCTTGGATCATATTAAGGTTAAGCATACTCACCAATCCATGCATCAAAGTATGAGTAAAGATAGAAACTAAAAATATATCTTCTTCAGAAATTAAATCCGAAGCTTTCATGGCTGCCATTTGATTTAATAATGTTGAAAAAGCTTTTCTCGCAACCTCGAGTAGCTCAGGATATTTTTCTTTATCTGGAAGTTTGGTATTGAATATGATATTGTAAAGCTCAGGGTATTTTGTTGCGAATTCTAAATAATTTTCTTTAAGCTTATGAAATCTTGCTAGCACCGCATCTTTGTTACTTGGTAGTGGTAGATCCTTTTCCAATATTTGAGTAAAAATTCTAAATCCCATCACGCCTAATTCGGAAAGTACATCATCTTTTGTTGCGAAATGTCTGTAGGGTGTTGCATGGGAAATTTTTAAATTTCTAGCAACTTCTCGCATATTGAGAGAATTCACACCTTTTTCAGATATAATTCGTAAGCATTCCTTTAGAATACGATCCTTAATTTTGAGATCTTGGTCATCAGAACCAGAAATCTTATTGATTTTCGCTTTGGTTTTACTCGAAAGTGCCTTTTTAGCAATTGGCTTGGCCATATGACTCATTCTCTCCTGATTGGATATTCTGTAAACTAATCCTATATATTTTATTAAATCGAATTGTCGGTGTCAATAAAATAGTAGATATTGATAATTTAAATGTAGACAATGTCAACACAAAAGATTGCACTGTCAAATTATGGAAAATTCAGATAAAATTCTATCGAAGACTCGATTTTTTTGGATGCTTGGAATTGCAGGAACCTTAATTGGCTTTATTTCATGGTTTACGATTCCAAAGGAAGAAGACCCAAGGTTAAAGCCAAGATTCGGATTTGTGAAATTGATCTATCCAGGAGCCTCTGTTCCTCAAATACAAAAGTATGTTGTAGAAGAAACTGAAAGGGAACTTGCTTCTGTGGAAGCAATTGAGAAAATTTCTACTACCATTCGATCTGGCTTTGCCGGAATTCGAATTGAGTTTAAAGCTACATTGAAAGATGACTCTAAGATTTCGAGATCCTGGGATGAAGTACAAGATGCTTTAGATAAGGCGTACAAAGTGTTCCCTGAAGGTGCACTGGAACCTGATTTAGATCGAAAGCTTGATCAAGAGGCTATGTTAGTTTCCGTTTCAGTTCCTGAGGATAATCCAGTACAAAGTCATGAATGGTTGATTGATTTAGAAAACGAGCTTCTAAAAAATCCTAATGTTTCTAGGATTAGGAGAATTGGTGATGAAGGAAGCCAAATTTCCATACAAATAAATGAACAAAAACTAAGTAATTCTGGATTATCCATTAATCAACTATTAGGTCAAATCCTTCTTGCAAATACACAAATCGCAAGTGGCTACATAGAAACCGATCAAACTCGTATCAATATCCAAGCTACAAATGCATTCGAAAGGCTGGATGAATTAAAAGTTTTCCGTATAGCAACAACAAATGGATATACCGTTCCTCTTGAAAGTCTAGCTAATATTCAATTAGAATTCATATCTCCAGAAGGCGAAGAGATGAGGTGGATGGGCAAAAAAGTCTTAGGCTTAGGACTTGTCTCTAAGAAAGGAATAGATCTACGAAAATTTGGTAGCTCAGTAGAGAAATCTATAGCTGAATTTAAATCTAAATTTTCAGAAACTGAATCTTCTATAAAACCTGAAGTAACAATTATCAATTCACAGCCCGATTACGTGAAAGGAAGATTGAATGATCTATCTTTTTCTTTACTCTCCTCGATAGGACTTCTTTCAATATTTATGATTTTATTTATGGGAATTAGAGTTGGTCTTTCTGTTTCCATTATGCTTCCAGTAATTTCTTTAATTTCATTTGCAATATATTCAGTGATAGGTGGTATATTACACCAAATTGCTATTGCCGCCTTTGTTCTTTCTTTTGGGATTTTGATCGACAATATTGTGGTAATTGTAGAAAGCATCCAAGAAAAACTGGATCAAGGTTTAGATAAGTTCTCAGCAGGTTCTGAAACAATTCGCGAATTCCAAGTCCCCTTATTGTCATCTACCATAACAACGATTGCATCCTTTCTTCCTATGGCATTGGCAAATGACACATCAGCAGAATTTACAGAAGCAATTCCAAAGATTGTGATTATATCATTGATTGTTAGTTTCTTAGCATCCATTTTCCTTAGCCCAAGTCTCTCTATGAGATTTCTCCAAGCAAAGAAAAAATTACCAGAAGGTAGCACAGCCTTAGAAAAATTAGGTCTATCGATTGCTAATGTCTCAATTCAAAAGCCCAAAACCTTACTTCTTTGTTTTTTAGTCTTTCTACTTTTAGATTTTGCTAGTTTTCCATTTATGAAATTTAAATTTTTCCCATCAGCAGATAGAAACCAAGCTATATTAGAACTTTCTTTTCCTGAAGGAACAGCGTATTCAAAAACAAAACGAACAGTAATGGATTTAGAAAATAAATTAAATGAACTAGATGGACTAAAAGGAATCGCTTCATTCATAGGAAGGTCAACTGCCTATTTTTATTATAATCTTCCTCAAAAACCAAATGCACCACATCTTTCTCAGATTTTATTGATTTCGAATTCGAGTGTTTTTCCTTTAGAATTGGAAAATCAAATCAAAGAAATTGCTCAGGAAACGGGAGCTAGAATACGTATGAAAAGTTTAGAACAGGGTCCTCCTTTAGAAGCATCGATCATAGTTCGAGTTTACCATTCAGACAACGAATTCTGGAAGAATAAGCTTTATGAGTTTACTAAAGATCTTAACCAGGAAGATACAGTCGCATTAGCTTGGACAGAATCGATAGGAATTCAAGAGAAAATTTTATTTGAAACTGATGATGCCGAATTGGGAGAATTAGGTGGAACTAGAAGGGACGTTTCACTTGGACTTCTTAAATCGACTTACGGCATACCAGCCGGATTTTTCAAGACAGGAAAAGAATCTGTCCCCATTAAGCTTACTTCTATTAATAAAGAATTAACGAATTTAAACTCCCTCAATAATTCATTAGTTGTTCAAACTCCCGAAAGAGCTATCTCTGCCTCTCGAGTAACTAAGATAAAAAAAGAGAACTCAGAAGCAATTCATACTCTATACAATCGGAAATCCTATGTTTCTATGATGGTAGATCTTAAGCGTTCCGAAAATCCTTCTCAACTCACTTCGCGTATATCAGATATGTTAATAGAAAATGGGCTTAGTCCTGGCGAAGATTTTGAATTCGACGGTGAACAAGGAAATAGCCAAGAATCTAATTCAGCCTTGATGGAATCTCTTCCAATTGGAATGACTATACTGCTAGCAACACTTATGTGGCAGTTCAATAGTTACCGTTTGCTTTTGATTATTCTGACAACAGTCCCTACGGCCTTCTTAGGTCTGGTTCCAGGTCTAGTAATCTCAGGACAACCCTTTGGTTTTCTACCACTTCTAGCATTATTTGCCTTAATTGGAATTGCAGTAAACAATGGAATCATACTGATTGATAAATTTCAATCCTCCATGGCAGAAGGAAGTTCAGCTAAGGATGCGGTTCGTGTTGGAGTGAGCTCTAGGCTTAGACCCATTTTACTAACTTCAGGCTCAACTATACTGGGTATGATCCCTTTGGGATTTTCATCATCAACTCTTTGGCCACCTTTTGCTTGGGCTATGGTTTCTGGTCTTCTGGTATCATCGGTATCGACATTATTTATAATTCCAAGGCTATATCTAATGTTCTACGACAACGATACACAAAGTAAATCAATTCAATATTCAGAATCAATTGTTGATTCTAATCAATTACAAGAAAAAGGAAAGAATGAAAAATCGAAGAAAGGTTCTTTCCGATTTAAAAATCCACTGGCAGGTTTAATGATGATCTTCTTCTTTTCCACATTGACTTCAAATATCCAATCTCAAGATCTTGAATTAGGTCTTGAAGTTCTGAATCCAAACAATCAAAAGATTACTAATTTAACTAAAATTAAGCGAATGAGTTTAAGTGAAATAATGGAAGAAGCAAAGAATTCTTCTCAAGCAAAAGCCGCCTATCATGAAGCTGCCCAAGCAAAAGCAGTTGTGCAAGAAGCCAAAAGAGGAACATACTTACCCAAGATTGGTCTCTATGGTGAAAGAGTCTTTCGAGATAAAGACCTTTATCTTGAAACACCGGCCGGAAATAGTAATTTTGGAAATAGAAATTTTAACCAAACAGGCTTAGAACTCTACCAACCTCTTTGGAATGCGAAGAATATGTACAACCTAATCCCATCTGCTGAACTTATGGCTGAGGCGGCTCGAAAGAAAGCTGTATGGGAAGGTAAAAGCGCTCAGTTTAATGCAATCAATTCTTATATTGATTGCGCTGGCTTAAAGATTAGATTGAATTCTTTTGACCAAAGAATTTCAAATTTAAATTCGCTTAACAAGGAAACAAGAAGACTAGTGAATAATGGTAAGGCAAAAGAAATTGATTTATTAAAGATCGATACCTCAGTTAAAAATTTAGAACGAGCCAAACTAAGTTTGACTAATCAATATAACACCTGTACGCTTAATTTAGGAAGATTATTAGGAAAAGATTATTCAATCGAACCCATCGAAGAGTCTGTACCTTTTGCTAAGATCATTGCAAAGGATTCTTTATCTAAAACAAATCATTTATCCACTAAGTCAATAGAGCAGGATTTAGATTTACCTTCCGGTTCGAAGTGGCCCAGGGAAGACCTGGAGGCTTTTTCCTTACAAATAGATGCTCTAGTAAAGGAAAAGTCCTCCTATGATGCTGAGAACCTACCCGAAGTTTATGCAAAGGGAAATCTTGTGTATTCTGACCAAGCAAATATAAATCCATTTACATACTCACAGGTTGCAGTTGGTGCTAAATGGACAGTCTTTGATGGAGGAATCCGTTCTACTAAAATTCAACAAAAGGAAGAAGAAATAAAAAAACTCAAAGAACAATTTTTGGATGCAATGAGAAGTATAGAAATTTCCAAAAAGGATTGGAAAGGAAGAATACTATCTAATTCTGAAAATTTAAAAAATTTAGAAGAAGAATTAGATTTAATTCTAAAAAGGAGTAACTCTGAACGGCAAAGAGCTAGGTCAGGAAGGAGCTCAATTGCTACCTTTTATGAAATTCAAGATATGTTCTATGAAACTGAGCAAAATTCTAAATTAAACGAATGGGAGTTGTTAAGGTCAAAAATTGGTTATATGTATTCCTGTGGCAATTTAGAAAAAATAGACTAATTCCTATTAAACGAAAAACTGATACTGGAAACAGCTGAACCGGAACATTAGGTTTCGGTTTTTTATAATAGATTATAAAATTTTTTTTAGCTTGGAAATTTAATTTTTGAAACTATTATAATCTAAATCACTGGACTTTCTTAAAGGCCTGGCTATTTTATTCCTATGCAAGAAATTTCCTCTAAATCTCCTGAAGAAAGTCAAGTTACAACAAGATATATTGTTATGCCAGACCATGCAAACCACTATGGAACAGCTTTTGGTGGTGTGATCATGTCTTGGATTGATATGGTTGCGGCTATGGTTGCGCAAAGACATTGTGGAATGGAATCCGTTACTGCAAGTGTTGATCGCTTAACATTTATTACACCTATAAATGTTGGAGATCATGTCGTCTTAAAGGGTTCAGTTAATTTCACTGGAAAATCTTCTATGGAAATAGGCGTTCAGGTAACTAAAGAAGATCCCTATAATAATAAAGTTGTACGCGCCACTACTGCCTACCTAACTTTTGTCGCTCTTGATGCCAATAAAAGACCCTGCCAAGTCCCCAAGCTAATACCTCAATCCATAGATGAAATTCGCCGTTTTGAAAATGCTAAATTGAGAATCGAATCTATGCGTGATCTTTCCAAGAAGCTTAAACTTAAGAAAGAGGTTTTTTCCTAAAGAAATGAATGTAAAAAGTATTGCAAAAATATTTATTTCAATTCTAATCTAATATAGTCATAATAGTAGAGGTTTTTTTATGATAGATTCAAAGATTAAGCTAGCAAAATTTTTAACAAAGACTGCAGACCGTATAGAAGAAGGAGCAGATTACTCCTGGGGGCACTTAGGTAAATGCAATTGCGGCCATCTTATCCAGACCATCACTCAATTATCACCTGCATCTATCCATAGGGTCGCCTTACATCCAACTGGTGAGTGGACTGAACTTGCGAATGACTACTGTCCTACTTCTGGACTTGAGATGAATAGTTTAATTGAAAGTCTCTTGGATGCTGGAATTTCCAATGATGAAATCAGGCACTTAGAACATCTCGATGATCCAAAGATCCTTAAGAGATTACCTAAAGAAAGATCTTACTTAGAAAGAAATAGTAAGGTTGATGCTATTTTATATTTTAGAATCTGGGCAGAACTTTTGAAGGAAGACGTCATCAATTCTCATGATGAGATGAAACAAAAAGTTTCACTAAGAGTTGAGGATGCAAATATTCAATTTGTTTCGCCTAAAGAGTTCGTAGAACTTTAATTATTAAAAGAAATATTTAAAGATCTTCAAAGATTTTAAAAAGCTATTTGATCATCCTTCACTTTGATCGATTGTTTTTTAAGCTGATCCATTGTTTTTATGATAGATGAACTCCGATACTTTCATTGCCTGTTTCAATTGCAATGGATCATGAGTTCGAATAAAATCCACACCATTTTCGTAGCAATACATTTCTGCTGCTAATGTAGCAGCAGATCTATCCAATGGTGGAATATTTCCTATAGCTGCAGTTAGAAATGATTTTCGAGATACAGAAATTAGCACTTTGGAAAATTCTTTTTTGAATCTATTGATTTCCCTTAAGACACTGAAACTAAGATTTGCATCAGCTCCTAAGAAGAATCCCATACCTGGATCAAATATTATTTTATCTTCGGGAATACCTTTGGATACTAGAATGTTTCTTTTCGCTTCAAAAAATGTACAAATTGTATCCATAATGCTTTCTGGCTTGAGAAGAGAATCCTTGATTGCTTTATCCGTTTGAGAATGTGAATACATCAATATAATATTAGGAATATAATCGGATGATTGCAAAATTTCAATACACTCTTCACTACGAAGTGCAGTAATATCATTCCAAAAATCAATTTTATACTCTATGGCTTTTCGCAGCACGCCAGGTCGGAAGCTATCAATAGAAATTTGTTGTCCAACTGGAAAATCCTTTTGGATAGTTTGAATTAACTTTTCCAGCCTAAGCCATTCGATTTCTTCTGGAACAGGTTCTGCATCAGGATTAGAGGATTGAGCGCCGAGATCAATAATTCCAGCACCTGATTGAGCAAGAAATTTTGCTTGAAGGATAGCATTCTTGGACTCTATGTATTTTCCACCATCGGAAAAAGAATCTTCAGTAAGGTTTAAAATACCCAGTATCTCGCAGTTCTGCATTGTACCAGTAAGAAATACTCGACAGGAAATTCCAATATTTTCCGATAATTAGACCAGAGTATGTTGAAAAGTAATTTCTTCAGATTTTCTATCCTCTTTCTACTTTCTTTGAGCTATATGATTTTCTCGGAAGATAGAAATTCCCACAGACCTTTTATGGAACCTCTGAATACTCAGAATGTAGAATACAATCCAGTCATTAGCCCTAAAGGGAATTACCTAGTTTTTCAATCCAATCGTCCCGGTGGTAAAGGAGGGATGGATATTTGGATTTCTGAAAATAAAAATTTTCCAAATCGAATAAAATTTCCTGAATGGAAGCCGCCAGAAAATTTTCAAGAACTGAATTCTGAATCCTTTGAGGGATTGTTTTCTATTTTATTCAACCAAGAAAATGATAAACCTGAAGAAGTCTATTTTACTTCCTTGAAGTCGGCTACTCGAGATGGTTACAAAGGCTTAAATATTTATTTTACAGATAGAATTGAAGGATCCAAAAATTGGAAAAATCCAATTCATCTAAATGAAATCAATTCAAATTTTAATGATCGTATGCCCGCTATTTCTCCTGATGGAAAAATTCTTATTTTTAGTTCAGATCGTCCTGGTGGATTTGGAGGATTTGATTTATGGATTTCGTTTCGGTACGATAGAAATGAAAAGTGGTCAGAGCCAATTAATTTAGGCAATCGTATTAATACTTCCTTCAATGAAATTGCACCTAGTTTTCATTGGGATGGTGAAACATTATATTTTAGTTCAGATCGTTCGGATTCAGAAAAGAAGTTTAGAATTTTAAGATCAAATTGGATGGAATCAGATCTCTGTCGAACAGAAGGTTTTGAAAAATTACTTTTACCTTACCGACAAGAATGTTGGGAAAATCCTGCTGAGCTAGGCTTTCCTTTTAATACTCAATTTTTTGAACCCGAGACTTCTGTTGGAGCATTTGATCGATATGATCCTAAAATTCCTTTGAGTGATTATCGCTTTAGTGATAATGAAGGGATATCCATTAGTTCTGATGATCTTTGGGTGTATTTTGCTTCTAATAGACCTGGCGGACTGGGTCAGTTTGATATCTATAGATCACCTATGCCAGATGATATGAGAAAGTCCTATGAATTTATTTTCAATGGTTTAGTCTTAGATGGTTCAGAAAAGCTTATGATAGGAATCGATTCAACACTCAAAATTTATGAGGAGACAAAACCTTTTAAAGTTATCACCTCATCACGTATAGGTGGAGAACTGAAACCAATCAATAAGGCTGATAAGGTTAAGAATTTTGAAACAGTATTAAAGACAGGACGCATGTATAGGGTAGAAGTTAGCTCGCCAGGATTTTACCCTACAGAATTGATAGTTGACCTGCGAGGTAATATAGGTCGTGGAAAATCTCGATACGAGACCATTGTTTTAGAAAAAATCAAACCAGTTCAGCCAAAAGTCGAAGGAATCGAATTTGCTGTCTATGATAAGAAAACAGAAGAGCTTATTCCAAATTCAAAAATTAAATTATTCACATCAACAATTAAAGAAGGAAGAAAATTAAGTTCTGAAAATGGAATTTATACTTTAATAAATTACCCTGAAGAAGACTTTGAATTACAAGCTCAAGCAGAAGGCTATAAAACAGATACCTTCTTTTATGAACTAAAAGAAATACCAGATTTAGTTGGAAAATCAAATAAATTATTTCTTACTAATTTAAAGGATATAGATAAAGTATTTGCTACTATAATTTATTTCCCAACAAATATAGCTGAATTATCAACAGATGATAAAAATAAATTAAATCTTTTGGCAAGTTATATGATTTCACATCCAAAAGAGATATTAGAAATTGGCGGTCATACCGACAATGTTGCAACGAAAGAGTATAATATAAAATTAAGTCAAACACGTGCTGAAAGTGTCAAAAGATACCTACTAGCTAAAGGAATTCCTGAATCTAGAATGAAAATTAAAGCATATTACTATTCACAACCTGCTGAGGATAACTCAACAGAGCAGGGAAGAGCTAAAAATCGAAGAGTTAACTTTAAAAAAGTGGAGTAAGTGTATTTTTATTCTTTAAAAATACGTCTATAGAACTTATGACTCAATTGAGAGATTTAAAACCTCGAATTTGGAAAAGTGTTACTGAAAAGGAATTAATTGATAAATTAATTATTGAGAAGTTTTCCAAAGAAGCGGGTATTATCAAAGCGAAAGATAATTCTAGACCTCGTGCAAAATTTATTTCAAAGAAACCTAATGGTCTATATGTTATTAAACTAGATGCTAACTTAGATATTGAAGATCCATCGGCTTCTATTTATACAACTAAAGAAAAACAAATTGAACTTAATTTCAAAATCGTCCAAGCAAAAGATGACTTACTTCTCATTGATCCAATTTCGATTCACATAGCAGAACACGACCGACGTAGCAAGAGAATTACTGATTTATTAGGAAAGGTTACGGGTGGTAACTTTCTTATTACCAAGGAAAATTTAGATGAGAGTAAAATCTTTGGAGTTTCATCATTGGTATTAATCCAGGATATCCATAAAAGACTGCTGCATGATTTTCCTAATTCAAAGATAATTCTAGCAAGCCAAACATCACTTAGCGATGAGGTTGAATCTACTTTTCGAAACAAAAAGCCAATTTTTATCACTGATACAAAATCAATGACTTCTTTGGATTCTGAAGGTATTCATGACCTCAAAGATGAATATGAAGAAGAAATGGTATTAGAAGATAAGATTGCAGAATTCAAAAGTAAAAAAATATCCTCCTTTGTCATTTATCCAATTATAATTCCTTTTGGACCGAATCGCCCTTTCGCATTTTTAACTCTGGAAAATGATGTCGGTTCTATTCCCGAATCAATTCTTGGATTATATAAAGAAGTTGAATCTACATTTATGGCAAGAATCATGGATTCTAATACATATACTGTTGATGTAAAACAAAATATTATTAATGCATCCTTGCAGGGCTTGGCAATAGAAGTGAATGATCCGAGAATTCGGAATGCAATTTCTGTGAAACCAGTGCTTACATTGGATTTGAATTTTAAAATGCAAGCGCCTATTCGGATTGCATTAGAAGTTCGGCATATTTTTAACGCTGGTGAATATGATATTATAGGCTGTGAAATTGTTGGGTTTAGTGGAGATCCTGAAGGCCTTAAGAAGTATAAGTCTTATTTAGAATTTATTCAAACGATTTAATTCGGTGAACCACACTATCCGAATTATCGGATGGTGACTGAGTGAAAGAAAAAACTGAAAAATTAACTACTGCTGGATACAAAGGAACTCGTGATTTTTATCCTGAGCTTATGCGTATTCGGAATTATATATTCAATGTAATGCGATCGGTTGTTGAATCATATGGGTACGAAGAATACGATGGTCCGATGATTGAATCCTTAGATTTGTATAGAGCTAAGACAGGCGAAGAAATCGTAGGTAAGCAAATCTATGATTTCATAGACAAAGGCGGACGTGAAGTTGCAATCCGTCCAGAGATGACTCCAACGCTGGCTCGTATGGTTGCAGGCAAACTCAGGGAACTTCCAAGACCTATACGATGGTTTTCCTTTCCTAATCTCTGGAGATACGAACAACCTGGACATGGTAGACTTAGAGAACATTGGCAATTGAATGTGGACATCTTTGGTGTTGATTCTAACTCGGCAGAACTGGAAATACTTAAACTAGCTTGTGATATTTTGATTGCATTTGGCGCAGATAAATCCATGTTCCAAGTCAAAATTTCTCATCGAAAGATTCTTGATGGCTTCTTCCAAGGAATGAATTTAGATCCTTCTAAATCACAAGAAGTTTCAAAAATCTTGGACAAAAAGAACAAGATCACACAAGAAGAATATATAGCCGAAATCCAGAAGACAATTCCAAAGGTTCCCAATGCTGATAAGAGTATTGATGCATTCTTAAACTCTGATTTGGATTCCTTGGATAAAATTCCTGGCTTATCAGCAGAGTTAATTGCTGAGATTAAAGATTTCTTCGCTAAGATAGAGAAAATCGGTCTTGGAGATATTGTTCAATTTGATCCATCTATTATTAGAGGGTTCGATTATTATACGGGATATATTTTCGAGATTTATGATTCTTCACCTAAGAACAAACGTTCCTTATACGGTGGTGGACGTTATGATAATTTGATTGGTTTATTCACCAATGATGCTGTTTCTGGAACAGGGTTTGGATTAGGGGATGTCACTCTTCAAAATTTTCTGGAGACGCATGATCTCCTTCCCATATTAGGCCGAGAAGATATTATTTGCATACCTATACTTTCAGAAGAAATTTCTACTGATATTTTTTTAATAGCAGATGAAATTAGAAAGGTTGGTTTAAAATGTGAGATGTTTCTCAATCCAGATCAGAAATTTGGAAAGCAAATTTCTTTAGCAGAGAAAAAGGGATTCAAGCATATTTTAATCTGTGGGCCAGATGAACTAACTAAGGGAATTGTTTCCTTAAAAAATCTTGAATTACGATCACAAATTGAAATCCAAAGATCAGAGTTGGTTTCTACTTTGTTAAATGAATTCTCTGGAAAGAAAATTTGAAATTAGATTTTACAATCTCTCATTGGATTAAAAATAATTTTCCAACGGAAACTCTTCGTAGAATCTTAGGCAGATGGAATAGGGGTGAGGTATTTTTAATAATTTTACTTCCCATTCTATATTTTGCAGATGGGTTTAGGCCTTTTTGGCCTGCATTAATTTACATTGCAATTGTAGCATTTTTAAATGATCGTTTTGTACTCTTTCTTAAGAAGGTAGTATCTAGAGGAAGACCACTTATTTCTGTAGCAGGAAAGTTAGATTCTAATCCAGATATGAAGCATTCATTTCCTTCGGCACATTCAGCAAATTCTATGGTTGTTGTAATTGTTTTGGTATTTGCTTTCCAGTTGCCAGCGTGGATTTTTATTTTCACATTTCTCGCCGGACTTGGTAGGCTCTTAAGTCTGCATCATTTTTTAAGTGATCTTATCGGTGGATGGATTGTTGGTTTTGTTGTAGGATTGCTAGCAGTAGTATTTTGGAATTTTCTAGTAACTCAAGATTTTTTTATTAATACTTTTCTTACGTAACAATCCGAGACTTGATTTAGGTATAGTGATTGTAGATGGATTGCCATCACTTACAAATGCAATTCCAGGTTTTTGAATTTCAACTAACATTCTTTTTATTCCAGCTTCATTTGCATGTATCCTTCGAATATGCATAGCATCAAAATCTTTGTGTTCAGGAACGAAGCTAAACCTATTCGAATAATCAAAGATATTAATATTTTTATAGCTTTGACCTTTGTAACTTCCCTTTAGCAATCTTGGGCGCTCAGATTCATTTGGATAAATTCCAAACGGAAGAGCCAAAGAAGTCATTTTGTGATTCGGAAGAAATTTTTGTACAAATTGTTCGCATTGAACAATTTGTTCTTCTATTTTCGATGAGTATTTTTTTAGATTCGCATGCCAGAGAGTATGATTTTCAATATCATAACCATTTGCGAGTAGATAATCTAGCTTTGCTTTCTTAAATTCTTTTTGACCAAATAAATCATTGGGACTTTTTGCACCTGGTGTTACAAAGAATACACCCTTGGGTTTAAAATAAGGGTATTTTTTCTTAAGACTTTCTATGATACCTATCCCGGATGTTGGAAGAATTTTGCCATTCTTGTCCATCTCAAATTGAGATATGGAAGAATCATCAAAGGTAAGTAGGATAGGAATACTACCTTTCGGTGCTTGGATATTGCCAGAAGTGAACTCATCTAGGCTAAGAAAATGAAATTTATTTTCTATAAAATAAATTAGATCCTTTCGAAATCCTTCTCTAGAACGGGAATATTCTGTATCAGTTTCACCTATCTTGTGGTAGGTGATGATTGGAATTTTACCTAATTCATTAATAGGTAAATTAGAAATAGGTTTTGCCTGAGCATAAATGGGAAGACTTATGCTCAGTAAAATTAATAGTCTTCTAAATTTAAAATTAACCAGCGAGTGCATCCAAGGTAGGTTTGTGGCGGATTTCAGAATTATGAGCTATGCAAGTTCCAGCTATTACCTCATCTTCAAAATTTAGATTCACTTGGTTCTCTACCATCAATAGCTTCAAGAAATTAAAGATATTTTTGGCAAACATTTTGCTAGCATCGGATGGCATAGTTGACGGAAGATTGGAATTTCCTATGATACTCACACCTTTATGAATTACTGTTTCATTGTCTTTAGTAAGCTCTGTATTTCCGCCCATGATGGAAGCTAAATCTATTATTACAGAACCAGGTCTCATTTCATCTATCATTGCTTTGGTGATAAGAATAGGAGCTTTCTTCCCTGGGATAAGAGCAGTAGTTATAATAATATCAGCCTTTGTTGCAAATTTGTGAATTGCCTCTGCTTGGCGCTTCTTGTAGTCATCGGATTGTTCTACAGCATATCCGCCTGCAGAGCTCGCATCAGCTGCACCTTCGACTTCGACAAATTTTGCACCAAGACTCATTACCTGCTCTTTCACTTCTGGACGAGTATCGAATACATCAACAACTGCACCCAGTCTTCTTGCCGTAGCGATCCCTTGCAATCCCGCAACACCAGCACCAATTATTAGTACTCGAGATGGAGTTATTGTTCCTGCAGCAGTAGTAAGCATTGGGAAAAATCGACTAGTATGAGTTGCAGCTGTTAGTACGGCTTTGTAACCAGCTACTGTTGCTTGTGAAGATAGAACATCCATAGACTGAGCACGTGTTATACGAGGAATAGTATCTAAGCTATAGAGAGTAAGTCCTTGGTCATTTAATTTTTTAACTTTGTCTTTATTATAAACTGGCTGGAAAAGAGCCATTACAGATTGACCTTTTGTCAACTTCTCAGTAACGGATTCATGAGGAAAATGGATACATGTAATAAGATCTGAATTCTGAAGAATGTCTTCTCGTTTAGCAACTTTTGCGCCAGCTGCTTCATATTCTTTATCATTATGAAATGCCTTATCGCCTGCACCTGTTTCAATGCTAACTTCCACACCAATTTTCTTTAAGGCATCAATCATATCAGGAGTGATGGACACTCTGTTCTCATTACTTTCTTCTTTTATTATTCCTAATTTCATAATAATCCTACTTTTCGTTTATAGCTTTTTTAAAATATTCAATAGTTTTCAACAAACCTTCTTCTAAAGGAACTGTATGCTTGAAATTTAATTCTTTCTTAGCGAGCGTTAAATCAGGTTTACGTCGAGTAGGATCATCGGAAGGTAGATCCTTGTAAATGATTTTAGATGCAGATTTTGTGAGGCTTACTACTTTTTCAGCCAATTCTTTAACAGTAAACTCTCCATCATTTCCTAGATTTACTGGGCCAATAAAATTATCTTTATTCATCATCGAGATAATTCCTTGAACTAAATCATCTACATAACAAAAGGATCGAGTCTGAGAACCATCACCATAAATAGTTATATCATTACCTTGAAGAGCTTGAACTATAAAATTACTTACGACTCTGCCATCGTCGGCTAGCATATTTGGTCCATAAGTGTTGAAAATTCGTATAACACGAATTTCGACATTATGATTTCTGTGGTAATCGAAACAAAGTGTTTCAGCAACCCTTTTTCCTTCATCATAGCAGGAACGAATACCTATCGTATTTACATTGCCCCAGTAAGTTTCTTTCTGTGGATGTTCTAAAGGATTACCATAAACTTCACTAGTGGAGGCTTGCAGAATTCTAGCATTTACACGTTTAGCAAGACCAAGCATATTCAAAGTCCCCATCACATTGGTCTTAATGGTTTTGATTGCATTGGATTGGTAGTGAACTGGAGAAGCAGGGCAAGCCATATTGTAAACTTGATCAACTTCTAATTTAATAGGATCAACTATGTCGTGACGAATGAATTCGAAATTTTCAAAATCATGTAAGTGAGAGATATTTTTCTTTCTGCCTGTATGAAGGTTATCA
Organism: Leptospira sp.; assembly: GCA_009991425.1. GTDB lineage: Bacteria > Spirochaetota > Leptospiria > Leptospirales > Leptospiraceae. The sequence goes on from JAACWH010000046.1 coordinate 51,605, forward strand.
AGACAGATAATTTGGTTGCCTTCTTTCAAAAGACGCTCACATAAATGAGAACCGATAAATCCAGCTCCCCCAGTTATTAAAATTCTTTTACCCATATGCTTCTAGGACATTTCAGAATCTTTCTGAATTCCGTCCACCAATTCTCCAGAGAGTGGTCTACCATTCAAATCTAAGCCTTTTGAGAGGAACCAGTCAATAACTTCTGGAGTTAATTCTCCTGGAAACATTTCCTGAAAGTCATCTGGCATTATAGAATTAGAATGATTCATGTCTGTGCCAAAATGTTCTTGATCTGAATGATATATTCCTCGCTTAACATAAGTATAGATGAAACCAATTCCCATCATTGACCAAGTTATTGCTATTAAGTAACCCAATATTAAAACAGAAGGAGGGGGTGTAGTATGTTGTGAACTGTTATAGCCTGTTAACCAATAAGCCAAGATTCCAGCATCTGTTTGATGTATTGAATCTGTAAAATCTGAAAGATCATATATACTATAAAGAGAAAAGGTAGTTCCTAAAAATACTAGAAAGATCGAAGAAATTTGCTGCCCTAAAAACGCTGCAAAAAGTATCGCGATCGACCAAGCTATTCCAACAGTATAAGTAAACTCTCCTACATTTGCATATTTTAATGTGATAAGAAATACAATGATTCCGAAAATGATCAGAGTAGATTTTGTATTAACTCCAACTAAGCCACGATAAAGAAGAACAGCTCCTATTAAGGCTGTACCTAAATATCCAGCTGATACAACAAAAAGAAAAGAACCTCGTACAGCAGAAGGTATTGCAACAGTTTGACCAGATTGATTTCCATGTATGGTTATATTTCTTACTTCTCCCCCAGTTAGTAAGGCAGCTATAGCATGGCAAATCTCATGAACGAGAACAACAAATTCTTTTGTATAATTCATAAAGGGATGATCCCAAAATGAAATGAAGCTCAAGATTATGGAGAGAAAGATAGTAAAATAAAATGTTCTTGTCGACATCTAGTTTATTATCGGAGTATTTTAATTAAGAGAATAGTTTTATTGCTATGAAACTTGAATCATCTGAAAGATCTTTTCCCTTTCTGTATAGGTCTAGTTTTTCTTGTAAAAGCAGAGGAAGTTCTGATGCACTCAAAGAAGGATTCATTTTTAAAAATTCATTTAAAGAATCTTCTCCAAACATGGAATCTGATTCTCCAAATGTTTCTGTAACTCCATCTGAATATAAAATGAGTTTCTGGCTTGGAAGAATCTTTAATTCTTGTATTAGATATTCTGTTGATAAAATTCCTAATACTCTTTGCGTCTTAGAATAGAATTCCATGTTTCCATTATTTTCCAATAGTATTAGATTTGGATGACCGGCATTTATAAATTGAAATTGACCCGTAGAAATATCCAGAATTCCTCCTAGTAAGGTCATAAATTCATTTCCGCCATACTTCATCATAAGGAAATTATTTATCTGAAGAAAAATAGTTTCTAAGCTAGCGGAGCTATCAAGTAGTTCACGAATGATTGATTTAATAGCCGTTACGATGTACCCTGTTCCGAGTCCATGACCAGAAACATCACCTAAAAAAATTGCAATTTTATCATGACTTAAATTAATGATATCCATATAATCTCCACTAATCTCTACTGCAGGAATAGAAAAGTATCCAATTTCGATTTTATCAGACACAGGCTGGTCAACTAAATTCAAAGTGTGATCTAATATAGAAGCGAGTTGTAGTTTTTTTTGGATTTTCTTTTTCTCAATTTCATCAGCTAAAAGAGTATAATTGTCTAAAAGCATCGATGTCAATCTCGAGACCTCTCGAATATATCTTAGCTCACCTAAACTAAAATTCTGCTTATCAATTTTTTCACCTATTAAAAGTATAGCTTTGTTCCGTCTTTTTTGGTTAGAGTCTCGGATAGGAAATGCAATTTGAACTTCCATATCAGTTAAGTAGTTGTATAATTTTTCTCTTAAGCCAACTCCATATGCTAGGTGAGCAGTAACTGTGACTTCTTTAGATTTTTGAAAATAATTCCAGATATCTGAATTGGATGAAATTCTTGTAAAATTAATATTTCTTAGATCAACATTAGGGAATTGGTCACCTGGAATCAATATGGTAATTTGTGTAACATTCATAGTCTCTAGCATAGATCTATTGATTGTGGAGACCACAGATTTGACTGAAATAGGTGATGTAATTAAAAGGTTGATCCGATCTAAACTAATTGATAAATGAGGGTTTTTAATAAAGCTCCAATAGTTTACAAAAACACGAAAGGAATTCCTTAAAGGCAGAAGATAAAAGATTATTATGAATAGGAAAAAGAAATTAAAATATCTCGAATCAGAAAGAATTTGAAGAGATATATTTTTATTTAATATATAAACTAATAAAGAATAACTTCCAACTACAGTTCCTACAAGTAGGATTGTTATTGCTGTAGGAGAGAAAAATATCTGCATAGGAACAAAGCTGTATTTATAGGTTCCATAAATGAATGAAACTAGAAAAACTAGAAAGAAAATTAATATAAAATAACGATCCAATTGAAGTAAATTCAATGGATCGGAAAATAAAAATATAAGAGGAACTAGAAGAATTATAAGTAGTGAAAAGATTAAAGATATTTTTCTTCTAGAGATATCATTTAAATTTTTATCACGAATTACATCCAAAAGATTCCATATTATACATGTTATTGTTGAAATTAATATTAGTATTAATCCGACAGCAGCTATTTTTACCTGAATAACATAGTTCTCCGATTCTGTATGAACCATGAAACCCATAATACAGGAAATAATAATCTGAGGAATCGTCCATTGAGTTGGAATCTCTTTGCCTCTAAATCTATAGGATAAATTCCAAAGCATAAAACCAATTATATAAAGTAAAAATACAAGAACTGAAAAATACTGTTCAAATGCCAAATATAGAAAATTGGTAAAGAGTAAGCCTGAGAGAGTAATAAAAAAAATAAATATATAGTTATCCCTTATGGAATAAAAAAATAAGACTGCTATGATAAATGAAATTAATGAGGAGATAAGATCTATGAAGAATAGTTTTGCTATTTTAATCTTATTTATATGCAAAAAGAAAAAATTTCCTATTTTTAATTTATTATTTTTATTATAAATTCTAACTTCATGTTCAGCAAAATTGAATTTTGAATTTAAGTCTTTCGCATAACTTACATCTTCTATTGAAATTTTATGACCCCAATATTCTTTATAGTTAGGATTCACATTTACAATCTGGCCATTCGGGAAAAAATAAACTGGTAACCTATAAATATTATTTTGGCTACCGAGAAATACTGTGGTAAATATTAGAAAGAAAAATATTGAACTTGCAATAACAACTAATAAATTTCTCATGTCTTACCAATCCGTAGAAATTTATTTCCTTTTACTTCAATAATTATAGGAAATTGATAAGCTGCTATTAAATTCTTCCATCCCATGGAAATTAAAGGTTTATTGGGATTTATTTCAGAGTATACTTTGAAAATATTTCCTTCTACTAAAATTTCTATATCAGAATCATCTATTATTTTTCCTATCAAATATCCATACTTATCTTTCCAATTAGATTTCTCAAACGCAGATTGAATAAGAGTTTTAATTTCCACAAATGAACTAACTTTCAAGTAACCTAATTTAGCATAAAGTTTTCCAAGAATATGTGAGTGAAGCAGACCAGCACTTCGCTCAGGTCCACCTGAGGAAATAATTATAAATTGCCAAATTTTATCTTCAACCTGATAAAATTCTATTAAAGTGTAAAAATCATTCATCAGTAAGGAAATATCTAAATTTTGAATTTTAGGTATTTTTACTTTTTGCAATAAATTTTGGATTCTAATTGCAGATTCATTTTCTTGTTTGTATTTGATATTTTCAACAATTTGAAGTGAAAGGTTTTTATTATGGATTACTAAAGCAGATTGACTTGAAAGTAGAGCTAATTGCTTTTGAGCCTCTAGATCAGGAATACTTGAAATTGCAAGGAAGCCAAATATCTTTTCCCGAAATAGAAATGGAATAATAAAATCAGCTCTAAGAGATACAAAGATAGAGTTGATTTCAGGTAAAGATAAAGTCTCAGAGATACTTGCGCCATTTTTATATTTTAAAAGATATTCAATTAATTTATTTAGTTCAGAGTTCTCTCCTTTCCTTGGGATTTTCTTCTGACGACCTCTTTTATAATTATAGATGTCAAAGCTTCTATCTTCTTTTAGAATACCTAATCTTCCTGAATTTGCTCCAGAGATTTTTACCATATCCGGAAATACAGATTGAATTAGAGAATTTAAATCGAATCTTTTGTAAGCTAGGCGAGATGTATAGGAATCTTCGACTAGATATTCTGATAGGAATTTATTCTTTAGAAAAAGTAATGACTTCTCTACGATAGGTAAATATAAAAGAATGCATATTGTTAAAGTTGAGACCATTCCAATTTCATATCGAAATCTTATATCGAACGGTATCTGGGATAATAAAATTTTATAAGTCAGGAAACTAAGAATTACGAAGACTGCTCTTATCGTTCCTACTATTAAAAATCTTTTAAGTTGGTAACCTGTTAATATAGAAAAAAAGTTCACTTTAACTAATGTCACCTAAGTAGTATAATATGCATTTTCTTGGATATAGCCTTCTGTAAAATCACAGCCATAAAACTCTTTACTAGAATTTCCCATTCCTAATTTCACAGTGACATGGATTTCAGAATTTTCTTTTAAGTAAGTGCTAAGTAGGACTTTTTGTTCATTATCTGCTTCTTTAACTGACAGTTCCCCAAAGAAAATTTCTAGATTTTCATAAGGTATCGGTTCATCGAATACCTTGCCAATTGCCATCACCAATCTTCCCCAATTAGGATCGCCACCATAAATCGCTGTTTTGACCAGCGGTGAATTCAGTATAGATTTTCCTATTTTGATTGCCTGTGTCTCATTTTTTGCTGACTCCACTTTAACTATAATTAACTTAGTTGCACCTTCGCCGTCCATTGCAATCTTCTTAGTTAAGTCTAAACAAATCTCATGCAAAGCCTTTCGAAAAATAGCATCTGGTAAGACTCCTGCCTTACCAGATGACATCAAGACAACTGTGTCACTTGTAGATGTATCAGTATCAATCGAAAGACAGTTGAAAGTTTCATCTACACAAGATTTTAATTCTGAATAAAGATCTTCTTCAGAATCCCAATCGGATAGTATATAACAAAGCATGGTTGCCATGTTAGGTTCAATCATACCTGCGCCTTTTGCCATTCCGTAGATTACGCCACTTTTTCCATTGAAAGATATTTCTCGGGAACTTATTTTTGAAACTTTATCGGTAGTTAGTATGGCGTTAGCAACTTCTTCAAGATTACCTTCTTTTAAGTTATCCTTAGCTTCTGAGCAGGCCTTTAGGATCTTATCTATAGGTAAAGGAACTCCAATTACCCCCGTAGAAGATGGTAGAATAGATTTAGGATCAATTCCTAATGATTCACCTAATACTTCACAGGTTTTTCTTGCATCCTCTATTCCTTTGTCACCAGTTGCCACATTAGAATTTTTAGAATTGATAACGATTGCTTGAAGCTTACCAGACTTTATATGATCTCTACCGACTAGGATCGGGGCTCCAGGGAAATTATTTTTCGTGAAGACTGCAGCAGCCTTACAGATTTGTTGAGAATAGATAACTGCAAAATCTAAAGATTCATCTTTGATCCCTATGTTTTTGCCAAAGGAATAAAATCCGAGAGGGTATTTCATTTTTTTATTTTCCGTAAGAAGTTTCTCTTGAATAGTAATATTTTATTCTAGAGGAATCAATACTTGAAAAATTGATCCACCTGCTGGATTAACTCTCACAGAAACATCACCGTTATGTAGTCTTGCAATATGCTTAACAATTGAAAGCCCCAAACCAGTTCCACCTACCTTTCGGGAACGATTAGAATCGACTCTGTAAAATCTTTCGAAAATTCTTTCTGCCTCTTCTGGATTGATTCCAATTCCTTGGTCAATAACTTCAAGATGGAAGTGGGTTTCTTCTAAGTAAGCCTTGATTGTGATATTAGTTTTCTCTGGTGAATAATTGGATGCATTAGATACAAGATTAATCACTAAGTGTTCAAGTAAAATTAAATCAGCATTAATAATAAAATGAGGATCAATTTGAATTTCATAAATTTGCTGCTTCTTGTCAAAGATAGAACTCAGTGACTCGCCTATGTTAGATACTAATTCATATAGATTGAACATTTCTCTAGTAATAGAAGTAGAGAGATTTTCTAATTTTGAAATTGTCATCATATCTTCAATGATATGAATCATTCTATCGGTATTTCTCTGAATAGCATCCAGAAATTTCTTTTCCTGTGAGTTCTCATTAAGATTCAATCTCCCTTCTAGAGTTTCGGTAAATCCTTTAATGGAAGTTATGGGAGTCTTAAGTTCATGAGAAGCATTTTCAAAAAATTGTTCTCGAATCATCTGATTTTGCTTCTCTTCCGTGACATCTAAGATTACACCTAAGTAGATGAAGATAAAATTATTAGATCGAACTGGGTATATTCGAATGCTAAAGTAGTGTTGCTGGTCTTGAATGATTGCTCTTTTTTCTGATTGGTTTTCAATTGTATCTTCGATTAATTGAAGCAAATCTTTGTGGTAGATTACATCTTGGATAGGTCTAGATTGAGAATTAGGGGAAATGATAGAGTTTGGAATATTTTTATTTTGAAATAGAATTGTATTTGATTTATCGAAAGCAAACACGCCTTCCTTTAGATTTTGAAGTAGGGAATTGAATTTTTCTTTCTCTAGATTCAAGTCAATAAATTGACTTTTTAGTCTTCTTGCCATTCCATTGATTGATTCAGTTAATTTCGCAAGCTCACGAATTTCTGGTCTAGATAATTCAGAACCGAAGTCTCCTGCGTTGATTTCATCTGTTTTTCTTTCAATTTTATTGAGTGGAAGAATTACAATTTTTGCTATGGAGTAAGAGATGTAAAATGAACCAAACATAGTCAAGAGGAAAAAAATTGAAAAAAGCAAAACTCTTAATTCAGGATTGATAATTGTATCCAAATATAAAACTGAAATAGCAGCAATGAAAAGTATTAATAAAAATGCCCAATTGCTTAAAAGTAAGGTTGAAAAGAAGCTACGCATCTCTCAGTCTATAGCCAATCCCTCGAATTGTCTCAAGCTTATCCTTTTCTGTTAATAATTTATCTCGCAATCTTTTTATATTAACGTCTACTGTACGATCTGTAACAAATACATCTTTTCCCCAGACTCTGTCTAGCAGCTTATCCCTTGAGAATGCAACTCCAGGATTTGACATGAAAAGATAAAGTATCTTATATTCGATTAAAGTTAGTTCGATTTCATTTTCTTCAATATATACTTTGTGAGCTGTAGCATTGAGGTGAATTTTTCCTATAGTAATGCTTACCATATTTTCTAATTCTTCATTGGAATTTGATCTTCGCAGTACAGACCTTACTCTTGCAGTTAGTTCTCTTGTAGAAAAAGGTTTCTTGATATAATCATCCGCACCTAATTCTAAACCCAGGACTACATCCGTCTCTGAAGTTTTGGCAGTTACCATGATAACTGGAATTTTATACTTTTCTTTGATTTTCTTACAGAGATCCATACCACCAATACCAGGTAGCATTAAATCTAAAATGATCAGTTCAGGTTGGTTCTTTTCTATTCGTGGTAGAACATCTAATCCGTTGTGAGATACTTCAATTTGGTAACCTTCGGATTCTAAATTAACTTTGATCAAATCGGCGATATCTTCTTCGTCATCAACGACTAATACTTTTACTTTGAAAGAGCTGTTTTTAGACAATGGATTTATCCTTTTGATTCCATCTAATACGAAAACTATTACAGATAAAAAACAATATGATTACAATCTAATTATTTTGAAATTCTACTCAATTGAATCTGAATTTTTCTTTGGTTCCACCAAATAAAGGCTAATAATCCCATAAATAGAAAAAAACCTAAGGCATAAACAATGTTTAAACTTTCCAATCGAGCCTGTTCCTTTTCAATTGCTTGGATTTCTTCTAAGTGGGATATAAGAAAATAAAACTTATCAATACTTGGGTCAGACTCTCTGTAGATACTGCGAATTTGTGTAATGAGTTCTTGGCTATCTTCTTTGGATAGACCTTCAATGGAAGCATATGCAGAATCCATCTTCATGTCTAAGAGTTCTCTTGCGGAAAGTTTAGCTTTTTCCTGAGAAAATAAGGAATGGCTAATTAAAAAAGCAAATAACAGTGAAATGGTGGCAAGGGAAATATTATTCTTAGTCTTCATATCCTAGTCTATCTTTCCATTCTTGGTAGAAGGGGTTTTTATGTGAAAATAAAAATATTCCTGCAATTAAGGAATACATACAAAGCAATAGGGTCGAAGTTGCAATGAGAACCAAGAATAAGGAACGATCTATCGATCCTAGTACATAGACAATTGTAATAGTAAATAGAGAAATGAATAAAAGCATAAAGGAGCTAAATACCCAAGTAATACTTCTCTTGGGCATCAAAGAATTAAGAACTCTAGTTCTTACCTTTGTAAAACCTAATGGATGAATTTGATTGGGATCATTCAACATCTTGTTTCAACATGCCTTTTAGAATTTCTTTCCCACGGAAGATTGTGCTCTTGAGTGTATTAATCTTAAGATTTAATTTCTCAGATATTTCTTTATAACTTTTATTATCAAAGTAAAACATTACTATAGGTTTCTTATATTGAGAAGGAAGTTTAGAAACAAGGTTACGAATTGTATTTTGGATTTCGTCTTTGAAGAGTTGAGTTTCTTGAGAGCTAGATTCAGTCCTCTCTCGGACCTCAGAGGAAAGCTTCAGTTGATCAAAAGTATTGTGATCATTTATTTGAATGCTATTTTGGTTTTTAAAAAATTTGAGAGCATGGTTGCGAGCGATTTGGTAGAGCCAAGTAGAAAATTGAGATTCTCCGCGAAATTGACTTAGACTTTGGTAAGACTGAATGAAAACTTCTTGGATAAAATCTTCTAATTCATCTTGGTCTGTAGAAAATTTAATTCCAATAGATGCGACAAGATTTTCGTGTTTTTCCATAAGCAAATCAAAACTAGATGCTTTGCCGTTGAGTATGGATTGGATAAGATCCCAATCTTTAGAATCGCAGATTCTAGAATTTAATTCTAGCGTGTTGTCTTGTAAAAGGTCAATAGACCGAGTCCAATTCCGAATGGGATTAACCCTCCTAATAGTGCCAGAGATCTCCCTAGTACCAATATGAATACTATTGAAATGGATAAACCTGTGAATGTCAACAAAAGACCCAAAAAAAAGGAATACAGCCTTAAATCGAATTTCTCGTGCTTATAGAGGTTGGAGCGAATGATTTCGATTCTTTGCTTATGCCACCAGTAAAAAAGGAAGAAAAGTAAAGTTGTTCCAAATACAATGCCAAAGATAGGAACTAAAAATAAAATAATTTTATAGGTTTCTTCTCCGCAACTGCAATCTGGACTCATTTATAAGGCACCTTGAATTATATTACTTGCATAGCGCTGTACTAGTTCAATACCATTGGGAATATCACAACTGTGAATTTTGGTTCCAATGATACCCTTGGAGAAGTCTGGTTTTGGTTTCTTCCAACCTTTCAAATTTCCAAAGAAAGTATATACTTGATTATTTATAGAAATTTGGAAAGAAATTTTTGATCCAGCAGGATACTTCTCAGATACATCCTCACCAGAATAATAGATTCCAACTCCTCTACCATCTTCACTAAGATCTCGGATAGTTTCTTTCTCGGAAATAGGCTGCCATTCTTTTACATATGCGAATTCCATATTGAAAATAAAATCTTCTGAACTGGATTCAATAAATGCGAGTAGAGCAGAGATTCCATTATTTGATTCTATATTTTCACTTAAATCTGGATTCCCGAGATTTGGCGTATTGGAGCTAATTTCCACATATCCTATCAGCATATTTTTATTTGTAAAAAGAGGTACAATTAGCACTGATTTAATATTATTTACTAAATAATTATGGAAGGTTGCGTCTATTTCTCTTTGTTGCATTTTATTCTTCGGGTTGAAGAAGGTTCTTTCTATGTAGATTATCTTTTTGTGAGAATCTCTAAGAAAGAAAGGAGTTTTGGTCTGAGAGATTTGTTCCAAAAGTGGATTTGTTGTTGAATAGAAAAATCCTACATTAATTTTTTTAATAAAATAATTATGAGCAGTCAATGTCCTTTCTAAATGATTTTGGAATTTATTGATTGTTTGGGTAATGATGGATGTTTTGCCATAGAGTGAAAGGATTGTTGCTATCTGAACATTTTCAGCAATTTGGATATTCTGAGCTTGTATGCCACTAAGACTTGCTCTTTTGGTTGACCTTGCGAGTGGTTCAATTGTAATTTCTGTTACATCAAAGAGATCATTTTGAAAAGGATTAAGAAGCTTGATCTTTAGCTCTACCTTATTTTCTTTAAGAATAGCTACAACAAGTTCTGGTTTACCAATCTCTCCACCGAGTGGAGTGAGTTTTATATGAGTTGATTTAGCTAGACCATTTTCGATCTTAGGACTTTCTATCAAATAGGAAAGCTCAGTTCCGGGTTGGTTGACTGGAATATTTTGCAATTTGTTTAAGATGCCGAGTAAAGTATTTGGATCGTTTAACCTATATCTTTTCATTTATGGAATCAATTTTAACTAACTAGGAAAAAAGGAAACCAGTTTTCTGTCATTTCCATGTCAAAATAACAGTGACTCATAGAGATTTTAACACTTTTTTCAAAAATCCCCGAATTTGGGCAAAGGATCTAGTCGCCATTGGTGGGGACTTTTCCTCAGATCGTCTGTTATACTCTTACACGCATGGGATTTTCCCATGGAGTGAAGATCCCATTCGTTGGTACTGTTTAGATCCTAGAGCGATCTTTGATTTAGATAAAGTTCATTTTTCAAAGACAGTATTAAGAAAGGTCAGGCAAAATCGTTTTAAAATCTCAACAAACTTATGCTTCGAAACAGTTGTGCAATCCTGTGGACAAAGAACCAATGGAGAGACTTGGATAACAGATGGTTTTGTAAAGGGCTATACAGAATTTCATAAGCAAGGATATGCCCATAGCGTAGAGGTCTGGTCTGATGAGGGTGAACTTGTGGGTGGAGTCTATGGAGTCGCAATAGGTAAATTTTTCGCAGGTGAGTCAATGTTTGCTTTCGAATCAGACGCTGGCAAAATTGCTTTATACCATCTATTCCAAATGCTAAAGAAAGACGGCTTCCAATTATTTGATACCCAGGAATTGAATTTTGTAACCTTTGAACTGGGAGCCTACAGTATACCTAAACTCAGCTATTTAGATCGCTTAGATGCTGCAAAGGGTGATTGCCAAAAATGGATCAATGCACCTCGATTCTTGAGAACTCATTGAGTTCAATCTTCCATTTCTTTTGCCAGATTTCTAAAAACTTTAGAAGTTCTTCATTCGGCATATCGTTCTTATCGCTCATGAAACTATCAGGAAAATCCTTTCCCCAATCCGATTGAACCCCAGCTATTGAATCCTCATCGATTTTGATTCTATAGATTTCAAATTCTTGGACTTCCGATTCTGCATTAGGAGCATCTTTCACAAAGAGTGGCTTTACAAGACTGACTCTGAGACTTTTCAAGCCTCGTTTTTCACCGAATGCGTACGTTCTGTATGTTTTTCGAGCAAGGTCAAGAAGTATCATAGGAAGATAAGTCTTATTGTCTGAAAAAGTAAGAGCTGTAGAACCTCCGTATTCAATAAATAATTGACCAGATTCATTCCACTCTGTTGATTTATAAGTTTGATCGAAGATAATCTGTGCTAATTGATCCATCTCAACAGCATCAGCTTTATCATTTTCTCCTACCCATTTCTCTAATTGAGTCTTAGGGCTTGGCTTGCACTGTGAAAATAGTATTAGAATAAAAATAATTCTAATTAAATTTTTAGAACTCATTTTTTCATCCTTTTGAAGGTAACTTGTCAATTTCTTTCTGGATTTGACCTGTTAATATATAAAAAAACATAATCCAATCAGAAACAAAGGACTTTAATGGGTATTTAAAGGTTGCTGGACGGTTTTTCTCAATAAAAAAGTGACCGATCCAGGCAAATGCATAGCCAGAGACTAAACCACCTAATAAATAATATAGGTTTTGTGAGTAAATTGCAAGGCCAATAAAAATTAAACCTAACGATGATCCTATGAAATGTAGGGTTCGATTACTTGCTTTACTATGTTCGGAGAGATAATAAGGCCAAAATTCCTTTAGAGTATTATATTCCATAAAATTTGCTCCTTGGATTCATTTTTTTTCAAAAAAAATAGGTTATCAAGTTTTTTTTTCGTCTATTACTTTATATTTAACATAGAAAAAGGGGTTTAAATGAAACCAAAATCTATAAAACCAAATGAACTAGATTCAGTTTTTTCCGCTATTAAGAAGGGAGACGACGAATCAATCGGTAGTTACTTAATTAAAGGTTATAGAATTCAGATTTCGAAACACAATTTAACTGGTGCAGAAAGAGTCCAAATGCTCTATAAAAAGAGACGAGATAATGGCCTCTGCATCATTTGTGGTACGAAAGTTACAAAGAAAAATGCTAGAACAGGGAATCTTTATAGACTATGCGACCACCACCGTGGTTTGATAGACAAGAGAAACGCTTAAAGGTAGAACGATTTAATTTACAGCATGATTTTCGTGCTGTAAATTAATAAATTATTGACAAAATTGCATAGTTCTCAAAATTTTGAGCAAATTTGGATTAATTGAGTTTTATTCTCAATTATGAAATAAATAATTTCCAAACATTTTCAATCAAAATATCTGGCTTTTGAGTAACTAAGCTTTACTTTTTTTATTTTTTTTAATAACAATCTCGAAAAGTAAAATTAGAATCTTTATACAACAATTCAGCATTAAACTCCGTATTCTCATTTATTTGGCTCAAATTTATATTTAGACTTTTCTCGCAGACAAAGATGAGATTTGAATTTTGAACGATAGGCTTGCCGCAAGATCCAATTTGCTGTTTATCTTTAAAAACTTGAACATTGAATTGATCCCATCTTGTAGGTTGTGGTTCACTTGTCGAATAATGAAAAATACCAACTGAAATAATTTCGGGTGTATAAAAAGTAAAAGAAGCTTGGTAGTCTAGAGCTTGAGGTTCTGTTGGAATGATATTTAGATTTATAAAATCGGGTAAGGAAGTAAATGATAGTGATAAGGTAAGAGTTGCAGGCGAATTATTGATTTGTCCACCGATTATATCTTGGAATGTCAAATTTTGTGGAACTGTTGTTAAAAAACCAAGTCTTGTATCTCCGAATGGATCTGTAAATTCATTTTTGTAAGCGTTTCTACTACAAGGAAAGTATGCAGTTTGTAGATACAAGAGTGAAAAGTATACCTGATTCTCAATATTCTTATTGTCTGTATTGTCCATAGAACAGCTAATAAAAATGATAAATAAAATTATTCGAGCCAAGGACATATTTGGTAACCTGGAATGGAAGCATGGGAACAAACAATTCCTCTTTGGATGCTTCCATCTCGTAGACTTTGGATAGTTGGCAGAAAGGCTGGCTGGAAACTTAGATCAGTAATACAAGCATTCGATGTGCTTGAAATTAATGCTAGTTCTGATTCCAAGCTATCGATTCCCAGAAGTCCAGATCTGTCTAAGAGTGAATAAAAATTAACAGGAACATATTTTGATGCAAATAAGCCGACAGAACTGCATGATTCAACACTAGAAAATGAAATCATCTTGGGATCAGTATTTCCATTTATATTGAAATAGTCTTGCAATACTATAGATGCAGGACTTGCCATGGCATTGTAATTTCCACCTAAGGTAGCAACTGAACTAGAACAATTTGTATAATTTAGACTAATAAAAGTTAAGTCGTCTTTTCTCTTCTGTAGAATCGAATCAGTTGAGATCGTATTAAAAAAATTCAATGAACAATCTGCTTCCCCTAATTGAAAGCAAACACTCAATCTTCCGTTAGTCGTATCAGCACTGACAACACAAGAATTGTATTCTCTAGATTGATAGAAATCCTCACTATTATTCAATTGATTGATTACACTAAGCAGAATAGTATCATCTGCAACATTCTTATTGATGCAGCCCAGATTGATCAGGAGAATAAAACTACTTAGAATCCATTTCTTAGATAACCATAGCATAGT
>JAACWH010000114.1 GCA_009991425.1 Leptospira sp.
GGAATTTCTAAAAAAGAAATCAAAGGTATCGTTAACTTAGTATCTAGGGCAGTACCAAAGTTAAAGCCTGAAAATGTTTCCGTAGCAGATGCGGATGGAAGAATCATCAGTGACTTTGAGGAAGATTTAGAAACCGAACGTTTAGAACTCAGAATCGTACAAGAAAAACTCCGTATTGAAGAAGAACAAAGAATCAAAAGACTTATTGATATTCGAAACACACTTAGATGGTATCTGGGCGGAGAAGATAGAGTTGATATTACTAGATTTGAATATCTTTTCAATTGGGACAAAGAACAGTTTAATGAAAATGAAGTATCCCCTGTTGTAGCAATTGCGGACAACCCTGATACTCCTTACTCCGAACTAGAATTAGTCGATGGCTACTCACTCAAAGTATCCTCTAAGGAAACCAAAGAAGGATTTGAAGGAAAAGGTTTTACCCCTGATGGACCTGCAGGAACCGAACCAAATATCCCACCAGGTTATAAGGATGTTGATTATCAAAAAGCTAAATACAGCAAAGAAGAGAACATCAACAATTTTGAATTCAATAAGAAAGTTAGAGAAGTTAAGAAACAACCTTGGAAGATAGATAAGATCAACCTTTCTGTTGTAGTTGATGGCCATTGGGAACGTAAAGAAAGAGAAGATGGTCTAGGTTACGATAGAACTTATATACCTGTAACTGATGATGATATACGTTTGATACGAAAAAATTTAGAAGCAGCAGTTGGATTCACAAGATCACGTGGTGACCAACTTTCAGTAATTACAATACCAAAGGATAGAACAGAGCAATTTAGATTGGAAGATGAAGAGTATGCGAAACAAAGAGCAATCCGTCAGATGATTATTGCTTCACTCATCATTCTTATCATCTTAATTATTGCTGTGCTGATTTACAGAGCTGTTAAGAAAGAAATTGCACGTCGAAGAAGACTTAGAGAAGAAGAACTCGCTGCTCAACAACAGATGATGCGTGAAGCTGCGCTTCGAGTTATGGATGAGGGTGGAGCTGAAGTGGAACTCTCTCTAGATGAGAAGCTTAGAAGAGAGCTGCTTGAAAATGCGATTAACCTCGCCAAGGAAAAACCCGAGGATGTTGCTCAACTACTAAGAACTTGGCTAGCTGAAGAAGACGCAGGCTAATGAATAGTAAAGACAAAGCAGCCTTAATCTATAGGCTCTTAGACAAAGACCTCCCCTTGGAGGTCTTCAACTATCTAAGCGATGATGAAGCCAAGAAAATCCTAACAAGATATGATAAGGTCAAAAATCCATCTACCAAAATAGGCAACTCAATTCTTCATGAATTTAATTCTAAATTAAGATCCAGTGATTCAAAATTTCCTATCAGAAATTCTTTTGTAGAAAAAAAAGATTCCTATCTTGTCAATTCCAGCTCTCTATCCAGATCAAACTCCATAAGCTCAAGAAAGACTGAAGACGATGAATTCGAGAAAATTATCCAAGAAATTAACAATATAGTTACTGAAGAGGATACAGAAGAAAATTCAGGAATCGAAATTTTACAAATTATGAGTTTGGAAGAGTTAGGAAAATTGATCTTTGATGAAGATCCATCCTTGATCGCACAGATTCTAACTTTCTGCCCAACATCTCTAGCAAAAGAAGCTATAACTTTTTTACCAAAGAATTTAAGAGAATTGGTTTTTGAGGAAATGGGAAATTTAGATTTTCATTCGCGAGACCTAAGGGATGAATTAGAACGTTTCATACATTTTAAGAAAAATTTCATAAGTACGAATCAATCTCCGCAAAAAGTAAAGTGGAAGCAGGGAAAAAAGGCAGCTGAGCTATTAAGTTCTCTGAATCCGGGAGAATCCCAAGAAATCTTATCGAAAAT
>JAACWH010000006.1 GCA_009991425.1 Leptospira sp.
GATTAATGTAAGTTTAGTAGACGAGACGAGGAAATAGATGAGTTTAAAGACATCCAATGATTGGAACCAATTTTTATTAAGATTTCTTTTGGCATTTGGCTTTTGGGAAGTCGTTGCTTTCCCATTGAGAATGCTATTCTTTTCTAAATTTTACTTTGATCCAAGTCTTTCTGGAATCTTTGTTCCTATGGCAAATGTCTATTGGCTTGGTCCAATTGCAGCTGACTTTCTTACAATATTCGCACTGGGTGCACTCTACTTTCTTTGTAAAAATGGCATTCCTGAAGGACTCGTAGGTGGTCTTTTATTTGGGACTCTATTTTCCCTTGCCGCTTTCGTAGGACCAACACTAATGCTTACAACATTCCTCCAAATTGGAAATTTACCAATTTGGTGGATTTGGGTGACATTCCAGACATTGCAAGCAATCACTGTTTCTGCTATATTCTCTTTGCTTGTTAGAAATAATTATTAGACAATTAGAAAAACTAATGCACTAACATATTTGTAGATGAAGTCCCATTTAAGAATCAGATTTTATAAAAGTTAGGGTGAAATAAATTTAAAGAAGCTTATTTGAAAGAATGTATTCTAGTTGAGTAACTTAAAAATTTATTTTAGGATAATAAGAATATGCTAACTTCAAATGAAAATCAATCAAGTCTTTCTAATTCGATTAAGAATCATTTTTTATTAACAGGGATTTCGCTTTTTGTAGTTGGAATTTTTTTCTTACTCGCTTTCAATTGGAATGAAATTCATCGTTATGTTAAATTAGGTGGTCTTGGGTTTTTATACTTAGCTTCATTTTTTATTTGGATTCAATATCGATTCAATGAAAAATTTTCGGAAGCTATTTTGATTTTACTATTTTTTTTAACGGGTGCTGGACTTTTATTGTTTGGTTCTATCTACCAAACTGGAGCAGATGCCTATGATTTATTTTTTGGATGGTGTCTCTTTACAATTTTATTGAATTTTCCAAGTAGAACTGGAGTTGTTATCGGTTTGTGGATTAGTATAGCTTTTTTAACTATCCACCTTTATGTAGAGCAAGTATATCCTGGGGAAAATGCGAAAATCATCTATCTACTGGGTGGAATTTTGTTCTACGGATTTATTATTATTTATGAAGAATTTCTTGCAAAATTATTTCCAGAATCTTCACAAAATATTTTTTCACCATTTTTACTTCTCATAACACTTTCTTTTTTCTTTTCTGCAAGCACAGATTTTTTCTTCGATAAGGATGAGGGTTGGGATGATGGATTAGTTTTTATCTTCAAATGGATCATTCCAATTGTATTTTTATCATTAAGCTATTATCTTTTCCGAGGAAAATATTTTCGACTTGCAAATGTTACGGTATCATTATTGTATTGGTTATTTTTTATCATGATTCGTTTTATCAATATTGCATCCTTTGAAAATGCAGCAGTATTTTTCATCGGATTTATGATTGTAATTTTATTTACGATCTTTTCCATTCAACATCTTCTAAAACTAAAGAAGGAATTTGACGATCAGAGAATAGCATCTCATGAATCCTAAAAATAATTCTAAATCTAATATGAATCCACATCAAGATCAGACTCAAGATATCTCATCCACTGGTCTGCCAAAGCAAAATCATACACTTTGGTATATTCAAGTATTAAGTTTCTTTGGTTCTGTGATTGCTGGAATGTTTTTTCTCTTTTTTCTTGGTATACTAGATTTATTAGATTCAGATGGATTCAATACTACTTTAGGAATGTGTACAATAATTGTTGTAAGTGTATTTTCGTATCTAATTCCTGAAGAAACTAAAGAGTCGAAGGATCCAGTTCTTCTTTCTTTTTTCTTACAGGGTTATGCACTTTTCTTCTTCGGCTTAGATGGACTTACTCACGTATCATTGGATATGCTTCTTATCATCAATATAGCTTTTCAAATAGTATTCTATTTTATATTCAAGAACTCGATTTATAAAATTCTAGCAGTAATCATTACATTTAGTTCCTTGTTAGGAAGTATGGAGCAGGAACAAATATTAATTTTCTATCCATATTTAGGTGCATTCCTTTCCATTGGATTAATCTATTTTAGTGATAGTAAGAGAATATTTAATCAAGATTCTTATTTATTTTATTCATTGACTTTGAGTTTCTTGGGTTTATTTATTTTCCCCCATGTTATAGCTTCTAAGATTGATTTCTCGTTGATTGCTAGTTTTGTTTTTTTAATTCTCGCAATACATTATTTAATTTATGAATCATTTAAAGAGTTATCCAAAGAATGGATGACTATTTTTATTTCTATTTTACTATTTCTTCCATTGATGAAAGCACCAGGAATATTAGCTGCGCATATCATCATATTTATTGGTTTTCGCAATAAATCAGTTTTTATAGCAAATTTGGGAAGACTTGCCTTAATCGGATATTTCTTTATTCTTTACTATCAAATGGAGATTACTTTGTTACAGAAATCTTTATATATGTTAGGTTCCGGTGTTTTATTTTTGTTCACATATTCAGGATGGGTTCTCTATGAAAGAAAAATGGAATCAAAATAAATTATCTATCATCTTACTTACATTCAATTCTCTATTGTTTATATTATTTCTTGTATATGCAATTATAGGAAAAGAAGAAATTCGAGAAAATGGTAAACTAGTTCTACTTCCTCTCGTGCCCGTTGACCCAAGATCAATGTTCCAGGGGGATTATATGATTCTCAATTATGATTGGTCGAAATTCGAATCAACTAGCAATGTCAAAAAGTTTCGAAGAGGATTTCTCCTCTTCGAAATTGAATCGGGAGTTATTAAACCAATTCGACTTTCTCATGAAGCTGTGGACTCACATAATGGATTGTATTCCATAAAATATTTCCGAAGCGACTACGATTTCAAAATTGGTGCAGAGTCCTACTTCTTCCAAGAAGGACAGGCTGATCTTTATTCTTCTGCGAAATTCGCAGGTATCAAATTCCTTCCTAATTCAACATCCGGTGATAAATTATTGGTTGGATTGTATGATGAGAGTAAATCATTGATTCAACCAAAACTTGAATAGAATCATTTTATATTTTTTGGTTTAGGTACGTCAATATTCAAAGATCTTTGTTTAGGCATCTCAGATAAAGATCGCTTGGCATTGTTTGATTTTGATTGAAGCAATTCAACTATGTCATCATACTTTTGATATTTTGCTAAACTTGCAGCATTCCAACCATCTAATTCCCTACTTGGATCAGCTTTGTATTTTAGTAAAGTTTCAACTATGGATTTGTGCCCAAAGTAAGAGGCATACATCAATGGGGTCCATCCATTGTTCGAAATATTGGGATCGGCTTTTTTCTTCAAGGCGTCTTCTGCTTTCTTTGAATCCCCATCATAAGCATAGGATAAAAGTGCGGAACTCATTTCCTTGTCATAAACAATTTCTTGATTACTGGTATTGCTCTGATTGGTTGAATTGGATTCAGTACTATTTGTTGCAGTGGAATTATTTGAATCAGAAGTAGCATTCGATTCAGTGCTCGATTCGATAGTTTTCTTTTCTGGATCAATAAATGTTACAGTATAACTAAAATTTTGTGGTTTGCCATCAATTGTCAAATTGGAAATTTCTACTAAAATATTTATATCTTCATTCGGTTTATTGTAATCGTTGGATTTACTCGGTTTCGTTAAACCATTTGGATACCAAACTAAAATTCCTGAATTGCCTGACTCTTTGCGAAAGGATATGGATTTGCCATTCATGGTCATTTTGACTTGTGCTTCTTTGTGGTTAGTCGCAGAACCAAAAGCTTGGTAAGACCAAGGATAGTCAGGATTATAACCAAATTTGTAAGGAACAAAACCTTTGGGAGGCCAAGCTACAGATTTAATTTGCGAAACTTCTTCGCTCTTTCTCCAATCACCAAACACGTACAATGCGTGCGCTCTTTTGCTACTTCCTGTTCCAAATACCTTCTGACTTGGATGAAGAGCCCAAACCCTATGACCAACCCCTTGGATATTTGTATCAGAAACATAGGCATCGATTGCATCGGGACCTACACAACCTAAACAAAGATTGGAAGCTCCTGCTCCATCCTTTCCATCTTTAGAATAGCAGGGCCAAGAAACGGGCGGTGTGTGACTTAGATTGTTTTTGGCTTCCATAATGAGGGCAGCTGCTCGGGCAGACTTATTGTATTTCTCATCGAAGCTAACATCCGATGGAACTCCAGCCATGGCTCGATAATAACGAAGATTCTGTAAGGTTGCATCATCGTATTCTTTGGAATTGTTACCTATGTTACAAGATTTTGTATTGCCCGTCCAAGAGTTTGGAACCTTACCGTACGGAATGTATTCATCTTTATACATTTTACTAACATTTTCTCGATTGGATAGATCAATCATGAGTGCACGTGAATTGGTTGTTGTTGAAGAAATTGACTGAGGGGATTGAATCTTGGGGGAGGTTCCAAGTTTATTCTTTGAATTAGACTGGGCACTCATTTGCGAGTGAGCGAAGGCAATAAGTATGAGGAAAATGAATGAATGCAATAACGGAAAGGAAGGAATAATACGAGATAGATTTTTACGATTCGACATATGCTTAATCTGACTATGGGAATGAGACGAAAGGAAAAGAAAAAAACATGTCAGATGCTGAAATTGATGCAATGTCCCCTGAGGATCGCAAGAGTGAAGCAAACCAAATTCTTCGAGAAAAAGAAAATGCAAAGCTAGGTGATTCTAAACTCTTCACACAAGATGAATTGAACAATATGTCACAGGCAGATCGGGAAATTCATTTGGATCGTATTGATGGTGTTGATAGTTTTGAAAACATGTCTGCAGATACAGTAACGAAGTTAGCTTTAGGATTGGTTGGATCTATGGCAGGGCTCGCGGGGATTGCTTTTGCTTGGGGATCAACTACAACCCCTGCACCTGAAAGATCACAAATAGCGGAACATTTGGCTGGAAGAAGAAGGGAGGATGAATATGATCCACAGACTGGTCAGATGCTTGTCACGGATGAAAACGGAAACATGAAGTTATTTTATAAAGATGAGGATGGTAACTTACGAGTAAAAGAAAAAGACCAAGATGGAAATATTCTAGACCGTATGCCTAACCCCAAAGAGTTTATAAATGAGGTTAGAAGTTACCAAGGATACAGTCAAGGCGTAACAATCATAAATGTGAATGATACTAAGACTGAAAGACAATCTTCAATAAATATAGATTCAACTCCAACAAGAATTCTAGATAAAAATCCTCAGTCGAGTTTAATTATCAGTAGCTACAATGAAAAAATTGTAAAAAGCTTACAAGATATTGAAAAGAACCGAAGTATATTAATTCAAAAAGAAACAAGTAGAGAAAGTATACTAAGTAGTGATGAAGGTTTTTTGTTAAAACAAAATGAATCCAATGCTAGGTATGCATTTGAAAGTATAAAACGATCATTAAACGATGTAAATATTAAACATTCAGAAGCTATAGCTCAATATAATAAATATGCTGCAGATTATGGTATATTAATTGCTAAAGGGCAACTCGATCCTATGGCATTTGATGGACTGATGAAGAATCATTACGAAGGAATTCTCAAGCCAGCTGAAGATGAATTAAATTTGGCTAATAAATCTAAATTACCACTTATTAATAAATATAAATCTGAAGTAAAAATCGCAACTGAAAAAACAAATAAATATGTAGAAATACAATCCAAAAAGATAAAAGAAGGTATAACTAACTCCAAAATTCTAGAAGCAACAAAACTGCTTTCAAAACTCAATAGTGCTGACATCGACCCTAAATTAAAAGCAGCGTATGAGAAATTAGAACTAGCAGAAAAAAATCTAAATAATACTAAAGCCGAGCCAGGTACTAAAGAATATAAAAAGATAATGGATGCCTACCTTAATGAGAAAAAGAAATTCTTAAATAGTGATGTAGGTCGAGATATTGCGAAACAAATCAATTTGGCAGGTAGACCAAATATATATCTGGACAATTACAAACCTTTAAAAAGCGAGTATACTATAAAAGAGACAGTATTCAGTATTTCAAATGAACAACAATCAAGAATAATGGAATTGCGAAATACATTGGAAGGGAGGGAAATATTAAATCAAGAATCATTAAGCAAAATAAAGGAACTACAACAAGAATTTGAAGATTCAAAAATATTACTTGATAAGAAAAGAGAATCAGTTTCAAATGAAGTAAAAGTATTACAAGCTAAAGCGACTCTTAAAAGAGAGGAGCTTGCAGCAGGTAATGATAGTCAAGAAATTAAAAATAAAAAATTAACTGAAATAGAAAAAAATTAGCGACAAGTATGCAAAAGTTAGTAGAAAAAGAACTCGAGAATTATATCGAAGCTGAGAAGACTTTAAAAAAAGAAAGAGTTTACGCCACAATTATCGAAGACCCAAAATTAGGGGAAGGCTTATTGAATACAGAGCTTAAAAAAGTCCCTGGAGCCTTGAATGTAGATAGTGCTAAAGTTGCTCTGTATGATTTATTATATTCTGATGATGTAAGAATAAAGTCTTCTGCTGCTTTTGCTTTAAGAGATTCAGGAGTAAAATTAGGTCAATCTACAGAACTAGCAAAGCGGGAGCTAGTTGAAAGAATAATTCCTATGAATGATTCTACTCTACCAGAAGGTGCAGGGCACGTTAGAACCTTTACTTTGATGGGTAAGACGCTATTAATACCAGGTATTCAAGGCTCAAAAATTTCTAGTGATTTAGGAATCCGAAATGATCCTACAACAGGATTACCTAGCTTACATGGAGCATTGGATGAACCGATGGTAACTGGAACAAGAATTGGAACGCCAGTCGGAGGCAAAGTAATATATGTATCAGAAGATAGTGATAAAAACAATTATAATTCAGCACACAAAACCGGAGGACTATACGTTATGATAAAAATATCTGATAAAATTGCTATAAAGGTTCAACATAATAGTAAAATATTGGTGAAAGAGGGTCAGGAGGTTAAGCCAGGACAAGCGATCTCTTTGTCAGGGAATTCTGGACGATCTACAGGACCACACACTCATGTCCAGTTTGAACGAATAATTGAAGGTCCACCGAAATATGAAAAATATAAAACAGAATTATTCATCCCTAGAACAAACGAAGATTTCGAAGTTTTAAAAAAGGCAGGATTAGTATTATGAAATTGAGATTTCTTTACATTTTTATTCTTCTTCAAATACTTTACTGTAAAGAAAAAACCTCTGAGATACATATTGAAAAGGACGAAATCCAAACAGGGAATGTAAGTGGTAAGGTGAAAGACTTTACAATAGTTGGCGATCTGGTTATCTCAGATGGATCAATCTTTATAAATGAATCAGAAGACCAAACATTTGAAAAAGATCTAAAGGATTTACCAATTCAAGATTTTATCGAATTATTTGGAGAAAATAACGGTTATAGCAAGAAGGTATTTCTAGTAGAAGTGGCTGGAGGATTTATATCTAAGCAGCATCCATATCAATCTGACTCAACAATGAATTTTGAATTAGTGAAAGACAATGGTGGAACATACTCTTATTATTTAGAATATCCATATACAGAGGATGAATATTATCATTCCGCTGGTATAGTAAAATATATAAAGTGCCGCAACCTCGAGGAACCAAGACAAGAATGTGCAATTTACGTTAAAGCTAACAAACTATCAAGTAGTTTCCCCAATCAATATTTTAATTATCATTATTTTCGATTTATCGTTAAGGATAGATTCCTTTTTTACTTAGAAGGATACGATTTGAAATACGAAGCACAAAAAAGTTTTATAGCTTACAAATCGAAAGGTGATAAATTCCCGAAAGCAAATTTAGAGTATCTAAAAAGAGCAATAAAAATCTTGAATGCTGATGAAGATGAAAAATTGAAAAGAATTTATCTTGATTCTTTTGAATCCGAAGATTTAGAGTTTTTTTTGAAGTGAGCTGAGGATAGTTGAGTCTCGCAAAAACTATTTAATTGGATATATTGTCTGTTATATTAGAAAATTCAATATCTTAACAGAAACAATAAATTGGATTTTAATAAAAGCTTAGAGGTAAAAAAGGAAAAATTTAGTAAAAATAGTGATTTTATAGATTTATCAATTTGTGGGGATATAGCTTCTTCGTAGATTTTTTGCTAACGAAAGATTGAATCCTTTAGATAAAAGCTCTAAGCTACTTTCTGATACGAATAGGTTTGATACAAACCGTTCAAAACAGGGGTACCAACTAACTTAGAATCAGAGGGTTTGTAAATTACAGATGGAATGGGAAGGACAACCGCCCGCACTGCCATTGACCGTGAGGAAGGCAACTACTAAGCTTTGCTTTTGCTGAATGCCGATTTTTAGGGAGAGTTCTCCTTGAGTCCAAATAAGCTAGACAAATTCTAGAAATTAAACAAAATTGATGTATGAACAAAATCAAAATTATTGTTGAACGACATTCTGATGGATATGTTGGATACCCATTAGGATTGAAGGGAGTCGTTGTTGGACAAGGGAATAGCTTTGAAGAAGCACTTGAGGACACTCAATCAGCCATAAAGTTTCATATAGAATCCTTTGGCTCAGATATTTTTGATGATGAGTCGGAAATATTAGATGTTATTGTTGCTGATTCACTGGTTGCATAATAGGGGTGAGTAAGTTTCCTGTTGATGCTCCTAAAGCAAAAGTTTTAAAGACATTACAAAAATTAGGTTTTTCTATAGTCTGAGAAAAAGAACATATATCCATGATAAGGGAAAATGAAGATGGAACTAAAACTCCTCTAACACTTCCGAATCATAAAACCATCAAAGGCTCTACACTCAGAGCGATTTGTTCCCAGTCCAAAATCAGCAGGGAGGAGTTTTTACAAGCATTTGAGTAGATTTTATTAATCCTATATTGCCTTACAACCTAAACTGGTTACAAACCCAAGGCACCTGAGGTTCGCAAAAACTATTTAATTGAATATATTCTCTGTTATATTAGATGATTTTGTTTATTTTCAGACATAATAAATAAAATTTTATAAAAAATTGAAAGTGATTTAAGAAAACTTTACGCTACTTTCTGATAAGACTGCGGTTTGCCCTTTCTCGTCGCACCCTGGAACATCGTGTTCCAAAGTGCGAGAAACGACATCCATGTCGTTTTGGCTCGAAAGAGTAAATCCTCGTTGGGGAATACATTAACCTATGAATATACTCTGATAGATTCGGAAAATTTCCGATCAATTTGGCACGAGTCGTGCCAAATCTTCTTTAAATAGCATAATATATGTTAGGTTTAAATGTTTTTAAGTAATTTATGCATCGTTAGGTTATAGTCCCCATCCCCAGTTTAGGAACTAGCTAAATTCCCGTCTCATCCTGACGATAGGCTTTAGTCTATTGCAGGATGAAACTTATCTTACATTTTGAACGAAGGAAAACGCTCAAGTTCACCATTGCCATCTTTCGCAGTGACCCAGGAAGGGTCACGTCGGGACTTTGGACAGGGATGTCCAACTTCCGACGAAAGATGGTAAGGTGAACTTTCTCTGCGCCCCGGATCGAGCAGCGAAGCGAGCGCCCTCGTCGAGGGAGAGCCGGAAAAGGCGCCCAAATTATTTTCCCTTTTCCACAAATCTTCTTTCTACCCAGAAGTAAGTAACAGGAACTAGATAGAGAGTTACCAAAGTAGATAGAATCATTCCACCTAAGATTGTAATCGCCATAGGAATACGAGTTTCTTCGCCTGGACCGATGGCAAAAGCTGGAGGAATGGAAGCAGCTATCGAACTAAATGTCGTCATAAGAATAGGACGCATACGAAGAGGGCTTGCATCAAGTATGGAATCATAAATGAGTTGGGAAGATTGAACGACTTTTTTCGATTTTTCTCTGACTTGGTTGATGAATTCAACTAGGATGATTGAGTTCTTCTTAACCAATCCCAAGAGAAGTATGAGCCCAATAAAGCTGTACACATTGATACTTTGATGGAAGATATATAAGGCAATCAAGGCTCCCGAAAAACTAAAAGGCAAAGCTAACAAAATATAAATGGGATGCCTGAGATGATTGAACTGGCTTGCTAGTATCATATAAGAAATTAATATTCCAACTGCTAGAACAGCTATTAGACTATTCATGGATTCGGAGGAAGCCTTCGCTGCACCTGTTATTTTAGCAGTATAGGTTTTAGGAAGTATTTTCTTGGCTATTTCTAAGGAATGTTGAATCGCTTCTTGTTGTGAATAAGGATCCTTAGGATTTCCAAAGATTGTAATTGCTCTTGATCTATCCACACGCGATATATTTTTCTGAGACTCTGTTTCTTCAAATCTCAATAGTCGATTCAATTGAACTATCTCGCCATGAGTATTTCGAACGCTGGTTTCATAGAGAGATTTTGGGTCTTCGCCTTCTTTACGTGCAATACGTACTTTTACATCATAGGTTCTTCCATTTTCAGTGAATTTGCCAGCTCTTCTACCACCCATAAGAGTTCCAACTGTATTTCCAATATTTGCTATGCTAACTCCCATTAAGGCTGCTGCTTTTCGATCTGGAACCAATCTTAATTCAGGTTGTCCTTTATTGTAATCGGAATCTACATCTGTTAGATAGCCACTTTTTTCTAATTCACTTTTAAGGGTTTCAGCTGAATCTGACAAGACTTCCCAATCGGATCCAGTAACTTGCAGTTCTACTGGATAGCCTCTTCCTGCGCTGAAGCCACCTAATGAAAAATCTTGAATAGAAACTTTTAAGCTGGGTGCAACCTTCGGAAGTTCTGCACGTAGAATTTCAAAAAATTCCCTTTGTGTTATAGCTTGGTTTGTATCGGGATTGATGGGACGATTTTCTTTGTCTTGCAAAGTTGCATAAATCATTGCAGTATTTACGTCGCCGCCTCCCACTCCACCGACTGCAATGAAGTAAGAAAAAATTTCTTTCCTGTTTGATATGAAATCTTCTATTGGTCTCACTTCTTGGTCAGTTCTAAAAATTGAATAACCAACGGGAGCTTTCATACGAACTAAGAAACGACCAGTATCTTGGGCTGGGACGAATTCTTTTTTCAGAGGAATTATAAAAAGTAAAGTTAAACTAAATAACATAAAAGATAAAATTATGATAATTTTAGGATGGGAAAGTGACCAATCTAAGGACGATTTGTACTTTTCTTGGATCACTATCATGATTCTATCCATAATAGTATCGAATCGAGAGAGCTTCTCTTCGGCATTTTTAAATTGTGCGGCACGCATGGGAGTAAAGGTAAGAGATTCAAAAAGCGAGAGCAGTACAGCAATCGAGACAGTTACTGCAAATTCTAAGAAATACCTTCCTATGATTCCTGATATAAAAGCTACAGGCAGAAATATTGCAACAATTGCTAGTGTAGCCGAAAGGGCTGCAAATTGTACTTCTTTGGTTCCTTTAAGGGCGGCATCTCTCCAAGATTTACCCATTTCTCGGTGGCGTACAATATTTTCCAATACCATAATAGCATCATCAACCACTATTCCTGTAGCAAGAGTTAAACCAAGTAAAGTGAAGGTGTTAAGTGTAAATCCGAATAATTCTAAAAAGAAAAATGTTCCCAAGATTGAAGTAGGAATTGCTAAAAGTATGTTCCATGTTGATTTCCATGATCCTAAGAATAAGCGTGTGACTAATCCAGTTAAGATCGCCGATAGCAACATAGTAAATTGCAATTCACCAATGGATTCTCGAATGAAGATTGTATTATCAGAAGCTACTTGCAATTTATATCCTTCTGGAATAGAATCCTGAAGATCTTTGGTTAGCTCTTTTATTTGATCAGCGATTTCAACTGCGTTGTAGCCTTTTAATTTTTTAATACCTAAGCCAATGGATGGTGAACCATTGAAGCGAGAAATTCTACGAATATCATCCAAGCCGTCTTCGATATTAGAAATATCACCTAATTTAATTAAGCTGTAAACTGGAACTCCACTTCTAGAATTCAGGTAGATATCTTGGAACTTATCGACTGTTGGAACTTCACCGATAGATCTAAGTCCATATTCTTCTAGGCGATTCTCTACTCTTCCACCAGGGATTTCTATGTTCTGTTCTAAAAGAGTATTCGTGATATCATCAACTGTAATTTCTCTTTGTGACAATTTTTTGGGATCGAGGTAAACATTTACAGTACGATCTACATAACCACCTAGATAGATTTCCCCGACACCTTGTATCTTTTGAAATTTATCTTTGAGGACATCCTTTACATAGAGAACCATGTCCTTTTTAGAATGTGTATCCGATGTTAAAGCAACCCAGACTATAGGATTATCCTCAGGGTTGGATTTCATTAAAATAGGAGGTTCTAAGTCAATGGGGAGTTTATTTTGAACTTGGGCAATTTTTGTCTGAATTTCTTGGAGAGCAACATCCACATCGCGATTCAGTTCTAATTCTATAGAAATATTTGCCGTGTAATCTTTTGAATAGGATTTTATCTCTTTGACGCCTTCTACAGTAAGAATCACTTCTTCTATGATATCAACAACATCAGTTTCCATGACTTTTGCAGTCGCACCGTCTAGGGTTACAATCACATTTACGAAGGGGAAATCAACATCGGGCATTTGGGAAAGATTCATCCTAGACAATGAAAATCCACCCAAGAAAATAAGGGAAATCATCATCATCCAAGCAAATATTGGATTTCGTATTGAGATAAATGTAAGCAATTTATTATTTTAAAAGTATTTAGATTTTAGACAGGTTTGATTTTCAATAATTTTTGAAATAAATTGCTTTTTATATGAATTAATCTAGCATGTTTATAATATTGATTTAAATTAAAAATCGTTTTTCATATGAATAAATTTTTTACTAAAATGGCTAAACTTAAGAAAAAATATTTTTTATCGGATTTTTCAAAACTTTCATTAGCTTCATTTGTAATTGTTTTCGTGCTTATATCCAATCAACTTCTAATACAATACTATCTTTCCCTTTCTAAAAGCGATGCCTATCTTCTTAACATCGCTGGTAGGCAGAGAATGTTGAGTCAGAAAATTTCTCTAGAATCTTTTAAATTGTTCAATGGTGACTCTGATAATAATCATTTATATTCTTTGGTGAAGGAATGGAAAAGCTTTCATTTTGCCTTGTTAAACAAAGAAAAAAATAATAATATTGGTAAGGAAGATTACCTCTCAATTGAAAAAAGATTAAATTCATTGACCAACAATATTTTGGAAATTGATTCTTTATTAGAGAATAACAACATAATTTCTCAGAATCGGCACAAACGAGTAGAATCTATTACAGCAGTTTTTTTAGAAAATATGGAAGTAATTGTAAAAGAAATGGCAGAGTACTCTCGCAAAAAATTAGAATTTTTAATGTATCTAAATTTCTTCCTTTCAACTTTAACAATAGCTATAGTATTCATTGAAATAAATTTTATCTACAGAAAAATATATAATAAGAATAAAAAGAAATTGTCTTCTACTCTCACTTCCTTAGAAGAATTAGAAACTAAATACAAAGAATTACAATCTATAGAATTAGGATTGAACAATAGTTTCTTGGTATCGATTGCTGATACCAACGATATTATTCTAGATGTGAATGATAAATACTGTGAAGTTACAAAGTATTCTAAGGATGAACTAATTGGAAAAAGACAAAGTATACTAAATTCGGGATTTCATAGTAATGAATTTTGGAAAGAACTTTATGAGAAAGTTTTAAATGGTTCTACTTGGCGAAATGAAATTCAAAATATTGATAAAGATGGAAATAAATTTTGGGTTGATACAGTTATCACGCCTATTTTCAATTTGGATGGTTCAATAAGCAGATTGATGTCCATACGTCAGGATATTACAGAGAAGAAAAAAATTGAGGAGAAATTACAATTAACAACCTCCATTTTAAATGAGGCTCAGGCAATATCTAAAGTCGGAGGTTGGGAATTAATTATTGAATCCAATCAAATCTTCTGGACGGATGAAGTATATAAAATATACGAATTACATCCTACGACTGCTTTAAGTAATAATTTCGTTTTAAGTTTCTATCATCCTGTTTATAGAGACATCATCAGTAAACTAACGGAAGAAGCAATCAATCATGGAAAAGATTTTGACGAGGAAGCACTCTTCATTAGCGAAGAAGGCAACTTAAAATGGGTTCGAATTCTTGGAAGACCAGTTTATGAAGGCAATAAAATTATAAAATTAAAAGGCATTATTCAGGATATTACTCAGAATAAAGATAAAGATAAACTACTAGATTCCACAAGTCATAGATTAGCTTTAGCAACTAGAATAGCTAAAGTTGGGATTTGGGATTTAGATATTATATCAAATGAATTGTATTGGGATTCTCAAATGTATAATTTATATTCAGTAGAACCAGATACCTTTACAAATAAATTTGAATTTTGGCAAAAATCATTACATCCAATGGATGCTGAGCGAACACTTAATGAATATCAAGCTACAATAAAAGAGAATAAACCATTTGATACTCAATTTAGAATTCTTTTAAAAGATGGTAGCATTCGTCATATCAAAGCGTTGGCAGAGATAGTATTCAATGAAAAAGGCGATCCCATTAATATCATTGGAACCAATTGGGATATAACGGATATTAAAAAAAACGAAGAGCAGCTAAAAGCATCTATAGAGATAGCAATGAAAGCAAGTAAGGCTAAATCTGAATTTCTTGCAAATATGAGTCATGAAATTAGAACTCCTTTAAACGGTGTTATAGGATTTACTGATATTTTATTGAATACTGAATTAACCGATAGTCAAGAAGAGTATTTGAATATTGTAAATGATTCAGCTAAGACACTATTAGATGTAATCACTGATATTTTAGATTTTTCCAAGATAGAAGCGGGGAAAATGGATTTATCAATTACTAAGATCAATCTGTTTTCATTGGTGAATAAAATTGCTAGTTTACTACAATTTCAAATTCAATCTAAACATATTGAATTATTAATAAATGTTGATCCAAAACATATTCCGCAATTTATATGGACAGATGAAATTCGCATTAAACAAATTTTAATAAATCTACTTAGTAATGCTTTGAAATTTACTGATAGAGGTGAAATAGAATTAAAAATAGAAAAATTAAATGGCGGTCTTCGATTTTCTGTAAGAGATACAGGGATTGGAATTGATTTAGAGGACCAAGAAAAAATCTTTCAATCATTCGACCAAGCTGACAATTCCTCAACTAGAAAATATGGAGGAACTGGCTTAGGCTTAAGTATTTCTAATAGTATACTCTCATTGATGGATTCCAAGCTATACTTAAAAAGTAAAATCAATGAGGGAAGTCTATTTTATTTTGATTTATTTGTTGCTATGGATCACGGAAACGTCTTAGAGGATTATCCTCCCGTTGATATGAAAAATATTTTGATAGTAGATGATAATTCTAATAATCGAAAGATTCTTAATACTATGTTAAGCTATTTTAATATTAAATCTATGGAAGCTGAGAGTGGTTCGAAAGCTATTGAAATATTAAAGCAAGAGAAGAAGTTTGATTTAATCTTCATGGATTATCATATGCCTCTTCAGGATGGACTTGAGACAGTTTCTATTATTCGTAATCAAAATTTAATTGAGAATCAGAAGACACCAATAGTTCTCTTTCACAGTGTAATAGCTGATGCGAAATTTAAAAAAAGTCTTAATGAATTAGATATATTTTATGATTTAAATAAGCCTATCGATATTAATAAATTAAGTGAATGCTTAATTTATCATGGAAGCACTAATAAAAATGAAAGTAAAAAGATTAATTTAACTGAAGAAAACAAAAATATAAATATTAATCTTCTTCTTGTAGAGGATAATGAAATTAATATGAAATTGGCCAAGGTCATGATTAAACGTTCCTTTCCAAGTATAAATATAATAACTGCATCCAATGGAATAGAAGCTTTAGAATTATTTAAAGAAAATCAAATAAACTTAGTAATTTCTGACTTGCAAATGCCGGAGTTGAATGGATACCAATTAACAGAAGAGATACGAAAAATAGATACAAATGGATCAATTCCAATAATAGCTTTGACTGCTGGAACCATTAAGGGAGAAAAAGAAAAATGCCTTCAGATTGGTATGAATGATTATATTTCAAAACCAATTGTAGAGTATAATTTAAAAGCCGTAATTTCTAAGTGGTTAAAGGTAGAGAATTAGTAATTTATAGTTTAAAAAGTAAATAGTTAACTTGAGCTTTTTGATTGAAAGATTAATTGTAAATGCTTTATTAGGATACAGATGGAACAAATAGAATTTATCCGAACTCCTCCCGAAAGATTTGAAAATCTACCAGGTTATAATTTCAAAGAAAATTACATGCAAGTAAATCCAGGTAATCTTCGTATGCATTATCTTGATGAGAATGCTTCATCTCGCAAAATTGTTTTGATGTTACATGGTGAACCATCATGGTCTTATTTATATAGAAAGATGATTCCTATTTTCGTTCAAGCGGGTTACAGAGCAATTGCTCCTGATTTAATTGGATTTGGAAAGAGCGATAAGCCCAAAGATAGATTTGTTTTTAGCTACTCCATTCATATTGAATGGCTGAATCATTTTATTAAGGAAATGAAATTATCCAATATAAATTTAATTTGCCAAGATTGGGGTGGATTGCTTGGACTAAGAATAGCTGCTGAAAATAAAAGTCTCTTCCATTCAATTATAGCAGGAAATACATTCTTGCCAACAGGCGATAATAAGTTACCCGATGCATTTTATGAGTGGAGAAATTTCTCCCAGAATGTAAAAAGATTACCTGTTGGAAGAATTATTAAAAATGGTTGTTATACTAACATTTCTTCTGAAATTGTTAATGCTTATGATGCGCCTTTTCCTGATGAATCGTATAAAGAAGCAGCGCGAATATTTCCTTCCCTTGTTCCAGATAGTCCAGACAATCCTGCATCAGAAGCAAATAAAAAAGCTTGGGAGATATTCTCTAATTGGAATATTCCTTTTTTAACTGCTTTTAGTGATCAGGATCCAATTATGAGGAAGGTGGATATATTTTTTAGAAGAAAAGTTCTCGGCGCGAAAGGTCAACCGCATACTACAATTAAAGGAGCGGGGCATTTTCTACAGGAAGATAGTGGCGAGGATCTAGCAGATGTATCAGTAAAATGGTTAAATTCTTTGTATAAATAAAAATTAAAGAATGTACCAAGAAATATTCCAAAGCTTTGCTCTTAATCTTATTTTGATTGGATCTTTATCCATTCTTGGTTTGTATTTTTTTATATTACATGTATACCAAAAATCAGAGAAACAATCATATTATTTTAGTCTATTTAGCTTTGGTATAGCAATAAGATTATTTGTAACAAGCTTAACAATTTTACCAGTAGCTTTAAATTCAAATCAACTTGATTTCTTTCAAATTTTAGATCAAATACTAAGTATATTTTTAGTCTACATATTACTTCAATATATTCATTGCTTATATAAAAACTTAGTAAATGATAAAGTTCTAATTGGTTACTTATATTTTTTCATTTTGTTTTTATTGTTATTTTTAATATTTTATAATTCATTTCCTTTATTTTCTATTTACTCGAGTAAAATAATTTTATCTCTTTTCGGTTTATATTTAATTTACCTTTGTAAAAAAGTATTCCAAAATAAGCTCGAAGATTATAAATTGTTTACTTGCAGCCTTATTCTGATAGTATTTTCATCTATTGTATATACTTTTAATTTAAAAATATTTGGCATTCAATCATTTCTTGTTCAATTTTTTATAATTATCTTTTTTGGAATTCAATCCTATATATTAGCAAGAAGAATGAATCAATCTTACGAAAGTACTGAAATTCTTTCTCAAGAAATTCGAAACTCAAATAATTTAGCAGAAAGATTTAATAGGACTTATGAAAAGTTCGTTCCTAAGAAATTTTTAGAATCGTTAACTTCAAATGTAAACCAAGATTTTATTCTTGGAGCAAATTCAGAAAAAGAACTAACAATTCAATTTACACAGATTCAAGATTTTTGGAAAATCGTTAGAGGAATACCCTCTGAAAATATCTATAAATTTATCAATTCCTATTTAACTAGAGTATCTCCATCTATCCAAAGTAATAATGGAATTATAGATAAATTCATAGATAACACTATATTATCACTTTTTCCAGAATCCCCTGATGATGCAGTAAAGGCAGCGATTGAATTACAATGGGAAATCGAAGTTTATAATATTCATAGAAAAAAAACTGGATACATGAACTTCCCCCAAGAAACTGGAGACTCATTAAGCAATTAATTTTGCATAATTCATAGGACTGTTAAATCCTAATGTAGAATGTCTTCTC
>JAACWH010000007.1 GCA_009991425.1 Leptospira sp.
TTCCATGATCCTTCCAAAATCGGTTCTTTATCTGCTTTAGTTCGAGCAGAAGTTTTTCTTTTTATTTTAGAGGATTTAGAAATTGGTTTAGATTTTTGGGAAGCTTTTTGCTTAAGCAAAGCAGTCGCCTTTTTAGTATTTTTTTTCGAAGCGGATTTAGGACGCATTTAAAGATAATTTCTCCTGTATTCCATGAAGATAGTAAATCTAAGAATAATTATAATTCTAGATATGACATAATATGTAATTTAGGTACATATTCAATGATATAAATACCACTACTTTAGATTGGATATGATTTGAATATCCAAGAGCAAGTACTTTTATAATTAATGAAAGATTTCTTTGTTATATTTGAGATTGTAATAAACATTACAATACTTTCTTTTTCACCTATTTATAATTAATTCATAAATAACTTTAAATTATTCTTCTAACAAAACGCTTTTCTTTAAATTTTTCCTCCAAAAAAGATTTGCCTTCAAAATCAAAATTTATCAAACTAAGTCAAGTTTTTCAATAATGAGGTCTCTATGATTATGCTTTTTTCCAGAATAAGATGTAAGAATTCGCTTTCTCTTACTACCCTAATCTTTTTTGTGTTTTTGCAGTGCACAGGAGCTGGCAAATTGCAAATTGCCTCTGTTTCCGTAAATGAGCAAATCATCGACAAAGGTATTTCTTACTCAATAACGGAGAATCTTATTAAAATCAATTCTTCTGCACATACAACTACTATTATGGAATTTCCTTTAGACAGAGCATTCATTCAGGCTTCCAAATCAGAATCAGAAGTTCAGTATAAAATGGCAGCCTTCCAATTTAAAGATAAGGCACTGGTCGAATGTATGGACCAAAGTATTGAAAAGATAGAAGTATCCAATAAGACATTAGTTATACGAGGGAATCTCTTCGGAGAAACTTGCGAGTCTACATATATTCTTAGAATAATACCTGTGAATTCGGAAGAAATAAATTTTCAATTAGAGCTGAATGATCCTAGTTTAAATAGAGTCTCTTTGAGTATGCAATCAGACGAGGATGAAAGATTTTTTGGACTGGGAGAGCAATTTACTCATTTCGATTTTAAGGGAAAAAAACCATTTCTCTTCACAGAAGAGCAAGGTATTGGACGGGGCGATCAGCCTATCACAACAGGAGCTAATCTGGTTGCGGGAGCTGGTGGCAATGAGTATACTACTTATGCACCTATTCCTCATTATATTACATCAAGAAATCGATCAGTCTTCATCGAGAATTCGGGGTATTCAAAATTCGATTTCACAAAAGATGATTCTGTTAAAATACTTTTCTGGGATTCAAATTTGGAAGGAAGCCTCAAAGGAACTGCTTGGGTAGCCTCAAGCCCTCTTGAGTTAATTGAACTTTATACTAAGAAAACAGGGCGTATGCCAGAAATGCCAGAGTGGGCTTACGGCACTATCTTAGGTCTGCAAGGTGGAACAAAGAAAGTTACTAAGGTAGTGGATGATGCAATTGCTTTGAAGAATCCCATCACTGCTTTATGGATCCAAGATTGGTGTGGTAAGAGAGTAACTAATTTTGGTGACCAATTGCAGTGGCGATGGTATGCAGATGAGAGTTTGTATCCTGAATTTACGAAATTTGTTAAGACTATGAACCAAAAAAACGTGAAGGTTCTTGGTTATATCAATCCTTTCTTGGCTGATGTAGACCCCAAGAAACCAGGCGGAGACAGATTCACCAATCCTATGTTAGATGAAGCTAAGGCAAAGGGATATTTAGTGAAAGATATTGAGGGTAAGCCGTATTTAATTCAGACGGTAGGTTTCCCAGCATATCTTATTGATATTACAAATCCCGAAGCTATAAAATGGACTAAGAATATTATCAAAAAAAATATGATCGATGTTGGACTTTCAGGATGGATGGCTGATTTTGGAGAGTGGCTTCCGACTGATGCAGTTCTTCATTCTGGTGTTTCTGCAAAAGTATACCACAACCGATACCCAGTTGAATGGGCGAAACTGAATCGAGAAGCTATCAAAGAAGCAGGCAAGGAAGGACAGATTGTATTTTTCACCAGGGCTGGCTTTTCCTATTCTAATAAGTATTCTACATTGTTTTGGTTAGGTGACCAGATGGTAAGTTTCCAGAAGAATGACGGATTGCCTTCTGCTGTTCTGGGTATGACTACATCAGGAATATCAGGTATATCTCTCAACCATTCCGATATTGGAGGTTATACTACCATATCTAATCCATTGAAGAATTATCATAGAAGCAAAGAGCTTTTGCAGAGATGGGCTGAGATGTCTGCTTTTACTCCAGTATTTAGAACCCATGAAGGAAATCGTCCGCTTAAGAATTGGCAGGTATACGAATACGAAAATTCTGATCAAGTAAAATCATTATCAGACCAAGAAACAGGAATTCACTTTGCTAAAATGGGACGATTGCATTTTGCCTTGAAGACTTATATCAAGCAATTAACCAAAGAAAGTAGTAAATTGGGCTATCCAGTAGTTCGTCATCCTTACTTGCATTTTCCGAATGATCCAGTAGTTCAAAAGTTAAAATACCAATTTATGTTAGGAGAAGATCTAATGGTTTTCCCTGTAGTTGAATCAGGTGAAGATGAGGTAAAAGGTTACCTTCCAGAAGGCAAATGGAAGCATACTGCAACAGGGAAAATCTATGATGGAAAGACTTGGGTAGAAGTTGAGGCGGGAATTGGAAATCCTGCTGCATTCATAAGAATGAATGGGAAGTCCCAAGCCGTCTTAGAAAAAGCCTTAATCGGATTAAGGTAAGGTGAAGATTATATAAGGTAAATAATTTATTACAATAGCATATTATAGCCTATATGCTATTGACAGGGTTTCTCTTATTTTTGTAATAGAATAATCTATTGATTGTTCTATTGCGTTCAATTTGGGAGATTTATGGATACAAATGATTTAACTCAATCACTTCAATATGTAGCTGGTAAATTTAGGGAAGAGAACCTAAAGAATGACAAATTTATTATAGCCTTACTTTTTGCACATGTATTCTTAATTCAAATTTTTACAATCGGTTATGGAACCTGGCTTTTGGCCTTGGCTCCCTCACTTTTGGTTTTTGGCATTAGCTTACTTACCTATATATTCTTTAAAGGTCGGATGATCACTAGATTGGTGTTTAGTTTTGCTATAATGAGTTTTTCTTCCATTTTGATTTTTGCGCAATTGGGAAGAT
Source organism: Leptospira sp. (assembly GCA_009991425.1). Lineage (GTDB taxonomy): Bacteria > Spirochaetota > Leptospiria > Leptospirales > Leptospiraceae. The sequence continues at coordinate 3,223 of JAACWH010000007.1, forward strand.
TGGAGATGCATTTTCATGTTTTTTCAGCAATGGCCTTTCTACTTGTTTACAGAGATTACTTTACCATAATCACAGCAGCAGCGACTATCGCTGTACAGCATGCAGCAAGTAATTTAGTTCAGGAATTAGGTTTGTCAATTGGCAAAATTCCATTGGTGGTTTTCAATTATGGACATGGATGGGATATTGTATTTTTACATGCAATTTTTGTGATATTTGAAGCTGCTGTATTGGTATACTTTTCAATCAAAATGAAGAATCAGTTTATCAAAGAAAGAAAAGAATACCTCGATCTAAAGAATATGATGGATCGAAATGAACAAATTGTCCTAGATATGGAATCCATTACAAACCAAACTATAGAAACGATCGATACAGTTAATACTAATTCTAATTTGATAGCTGCTGAAGCTGAAAAGCAAGCAGCTTCCATAGAAGAGATTACAGCAGCTATAGAAGAAATTACTTCATCTGTGGAAAGCATAGCTAAGAACACCAGAAATCAGTCGAATGAAGCTAAAGATTTAAATAATTTAATGGATGGGATGATACTTCTTAATACGACTGTTGCTGAAAAAATTGAAAATAGTAATAAAATTCTAAGAGAAACGGAATCTAAGATTAATATCGGGGAAGAAATTTTGGATAAAATGTCTTCTTCTATAACGAATATTGAAAATACCTATGATGGTATGAAAGAAATTATGGAGGGTATCCAAGAAATAGCAGATCGTATAAATTTGCTTTCATTGAATGCATCTATTGAAGCAGCTAGGGCAGGGCAATTTGGAAGAGGTTTTGCAATAGTTGCCGATGAAATTTCTAAACTTGCTGACAATACTGCTGTTAGCATAAAAGAAAGCAGTAGTCTTCTTCAGCAAATTAAAAAACAATTAACTTCGTCTAGCCAAGTCACTAATGAGGGTGTTGAGACATTCTCAGATATTATCTCTAAATTCTCTATAGTGAGAAAAGAAGTTATTGATTTTTCTGAAGTATCAGAAAAACAAATTCAAAACTTTACAAAGATGAAACACAAAATTCTGGATGTTGCTCATATGGCAGATGATATCCAACATTCTACTGATGAACAAAAGCTATCAATGAATGAAATACTTTCTTCTGTGTCGTTTGTAAATGAAAACACGAATCTATTTGTTCAAAAATCAAATAACCTAACGTTTGTTGCTCAATCAGCAGATTCTATAACATCTAAATTAAAAATAGCTATGGATACATTAAAGTTGTAGAAAATTATTCGAATGAAATTTACAATGAAGAAAGTTTTAATGATTCTCTTTGCACTATTTTGTCTAACTTTCTCATTGTATCTATTCTTTGGATATAAGTCAAAATTCTATGGCTTGGAAGTATCCAGATCAATTCAAAATATTGCCTTATTGGATCATGAGGGCAATCTATTTACAGAAGCGAAACTAAAAAACAAAAATTCCTTGTTGTTCTTTGGATACACTAAGTGTTATACGGTCTGTCCTGTTTCTATGAAAAAACTAGAGATGATTTCAAAAAAAATAAAATCTTCTAACCTTCAAATTATATATATCACTATAGATCCTAATCGAGATGATATTGAAAGTTTAAAAATTTATTTAGAAAGATTCGATCATAGATTTATCGGTCTTCGAGGTACAAGTGAAGAAATTCAACAGATATCTAAGCAATTTAATGTTCAAATTTCCAATGTATTCTTTGGAGATAAATCAAACCCCCAGTTTGAACATTCAGGAAATATTTATTTTGTCGATTCAAATGCTAAAATAAAAACAATTTATCCACTTGGTATGCAAGATATTGATAAAATGGTAAAAGAAATCCAAGGATTAATTAAGGAATCTTAAGTCTATAATTTAAACTCTGCTCATCCTTGATTCATTAATCATGATGATTAATTTATTATAATTTTCAATAATTTCTTTTGTCTTTTCTAATCCACGTTTATTGATATCAGGATGATATTTCTTCAATAGCTCCTTGAACTTTTTCTTTAAATCATCTTTAGTGAATCCATCTTCCAGATTGAAATAAGTTATGAGCTCAAATAATTCCCGGCTATAATGTGGTTTTGCTTTTCTTTTTTTAGTTTTATCTTTTCTGAATTCACCAAATAATTCATAATAAGATCGTTCTCTAAACTCTTTTGTGATATCTCGAAGATTTAAAATTCTAGTTGGTATTAAAGCTCTTAAATAATCCCTTAAAAATACATCTGCACCTGTCTCAGGATGAATTCTTCTAAAACTCATAAACTCAAAGATGCATCTATCTAAGAAAAAATCGATCTCGAATTTATCGCTAATATAAGAGTCGACAGCATCATCATAATCTTGGCTAGCAGTTGCAAGAAGTAATAAAGTATCTTTATCCAAATCATGACGTTCTAATGATTCCTGCACTATATGTTTGAAATTTTCTCGAATCTCATACAAAACTCTTTCATCAAAGTAAATTCCCGCAGTAGCTAATCGGTCTTGGATGCCAGTGATGTTCAAACAATACTGCAAAAATTCACAAAAATAATCTCCATCAATCTCGGTGAATCCGAGACGTGTCTCACGATCTGGTTTTGATGTTTTGAAATTATAAATTTTTCTATAGAAATCTTCTTTGCTTAATTGAAGTAACTCAGCTAATCTTTCCATTGAAATCGACCAACGACATTCTAATGCCGTGTTTTGAAGTTCGAAGATTATATCATCTAAAATTTGATCTGGAGTTAATTTCTCAACCATTGTTTCCTTCAAGCTAATCGCCAAGAACAGCTTGGCAAGTAAATTATATCAATTAAAATATGTATATGTTGAATCTAAAATTAAATCCTGGATTAGAGAAATTTGATATTTCTGAATACAAAGGTTGTAGTGGAGCAAATTTCTACGAACAAGATCGTATCCTTCAAAGAATGGTAGATCGCTATTCAAGTTATTTTACTCAAGAACATAAGAAAGATTTTCATAATCACTTGAGTGGCTATGGCAATTTGTTAGGTGGAATTCTAAATGAACTTACAATAGATTCCCATAAAGAGGGAAAATATGGCGAGATTCAGAAATACGATAAAGTCGGAAATCGAGTCGATGAAATTATTTATTCACCTGAACAAATTCAATCTAGAAAGATCTCGTATGATTATGGAGTTGTTAATCTAGATTTTCATAAATCCTGGAAACATAGTTTCCCTTTCATCCATAGATATACTCTTGCTTATTTAATGAATTTAAATGGAGAAGGTGGTGTATCATGTCCTCTAGCAATGACAGATGGAATGATATCCGCATTGAAGCAAATAGGAACTGAAGAACAAAGAAATAAATATCTTCCTCTGGTAGCAGGTGAGGGTAGCGATTCTCATTTTATGTGTGGACAATATGTTACAGAAAGAGTCGGTGGTAGCAATGTAGGAGCGAATCGAACTATTGCCAAAAAGCTAGAGAATGGAAAATGGAGTTTGCTTGGTGAAAAATGGTTCTGTTCAAATCCAGGAGACCTTTGGGTAACTACTGCCAAAATGGAAGGCACAAATACTATAGGAATGTTTTTAGTTCCTAGGTTTAAACAAGACGGAAGTTTAAATGAACACCATCTCTTAAGAAAAAAAGACATTATAGGCTCTAGAGGAAAAGTAACAGCTGAAATTATTTATGATGGAGTGGAAGCCGAAGAATTGGGTAGGCCTTCTCATGGTATTGCGAATTTAATTCGCTATATTATCAAGGCATCTAGAATTCATGTTGGTTTAGGTGCCTGTGGTAATTCAAGAAGGGCAATTATGGAAGCTGTAGCTTATTCTAAGTCTAGAACTGCCTATGGTAAAAATATAAATACCTTTCCCGCATTTAAAATTCAATTAGTAGAACTACAGATCCTTCAATCAGTGTGTACGATTTCTAATTTTAGAATGGTGCATCATGCTGAACAAAATTCTAAATTACAAGATTTACTTATCCCGTTAATGAAGTATAAGGCATCTTCATTAGCTAGCTACATCTGTAAGTCTGCCATACTATGTTTAGGTGGGAATGGGATTATTGCTGATTTTTCCCCTATTCCAAGATTATTAAATGACTCTATCATCAATGAATCTTGGGAAGGTACTCATTTGATCATCACCGATCATTGTATGCATGCTTTGAGTAAGGAAAAAATTCGTAAGGAATGGCTTTTCGAACTTGAATCCAATATTGAATTAGCAAGTAAAATTTCTGAATTATCAGAATTGATTACTTTCTTTCATAATCTACTCACAAAATGGCAAGCTCTATTTATGAATTCTAAAGAATGGAAGGATGCTAATCGAGTTTATTTAATCGATCAAACTTACGAACTATTTTCCTTATCTTTATTACTAAGAGAAGCCTCTTTAAATTATGAAAATGGTTCTAAGGAAAAATATTTTTACAATCATGACGAAGAAGTTTATCATGATCTCGCATACGCTTATAAAGAAATTATAGAATTTGGAATAGGTGGATTTAAGTCTCCGAATGGTATTTTTTTGAATGAAACTAAGATGGATCGTCTATTTGAATACCTGGGCTAGATTCAATTAATAATAAATGTCAAATTTAATATTAATTCTATTCTGTCTTTTCTTAGGTATGCTACTAAGAAAAAGCAGTCGTCTACCTGAAGGATCATTTCGAGCACTGAATGGATTTATCATTCATGTATCTTTACCTGCTCTTATATTTTATCATATCCATTACTTAAAATATAATTCAAAATTATGGCTAGCAGTCTTAATGCCTTGGATTATATTTATAACAGGTCTTATTTTCTTCTGGGGACTTTATAAAAAAGGATATCTCAGCCGTAGAACAGCAGCCTGTTTAATTCTTACCTGCGGATTAGGGAATACTTCCTTTGTTGGCTTACCTTTGATAGAAGCTTACTTCGGTAAAGAATTTCTGGGAACTGGAATTATAGTCGATCAGTTCGGAACATTTCTATGTCTAGGGACGGTGGGAGTTACCTTCGCATTCTATGCTAAATCCGATCGATGGAATTTTTCTGAAATGGGAAGAATGGTTTTTTTATTTCCACCTAGTCAGGCAATGTTTTTGGCTATTTTAATCAGATATATTGATTATCCCAATTGGATAGATTCTTTGTTGCTACGTTTGGGAGACACTCTTACTCCAATTGCCTTAGTTTCCATTGGACTTCAATTGAATTTATCTGATATCCAAGAAAACATGAGGTCATTTTTTTTAGGGATTACTTTTAAATTACTGCTAGCTCCTTTAGTAATTTTTATTCTCTATAGTGTATTATTTAATAATAAATCTGACCAAATAAATGTGATTATATTTGAGGCTGGCATGGGGCCCATGGTAACAGGTACTATTATAGCAATAGAGAACGATTTAAATCCTCAATTGGCTGCGGCTATTCTTGGAATTGGGATCATCATTTCAATGATCAGTACTTATTTCTTGTATCAATTGATTACATATTAAAAATAGTTATAGGTTAATTACTTTGGATTTAATTCAATCATCAAAAGCATTATATACTATACTATTAGATAAAGACCTATATTTTAAATCAGCGAATCAATTTTTCTTAAATAAAGCAAAACATGATTTGTCACTTTTAAAAACCAGAAGTGAACTTCCCCCAAGAAACTGGAGACTCATTAAGCAATTAATTTTGCATAATTCATAGGACTGTTAAATCCTAATGTAGAATGTCTTCTCTT
>JAACWH010000047.1 GCA_009991425.1 Leptospira sp.
CTCTTCAAGATTATTTTAAAGATGAATCAGATCCTGACATTTTAAAGATAAGAACTACATTGCATACTGGCCCTTGTTTGGCAGTAAATTTGAATTCGAATATTGACTATTTTGGAAATACAGTAAACTTAGCCGCCAAACTTCAAAAAGATGCCAATGCCAAAGAAATAGTTTTCACCGAATCTATTTTTCGAGATAAGGAAGTAAGGAATTATTTTATTGAAAATGGTTTAAAGTTACGTAAGTTAGAGTTTTTGCAAGATTGGAATAAAGAGAAGACTCAAATTTATAAATTGAATGTAAAATGATTGAAGATAACGGTGTGAGCAAGTCTTTTCACACCGATAGTTATTGAAAACTTAGGGCTTTTCTTTATCTTTTTTGATTAAGCCTTCAAAGTTTTCCTTAATTTCATCGAATTTAACAATTCCCCAAGCGGCACCAATTTTTACCTTAAGAGCATTATCGCTAAAGTCCTGCTCCCCTTCAGTCTTGTATTTTTCAAATGATCCTGCCAGCTTATCTTTTTTATCTGTAAGATTATTCATGAGCTTGTCCCAAACTTCTTGAGAGGTTTTTACAGCCCCAATTCCTACATTGATAATATCTTCGAATTTGTTCGCTTCTTTTGCCATAAGACAATTTTTGCAGTGCACAATTTTTTGTCAATCGAGAAAATTAAAATACAAGTAATTCATTTATGATATTTTAAATAATGAATTGAATATTGAGAGCTATCTTCTTCTATTAGTTTCATGGGACTTACTCACTGGACGCGCTTTTTTATATTCTTTATTTTATTAATTGTTACAAAATGTTCGCAACCCATAGCTGATTTGAAACCGCTTGGCAAGAATTCTTGTCAAAAAATATCTGGAACCCCTGGCCCAGAGGATTTTGAGCTAATTCGATTGAAGAACCAAAGCCAGTTAGTAATTAGTTCTCACAATCGAAGAAATTTTGAATCTACGGGAGAACTTTACACTCTGCCTTTAGAGATAAATGGAATTGGAAAGGAAAAACTAGAAAATAATTTCCTTATCCAACCATTGAAAGTAGATCGTTATCCAAAATATTTTCGACCACACGGTATCTCGAGCTCTATGAACAAAGGTAAACTTAGATTGTATGTTATCTCTCATACTAATTTAGATGATAAAAAAAATACTATAGAGATTTTTGAATTAACAAATGAAAAAAACTTTTCTTGGACCTATATTGGCGAGTTAGCAAACGAAAAACTGAGTCACCCGAACGATTTGTTTGCTCTACCAGAGGAAAGGTTGTTGATATCCAATGATGGTGATGGAGTTAATGCTGTTTTATTTTTTATTAACTTTCTATTCAAACGAGCAACAGCAGAAATTACTTATTATGAAAATGGAGCTTATTATTTTGCTGATGAAAAAGTTCCATTTGGAAATGGAATATACTATGAAGAAAATGATAATGAAAAGTTGCTATATAGATCCTCTCACCTGGATAAGTCAATATTTGTATATAATGTTAAATGGATAGAAAATTACCAACCTGAATTGAATCTTAAATATAAAATACCTTTTGATGGTGGTCCTGATAATATTATGAAAAATGAATATGGTTTCTACGTGGCAACCCATCCATCGAATTTAGCATTTTTAGACCATGTTAAATCAGCTAAGAATCTATCTCCTTCTATGATTTATAAAATAGAAGATCTAACAAGAACTAAATTAATTTACTCAAATGATGGAAAAGAAATTTCTGCTGCTAGTACTGCGTTGGCTTATAAAAATAAACTATTTATCAATCAAGTATTCGAAGACTTTTTACTTGCCTGTGATATATAACTTATCGCTTCTACTAGACTTCCATTTCCGTGGTAAATTACTTCATCAAAACTAATTCTTTTGGCAATTAGAATTCCTCTTCCTGAACTAAGAAATAAATTCTCTGTATGCCTAGAATTACTTTGATATTGATGGAAATCAAATCCACTTCCATTGTCCTCTATCCATAGATGAATTTCGTCTTCAAATTTCTCATAAATAATTTTTATTTTTTTATTTTTGTATTCAGGGAGATTAAGTCTACGCTGTATCTCTTCATTATATATTTCTTTTTCTTGTAAATTCTTCTTCAATTCAAAACCTATTTCAAGTTTACCATGCTCAATAGCATTATTTAGTAACTCCATAATCCCAGATAGAACCTTATTTGGTTCAGGATAAGTGTTCGCTAATACAGGTGCGAGTTCTAAAACATTACTAAAATCAGAAAGAAAAAATACTCCTTCAGTTAAATATCGCATAACTTTTTTACTTAATACAAGTTCTTCTTTTGCTTTTTTCAAACGAAAATAATTATCTACTGCTGAGTTAACTATGGAAATTAATAATTTCTTAGAGTAAGGTTTAGTTAAATAATAGTATGCACCTGAATCTATCCCTTCGGTAATTTCATTTGAAGAATTTAACGCAGTCTGAAGAACAACAGGTATATCTCTTAGGTATCGATCTGATTTAATAAATTTGAGAACTTCAATTCCATCCAATTCTGGCATTAATCTATCAAGAATTATTGCTGCGAATTCAACTTTTTTCTGAGTTAAAATCTGCCATGCTTGCAATCCATTCACTGCCTTTGTTAATATATACCCACTACCTTCCAAAGATTCTTCTATAATTCGAAGATTTAATTCCTCATCATCTACAATTAATAAATTAATCATTCAAAATATTCTCATAAGTAGGTTCCAATTTTGAGTCAGATATGGATTTAGGTTCAATAGGTAAAATAATATAAAATTCAGCTCCACCTTGAATGTGATTTTTTGCAAAAATTATACCCTTATGATTATTTACTATTTCTCGACTTATTGAAAGTCCCAAACCTGTTCCGCCAGTTCCTAGTTTTACCTTTCTGCCTTGACGAAACATTTCAAAAATTAGTTCAGCTTCATCTTGGAGTATACCTTCACCAAAATCTCGAACTATGAATCCAATTCCATCAAATGCATCCATATTTGAGCGGTGGAAATTTCCTTTCACAAATTCTAATTCTATTCTCGAATTGCTTTCACTAAATCGGATGGAGTTTGCTAAAATATTTCGTATAACTTGAGCTATTTTAATTTTATCAAAATACAATTCAGTTGAGAAGTTCGGTACTTTAAAATCTAAAATTATACCTTTTTGATCAAAAATAGCTTTCATCTCTCCAACAACTTCTTTACAAACAGAACAGAGACTTGAATTGGTGAACTGAAAAGTCTCATTACCAGATTCTAACTTCGAGAGATCTAATATATTTGTCATTAGCTTATATAATCTTTCCACAGATTCTAAGATAAATTCAAAATATTCTCTAATCTTATTTGTTTCATTCTTATTCAACCTTTCCTTACCTAACTCAGCAAAACTCATTATAGCATGAATAGGTGTCTTAAGTTCATGAGAAACGTTAGCTAGAAAATAAGATTTTGCCTGATTTGCCTTTTCAGCTTTTTCTTTCTCTAATCTTAATTCATTCGTTTGAGATGCAACAATTCCTTCAATATTATTTAATAGTCTTTGAAGTTCAGATTTTTGTGTAATTAATTCTAATTCATTTTGCTTGCGTAAAGTTATGTCTTGGTTTAAACCTAGCATTTGAATAGGCTCACCTTTACTATTTCTTTTTATCTTACCTTCACTTTGTATATATTTGATTCTTTTATCTTTCATTAAGAATCGAAATTCAAGTTTTATTGAAACTGATTTTTCTAAAGCAATTTTAATTTCTTCTTTTACTCGATTTCTATCCTCAGGATGAACTAAATTAATTAAGGTTTCTCTTTGATTGATAATTTCATCCTCATTAATTTCTGCTATAGTATAAAATTCATCTGTAAATGTAAAAACATCATTTTGTAGATCCCAAAAGTAAGAATATACTTTTGCAATCTTTTGTGTTTCTAAGAGCATCTTTTCGTTTTCTAAAATTTTATCCTGAATCTCAACTTTATCTGTAATTTCTCTTATAATCAATGTTATTTGATCATTAGGTAAAGGAAAAAATCTAGCTTCGAAATATCTTATAACATTACTTAGTTCCAGCTGATATTCCATAGTAACCAGCTTCTTCTTAGAATTTACTTCAGAAATACACTTGGTTATTTTTTTATTTAAATTAGCGGGTAGAAAAGTTTCAATCTTGCTGTTTAAAAAAGCTTCACTAGGAACATACATATTAGATGAAATAGCAGATTTGTAATCTAATATAAGACCTTTAGTATCTAATCGAAAATAAAGGTCAGGTATTGCATCAAAGATGGCTTTTAGTTCATTATTTTTCTCATTCAAATCTTCCCGAGACCTTACATCATCTGTAATATCTATAGAAATTATAATAGCTTGTTTTTCTCCGTTTTCAGTATCTGAAATTGGAAAGGCGAAATTATCCCAATGAAAAATTTGATTCTTATTTTCAAATTTACTTTTAAATTTAGTGTGCCGATTGAACTCAAATACTGGGTATAAATCATCACACATATTTACAAAAAGTTTATAAAAGTTCTGATTTTGTAACTCAAATCCATAAGCTTGCAAGTAACGATTTGTACCTTGCACTTCTAATATATTTCCATCTTTGGTAATTCGAATTACTATAATCGGGACATAATTGTAAATGCCATTTAAGATTTCAGCTTCATATAGATTGGGTAAAGTTTGGATGGAAGCCATTCACCATGTATAGCTTAATTTTTATGGAAAGCAAGTTGTTTTAGTTGTAATAGATTGAAAAAGAACGGCAATTTTGTAAAATAGTATTAGTGAATCGAAATACAATTTATGATCTTTTCTTAAAGCCTCTTTTCTTTCGTTTATCTCCAGAGAATGCTCACAATTTTTCTCATGGACTATTAGAGTTGGGCGATAAAATTCCTTTTTTCTTTCCAACACTTCAAGCCCTTACAACGTTCACTAGTTCTCGATTGGAATCTATTGTATGTGGAATTAATTTTAAGAATCCTCTTGGAATGGCTGCAGGTTTTGATAAAACGGGAGAACTGTACCCCTATCTTAGTCGATTGGGTTTTGGTCATGTTGAAATCGGAACGGTAACTGGAGAGGCGCAAGAAGGGAATCCTAAACCTAGGCTTTTTCGTTACCCTAACAGTCATGCCTTGATCAATAGGATGGGATTTAACAATCCAGGTTCCGAACAAATGGCAATAAATTTACAATCCCAAAAGAAATCTGTGGTTCGAGGTATAAATGCCGGTAAAACTAAATTGGTTAATATTGAAGATTCTGCAAAAGATTATGCTAAGTCCTTTCGACTTCTACAAAAATATTCAGACTATGGAGTAATAAATATAAGTTCACCAAATACTCCTGGTCTACGAAGTCTGCAGACTCGTGAAACGTATCGTAAATTAATTAATGATATTAAGTCTGAATTAGGTGAAGACTTTTCTGTCCCTATTTTTGTTAAATTTGCACCTGATCTATCCGAAAAAGAATTACTAGAAAATCTCGATGAAACACTTGAATTAAAGTTATCAGGCGTTATTCTAACTAATACTACTTTAGATAAAACTTCTCTTGGAATAGATAAACCCGAAGAAGGTGGCTTATCAGGAAGACCACTTAAAGAAAAAGCAAATCATTTCACTAAAATTGCCTTCCAACATTTAAAAGGAAAAATTCCCATCATAGGAGTTGGCGGTATAGAATCAGGTCAGGATGCATTGGAAAGAATTCAGTCTGGCGCAAATTTAGTTCAGATTTATACAGGATATATTTACAAAGGACCATTTCTTCCTTTTGATATTTGCAAAACTATCGATGATTATCTTTTAAAAAATAAAAAGTCTTCCATATCAGAAATAGTCGGTGAAAGAGCATGAGTGATCCTACAAATTGCCAACATTTTGGCATCTGTGGCGGATGCACTTTATTAAAGACTAAGTATGCTTCTCAAATTAAATCTAAGGAAGCAGTTCTTGAAAAATTATTTCAATCTTATAGAAAGATTACTATTCACCCTATGCTTTCCAGCCCAGAACCATTTTTCTATAGGCACAAGGTTCAAATGCCTTTTGGCAGAAGAAAAATAGGACACAAAACTCTTGTTACAATTGGTCTCCATGATATAGATAAGAAATTTATTGTTGACCAAGCAGAATGTAAAATCCAAGATCCTGGGCTAACTAAGGCAGCTCAAGCAATTCGTCACTGGGCAAGAAAAGAAAATCTCAATCCCTACAATGAAAAAACTGGTTGGGGATTATTACGACATGTTGTTCTTCGAAAATCGCATTCAACAGGTGAGATCCTTGTTGGAATAGTAACTTCTGAGGAAAATTGGCCAAGGCAAAAAGATGTTTCCAAATCATTATTCTCTCATCTTAGAGATGCCTTAGGTAAAAATGGAAGCCTAGGAAAAATGGTTGGAATTGTTCAGAATACGAATACTCGAAAAACCAATATGGTCATCGGCAAAGAAACCAATCTACTTTGGGGAAGACCCTACTTGATTGAAAAAATTGGCAATTATCAATTCAAAGTAGGAATCAATACATTCATTCAGGTAAATCCTTTTCAAATTCCTACACTTTATAATCTTGTAGCAGATCATATTCCAGCTAATGCAAATGTCTTGGATACTTATGCAGGTATGGGTACAATTGGTATCTGGATTTCTAAGCAAGCAAAACAAGTAATTTGTATTGAAGAAAATCCTGATTCCTTTCGTGCAGGTATAGACTCTACGAGAATGAATCATATTAAAAACGTGAAAATGAAAAGAGGTAGAACAGCCGATATTCTTCCTGAATTACTTAGCGAAGGTAATGTGGATGTACTCATTCTTGATCCACCAAGAATTGGAGTAGATGAAAAATCACTATTTGCGATCAATGATAGTCCACCAAATAAAATAATTTATGTATCATGTGATCCCAGTACTCTTCAAAGAGACCTTGGTATTTTATCAAAAAGTTTTTTCCTAACAGACATTTATCCTGTTGATTTATTTCCTCAAACAAATCACATTGAATCCGTTGCGATTTTAGAGAAGAAAAATAAGGAATCACTATGACTATCGAAGATATCCACATAAAATCTAGAATCATTATAAATAGAATTCATATAGGATTGGTTCTTACCTATTGTTTTTCTATGATTACAGCTAAGGATGCTTTTACATCTGAAATGCTTGTTATCCATGTAACAGCGACAGGTATCATGGGAATATATACAATAATCGAGTATTACTTAAATCGGATTCGTAAAATTAAAGATTGGTTCATAATCACTTTATTATGCCTAGATTCTATATTGCTATCAGCAACAATTGCAGGTGATTGTACTTTAGGAATCATTCATTCAAAATCAGCACTTAATAATGTTGTTCTTTACTATATCTATTTTTTCATAATTGGCTACTCTGGATTACTAGTCAATGTAAGAGTAACTTTAAGTATTACTATTTTATCTGGTATAGGCGCAAGTATTGCTCTCATCAATGCAGTTTTCATTTCGGGAATTCATCTAACTAATGATCCTATTGAAATTTTCAAAATTGAAAATGCGGGCTTATCACTTGAGATTTTTAAAATTGCATTTATCTTTTTAGGAGGCTATATTTATTCAACAGTGATACGAAAGCAAAACCAATTAAATAAAATTGGTTCACTCAAAGCACTGGAAGCGGAAGAACTGCTAAAGAAAAGTGAAGCAAATAATGAAGTAATTAAATCCTCTGCTATTAGCTTGGAAGAATCTATTTCTAAATTTTCAAATTTTGCAAGTACTACATCAGATCGTCTGGAATCTCAAGCTGCCTCAATTGAAGAAATTACAGCGGTGATAGAAGAATCTACGAGCTCTTTTGAATCCAATTCAACATCAATAGAAGAACAAAATAATAAAATCAATTCAATTTTCATAGGATCTAAAGAGTTAAGGAATCTTATAGAATCAATCACAGATTCCAGTAAAATGATAGTTGAATTAGCATCAGATAATAAAATAGAAACCGAAAAACTGTCTAGTGAAACACAACAGACTAATAAATTTTTAAAATCTATTCAATCTTCTTTCGAAAAAGTTGATGAGATCAATAAAATCATGGGTGAAATTGGTGATAAAACAAACTTACTCGCTCTCAATGCATCTATCGAAGCAGCACGTGCGGGAGATGCGGGTCGTGGATTCGCTGTTGTGGCACAAGAAGTCAGTAAATTAGCAGATTTTACTGCTGAAAATGCAAAACTTATTTCAACAGTAGTAAAACAATCTCGATCAACTATAAGCGAGGCTTCCAAAACATCTGAAAATGCAGGAGGTCTAGCTGAGTCTCAGATGAACAAACTTATTTCTACTCTGCAAATGATTCGTGAAATGGATGAAAAATACGAAACTCAAAAAATAATTATCAATAAATTTTTAACAGAGCTAACAAGCGTAAATGATCTTTCATCTCAAATTTCACTCAGCACTAAAGAGCAAATGCAAGGAAATGAAGAAATAATTAAAGGTATCCAAGCCTTAGAACAGGAAGTAAATGAAATCTCCCAAGCTTCTAAAGATTTGGAAGATAACATTCTTGATATTCAAAAACGAAGTAAAGATCTTCTAGAATTAAGCAATTAAATTCAGAAGTTTAAATTATTCAGTGTAACAACTGATATGATTCTAAGGAATAATTAATTTAAAAGAATCATATTAAAGTTTATTTAATTAAATTTCTTTCCTAGAGAAAAAGAATAGGATACTTCATAGAATCTGTCTTTAGCTTTTGATGTAATGATTTTATCTTGGGCTACATAAACAACATCCGCTGAAGTTTCGAGGGCAACATAAATTCCGTAATCAAAGAAATAACGAAATCCTGCAGCACCACCTACTTTACCTGCATATCCTTTTGTTGTTGTATCATAACCCAATCCTATTACGGGTCGAAGATAAGGATCAAAAACTGATTCAGTAAAAAAATGGTAGGAGGCATTTACTTCTAAAAATAAAATTCTATTTGATACTAAAGAATTTGCAAAACTTGATAAGCCAGCAAATTCATAGCCTATAAATTGTGCTAACTCTTCTTGACTAGGGCTTGCTGCTCCAGGAAATCTATAAGTACTTGCGATTGAAGTTCTAGATAAATCATTCTGTGGTACATTATTTACACGATACTCTCGGTAATCTAATCCACCTCCGAATCCCCAATGATCAGAATAAGCCTTCTCGTATAAAAATCCAAACTTTGTTCCTACGACATCTACACCCTTATAGTTCTGAGTTCCGGAATACAATAATGCTTTCTGTGCATCTGTTCCATAATTATAGGTGAAAAATGTATCAAAACCATTTGTTCGTAAAGTTTTGGAGAGATTGTCTACAACTGGTCCATCTATAAATAAGCTGGCTCCGCCTTTTAGTTCTATATAATTTGAACCTTTCACAAATCCATTCTTCTTAGATTCTGGGCCTGATATTGAATTGTTTGAACTCGAACTTGAATTAGATTGAGAACCATCTGGAATATTATTAGATTTCGATGAAGAATCATTTTTAGAATCCGAGCTTGATACGCCGTCTTCAGTTGCCGATTCTTTCGAAATATTACTATCACTGGAAGTCGATTCAGATGAATAACCAGGAACTCTATCAGGAGAAAGGGAAGTAGGATCTCTTTTCGGATCTTTGTCTTGGCTTAAGACTGCTTGAGTTTGTGTAATTAGAACCAAGCTAATAATTGCAAATGCGTATTTAAACATAGGTAGATTTTCAAAATCGAAATAAAATCGTCAATTCACTTATGAAATCTCTCTTGAATCTTTCCGAAAATCAGAAACAATGACCTAAAACCATGAAACATACTCCTAAAAAAATCATATTAGCTTACTCAGGTGGATTAGATACTTCCGTAATTTTAGCATGGCTTAAAGATACATACAATTGTGAGGTCATTGCTTTCTGTGGTGATGTTGGTCAAAAGGAAGAACTCAGCGGCTTAGAAGAAAAAGGATTAAAAACTGGGGCATCAAAAGTTTTTATTAAAGATCTTCGCTTAGAGTTCGCTAGAGACTATATTTTCCCTGCGATTCGTGGGAATGCAATTTATGAGATGAGATATTTATTGGGCACTTCCTTGGCAAGACCTCTTATTGCCAAGGCTATGGTTGATGTTGCCAAAGAAGAATCGGCAGATGCATTCTCTCATGGTGCTACAGGTAAGGGTAATGACCAAGTGCGTTTTGAGCTTACATTTAAAGCTTTAGCACCTGATTCCTTAATTATTGCACCTTGGAGAACTTGGTCATTTGGTGGTAGAAATGAACTTATAGAATATGCAAAATCAAAAGGTATCCCTGTTCCAGTAACAGCCGCTAAGCCATATTCAATGGATCGTAATCTTATGCATCTATCCTTCGAAGGTGGAATATTAGAAGATCCTTATACAGAACCAAGAGAGGATATGTTTTTATTGACAGTTTCCCCTGAACAGGCTCCCGATAAACCAACTTATTTGGAACTAGAATTTGAAAAAGGCGACTGTGTAGCAATCGATGGAAAAAAGATGAACCCTTTGAAAATAATGGAACATCTAAATACCGTCGGTGGCCAAAATGGAATTGGAAGAGTAGATATTGTTGAAAATAGGTTGGTAGGAATTAAATCTCGCGGTGTATATGAGACTCCAGGTGGGACAATACTTTTTCATGCACATAGGGACTTAGAGTCTATAACTCTTGATAGAGATACTCAGCACATGAAAGATGAGTTGGTTATCCCTTTTGCGAAGCTTATTTACAACGGTATGTGGTTCTCTAGTCAAATGTCCGCATTAAGAGCATTAATTGATAATACTCAGGAATATGTTTCTGGAACTGTTCGTGTTAAACTATACAAAGGCAATTGTTCCGTTGTTGGTAGAAAATCTCAAGTTTCCCTTTACAATCCTCAGATGGCAACCTTTGAAAAGGAAGAGTTGTACAACCAATTTGATGCAGAAGGATTTATAAATTTATATGGACTCCAACTTAAAGAAACATCTAAACTAAGAGGTATTAAGTAAAAGAATGAATCGCTTGGCTGTCTATCCTGGTTCATTCGATCCATTAACCAATGGACATTTAGATTTGATCAAGCGAGCGTTGCAATTATATGATAAAATCATTATAGCAGTTGCAACCAACTCAAGGAAAAATACACTTTTTTCCGTAGAAGAAAGAATTGATTTAATAAAGAATGTTACAAAAGAGTGGGATAGAATTGAAATAGATACATTCGATGGTTTAACAGTAGATTACGCAAGAAAGAGAGAGGCTAAAATTATCATTCGAGGACTAAGAGCGGTAACAGATTTTGATTATGAATATGCAATCTCTCTCATGAATAGTAAACTAGCACCTGAAGTTGAAACAGTCTTTCTAATGGCAAACAATGAGCATTCCTTTATCTCTTCAACAATTGTGAAAGAAGTCGCAAGACATGGTCGAGCTGTCTCAAATCAGGTTCCAGAATTAGTAAACGCTGCCCTTCTTAGAAAGTATGAAGAAGGTAAATAAAAATATAATTGCAGATATTTTTATACTAATCTCAAATTAAAGAAATTTTTAAATATGATTAATCTACTAAAGCTACTTAAGTAAGATTTGGTTCGATTTGAAAAACATCCACTGCTCTCGACATCTTAACCGTCTGTCCGCTTAGCTTCACACTCATTGTTTCAAGATTGTCCAATTGATTTAAAATCTGATTAGAATTCTCATGAATTATGTCGAACAAATTATGGATTTGGCTTATTTCTTTAAATCGAGATTCTACTTCTGTAGAAATATTTTTACTTAATTCTGAATTCTCGTTCATAGCTTCGTGAACTTGCTTTGTCATAATGGAATAGGAATTTGTTGATTCAACAACATCCTTCATATAACTTAATAATTTTGGAATTCTATCAAGGATACTTTGGAAAGAGGTCGAAGTCTCTTCAATAGACCGAATTGAATTATTAATGGTTTCCCAGATTTCTTTTAAATAAACAGATGCTTCTTTCGAATTAGTTCCAGTCTTAACAGAGAGCTTCGAAATATTATCTGCTACTACTGAAAAACCTGAGGTCGAATCTGATGAATCTCTTCCAGCTTCAATAGAAGCGTTGATGGAAAGCATACTCAATTGGTCTGAAATTTTTTGCAAAACTTGTACAATTTGTTCTACTTTACGAGCTGATTCATTCATCTCCTGCATACTTTTAGTTGTCTTTAATAATGTTTCTTTTCCTTCTGATGCTAATTCACTAATTTCTTTTGTTAGTTTATTCGAGATAATAACATCTTCTGATACCTTCGTGATGCCTAAATTCATATTGTCACTAATTTCAAGTGTTAACTTATGAGAATTCTCTTGTTGTTTGACAAGCTCAAGAACTGATTTCAAAGAATTTTCTGTGTTCAAAATCTTTTCTAATATAACCTCGTTATGAGACTTCTGAGTTTTAACCATAGAATATATATTAGCTGTAGCAGAATCTAGTTGGTCTGATTCAGTTTGGATATGATGGGAATTATTTTTTACAATTCCTATAATTTGAGCTAGACTATGAATAAGTCTATTGAACAATTCAGCGACTACACCTGTCTCAGAACCTCGATCAATTATTATTTTAGATCTAAGATCTTTAGACTTCTCAATATAACTCATCATATTCATTAGATCGACCCATACAGTTTTAGATCCATGTTCAGATTCATTCAAACCGCGCTCCTCATCTTCTAATGAAACTCGAATTTTCATAATAAAATGAAGCAAATAGAATAGTATCAATCCCAAACCAAAAGCCCAAACAGCGCAGGTTGCAACACCAATTAATTGGATTTGAAATTGTTCCCAGGTTCTAAGACTTGCATCCAAATTAAAAATACTTACACTCAAAGTTCCCCAAATCCCACAAAAACCATGAACAGGAAAAGCGCCAACAACATCATCTAACTTTAATATCCCTACCATAAAAAGACTAACTAGATCAACAAGCATACCTGCAACTCCACCTATTACGATTGCCATAAGAGGGCTAACGGCATCGCAACAAGCTGTGATTGCAACAAGACCTCCCAATACTCCGTTTATTGTTCCTTCTACTGATGGAATTCCATTTCGGATATAGGAGAAAAGGATGGCCATAAATCCACCTCCACAAGCTGCAATACTTGTATTCACTATAATTTTAGGTACATTGTCAGATAGGCTAAGCGTACTGCCACCGTTAAAACCAAACCATCCAAACCAAAGTATAAACGCACCTAAGACAGCGATCGGAAGGTTATGACCATAAAGATCTTGCGCCTTACCGTCTTGGTCAAATCTATTTGTTCTTGGGCCAAGAACAATAACTCCCGCTAAAGCAACCCATCCGCCTACGGAATGAACAACTGTACTTCCTGCAAAATCAATAAATCCCATTTGCGATAGCCAACCACCACCCCAAGTCCAATGACCAAAAATTGGATATATAATAAGTGTAACAAAAGCAGAGCATATGATGTAGGCATTGAATTTAATTCTTTCAGCAACTGCGCCAGATACTATTGTAGCAGCTGTTCCCATAAACGTTACTTGGAACAAAAAGAAAGCAAATTCTTGACCCGTAGAAATACCTTCTAAGAAAAAAATATTTTTACCAAAATAACCATTGTAAGTTGATCCAAACATCAATCCATATCCAAGTGCGAAAAAGCAAATGGAACCGATTACATAGTCAATGATATTTTTAATAGCTACATTGATTGAATTCTTTGAGCGAACTAATCCCGTCTCCAACAATAAAAATCCAGCTTGCATAAAGAAAACTAGTGCCGCGGAAATGATTAACCAAAGAATATTTACATCTTTGGCTAAGGATATTGCTGCTGGTAAAGAATAGTTCATATGTAAACCCCAAGAGCTATGACGCTCTGTCTCTATTTTTTAATAATATTTTTAAGTTTGTCAATATATTTTTATAATATTCATCTTATTCATCTATTGCGATATCATCATCTAACATGTCAAAGGTCGTAAAGCCAACAATAAAATCTGCACACTCTGCAATATTAAATCCTGCTCTTGCTCCACCATATATGCCTAAAAATAGATCAACTTGCCATAAAAATTGGCTAGGATAACCAAAAGGTTTCTTATCTTCTTCAGGAATATAAGCTTTTAACTCAGGACTCAATCCCTCTTGGATGAGTTCTTCAATAAATTGCTTACGAAACTCTTCTTTCTTTCGCTTCTTTCTTTCTGAAACTGGATCATCAAAATAAGAAAAATATCGCATTTTATAACTTTTAAGATTAGCTCTCTCATCTAAAGATAGTCCGATTCCATGCTTATCAACTACGACCTTTCCGTCTTCCGTTCTTATTGGTTCGCCTGAGTAGAAATCTTCTCCCCCCAAAAATCCAAAAACTAGAGCCTGAGAGTGATAAGTTCCAAATTCTCCTCCACGCAATCCAATTCCTGAGCCTAAATCTCTTTTACCTAGTTCAGTTTCACCACCTTCAAAATACAATCCGATAGGTAGTGGGCCGACACGAAAGCCTGCTCCGTAAACTGGAGTCTCCACACCGATATGAAAGATATCTTGAGCATCTTTACGTCTGTTTTCCCAATAGGTAGCACAATTGAATAAAAAACCAGATAGAATGAATAAATAAAGTAGAGATCGAAGCATACCTTTTCTAAAAATGCTTGATTCTTAACCTGTGCAAGAAAAAAATATAATCATGCAAGAGGACATTGAACTTGGTATTGATCCTTATCCTCTCAACGAAACAGAATCAAGATTAATAACACTACTATTCAATCTTCTTAAATCACCTTCAGGTTTGACCTATGATAGCATTCGTCTTTACATGAAGGAATATTATAATAACGATAACTTAGAATCCGATCAGAAAAAATTACATAGAGATATGGAAGAATTAAGTAAGCTTGGATTCCCTGCTTTTTTAAAAAAAGAAGATAACACTTATCATGTGCAATTTCAGTCAAATGAAACTAAGTTTAAATTTTCCCAAGACGAACTTCTAGTTATATCCCAATCCTTGATCCATCAGATTCCTGATGATAAGATTACAGCTGATGTATATTCCCTTGCTCAAAAAATTTTTGAATCAAAATGGAACCTTTACCCTGAATGGGGTTTAAATTTTTCTAAAACAACGATTGAAAGCGAACAAACTAATATAGAAAATATCATAGATACTCTACTCTTTTGCATTAAGACTAAAATTCCAGTTCGAATCCAATATGAAAGAAAGTATGGCAATCCAGAACCTAAAGATTTAGATCCTATACAATTGGTTAAGAAAAATTCTAATGATTTTTATCTTTATGCCTATGATCGAAATAAAAAGGATTATCGAAATTATCTAATTCCTTGCATTCAAAAAATTCAGAAATTGGAATCTTCTTTTATAAAAGATCATAAACCTGCTCTATCATTTGAAAATCTTCATCCACTCATGATTCCTAAAAATCCTGAAACTGTTATTGAAATAAAAATAAAAGATCACCAACAAGAAAATTGGGAAAATTTTATTTCAGGGATTTCACATGAAAGGGAAGAAAATAAATACAGTCTATCTATTCTCAATTTAGAAGCTTTTTTTACATATCTGCTAAAGAATGAATCACACTTTATTTCATTGGCTCCCTCTAATATTTCTAAATTATATTTAGATTTTTTAGAAAATATTGAATCCTTACATGCAACTGCATGAACATTTCCATTCCACCTAACTATTTGAAATATATAACTAAATCGAAAATATTAAATTTTAATAAATGTGAGAATTATTTTAAACTAAATCTTATACAAAGCCAAGATGGAAATAAAAGAAAATCTCCTATACTTTATAATTTAGAGAATGACCGTGTTAAAGAACTAGCAAGGAGTCTTTATGGAAAATTAGAAATACTTCCTAAATTCAATGATGTCCTAGAAGCTTTTCGAGAAACACAAATCAAAATAGATGCAAAAATTTCGATCTCTCATCCAGTTTTAATTTCAAAGGATTTAATAGCCTCACCAGATTTATTGATTGTTCTAGAAGATGGTTCACTCGAGATCGTAGAAATTGTCACCTCAGTAAATGCAAAGAAAGATATTGAAGTTTTTTTAAGTTTTTATCTGTTAGTTTCCAAAGAATTGGATCTTCCAGTTAAAAAGCTAACTGTTATTAAAATTAACTCAAATTATATACTTGAAGAAAGTTTTGATATTCAAAACTTTTTTAAATTTGTAGACTATACGAATAAGGTTGAAAATTCTACAGCCTTAGTTCAAAATACAATTGAAAGCATAAGAAAGATTCGAGATGGAGTCCAAGACGAAAATTCTATAATTCATAATATTTGCTCTAATATCAAAGGCTGCTCTTTTCAATCAGCATGTTTTCCTGATATAAAAGATGGGGATTTAACAACTCTCAGAGAATCATCCAATATCATCAATCAATTGTACGATGCGAATATCTTTAAGCTTTCAGATATTCCAATTGAAAATTATTCAGAAGATCTTACAAAAAAACAAATTATTCAAATTCAATCTAACAAAGAAGAGTTAGAAAAATATAACATAAATAATCTGCAATCTTTTCTTGATCGAATTAAGTTTCCTGTTTACTATCTAGATTTTGAAACTATCAATCCTCAAATTCCTTTTTATAATAAGACCAAAGCTTTCCAACATGTTCCATTCTTATATTCACTTCATATCTGGAAGGACATTGAATCTGAAGAACCAGAACATCATGATTTTATCCAATCAAATCCCAATGATCCAAGACCTAGCATTCTAAAGAGCCTATCTGAACTAATTCAAGGGGAAGGTACGATTCTTTGTTTTAATGATTTTTTTGAAAAAAGGTGCATCCAAGAATCCGTACACTTTTTACCTGAATATTCTGATTGGCTAGAATCAATTCGTGGAAATTTTTTGGATGCAGCTATACCATTCAAGTCCTTGGATTATTATAGCTTTAAGCAAAAAGGTTCTGCATCCTTAAAGGACATTTTGCCCGCATTAACAGGTGCTTCACATGAGCATCTTGATATTCAAAATGGTCATTCTGCTAATCTGATTTATTTAAAGTGGATTCAATCATTTTCTGCAAATAATATTCCCAACGGAAAAGTACTCGAACAACTTCGGGAATACTGTAAGATGGATACCTGGGCATTGTATTTAATTCATAAAAAATTATTAGAGATTTGTAAATAAACTATGACATCTATTCTTCGATTATTCCTTAAATTATTTCTTAGTTTTCCTGATTCTTGGAAAATCAAACTCACTGGTGGCCAAGCTATACAAATAAATGGCAATACCTTGCACCCAGATTTTCAATTAATAGCTTGGGTAAACCGATTCATTCCGAATTTTAATACCTACAAACCAGCCAAGGCAAGAAAAGTTTTTGATAATTCAGTTAAAATAATATCCAATAAACCAATATTTCTTCCAAAAATAGAAACGACTGTTATTGGGGGAATGAATGATTCTATAAAAATTCGGATCTACAATTCAGATCCAACAAGAGATGGTCATCCTATTCTTGTCTACTTTCATGGTGGCGGTCATGTTGTTGGAAATATTAATACCCATGATAATCTATGTAGATATCTATCTTACTTTACTCCTTGTTTGGTTTTTTCAGTTGATTATAGATTGGCTCCGGAACATCCCTTCCCTGGCCCATTGAACGATACGGTGAGGGCTTACCAGTGGATCAAAGCTAATGCAATTCGTCTCGGAGGTAACCCGGACAAGATCGCAATCGCAGGTGATAGCGCTGGTGGAAATCTAGCTTTAGCAACTGCTATTCGATTAAAAGAAACGAATCAAGCTGCACCTAATTTCATAGGGATGCTTTATCCAATGGTGGATGTCTCCAAGGAACATGCTTCTTACAATACTTTTCAAGATGGCTTTTTACTTTCTAGATCTCAGATGCGTTGGTTCATAAACCACCATACACCCAATACTAAAGATAGAATTAATCCCGAAGCAAGTCCTTTACTTTATTCTAATTTTAAGAATTTTCCAAATTGCTACATCTCGACTGCTGGGTTTGATCCACTTTCTGATGAAGGCAAAGAATTAGCTGATCTGCTTCGTAAAGATAAAGTACAGGTTGTGCACACCGATTTTCCGAATTTAGTTCATGGTTATGCTAGTTTTGCGGATATTGTACCCGCTGCCTGGGATGCAATACAAGATTTTATTAAATATTTGAAGACTGAATGGTCTGGTCACTTAAAGACTGAGTCTCCAGAACACGATAATGAATAGTAGGGACAATTATGAAGAACCAAGCCAAGATCATTTTTTCTATTTTTTTAGTTTTAGCCACAATCGAAACAACATTTGCGGAGCGTGCCAAAAGTTTTACATTTAAAGAACGTGAAACTATGAAGCAAATTGAAGCTCAGCGTAAGGCAGGATTTTCGGATGTAGAAATTGATACCTTGCATGAATCAATTTCTAAAAACATAGGCGAAATAAAAAAACTAAATGAGCTTGGAGTAGACAAACAAGCTTCAGTCTATTTAACCGATATACCTGCTACTAATTCAAATATTTTTAAATTGGATAAAGAAAATAAAACATACTTAGAATTTCCTCTTCCTCAGGGTCAATCATATGTAGACTGGCCAAAAGTTTACTTATATGATGGCTATGCCTATTTGTATCCTACAGAAGATTTCCAAAATATTTCCAAAATAATACTTATGTTTCGCAGAGTGAATGCAGATGGTGATGTTTATGTAAAAGAAATGAGACGACTCATTAATCCAACACCCAAGTCGATAGCATTTAAAGATGATAACACGGCTGAAACAGATTCCAATTCGGATATTATTTTAGAATACTACCAAGCAAATACTTCAAATGTTATTTGGCCCAATGAACCGATTCAAACTTTGGAAGCAGATGTAACCATGGAATTGAATAAGGAAGATTCACCTCTTCCCTATGAGAAACAAAAAATGATCATGCTTCAATACAAGAAAATCCTTAGAAATATTGATAAGTCAGTTGCTAGAAAATTAAGAGGACTGCAGTTAGATCAAAGAAGAATGGTGACAAAAATGCTAGAGTTTAGATAAACTCATTTAATGAAGCAAAAAGTTGCCCTCTCTTTAATAGTATTTCTTACATTCCAAACTATACTTTATGCCTGGGGAGAACATTCCCTTGGTACCTATCCCTCTCTAAGAGCAGATCAAAATCTACTCAATGAAAAAAAAGTAAAAATCGAATCCTTAGAAGCTTTTCTTATAGCTGAAGAGGACTCTCTAGCTGCATTCTTAGAAGATAAGGACAAAACGTACTCTACCCAATTCGCATCCTATCCATTGTTACCAAATGAACTAAAATTCAAGAAAGGATTTGGTAAAGCTGAACTCAAAACTAAGTTCTTGATGGCATTGAGAATCAATCCAAATTTTAAAACATTATCTTATGTTCAGACACTTCCAAATGAAAAATATCCTAATTGCAAGAAGTTGCTTCCTCAGAAAATAACAGTCTTCAAAGATAATTCTTTTTGGGATGGTGTAAATTTCTGTTCTCTAAGCAACGGACAAATGGTACACCCTATCGATGTAATTGCAACTGCTTCTGACGAACCAGACTATGGTATTGATATTGGTCTTTTTGAGGATAATGGATCAGAATATGGAAAAATCTATGGATTTGGTCAGCAATCTTATGGAAACCCTGCATTAGAATTCTCAAGCCAAACTCCCTTTCATATTGGTTATTATTATGAAAATTTTGTAATGTTTGGACTTGCTGGTTATCTCAAGAAAAATTATCCACATTTTAGAGCTCAACAATTTCTTGACTTATCTAAATTTGCTTTTTCGAAAGGGCATGATTACTGGGGATATCGATTCTTAGGTTGGGGTTTACATTATGTTCAAGATCTCACCCAACCTTACCATTCAACAGTTTCTCCAAATGCATCTACACTAGGATTGATGTGGGTGAATCTGAAATCGGGACTTGGATTTGAGACTAGTATGAATCAAACCATAACCCTCCTATCTAATCGACATTTAGTGATAGAAGATATCCAAAGACATTCCTTAGTTGATATTAATTTGAATAAAGAGACCTCTCATCCATTCATTCTTGCTTTTAAAAATGTAAGAAATGACACCACTTATCCAAAGTTTGATTCAAGCTATGTAGTTTCTGTAGTTGCTAAAGAATCTAATTCCAAGGCTAAAATTTTAGACCAAGCAATAGTTGATTCTATTCCTGAAAAATTTGTAGATGACCCCAATTACTCTTATGACAGTCACAATGGGAATGAAAATATTTATACATACCTTTTAAGAGAAGACCCAAAGTCTTTTGATCAATTGAGTCCCTCTTTAATTGATCTTTTCCAATCCTTTGGATCTCATACACGTAATTTTGTAAAAGCTGGTATGGTTAAAAATTAAGAAATAAATTATTAAATTTGTAACTTTTTCCATTCATCATTCGAATCTAGATGGAAGATCAGAGGTTGTTATGAATTGGAATAGAATCTTAATTTTAACCCTAGCAGTAATTTTCTCCGGAAGTTTACTATCAAAGGATATAAATAAATCCTTCTTTGGTAATGTAGCAATCGAAGGCTATGATCCGGTTGCTTATTTCACAGAAGGAACACCTGTGAAAGGCAATTCAGATTTCGAATATTTCTTTGATGATGCAAAATGGAGATTTTCATCTGCTCAAAATAAGAAATTATTTATAGATAATCCAAAGAAATATATTCCTCAATATGGTGGGTATTGTGCATTTGCTATGAATCTAGGTGAAAAATACAAAATTTCTCCCGAGTATTGGTCAATCCATAATGGAAAACTGTATTTGAACTACAATTCTGATGTTCAAGAAAAATGGTTAAAGGAAAAAGAAAGTATGATTGAAAATGCTGATAAAAATTGGAAAAGCCTGGAGCAAAAAAATTGAAAATCAATTTAGAGTTAATAATTAAAATTATCGTAGCCTTTATTATGGCTCAGACCTTATTTTTTAAATTTACAGGTGCTGAGGAATCAATTTATATTTTTGCAACACTAGGCGTTGAGCCCTGGGGAAGATATTTAACAGGAATTAGTGAGCTGATTGCTATTATCCTATTATTCTATCCTAAGACCGTTTTCTATGGAGCAGCATTGAGTTTTGGAATCATGTTTGGAGCAATCATGAGCCATCTACTTTTTCTAGGAATCAATGTCCAAAATGATGATGGCTTACTATTTGGTTTAGCGCTTACAGCTTTAATTGGAAGCAGTTATATACTTTACAACAATAGGAAGAAGGGTCCCTCCTTCCTACCTTTTAATTAAATACTGGGAAATAGTCTTCTCCTCAGTTACATATTTCTTCTTTAGATAAGAAATTGCATTGTTGATGAAACGAGGAATTGATTTGCCAGCATCTAATAAATCAAGCTTAATTACAGTTAGCTCATCAATTGTATTCAAAGCCAAAATTCTTTGGCTTTGGTGTGTTTCAAATTCATCATCTAGATCAAAATTCATAATATACGTTAAGCAAGCTTATTAATCTACATGATTATTTGCTTGCTCAATTCCTCTCTTCTCATCTACGAAAAAGTTCACTACAAGTGATAAGAAATAAAATAGTGCCACAACTAAGAAGGAATTTCTTAGAGTGAATATTGTCTGTAATCCACCCAAAGCAAGCAAGCCTACAGCAGCGGCAACCTTACCTGACAATCCCCATAATCCATAGAATTCACCCGTTTTAGTTGCAGGAGAGAATAAACCAACAATGGCGCGACTTGCAGATTGTGTTGATCCAATCCCTAGTCCAGCTAGAATAGCTATTACTATAAAAATCCACTGTGGAGTCCAATTCATTCCCAGATTATCAATCACAAAAACTGAAAGGTCTTTTACAAAATAAATTAGTGTGCAAGTAAAGATCCAAAGATACAATGTTAGGTTAAATGTTTTCTTCGCACCATAAGAATCTTGAATGACTCCGAAAGCGAAGGCTCCCAATGCTGCCGAGATCTGAAGAAAAATAAACATAAAAGCAACTTGTGAAGGACTGAGTCCTATCTCTTGTTCTCCATAAATAAATGCGAATCCTATTACAATTCCATGAGATGCCATTGCAAAAAATAAAGAAAATAAATAGATCATTAAATCTTTAAATTTGGAGGCATCTTTCAAAGTTCGTATCACAACAAAAGTTGCATGCTTAATGTAAGTCACACCTTGTGGAAGAACAGATTTCACTTGAGGTTCTTTTAAGAAAATAAAAGTCGGAATAGCTGCTATAAAGAAAAAGATTGCGGTATAAGGACCAACCCACTTCAAATTTTCGTAGTTAGTTATTTCGATATTTCCTAGAGTTTGAACTAAAGCAACGGAACCCAAACCTCCAAAATATCCAATTCCCCAAGCATAGCCAGAGATTTTCCCAAGATCATTCTTATCACCTAAAAATGGTAAGAAGGAAGAAACAATATTCTCAGTAGATGTGAAACTAAAGAAAGATAAAATAATCAGAATCATGGCAAGTGCAACCATACCAGGCTCTACAAAATACAATAAGGCGGTAGGAACAATACACATTAGAGAAGTTAGAATTAAGGCTTTTTTCTTTGTTGGTGAAAAATCTGTAATAGCTCCAATAATCGGAGCCGAAAGTACTACAAGAAGATAACCAACTGCCTGAGCAATAGACCAAAGTAAATTTCCCATTGAATATGGATTATCAGTGCCTGGGTCAGATGGAACGATTAACTTGGTAAAAATATTACAATATATAACTGTAACAATTACTGTTGTGTATGATGAATTGGCGAAATCAAACATACACCATCCAAATATTTGTTTTCGCTTTGCAGCTTTTTCAAGTTGAGACATAAGTTAATTTGTTCCTAATTAAATTTGTATTCTAGAAGTATCATAATAAGATCGAAAATGTCAATTGATTCTCATAAAAAATGATAGCTAGAATAGACATACCCCTTATTTTTTACTAGAGATTGAATTTGGAAGAAATTGACCTATATTCTCTAATGCGACCTAGAAAGGTCTGTGTATGTAAGCAAGTCAGTGAATCAGAAATCATTGCTTCTATTCAGAAAGGCGCTTCCTCAGTTGAGGAAATCTCCCAATTAACACTAGCATCTACAGGATGCGGAACCTGTCGCAGATCGATTCAAAATATACTCGATCGTGAACTTAAAGTAGGCAAAATAAATTAATGAAACAAACCTTATCAATCAATATGGCTATGAGTATCGATGGAAAAGTCGCAAGACCCGATGGTCGATGGTATGGCCTTACTTCTGAGGCTGATAAAAGGCAAATGGATAATTATAGATCCAAATCGGATGCCATTATAATTGGTAAAAATTCCATTATAAATGACAATCCTAGAATTAAATTAAAATTTGTTGAGAATGCAATTAACCCTAGACCTATAATTTTAATTAGGAGGGGAACTCTTACTCCTGATAAGAAAATTTTTGAAGAATCAGATCACATTCCCTTAGTTATATGCTGTAAGGCGAATAAAAAAGAAATTGAGGAAAATCTCAAGAATAGAGTTGAGATACATGCTCTAGATAGTGATGATATTGATCCAAAAAAAGTATTAGGGATTCTTTCAAGACTTGGTTATGAAAGAATTTTATTGGAAGGTGGACCCAAGCTAAATTATGCATTCTTAAAACAAGGTCTAGTAAATAGAATCCATATTACTCTAGTTCCTTTTTTAATTGGCATGAAGACACTTCCTGCGATTGCTGATGGAGATACTGATTTACCTGATTTTGATAAAAAGAAATGGAAATTAGTTTCTTCCATCCAAGAGGAAAGTGAAGTTTTTTTGACTTATGAAAATATCGAATAAAAATATTCTCTTTTTATTCATTTGCTTAGCGCCTGTATTTTCTATGTCGATTCTATTTCTTGAATTTATTGAGGGTAGATATTTCTTATTTAAAGAAAATTCAATTAAATTTTTGAATGATAATTCTTACTCAATCGAGTTAACCCAAGACTGGGTTTCTATAGATGAACTTCCAAAAGGGGCAGTGCAAACTTTAGTATCCATCGAAGATTCAAGATTTTACAATCATAATGGGTTCTCTTTGTTTGATATTCATTCAGCCTTAGCTCAGAATTTTTTTCTTGGTAAAAAACTACGTGGAGCTAGTACAATAACTCAACAACTTTCGCGAACACTATTCTTGAATCGAGAAAAAACAATCAAAAGGAAACTACAAGAAATTCGAATTTCAGTAGCTCTAGAAAAATCATTAACTAAAAAAGAAATCTTAGAATACTATCTTAACACCGTGTATTGGGGGAAGGGATTTAATGGAATTTATTTCGCTTCTAGATACCACTATAGAAAACCACCAAACGAATTAAGCTTAGTAGAGTTTGAAGATTTAGTACAAAAACTAAAGAGACCAGACAGAAGTCCATAATTTCTTTTTATACTAACGATAAACACCTGGAAATACAAAATTTATTCCAAATATAAGACCTTTTGCTTTTACCTCTTCAGGAACTCTTCCAAAATTCTGACCACGTAAACTATCCAAACAAGCTCGATCGACTATAGTCTGTCCTTGAGAACTAACGAGATTTACATCGATAACTTTTCCATCGTCATTTAGAAGAAATAGAACTTTAGTCATTCCAGGCTTAATACCTTCACGCACAACAGTTCCTGCCATATCTCTATAAGCAAAATTTCCTCCTCCAGGAGGTGCAAAAGAACCTTCTATCAATTTTAGCATATTTTTAAAATAGTGGTAGCCTGCTAATTGTTTAGTTGCTACTGACATTGCCTGATTTCCATCCCAACGAAAGAAAAAATCTTGTTTAAAGCGGTAGTTGAAAGGGATCTTCATCATCTGACTTGCATTACTTGGATTAGAAGAATTAGGATTTAGACTAGCGGTAGTTAATGGATCAGCTTTAAAAAATCCTACTTCGAAGATATCATCTTCCTTCTTTTGTTCCTCGGGATTCGTTTGATCAGGGTTACTTGCTTGGGATTTAGAACCAAAAATAAATTCTCTAAATGGGGATAGAGTATGAAATCCTTTTTGTTCAGTAATTCCACCTGAGCCAGCACTATCCTTATCAGAAAGAGCTTTGTATTCATCTTTCTTCTCAGGCTTTATGAACTGTTGTTCAACCAGGACTTCATAGATCTTCTCTTTTTCTTGAGGTAAATTCTGAACAGTCTCTTGTTCTGAACCGAGAACTTTCCAAAGTAGATTGCGTGTGATTAAATGACCAACAAGTAAAGAAACTATTAAAAATACAATAGCTGCAGAGACAAGTAGCCTCTTCTCCCCTTCTTCTGATTCTTGGTAATCAAAAGAGAGTAGGTTCTTTTTTAGGCTGGTCCAGTCCAAGATGCTCATATGCTTTAGTACTTACTACTCTTCCTTGTGGTGTTCGATCGATCAAGCCTATTCTAACCAAATAGGATTCATAATTGTCTTCGATAGTTCTTTCTTCTTCTCCTAAAATGGCAGAAATCGGTTTTAGTCCTACAGGTCCGCCACGGAACCTTTCTATAATGATGCGAAGAATTTGACGATCCACATCATCTAGTCCTAAGGAATCAATTCCCATTCTAGAGAAAGCAAGATTGCATGTTTTTTCAGAAATTAAATTTTCGCCTGCAACCTCTGCAAAATCTCTAACCCGCTTCAAAAGGTGATTTGCTATTCGAGGAGTCTTTCTGGATCTCTTACCTATTTCAAAATCAATACCCTTTCCTAATTCGATACCAAGAATCTTAGAGGAACGAGTAACAATAGTAGCCATTTCCTCATCTGTATAATAATCTAATTTAAGTTGGATGCCAAAACGATTGCGAAGAGGCTCACTAATAATTCCTGAACGGGTCGTTGCTCCCACTAAAGTAAAAGGGCGAAGAGGGATTTGAATGGCTTGGGCAGTCATTGCTTCACCTGCCACAAAATCTAAAATAAAGTTCTCCATAGCTGGGTAGAGAAGTTCTTCTAGCTTCTTCTGGAAACCATGTATCTCATCAATGAACAAAACTTCCTTCGGGTTTAATTGAGTTAAAAATTTCCCAAGATCAGCACCTCTTGAAATGGCTGGTGCCGAAGTAGGAGTAAATGCAACACCCATTTCATTCGCAATTATATTTGCAAGTGTAGTCTTTCCAAGTCCTGGTGGTCCAGATATCAAGACATGATCTAGAACTACGTTTCGTTTAACAGCTGATTTGATATAGACATCTAAATTGGATAGAATTGATTTCTGTCCAATAAATTCAGTTAGTCGTGTAGGTCTTAACCCAGGATCATCATCCTGGGCTTTAGCTAAAAGATTCGCTGATTTTAGGCTTTCTGATTCTTGTGCACTCAGTTGGGTCTCGCTCTTAAAACTATTGAAGTAATAATTTCATTATTCTTTCGAATGAGTTTTAGTTCTACCCTTTTTCCCACTTTTCCTGCACGAACCATGGAAACTAGATCATTGCTATCTTTTACTTCTTTCCCATCGAAATGGGTGATCACATCCATAATTTGAATACCTGCTTGGTCAGCTGGAGATCCTCTTTGGATTTGATTGACTAAGGCACCATGATCAATTTTTAATTTAAGTTCTTCTTTAAGCTGTTCGTTTAAGGAATAAATTTCAACACCAATCCAAGGTCTTATTACCTTTCCATTCGTTTTTATTTCTTCGGCAATCCTTTTGGCTTCATTGATAGGAATAGCAAAACCAATTCCAACAGAACCACCACTCTGGGAAGCAATCATACTGTTCACTCCAATAACCTCTCCATTTATATTTAGAAGAGGGCCGCCACTATTTCCTTGGTTGATCGCTGCATCCGTCTGAAGGTAACTCAAACCAGAACTATTCAAACCGCCTCTTTGAATTGCACTCACAACCCCGACTGTAAATGATTGCTCAAATCCTAAAGGAGCTCCAATCGCGATCGCCCAATTTCCAACTTTTACCTGTTCTGAATTTCCTAGGGTGGCTGGCCTAATGGAGTCTTTAGGAGCATCAATTTTTAAAAGTGCGATATCCATTAACTCATCTGAGCCAATTAATTTGGCATCATAAGTCTTTTCATCTTTTAGTTTAACAGTAAGTTTATCCATGTCTTTGATAACATGGTGGTTAGTCAGAATATATCCCTCTGTATTTAGGATAACTCCTGAGCCAAGACCAGTTTGTTTTTGTTGGTATTGTTTTCCATTTTGAGGATTTCTTCCATAAAATCTTTCAAAGAAGGGGCCGTTCATAAACGGATTCATATTCAAGTTAACCGTACGTTCTGTAGCAATAGAAACTACACTAGGACTTACCTTATCGAAAACTTCTTCAAAAGCATTTTGTAGAGTGATTGCCTGGGCTTGAGCTGCTGAGGATTTAGTATTTGGATCTGCATTTAAGAAAAGAGAACCAGAATTATTAAATCCACATGTTAATATTGGAGATAGAAAAGTTCCTATCCACAAAGAAATTGCCGCAACGGCAAGCATACTGGACTTATTAAATTTTTTCATAGATATTTACCGGCTAGTTTTTGATTATTAGACAGTAAGAGACTTAGCTTGGTTTTCTAAATGATTGATTGTTTCTTGTAAAATTTGCGAATTCTGAGCAAGCTCACTTACTGCGCCGTCAAGATGACCAATTGCTGTTGCAACTTGTTCAGTAGTTGTAGTTTGTTCCTTAGAATTCACTTCAATCTCATTTGAGATTTCATTTATCTCATTGAGCGAATTTAGTATCTCAACATTAATAGATTTTTGATTTCGTAAACTATCTGTTAAATGAGATATTTGGACTGATAGATCTTTGAAGTTGGATTGCTGTTTAGAAATTCTCTCATTAGTTTCAGATGCTGAATCTGAACCTTTACGAATCAATCCACCAGCCTGCTTGATAATCTTCTCAATTGTGCTTGCATTCTCTGCGGAGTTGTCTGCGAGTTTTCCTACTTCTTGGGCAACTACAGCAAAACCCCTTCCATGTTCTCCAGCACGAGCTGCTTCTATGGAGGCATTCAATGCTAACAAATTAGTTCTATCGGCAATCTCAGACATGATCTGGTTTACTTCAGATACTTTCAGAAAAGATTGATTGATTTCTTTTAGAATTTCATCTAGATTTTGAATGGATTGCAAAACCAATTCTCCGGATTCTTTAGAATTGTTCATTTTCAATGAAATTCCATCAGTAGTTTGAGAAACATCTTCTAATATAGATTCCAAGCGATCGGTTTCTTTAGAAACGATAGAAACTTTTTCATTTTGGCTCTTAATATAATTCGAAGAGCTTACCATCGAGCTAGAAAATTCTTCCATTGAAGCTGATATTTCTTCCACATTGGAAGCTTGGTTTTGAAGTTGATCATTAAATTCATTTACATTTCTATTAATTGTAGCAATACTATCTGTCAACAACTCGCCTATTGAAACAATTTTATCTCTAGAATTTTGAACCCGTATTTTTTCCCTATCAGAGTTTTTGAGTTGTTCAGTAGCTAGTTCTTTCATACCAATCAATAATTTAATTACTGCTTTAACAAGATATCCTCCTGCAATTACAAAAAGGACTTTCAAAACCTCTGTAGATGGAGGAATCAAACCTGGTGTCTCTAAGGCCTCGGATGAGTCAATGAATTTTACACCTAATTGAAATGCTGCTACATTCATCACAATTAATAAAAACGCAGAATAGAAAGTACTTACCATAACAAATCCAGATGAGAAGAGAAAGGATGAGTAAATTATATAGAAATAGTATAAGACATATAATATTGGATTTTTCATTAAGAATGCCGATTCCACTTCCGACTGGAATCCAGCGATTGTAACTGAAAATGCGATTGTAATATCAAAAAGTATGAATATTTTAGCGTAAATTAACTTAAAGTTTCTCTTCTTAATTAAATAAGATTGAACTATACCGTAAAGATACATCATAAAGATTCCAATGAAATATATCATTGTTTGAAAATCAGATGTAGTTTCTAAAGAAGCCAAAACAGCAACAATATAAAATGAAGCTAAACTAAAACGAATTCGATTGATAAAAATAGGTCCAAGCTCACCTAATTCTTCTATAGTATATATTTTTTTACTCTTTTTTGCCATATATCTAGATAGAATATTTAACTATACTACATCTACTATCGACACTTAAGTGGTCAGTTATAAAATTAATAAGAGATTTAAATTTTTAAAATAAAAATTATTTATAAATGAAAGTTAAGCTTTATCCAATTTAGAAGAAAATTAGCCCAATGATGTAAAATCTTTTATTTAGTATTTTTATGATGGATTAAATGATTGAACTGCTTCTTCGACTGTTTGGAAGACTTCTAAATGACTTTCCATACCTGTTAATTTAAAAACTTTTGCAACTGAACCTGATATTCCTGAAACTTTTAAATTACCGTGGTATTTTTTAAGTTTATACATACTTGTAACAAGCGTTCCAATTCCAGATGAATCCATAAAGGGAACTTTTTCTAGATTTATGACAATCTCGTATTGTTGATTTTTCACTATTTCATCTATAGCTTCTTTCAACTCTCGGGCATTGTAAAGATCTACTTCGCCGACTATGTCTAATATAGGAATTGCATCTACAACTCTGGGAAATATCTCCATACAATCTGAGTATTTGAGAGTAGAATCATTTTGAAAAGTAAAAAAAAATAGAATGTTGAAAAATGAATTGGAGGTTGATGGGCAACCTCCAATCAATCCTTAGATAGCTGAACTACCTTTTTCTCCTGTGCGAATGCGAATCGCTTCTTCAAGTGGCATTACGAAAATTTTTCCATCTCCGATCTTGCCTTCTCCCGTTTTCGCACCTTTTAAAATTGCATCGATAGTCGCTTTTACGAACTCATCATTGACAGCAATTTCAATTCTTACTTTTCTAAGTAGATTTACTTGGTATTCATGGCCTCTGAAAACTTCTGTTTTACCTTTTTGTTGTCCATATCCTTGAACATCACTTACCGTAAGTCTATAAATCTCATTTTTTGTTAGTTCGGCTTTCACCTCTTCAACCTTGTGTGGTTGGATAATCGCAACGATTAATTTCATTTTAACTCCTTACCTCATGGATAGAGTATTTTATGCAAAAAAGGTACCTAAATTGATATTTAGAATGTAAAAAATAGATTCAAAGAATTTGCGAGTATTTACTAATAAATAATCCCATTTCAGAAAAATAAATCTGCTGAAAAGGAAAACATTTACAAGATCAAAAACTTTTATAGTTTAGAATGTACGCAATTCGCTGATTAGTACTTCAATATACTTTTCAAGAAGATTACATCCGAAAAATTCCAAATCCTGAATCTTTCCTTTCCTGACCCTGCACAATTGCAAGAGAAAGTCCTAAAACAGCTCTGGTATCTGATGGGTCTATAATACCATCATCCCATAACCTTGCACTGCTATAAATCGAGGATGACTTGGCTTCATAATCTTCTAGGATTGGACGCTTGAATTCAGATTCTTCATCAGCAGACCAAGATTTTCCTTCTTTTTCATACTGATCTCGTTTAACAGTTGCTAGAACACTGGATGCTTGTTCTCCACCCATAACTGAAATTTTTGCATTAGGCCACATCCAAAGAAAATTTGGCTGAAAAGCTCGTCCGCACATTCCATAATTTCCAGCACCATAAGATCCACCAATAATAACTGTTAACTTAGGAACTCTAGTTGTAGAAACTGCAGTAACCATTTTAGCTCCATCTCTTGCGATACCTGCATTTTCGTATTTTTTGCCAACCATGAATCCTGTGATGTTCTGCAAAAATAAAAGTGGGATATTTCTTTTATCACAGAGTTGAATGAAATGGGCTGCTTTTAGAGCTGACTCTGAAAATAAAATTCCATTATTTGCAATAATTCCGACTGAGTGACCATAAATTTTTGCAAAGCCACAGACTATTGTTGTGCCATACAATTTCTTGAATTCTTGGAACTCAGAACCATCCACTAAGCGAGCTATGATTTCTCTGATATCCGTGTTCTTACGACTGTCCTTCTGCAAGATTCCATAAAGTTCTTCCTTAGGATAAAGTGGATCGCGATATTCTATTTCATTTTTCTTATTAAATTTGGTAGAATTTAAATTTCGAACTATGCTTCTAGTAATTTCTAAGGCATGGGCATCATCCTCAGCATAATGGTCCGTAACTCCCGATATACGACAATGTACATCGGCTCCACCCAATTCTTCTGGAGTAACTACCTCCCCTGTAGCTGCTTTAACTAAGGGCGGCCCACCCAGAAATATAGTTCCATTGCCTTTCACAATAACTGATTCATCGGACATGGCAGGTATATAAGCCCCACCTGCGGTACAACTTCCCATAACGACTGCTATCTGAGATATTCCTTTTGCTGACATTTGGGCTTGGTTATAGAATATCCTTCCAAAATGATCTCTGTCAGGAAATACCTCATCTTGCATTGGAAGGAAGGCTCCTCCAGAATCTACTAGATAGATACAAGGAAGATTGTTCTGCATTGCAATTTCTTGAGCTCTAAGATGTTTTTTAACAGTTAGCGGATAATAGGTTCCACCTTTGACAGTAGCATCATTTGCGACTATCATACATTCTAAACCTTCAATTATTCCAATTCCAGTAATTATCCCAGCTGATGGAACATTATCCTTGTATACATCTTGGGCAGCAAATGCTCCTACTTCTAAAAAGGCAGTATTTACATCAATTAAGAGTCTAATTCTTTCCCGTGCAGTTAGTTTATTTCGAGATTTATGCTTCTGAATGGATTTCTCTCCACCCATTTCTTTAATGGAGTTTAGTACAGTTCGTACTTCTTTGGATTTATTAATTAAAAATTCTTGATTTTCTAAATAATCATTGGAAGTTTTGTTTATTTTTGTTGAGAGGATGTCCATGGCTTCTTCCCCGATATTTTTTTATTAGAATGTCGATTCATTGATTCGAGTAGAGGTTCTATCTTCTTCGCAAAAGAAAGTGGGGCTTCTTCCATTGCCATATGCCCTGATTCAACACGATGAATATAAGAAAGACGCATTACTTCCATTAGATATTCAGTTTGTTTTTCATTTTCTAATCCATCTTCTGAACCTTGGATGATCTGTCTTGGCCCAACCATTTTCTTAAGTCCAGACTCCATATCTCTCTGCGCATAAATAGTTTTATCAATATTTGAACACATAGCCGCTAGATTTAATTTAGTCTGTCCATTAAATAAGAGTAAATAATAATCTTGCGCTACCTCTTGGCTCATAGGTCTTGAAGATGAATGAAAGAACAAATTGTACACATATCTTATAATGATTGGATGAATCAAATAAGTAAAAAACTTTCCAAAAAAGGGAATGCGAAATAATTTAATAGGAAAAGCGAATTTGATTTTTTTGATTTTTAGATAGGATGATAGAATAGAAATCGATTTAACTTTTTCTGGAAATTCATTAACCATAAGAAAAGAAATCGGTCCAGCGTAATCATGGCTAACAATATGAACTTTTTCTTCACCTGCAATCTGCTCTAAAAAATCAGCAAGCATCTTTGCTAGTAATCTATGTGAATAAGGTTGTGTTGGTTTTTCAGAAAAGCCTATGCCTGGCCAATCTAAGGAAATAGCATTGTAATTCTCGGCGAGTATCTCTATTACTTTTCGGTAGGAATAAGAACTTGCCATTAGTCCTGGCAATAGGATTACCTTGTCTCCTTTTCCTTTTGAAATAAAAAACATTTTAGAATCAAATACGTTTATAAATTGTCCTGATTGGTAGTGATTCTTTAATTCCCAGCTTTGCTCTATCATATACTGCCTATTTTATGCATCTATTATAAATAGAAGTGATTAATGCTTCCTCTTCCATACTTAAATCAATAGATCTTCGTGCCATTATTTT
The DNA here is from genome assembly GCA_009991425.1 of Leptospira sp. Taxonomy (GTDB): domain Bacteria; phylum Spirochaetota; class Leptospiria; order Leptospirales; family Leptospiraceae. The sequence continues at coordinate 32,976 of JAACWH010000047.1, forward strand.
CTTAGTATCTTGGAGAAAGCGATCTAGTCTATAATTTTGCTCATCTTCAATCCAGGTAAATGACTTTTTATACCCTGTTATACGATTTGATACTAAATTACATCCTGGATCAACAACAGTTCCCGTATTCAACATTACTCCGATTCCAATCTTGGAAAAATCACCGATCAAGGATCCAAACTTTATTGTTCCTGTAGGAATCTTCCCCGATTCAGATGTGATTTCTATCATACCATAGTTGTTTTTTAAATCACTAGTCGTTGATAAGGCTCCCATATTCACCCAAGAGCCAAGGAAAGAATGTCCAAGAAAGCCTTCATGGTGCTTGTTCGAATAATCTTGGATAATGGTATTTTCTACCTCACCACCTATACGACAATTGCGGCCGATGATAGAGCCTCCACCAATCTTAGCATTGTCTATCTGAGAATCAGCACCAATATAAAGAGGGCCTTCTAAGAATGAAAACGGAGTTATCTTAACATTTTGATCAATTACTATTGGGCCAGATGTAGTATCAAATACTACTCCAGGATAGATTTTAGCATCAGGATGGATGAAAAGATATTTATCTTTTCCAACCAGTTCAAAATTTGATGATTTAGATTTAAATTTATTCTTCCATTTCGAGATATCTTTGGATAAGGAAATATCTTCATCTATAAATCTTGGAATATTTTGAATGAGATCCCATGGCTGGAAATTCGATGATTTCAATTCAAAATCATAATCTTTTCCGTCATCAGGTAGCATTGTTGGATTCTTGTTTAGAAAAAATTGATAAAATACAGAATCGGAATTCTTATAATACAATTTTGCAGATGGATATAGCTTCTTTAATTTCTGAATAGAATTGAAATATCCAATTCTAAGTTCAGAGAATGATTTAAATTTAGTTAGAACTTCGATTCCAGGAATTCCATTCTCCTCATGAATTAGTATCCTTTTAATCTTCTGGTTCGGCATTGATTCTTACTCTACAGTCACTGACTTAGCTAGATTTCTTGGTTGATCTACGTTACATCCACGATAGATAGCAACATAATAAGAAAGTAATTGCAATGGTATAACACTGAGTAATGGAATAAAGCAATCATCCGTCTTGGGAATTTCAACTGTATATTCAGCCATGTTGTGAATATCTTTGTCGCCTTCTGTTACAATAGCAATTACCTTTCCTTTACGTGCCTTTACTTCTTGAATGTTAGAAATAATTTTTTCATAAGTTGCATCTTTTGTTGCAATGAAAACTACAGGCATATCCTCATCAATCAAAGCAATTGGTCCATGCTTCATCTCAGCGGCTGGATAGCCTTCTGCATGTATATAGGAAATTTCTTTCAATTTCAATGCGCCTTCCAGTGCTACTGGGAAATTATATCCGCGTCCTAAATATAGAAAGTTCTTCGCAAATTGAAAAGTCTCAGCAATTCGTTTGATCGGTTCTGCATCCTCTAGAATTTTTTGTATTTTCTCAGGGATGGTATCCAATTCAAAAAGCAATTCACGGTATCTGCTTTCTGATAGAGTTCCTTTCTTCAAACCAAGAATCAATGCCATCATTGCAAGAACCGTCACTTGACCTGTAAATGCTTTCGTTGAAGCAACTCCAATTTCTGGCCCAGCATGGATGTAAGCTCCAGCGTGGGAAGCTCTGGCAATGGAACTACCAACTACATTGCATACGCCGAAGATAGTTGCACCTTTTGATTTTGCTAGATCTATAGCAGCTAAGGTATCGGCCGTCTCTCCTGATTGAGAAATAGGTATAACTACATCAGTCTCCCGAATGACTGGATTTCGATATCTAAATTCAGAAGCATACTCTACTTCTACACTAACTCTTGCTATGTCTTCGAATAAATATTCAGCAACTAAGGCAGCATGCCAGGATGTTCCGCAGGCGATGAATATTAATCTATCTGTATTCAAAAATTTATTCATATACTGGCTCATACCATTTAGGAAAAGATGATTATCCTTAGGTAACAATCTTCCTCTGAGACAATCTCGAATCGATTTAGGTTGCTCATGGATTTCTTTGAGCATGAAATGTTCAAATCCACCCTTCTCAATAGATTCTAATTCCATTTCTAGTGTGTGAACGAATGGTGTTTTAGGAACATCTTCCACACTTTTTAAAGTTAATTTGCCGTTCTTAATTACAGCAATTTCATAATCATCCAAGTAAACAACATTGTTCGTATATTCTATGATAGGTGTTGCATCAGAGGCAATGAAAAATTCACCGTCGCCTACTCCAATCACAAGGGGAGAACCTTTACGCGCTGCAATCAATTGTTTATCATCGTCGGAAGATAGTATGCAAATAGCATAGGCTCCAACTACCTCTTGAAGACTGAGACGAACAGCCTCTTCTAAGGAACAGTTGTTATTCTTTTTAATTTCTTCTATCAAATGTATTACTACTTCTGAGTCTGTTTCACTTTTGAATTTATGGCCTTTTATTTCAAGTTCCGTCTTTAAGGATTGGTAGTTCTCTATGATACCATTATGAATGATTGCAAGTTTCCCATCAGAGGATGCATGTGGGTGAGCGTTCACATCGTTCGGTTCTCCATGTGTTGCCCAACGAGTATGGCCTATACCAATTGTGCTATGTAAATTCTCACCTGAGATAGTACCTTCCAGATCTGATACTTTTCCTTTCTTCTTCATGATCTTAAGATCACCGTTGAGTAGGGCAATACCAGCACTATCATATCCACGGTATTCTAATCTCTTCAGACCTTTTATGATGATGGGGTAAGCTTCTCTTTTACCTATATATCCAACGATTCCGCACATAGTATCTCCTTCTCTATTCGATTAAGATAGAGCTTTCTCCGTTTTTTGTAAAATTTCGTTCAATCTGTCCTCAGAATCAGCTTCTGCTATGATTCTTACAATTGGTTCCGTATTGGAAGGGCGAACATGTACCCAGCCATAATCCCAAGATATTCTAAGTCCATCTTGGTTTGATATGATGCCATCAGTGAATTTGGACTGCAATTTTGCAAACATCTCTTCCACCTTGGCACCCTCTCTGGAAAACTTTGTCTTCTTCATATGCAAAGTAGGCAATTTATCATGCAAGTTATCGATGGAAAGGTTCTCTCTCGCCATCATATTCAAAATATGTCCGATTCCTGATAAGGTATCCCGACCAAAAGAATTTATCTTTGGATCGATCACTCCACCATTGCCTTCTCCACCAAACATTGCTTTGGATTCAACCATCATACTTACAACATTTGCTTCCCCAACCTTAGATCGAAGCACAGTTCCACCATAAGCATTGACAACTTTATCTGAAAGGAAACTGGATGATTCATTCAACACGACTCTCGCCTTCCCAACGTAATTAGGAAGAACCGACATTAAGCATAAGGGCACAGTGTATTCCTCTGAAATAGCACCTTTTTCAGGTGTGAGAACCACTAAGCGATCCGCATCTGGATCGAGAGCAAAACCAATATCTACTCCCAATCTTTGGATATCTTTAGAGGTTTCTACTAAGGCCTCTTCGGTTGGCTCAGCAGGTCTTGGGAAAATTCCATCGGGAGTGCAATTGATTTTGAAAACTTCACAGCCCAAAAGTTCCAAGAACTCTGGAAGCAATGTACTTCCTGCTCCATTCACAGCATCAATCAGGACTTTAAATTTTTTATTTCTAATTGCTAAAACATCAATCTGAGAAAGGACCGAATCGATGTGCAACTTGCTTTCTTCATAAGATCTTTCTAATTTGGGAGAAGCAAGTGGATCTACGTCAGGATAATGATTGGATTTTAAAATCTCGAGCACTCGGTCGATTTCAATTTGGGAGAAAAAGAATCCATGCTTACCAACAAATTTGAAAGCATTCCATTCTAAGGGATTGTGTGATGCAGTTACTATAACACCGGCGGCAGCTTTCTTTGCTTGAACTACTGCTTTGACTGTTGGAGTAGGAACAATGCCTAATGAAAGGACAGACTTACCAGTAGATAGAATTGCACCCGTTAGCAAGGATTCTATAAATAAGCCACTTGGTCTTGAATCACGACCGATTACTACCAAATCTCCTTCAATGGAAGCGGCAAATGCTCTTGCAAATTGAAAAATCGTATTCGGATCGAATCCGTCTTGCAGTTTACCACGAACACCTGAGACAGAAACCATGATTTGGGAAAGATCGATCATTTCAGTAGATGGTAAAATTCCAGGGACTCTGGAGTAAATAGGAAAAGATTTCTTGCTAGGATGAAATGGGAACCTGGGCGATGACAGGATTGAACTGCCGACCCTCTGCTTGTAAGGCAGATGCTCTCCCAGCTGAGCTAATCGCCCTTCAGGTTCACAATAGCTATGAAATTGTAGGGTGTTCTACTGTCAAAGAAAAAATAAAAAAGACCCCAAAATGGAGTCTTATGTAAAAAAGAAGAAATGGCTAAAAGGATTTTCTAATTAAGCTGTAGCTTGTGGAGCTTGGCTTTTGTGAATAGCAACTGCCATTCTAGATTTCTTGCGATCAGCATTCTTTGGATGTATTAAGTTTATCTTAGCAGCTTTATCTAATAAAGAAGAATATCCTACATATAGAGTTTTGGCTTTTTCTACATCGCCTTCTTTGATTGATTTAATGATATTTTTAGCGAAAGTTCTAATTTTAGATTTTTTCTGAGTGTTTAATTCAGTTCTACGAGCTGTTCTTCTTATGTCTTTTTTAGATGAGCGTAAATTTGCCACGGTATTCCTCTTTTTTTACTAGATTTTAGGGAGCTTATCATAAGTCGATAGTTTTTTCCCAAAATTCTTTGTTTGTACTAACCAAAATCAGAAAGTTTTCTCTAAGGAGATACTATGGAAATTTATTGCACTATAGACGAAGGACTGAATCGATACTTAAAAGAGCTTAACCTTGCACCTAACATTTTGTTTAGAATGGGAATTTTAGATCCTCCTGAACCCGAGAATAGCTTTTTAAAAGCTACTAAGAGATTTCGTAAAGGGATTCACTTGGAATGTGAACCAGAAGAATTCGATTTTTTATTTACACAATCCTTCCATAATGGAAGATACATAGGAGAGATGGCAGAAGATATGATTTTACATGCCTTTCTTAAATATATACACTAATGAGCAGTAATTCTGATTATATTAAGGTAGGATCTATCTCAGAAATAGATCCCAACAAGCTTACCCTATCTTATGTAGGTAAGAAATTTATAGATAAAGATAACAATCGCTTTTCCATTAGATTCAATAAAGAAACTAGAAAGATGGAGATTGTGAAAATCATCATACGCTCAGGTGGTAAAATTCAAGAAGAATCAGGACTAAAACCCTGGGAGGCTTCTACATCAATAGACAAAGAAAAACTAGATCGTTTAAAATCTAACCAAACTCCTATTAGTATTGATGATGAAAAGTTCAATGCTCAACCAAGTGTCAATCAAAATAATAAATCAGAACT
>JAACWH010000048.1 GCA_009991425.1 Leptospira sp.
AGACATTCTACATTAGGATTTAACAGTCCTATGAATTATGCAAAATTAATTGCTTAATGAGTCTCCAGTTTCTTGGGGGAAGTTCAAAACACCTAATACATTACAATTAAACACTTTAGCAAGATAAATACTGCTTCCACCAACTCCGCAACCTGCATCAAGTACTCTCATTCCTGATTTTATTGATGCATGATAAGCCATCCAATAGTTTTGTCTATGCAATGCAGTAGTAAGGTTGGTAACATCAGGCTCCCAAAAACCATAATGCATTGCTTGACTTTGATCTAAGTCCCAAACAAGACGATAATCATTTTCACAATTATCATAGTATGCTATGATTTCTGATTGAGAGAAACTCATAAGCTTCAACTAATTATTAATTAGAATCAAATACAAGAATAATTTACATAAATCTAAAAATGAAATAAAATTAATTTGTACTAAAATACACTTAGTAGATATTTTAGTTTATATATTATAAGTGCTTATCTCTAAACTTTAATTAAGTAATAAAGCATTCCTGCAAATGATAGTATTTGTATTATATAACCTGTGAAACGAAAATTTACATGCCAAACAGTCTCGCCCAATAGATGACTGAAAATTTGAATCACTCTTCCTAAAATTACAATCCATGCTAAGATACCAAAATTTGAATCCTGGATTTGAATTAAATATCCCAGGATAACTAATGAAGCATAAATAGGTAAATTATCTAAACAATTTATTTGAGCTCTATTCAATCTCCAATAGAAACCTGAACCATGTTTTTCCCAGGATGGAAATTCATTAGATCTTTTTGTGCCCATGATTACTTTAGCGGATCTAAATCCAAGTAATACCAGAATCAAAAAAATAGTAATACCTAAATAAATGAAAAGAGGTGTTAGTAACATATTTTCTCCTTAAGAATGAAATCGTAATAAATAATAGAAGGTAGAATTTAAAAGGAAACAAGAAGAAATTATTTCTATTTCAAAAAAAGAAAATAGATTTTACTCAATGTTCGTATAAAAGAGATTGATTATATGAATTATAAAGTAACTTTAGTGAATCTTGGTGGCCCAAGAAATGAGAAGGAAATTGAGGTATTTTTAAAAGATCTTTTTCTGGATCCTTATGTTTTCGATCTTCCTCTTTGGGAACCTCTTCGTAAAAGATTAGCAAAATTTATCGCCACAAAGAGAGCACCTAAAGTTGCTGCTACCTATGCCTCTATGCAATACGGTGGAGGATCTCCTTTAGTAGATGAAACAAGAAAACAAGCAGAAGCTCTCGCAAAATTACTCACAAAATCAACAGGAACGAAATGGGATGGAGAGATTTCCATGGCATGTGGATTTCCAAATATGAGAGACACACTTAAATCCCAAGAAGATTATCCTTCAAAGCATAATGTATGGGTTCCTTTATTTCCTCAGTTTTCAAGATCTACAATTCTTTCCTTAGGCAAAATAGTAGAATCTAAGTTGGGATCTTGTCCATTGGGGAATGAAGGTTGGGTGGATGCATTTTCATTGGATACAAGATTTATTTCGCTAACAGCTGATTTTATAATAGATTATTTCGAAGGAAGACTAAATGAAAAAGAATACATACATCTTGAAAATTATAAACCAACTGAAGACTGGCAAAATATAGATTTAGTATTCTCAGCTCATGGTATACCTATGAGGCTTATTAAAAAAGGTGATGTTTATGTTTCTCAGATGGAAGACTGTGTGAAACAAATAGAAACAGCACTTAGGAAAAAAGGTTTTAAGGGGGAAATTCATCTTTCTTACCAAAGTAGAGTTGGCCCTGGTAAGTGGACAGAACCAAATACAAAAGTTACTTTAGAAAAGTTAGGTAAATTGAACCGTAAAATAGCAGTTTATCCTATAAGCTTTGTAAGTGATCATCTAGAAACTTTAGAAGAAATAGGAGTAGAGCTACATGATTTAGCTATGGAACATGGAGCCGACACCTATTTGCGTATACCTGCGTTTGGTGTTTATCCACCTTTCATTCAATTTTTAAAAGAACTAGTTCTTGAATCTATGAATAAGGTAAAGACAGAATGTATTTGCAAAAAGTTAGGTGGAGAAGCTCCTGGTAGATCTTGTAAACAATATAAATGATAATTATAAAAGTCTAGTTCATAGCATTTTCAATTAATGATCTTAATCCTATTCCTCTGCGATAGTTTCCGTAAAAGCGGATAGGAATATTTCTTACCTTACAAGCTAATTCAATTTCATCAAGGCAGAGATTGAAATTGTATAAATTTTTGTTATATATAGGAAATGCATTTTTCCAAATTTTTATATGAATATCTGAATTGGTTTTTAAACTTTCCAGTTTAGATAATGATAAAAGTTTCTTTCTGTCCTCTTCTAAGAAATTTTTAATGTCATCATCATTCTTATCTTGAATCAAATCACCAGAATAAATCCAAGTTTCAGAGTAAGGCATATTCCTTACTCTTCCTTTAAAAATTGAGTGGTTGGCTAATATTCCTTTAGCGAGTATTCCTTCCTCTCTAGGAAATAAAATTCCAAAGGCAGGGTAAGGAAAAATCGTATCCATTCCAAATCTAGTAACTGTTATTATTGACTGATAAGTAAAAGAATCTAATTTAAATTTATTCAGTATATCCTTTGCAATATCCCAGTTTTGTAATAGTCGTAGAGTTCCAGACAAAGAAGTACATATGCGTATTTCAGAACCAGAATGGGATTTTAATATATCATTTAAATTCGTAATTTCTGAATTCAAATGTATTTTAGCGAGATTATTTTTAATTATAAATGAATGTAAGGAATCTATTAATTCTTGCATCCCCTTTTTAAATGAGACAAGACCTCTTATTTTAGGCTTTTCTGATTTCGATTTATTCTTTCGGTTAAGAAATATATTCCTGAGCAAAGATCTATTTTTATGAAAAGTAAATTTAGAAAAAACCAATTGGACATACATTAATTTTAATTCGGTTGAATAGATTCCACCAATCGCTGGTTCTACGATAAATTTTGTAAAAGCTTTACCGAAAACCCTCTGACTCCAAGTCTCCATATTTTCATTCTCTTGAGGTTCAGAATTTATGAAACAAAATCCAATTACTGCTCTGAGTAATTGGAAAATAGAAATTGGGATTTTGTATAGTTTGTTTGAACGAAAAAATCTTCTTTTATTTGCAGCTTTTTCAGGTTTTAAGAGTTCAATGCCTAAATCTTTAGTAAGCTTCTCAATGAAGTAGGAATTTAAGAAACCATTTGCTGCCTGTTCTACGTAGCCATTTTCTGTAAGCTTAGTTCCTATTAGTCCGCCCAGGCGATTTGATTTTTCATGTAAGATGACAGAAGAACCTGATTGAATCGCCGAGTAGGCATTTACAAGTCCCGAGACTCCACCCCCGATAATTAGAACTTTATTAGATGGGCTTTTTGAAATTTCGTTCATTTAGATATTTTTGAAATTTCTATATAACGTTTTAATTCTTATCATTCCTAAAGAGCCTTTGAAAATAGATTTTTAGAAGGTTTGCTTGCTCTATATTTTTCATCAAAAACTGTGCAAGCTATTCTTAGGAAAGGTTTACCGAGTTCTGTTATACGAAGTATATTTTCATCCCATTCTACCAAACCATCTTCTTCCATGTCGGAGAGATATTCTTTCGCATCTTCTCTAAGATCCTCAGGCATGAAAACTTTCCAAGTTGTCATAAATTCTAAAATTAGTTTTTTCCTATATCTATCCTTCTCATTTAATTTATGTCCTCGAAGGGTTGGAATTGCTCCATCTGATATCAGTTTTCTGTATTTTATTTCCAACTTCTCATTTTGATGAAAACAATCAGGACTTTCAGAAATTGCAGAAGTTCCAAAACCAAGTAGTATATCAGAATATTTTTCTGTGTAACCCATGAAGTTTCGATGTAATTTCCCATTTTCCAATGCCTTCCACAATCCATCATTCTCTAAAGCGAAATGATCCATTCCTATTTCTCTATAGCCATTTGCCTCTAATAATTTACGGCCTTCTTCGTATAATTCTCTTTTCTCATTAGCTTTAGGTAAGTCATCTTCTGTAAATAATCTTTGAGAAGATTTAATCCAGGGGACATGGGCATAAGAATAAAATGCAATCCGATCGGGTCGAAGTGATATTGTTAAATCAATTGATTTTTTCATGGATGCTAAATTTTGTCTTGGAAGTCCATATATTAAATCAAAATTCACGGAATCGAATCCTATTTGCCTGGAGCTTTCTGTAATTTTTTTCGTAACTTCAAAAGGTTGAATTCTATTAACAAGTCTTTGAACTTCTTCATCAAAATCTTGAACGCCAAGACTAATTCTTTTAAAGCCATACTTATATAAGATTTCTAGCTGTGAAATTCTTGTACGACGAGGATCTACTTCTATAGAAAGATTCGCATCTTGATCTAAATGAAGAAGCTTATGAATCATTGATAGAAATCTTTCCATATTTTCATCTGAAAAATATGTTGGAGTTCCACCGCCTAGATGAACTTCGTTGACTGGACTAGATTTCAAATGAGGTACAGAACTTAAGTAATAATTTATTTCTTTTTCTAAGGCATCAAGGTAAGGACTTTCAACCAAAGCATGGTTTTTAGTTATTGATGTGTTGCATCCACAAAAAGTACAAAGTGTCTCACAAAAAGGTATATGAAAATATGCAGATAAACTTGTTTTGGAATCTTCAAGAGTTCGATTTAATGATGCAATCCAATCCTCGGTTGTGGGATTATCTGTCCAATAAGGGACTGTAGGATAACTGGTATATCTCGGGGCAGGAATATCATATTTATTTATAAGGTCCTTTTTCGATTGAATTTCATTTTGGTTCATAGTAGATTCATTTTCCTTCTATTGAAACGTTTCGCGGATGTGTTCGACCATGAACTTTACATGGTCTTCTGGTGTTAATGGAAGTACACCGTGTCCTAAGGCCGAGACCCAGCCGGCTCTTTGTTCTGTAGAAAGATCTTTTATCGGTGCTAGATAATTTTTCAGAGCTTTCTTAAAATCTTCAGTTGGTAAGAAAAATAAAGATTGATCAAAGTTTCCTTGGACAAATCCATTTGCGAAGCCTTCTTTCAGTATAGACTCCATTTGAAAGCGATGGTCCAAACCAAATCCTGCAAGATTCTGAATGCTATTAATTGAATAAAGCTGATCTCTAGTCCCAGCTTTTGCATAGTATCCAATGCGTTTAGGAAATTCATTTATGATAGGCTCTAATACTTTAGTTACATACTCGTTGAATTGTAAGGGTGCGAGATCACCAGCTGCAGTATCAAATATCATTACGACTTCAGCACCAGAATCTAACTGAAGTTTTATATTTTCTCGAAGAAGAGGGAGCAATTTATTATAAAACGCTTCGATAAGTTTGATATTTGATTTTGGTTTGCTTAGATTGCCATCATGCTTGCCAGAATTTGCATAAGTAAATAGTGTCCAAGGTCCACCAACAAAACCAATGAGTGATACATGTTTAGGAAGAATTGCTCTTGTGTATTCGAGAGCTTTCTTTTGAAATTGTACACCTTCTAAAGATTTATCAACAGAGTACAAATCGTTCACATCTTCTAGGGTTTCTATTCTTTTGGATAAAATAGGACCAGGTTCATACTTTAAACCCATTCCCATTGCTTCCAAAGGAAATAATAGATCTGAAAATAAAATAGATACATCGTATCCAAATTCCAAAACAGGACCAAGGGCTACTTCGGAAGCAAGTTCAGGAATTTTGCACAGATCTATAAAGGAATGTTTTTCTCTGAGCTTTCTATAATGCGCATGGTATCTGCCAGCTTGGCGCATAAACCAAACAGGAGGAATATTCTGTGGGATTCGATGAATCGCATTAGAAAATCTTTCATTTGTTATAACTGATTTTAAATTAGTATTCATATTTGTTTTAGTCCTTCTTCTGCACGGTTCAGAGCTTCGTTTAAAATTTGAGTATTGTGTTCTGTTGAAAGAAAGCCTACTTCATAACCACTAGGTGCTAGATAAACTCCTTGGCTAAGAAGAGCGTGGAATACTTTTGCAAATCTCTCTTTGTGTCCTAATGGTATGTTAGAAACTTTCCGTACGCTTTGTTCTGTTTTTTCTTTAAACCAGAAAAGTGAACCGTAGCTCACAGCTTCCCATAGGTAATCAGACTTTACCTTTCCTTCTTTATCTGGAATCTTAGTAGCATATTTATTCAAAAGCTCTATCATTTTAGATGTGAAATAATTTGTGGACTCTTCGAGTTTAGGATAAGGATTTTCATTTGAAGCCTTTTCTAGCATTGCTAAGCCAGCTCTCATACCAAAAGGATTTGCACTTAGAGTTCCTGCTTGGTATACAGGACCTTGGGGAGCGACTAAATCCATAAATTTAGCTTTTCCAGCATATGCTCCTACGGGAAATCCTGCTCCTAGAATTTTACCATAACAGACTAAATCTGGTTCAACATCTAGCTCTCCAGCCATACCTTTGAATCCAATTCTAAATCCAGATATTACTTCATCCAATAATAACAAGCATCCATATTTTTTAGCGAGAGATGCAACCTTTTGTATAAACTCTTTTCTCTGAATCAAAAGTCCATAGTTAGCTGGAAGAGGTTCAATCGCTACAACTGCGATATTCCTTCCTTCTTTTTCGAATAAATTTTCCAAAGCTTCTTCATCATCTAATGGGATTACTAAGGTATTTGCGATTTGTTCTGTTCCTATTCCAGCACTATCTGAGGATGATTCCCCTGCTAATCCTGAGCCTGCTTTTACCAAAAGCGCATCTAAATGACCATGGTAGCAACCATCAAATTTAAGAATTTTATTTCGTCCTGTAGCAGCTCTTGCAACGCGTAAGGCTGACATTACGGCTTCCGTTCCAGAATTTACGAACCGTATCTTTTCGACCCAAGGAATTTTCTTAGTTATAAACTCTGCTAAGTACAATGAGTACGGTTCGGTTGCACCAAATGTCCATGCGAGTTCGGTAGTTTCTCTCACAACTTTTGCAATGTCAGGATGCCTATGGCCATAAAGGAGTGGGCCAAAGCTGAGACAAAAGTCAATGTACTCTTTGTTCGCAACATCCCATAGCTTAACTCCTTCCGCTTTTTCAAAAAAAACTGGCGTTCCTCCAACTGAGGCAAAGGATCTTACAGGTGAATGAACTCCACCTGGAGAAACTTTTTTGGATCTTTCGAATAGTTCTAATGAATTTTTCATTTTTGATTCCCTAATTTCAATTCAATCTTCTATGACTTCATCTAACCAATGATTAAATGATAAGTATACGTTTGGATTTTTGTTGGCTCTTGCTAACATTTTATAGGTAGAGCCAGGGCCTGAAAAATGTTCTACTTTTAATAACTCAGGATAAATAGCGGTTAAGGCATCATATTCTGTTGTACTTCTCCAGAATGCAGCTTTAATAGCCTTAGGATCAAATCCATCTGGAACGATAGGCGAACTAACTTTGTATGTCGGAAATATTGGATATTTTGATTCGTTTGTTGAATTATTTTCTGTATCATGTGCGAGTTTGATAAAATCAAGAGGACGATTTACTAATTTATCAATTCCCATTTTTTCATTTTCACCCAAACTATCAAAACTTCCATTCACCCAAATATTTCGATCCGCAAGATCTTTCCATGTCTTCAATCCTGCCGTCCAAATGATCTTTTGAAATCCAAACTCATTTTCAGGCGAGAAATCGTTAGGAAGAGAATTGCTTCTAGTTACGAATAGATCTTTATTTTTAGGAATTTCATTTTTAAGAGTTTCACGAGTTCGTTCCGCCATATTTTTATTAGGTGGCCATACTTCAGTTGATTTATATTTGTTATTAGGATGTCTCGCTGATGAAGAATCAACCTTTTCATTTAAGATGCTTTTCGGTAAAATTCTTCGATCTTCAATATCAATTCCAGAATCGGTAAGTCCTCTTGTGAATTTTATAACTCCGTAATCTCTATCAAGAATCGATACTCCTATTTTTTGATGGCAGCCTCCGCCATATTGGGAGAGAATTTCTCTTTCTTTTTCAACCGTCAGTCCTGTTGATTTGTCTTCTAGTTTATTAAAAATACTTTGAATAGCTGAATCTGTTTTTAAATACTCTACACAAAGTGCACCTTGTGCTGGTGCATTTGGATTCTGTGAAAGAGGTAGAACCATAAAATAGCAAAGTTCAATACAATTTTGTAAAAAGTTTTTATTTTCAATAAATTCTTTCTTATCCTCATCGGAGATCAAAGTTACATTCTGATTGGAATCCCATAGAACTTCAGGTTCTAGCATACGATCTAAGGCAGCTTTTGCAACTACTAAGCCATCAAAATCTTGTTCTATGAATTTTCGGAATCTTGTTTGGATATTTCCTCGAATAGGGTTGAATTGGATGGGAATATTTTGAATGACATTAGGAAGAAACTTTGGTAAAAATATCCCTAGATTTCTTTCACGTCGAGGTGAGGAGGTAGCTATATTAATCAAATTTGGTTTATCAGAAGTTTGACTAATAAATTTATCGTAACTCGTTTTTTTAAAAAATAAAAGGTCCCGTGGATCTTCTCGTTCCAGAACAGATTGTACTATAGTTTCTCCTCTATCCTCTAAATCTAAATCTTTCCATGAATGGATAATACAATTTATATTTCCAGCAAGTAAATCTTTGTGTAGATCCTGAGTGAAGACGGATCTACCTTCCATCTTCCAAAGAGGTGTGGTTTGATCTCTATCTCCTTGTGACTCAAGAAATCGAAATTTGATTTGAATATCAGGAAAAGTACGCTTAAGTTTAGAAGCGACTAAGTAAGTTTGAAATTTTGCAAGTGAGGATTTCCGTGATCCTATTATTAATTCTGATAACAAGCTAAATCATCCCAACCATGAGGCAAGTGAATCAATTCCTGTTCTCTTTCATCTGATAAGTCAGAAATAAATTGAATAATTTTAGGTTTAATTGCACTTAGGTGTTCTTCTGAATCAGAAATTATTTGTAGGATATCATCCAGGCTAAAATATTTCCACTCTGATTTAGGAGCTGATACTTTTACCTCACCTCGGAAATCTAGAAATGTAAAATTACCATTTTTGTTTTGTAGAATGGAATCAATAGAAACAGGAGATGCTAAAATTAAATTTTCTTTGCCGACTTCATAATCTTCCCAAAAGGAGGTAGAAATACTAAATTGATTAGAAAGCTCTTTCAATCTTACAGAGTTTCTTCCAACTAGAGTAACCTTTCTATTCTTTTTCAAAAGATGCGGTATGATAGCCTGCGCTAATTTGCCAGTTCCAAATATTGTAACATCTTCTTCTGTTGGTAAAAGTAAATCAGCTATTCCACCGTAAGAAACTCTTCCATGGCCATGAAGGAATTCGGAACGAACCATTTTGCAATGTTCTAAAATCTGATCTCTGAGTTTTACAAAAAAATCTTTAAGTTGGTTTTGAACAATGAAATTAGGTGAAAATTTTTCTTTAAATTGGGAAAGGACTTCTGATTCACCGAAGGCTTTGGACCGAACTCCAGAGGCGACCTCTAGCAAAAAGCGATAGGCCTCGTAGCCTGAATAAATTTCATATTTTGAGATTTCTGGAAATTGGTAGAAAGAGGCAATTCTGGCATCGCTAACATAGATTGATCTTTGGCAAGTGTGCCAAGATTCAAATTCAGGAAAATCCAATGGTTTCTCTAGGACTTTATCTGTATGTATTAAAATGAGGTTCGACCACATACTAATATTCTATTCCTTTTCATATCCTGAGTGTCACAAAATTGTCAGATAAATTAAAAAATTTCTTCTGAATAAATTTAATTTAAAATATTATGTCCTTAAACGTATGCAAATTAGTACACCAGGCTTACTTTTCCCAGCAATTTCACTATTAATGCTTGCTTATACAAATCGCTTTCTTGGTCTAGCAAGTCTTATGCGACAAATTCTATCAAAATTTCAGGAACATGGTAAGCATTCTGATTGGCAACAAATCGATAACCTGCGCTTTAGAATCTCACTGCTTCGCTATACACAAGCCATGGGTGTAAGCAGTTTATTGCTATGCACAGCTTCTATCTTTTCAATTTTTTTAGGATCTGATCAAGGTGCCAGGATCTTTTTTGCAGCAGCAGTTATTTTTATGGCAGTATCGCTTTGTCTTTCCCTATGGGAAATTCATCTATCAGTAGTTTCTTTAGATATAGAGATAAGTAATATTAAATCTAAAAATAATAAAGGAAAAAAGTAATGGTCTTAACGTCTCGGATGACCGTTTCCATGACCTCTGCCACCTTCCTTGCCTTGGTGGTTATTACTGCCATTGCTACGACTGCCATCCGATCTTCCTGGACGACCATTTCCATTTTGTATACCTGGTGAATGGTTATTAGATTGGCTACCAGGATTCCCATAGCTGGTTCCTGGAGTTCCTGTTCCCGATCCAGGATTACCATTGTTTGTACCTGGATTGCCGTACGAAGTGGACGGTCCACCTAAGTAACCATCGCTTTGAGAGAAAACACTTAATGGAAATAACAAGAAAAAACTTAAAGTGATTATAATTTTCATGAATTCATTTCCTTCTAGGTTATTGGACGCTATAAGCTCTTAATATGAATTAACAAATTGAACTACTATGGTAGGTTTTTTTCTTGCTAATTTTCTATTTTCAAAAATAGTGGAATTGTCATCAGGGAGGAAACAGGTGTGACTCCTGTGCTGACCCGCAACGGTGTGTGGTTGATAATTTGTTTACCTACCACGAGCCCGATCTTCCCCGTTCAGAAATTCTCGCGGAATAGAAACTGAACACACTCAAAAGCCCTGCTTAAGTTAAATAACTTACCCGCAGCAGGCATTGAGGGGGCCCCGAGGACAAATAGACTCCGGGGCTCCCGAGGAAAACTTTTAATCAGCAATTTCTTTGTTTTGTTTCTGCAAAAGTATGAGGAATTAATATAGCTTAGATTATTATTGAATTCTTATAATATTCTAATATTATAATGATTATATTTTCCTTTCTTCTCCGGAGCAAATAATTAAAAACCAGGAGAATTAAAATGAATTTAATTCAAAATTTACAGACAAACAAAATAACCATTCGTAATATCGTAGTCGCAGTTATTGCTTCTGCAATGTTCACTTTTTGTAGCAACCCAAACCAAGTAGACCAAAGCAAAGCAGATCAGAGTTTATTCTTGGGTTTATTAGCTGGACAAGCACAGGAATTAAACAGAGATTTCATTTTAAATGGTCAGTGGAATGAATTTACAGGCAATGGTACGACTTCAAATACTATTCTTACAGTTTCTGGAAAGTCTGGTAGTAAGGGTTTACTACTAAGTGATAGTTCAGGATTTGGAGGATTTTCTTCTTGTTCAATATTAGAAAAATTTGAAAATAACGCAGGTTATTATATAACTCAAAATCCAATCAATAATGGAGCTTGTTTTACTGGAGATACGAACAAGGGAAAATATTTCAAAGTAGTATTTTTTAAAAATACAGATAAAGCAAATTCGTATTGGTATTGTAATTTGAATGCATCAGCATCTAAAAATTCAATAGAAGAAGCAGAAGCTGTAGAAGACAATGCAGTAAGAACAAGCCCAGGTAGTTCAGGTTGTGGTAGTTTCTCCTGGTCTAGAATAGAGAAAAGGTAAAACAAAGGGTAAATATTTAAAGAAGTTAGGTTCTAAAAAATAAACTAACTATCAATTAAACGGGTTTCCCGGTGGGGAGCCCGTCGCTCCAAATGTTGTTGTTCCTGTAGCTCCGCCAGGTGCAGAGCCTACAGCTCCTGAACTAGATGCTCCTGGGTTATTTTGAGAATTTGATAAATTTGTATTCGAAGATGCTGGGCTAGATTGATTCACAGAATTATTGGAATCGTTAACAAGATCCAGGACAGGTTCAGTAGAAATCACTATGTCTTGGTTGCATCCAATTAATCCACATACTAGGATAAATACGATTGCGAAATGTTTAAGGTTTTTATTCATATGAGTTCTCCAAGATGATGGGATCATGTTTGTTTTTAAAATTATTTTCATAACCATAGGATTGAATCTTGCACATCATCATACCCTTAAATTTACAAAAATAATTTTGAAAATCAAGAAAAATATTAAAATAATTTCTGTATTCTGGTCATAACAATACGATTAGGCAGCTTTCCATTATAAAACAATCTCTTGAAAATAGATGAATTGCAAGAATACTAGACATATGGAATATCGAAATCTTGGAAAAACAGATCTAAAAGTAAGTGCAATATGCTTAGGAACAATGACTTGGGGCAATCAGAATACTGAAATTGATGGTCATGAACAAATGGATTATGCCTTGGAAGCAGGGATTAATTTTTTTGACACTGCTGAAATGTACGCAGTCCCACCTTCTCCAGATACCTATGGAAAGACAGAATCGATAATCGGGAATTGGTTCGCTAAGAAAAAAAATCGTGATAAAGTAATTCTCGCATCAAAAATCGCAGGGCCAGGTCTTAGATGGGTCAGAGGCGGAAACTACCAAATTGATAGAAAAAATATTTTAGAGGCATTAGAAGCTTCTTTAAAAAGGCTTCAAACAGATTACATTGATCTTTACCAATTGCATTGGCCGAACCGTGGCTCTTACCATTTTGGTCAAATTTGGGGCTATAATCCTAATGGAACTAATACAAATGAAGTTTTGGACAACATGCACGAAGTTTTGGAAACTTTGCAAGAATGTATGAATTCTGGAAAGATACGTAACATTGGTTTGTCGAATGAAACTGCTTGGGGCATCATGCAGTACCTAAGAATTTCAGGAGAGAAAAATCTACCAAGAATGGTTTCCGTTCAAAATGAATACAGTTTGCTTTATAGAACCCATGAACCAGATTTATTTGAAATCAGTATGAGGGAAAATGTCGGACTTCTTGCCTGGTCACCACTTGCTACAGGAATGCTAACAGGAAAATATGCAAATGGCAAAGTTCCTGATGGAACAAGATGGACTATGATTCGCAAGCAAAACCAACGCAACACAGCCCAAGCTCACAAAGCTGTAGATGCATATCTGCAAATTGCCAAAAAGTATAATCTGGATCCAGGGCAGTTGGCGCTCGCATTTGTGACAAGTAGACCTTTTGTTACAGCAAATATTATTGGTGCTACAACAATGGAGCAATTGAAATCGAATATTGATTCTATTAATGTAAAAATAACACCTGAAATATTAAAAGATATCGACAAGGTTCGACGAGACTTTCCAATTCCTTACTAAGAGAGAAGTTTTGATGGGAGTCTTTATAAAAACTAAAGACTCCCTAATAGCTAGACCTAACTATAATTTATACAAATTTTCAATAATAGGTGGTTTAGATCCTGTTTTATGGATTCTTATTTTAAATTCCTGCTTTAATTTTCTAGTAAATAGAATATTCACAACCTAGTTACAAGACTGCGATTTCCAAATTTTTTACAGAATCCTTAATTTTATCAAATTAGCCCGCTAACCTCTCCACTAAAAACTATGACACTTTTCAATCAGTAAGTGTATGTAAGTGAAAGAGGAAAAAATGAGTAAAAAATCAAAAACAACTAAACAAGATTTCACTGATGAAAAACCAAATGAGCCACCTTTGACTTTAGCAGAAAGAATGTTCTTTGAACAGTTTAACCAGCATTTAGAAGGAAAAGAAACAAATGAATATCCTAAGATGTTGGAAGATATATAGTTTGATCTCTTTGTCCCACTTTTATGAGCAAAGAGTAGTTTAAAAAGTGGGGCGAAGGATAACTAGAAGGAAAGCGAAGAATCTACAAAGTAAAGAACGAATATAAAAACTAAGGAAAAATTGAAGCATGAAATCAGAAAACTTACCAAGGAATTACTTGAAGAAACACACGGACGACTGGACAGATCAGGATCGAGAGGAACAGGATCGGTATCTCGAAGCGAAGATTCAGGAGGAGGAAGAGCAGGGAATAACGGAGGATTGGTCGGATGGGGATAATAAACCAACTTTCATGGAGCAAGCCTTTCTAGAATTTTTGGAGAAGACCGAGAAAGATAATGCAGAGATAAAATCTTCCTTGCATGGGCAGCTTCCGCAGCCACCTCATAAACCAATTTTCTATCCGAAAGGCTTGCTAAATCTTTAAAAGATTATCATGAGATAAAACAATTTGATTTATCTCATGACTTAATTCAAATTTTTTAGAATCTTGGTAAAGTGTTCGCCCATATTTTTTCAGAATCTTGAATTACCTTGGTTCGCCACTTTGAAGAAGAAGGAAAGAACATTTCTCGGTAATTTGCTCGAATTTTTTCTCTTTCTTCTTCATCAGCATAACCATTCCAGAACCCTTGGTTCTCTAAAATAGTTCTGTGGATAGATTCAATAGCACCAGTTGTAGTTTGCGAATTCAATGTTCCAAATTCAAAAACCATAGGTATACATTCCTCAATTTGGGGGAATAAATTGCAAATATGGGTGGATAGTTCACCAGTGACTGTATAAAAATCATCATTGGAAGCCCAATCTATTTGATAGCCTTGGAATATAGTTTCTGTTAGATTGCGAACGGTTTCATTTTTAGGATCACTTGGAAATAGATGCAATTTCCCTCTTTCGCCGTATCCAGTGTGTAGATCTACCAGCAGTATTTTTTTGGAAGAGCCGACTTTCTCTCTGAAAAGTTTATCCAAAGGATTTCGCAAAGGTTCAAAAGCTTGCCCACCAAAATAAATCCCCTCAGGATATTCATATTGACCTTGTAAGGCAGCTTGTTTCAAAGCACTCATTCCTTGAGTTGCAATATTGTAGATCGCTTTAATAATAAAAAATCGATTTCCAAAATCGCTAGTATCAGCTGAACCCTTTGGATTGAGAAGATCGGAAATCTTAGGATAACCTTCGTTTTTCGTAAGGAATAAAGCTTCAGTTTTACCAAAATTTCTGTTAAGATCCACATTATTCTCTGTTACTCGTCTGAAATTTCGAAATCCATAGGGATTTAAACTATGAACAATTAGTACAGAAGTATTGTCTTTGTTAATGAAATTGGGATAAATTTTGTCTATAAAATTTTGCTGCACTGCTGTTCCGGTAGCTGCCTCACCACCATGGATACCTGATGTGATGATTAAGGTTTTCTCATTCCTTTTAAAAGAAGCAAAAAAGATATAATCTACTGTCAAATCAGAATCTGATCCAGGAATTCCAAAAGACCCATAGGTAGCATTTGGATATTCTGCTGAAATTTGATCATAGCTTTCTCGAAAAAACTTTCGACTATCTTCGTAATTTTCTCTATAATATGCCAAAGACTCTTCATTAGATTCCACATTTAAATCGGAATCCAAGTCACTGTTGCAGTTGACGACTTGGAAAAATATTGTATTTGCGATTAGTAATTTAAGAACAATAAATCGAAAAAATATGAATTGTTTATTTAACATAAGTTTCATTTATTTTCTTCTGCTTGGCTTAAAGATTCCTGATCTACGAATTTTCGAAGTCTATCTGGATAGTCAGAAATAATTCCATCAACTCCACAGGATACTAATCTCTTCATTTCTAATTCCTTATTTACAGTCCAAGGAATTACAGATATATTTTTGGAATGGGAATTCTGCACAAAATCAGAATTTACGTATAGAAAGTAAGGAGAGATTATATTTGCATGAATTGTCTCGGCTTTTTCAATGATATCAGATCGATAAGAATTCCCTAGACCTAGAATGATCATCAATCCTTGGAAGTATGTAGGTGCAAAAAGTGCTGATCTTTTGATCTTTGGATTGATAGATTCTACTTCACTTAATGCAGGAAGATAGAAGGACTGAATCGTAACTCTTTCGGTTGTCTTAGCCTTTTGAATACTTTCAATAAGGCTACGCACATGCAGCTTCATTCTCTCTTCACTAATATCTGAAGATTCATCATTTGGAAATTTTGTTTCTATATTGTAGAGATATTTGGGAGCTTTGGGTCCATTTTTTTTCTCCACATCAGCAACTAACTTAAAAAATTCATCAATAGTAATCAATTTGGTGCCAGGAAAAGTTACCTGCTCTGGAAAATTAGGATTCTTTTTACTTCCGCAATCTAATTGCTTTAATTCATCCAATGTAAGTTCATATAAATTGATTTTTTGAATTTCTGTTCCATCAATATTTTGACATATAACAGGGTTTGTTTCAGAATCATGGTGAATGATAACCTTACCATCCTTAGTTAGAACAGTATCTAATTCAAGAGTAGTCATTTTAAATTCAATAGCTGCTTGAAAGGCAGGCCATGTATTCTCAGGACGTAGCCCCCTTGCGCCTCGATGTCCTTGCAAATCAAGTGTATCTAGGTTAGATGGCTTGTTTTGCGCTGAACCACAGTTCAATGCGGAAAATATTACTCCAAACATGAAAAATGCAGAAAGAAACAATTTCATATAGTTAGGATGTTGTGATTTTGTTAAAGTATGTTTCATAGTTGCCTCATCATAAGATGATTATTTAAATTTTTAAACGTTTTTCTAATTCTTTGATATTATTTACAGTTTCTAATAATTCTATAAACCTTGCATGGTAGTTTGTAATTGCATCTACCATATTATTTATATCCTCTTTTGCATAAGCAATTTGGTCTTTGGTTGGTTTATTGTCGTTTTCTAATATCTCTATAATATTTTTAAGGTTATCAATTGATAATCGTAGAGCAAAATTATTTCGTCTTTCATCTTCTAGCATAGACAATTCTTGCAAATTATATCTGTTTATGTCAAGGCGATTGTGAGAAAAAAGTTCTAATTAATAAGTTTTGGAAAGCTTATTTGAAAAATAGTACCTTTGCCTGGATTAGAGTAGAATTTCAATTTTCCATTCATTTTATATACAATAGTCTGAACAACAATTAATCCCATTCCTTGGCCTTTTGATGACCTTTGACCAGAATAAAAAGGTGTAAATATTCTTTGTAATTCTTCTTCAAGGATCCCACTTCCATTGTCTTCGATTTCAAGAATTGCATCATTGAAGTCTTCAAAGATACGAATTGTAACAATTCCACTTTGCAAATATTTTAATGCATGAAAGGCATTGATAACCAAGTTATCTACAACTTGTTCCAAGCCTAGAGCTTCTCCTAATATAGGTAGGTCTTTATCAATAATTTCCAAATTTAGCTTGATGTGGGAAGGCGCTTCATATTTTAATCTGTTGTAAATTTTCAGAATTTCATCTTGAAGTTTCAAAGGCGTTAATTCATAAATACCCGTTTTGGAATATTGAAACAATTTTTGGATTAAAATTTTAGCACGAAGAGCCGATGTTGATATTTTTCGAAAATAATTTTGAAATTTTAAAATATCATTGGAAAGTGGGAGATTAATTTTTTCAATTTCCTGAAGAGCAAGATCTGAACACAAAGTAACAGGTAATAACATATTATTGAAATCATGAGCAATACCTCCCGACAATTTTCCTAATTCTTCCATTTGCCTAGATTCAATTAATTTTTTTTGTAAATTTCTTTCTTCTGTTATATCTTGGTAAGAGACTATACATAAATAAGGTTGATCTAATTCATCTCGAATTAAATGTAATGATTCCACTACAATTATTTTATCCCCATTCATTTTTAAAATTTCTCTTTCAGTTTTAAAATTATCTTCTTTTTGAGAAATTAATTCAGAAATAAGGTTCATCTCTCTTTGAATTGTTGAATTAGGAAAAATTTTATTTAATGGAACATTTACTATTTCTTCTTTTGTATACCCAGTTATTTCGGAGAGACCTTTATTTACTTTAAAGAATCCGCCCTCTAAGTCTTTAATAGCAAGACCAATTGGTGCAAGATCAAATAGATTTCGAAAAACTTCTAACTGTTCTTCATATCGAATTTTTAACTTAGTTGATCGATTAACTTGTTGGGAAATATTACTTGCTGTAACTAAGTAAAATGTAGAATTTTCAACAGTATTAATTTTTATATTTAATTGAATAGAAAGTTCGGCTGTTAGAAATACTTGATGATTGATTGACTCTATTTGTTCTTTATTCATTTTTTCAATTAATTGTAAGAAAATCTTATAGATTTCTTGAAAACTTGAATTTTGTAGTTTATTCGTTAGGTTGTCATTTTCTTGAATTTTAATTCGAGCTATATCTAAAAACATTTTCTTTGCATAATCATTGATTCCTAATATTTTTAAGGATGAATCAATAGCTGTTGCAGGTTGTCCTATAAGATTTAAAAAGTTGAAATCAATCATAAGTGGATTTTATAAAGATTATTTAGTTGCCACTTTTTTACAATTTAATTCTATATTTTATTAAAGAGGTTATTTAAATGAAAAATGCATATATCATTGATGCAGTAAGAACTCCGCGTGGAAAAGGTAAGAAACGTGGATCACTCGCATCAGTTCACCCTCAGGAGCTCTCAGCAGTTACTTTAAAGGCGATTGCCGAAAGAAATTCTATTAATCCAGAAACAGTCGAAGAAGTTGTTATGGGTTGTGTCAGTCAAGTTGAAGACCAAGCTGCTTGTATTGCTCGTTATGCAGTAATGGCAGCACAGTGGCCGAACTCCGTTCCTGGGTACACAGTGAACAGATTTTGTGGTTCAGGTCTCCAAGCTATTAACAATGTTGCCAATCACGTTTCCTCAGGCGCTATGGATTTAGGTGTTGGTGGCGGAATCGAATCAATGTCTCGTGTAAAAATGGGGGCTGATATGCTTGGTAGAGATTTTACTGTTGGTAATCCTCACATAGCAGAGCACTATAATTTAGTGCCTCAAGGAATTTCTGCAGATTTAATTGCTACGAAATATGATATTTCTAGAGAGGAAGCAGATCGCTTCGCAGAATCTTCTCAAATAAAAGCTGCCAATGCAATTAAAAATGGTTATTTCAAAAAGTCTATCATCCCAACTAAATTAGATGATGGTACAATTGTTACGGATGATGAGAATCCTCGTATCGAATCAGACTATGCATTCTTGTCAGCTCTTGCTCCCGTTTTCAAAACCATTGGGGAAAAAGAATTGGATGCGATAGCATTGAAATCTTATCCAGAGATTAAAAAAATAAATCACATTCATACGCTTGGAAATTCTTCTGGTATAGTAGATGGTGCTGCATCTCTACTTATCACAAACGATGAAGGTATGAAAAAATATGGATTGAAACCTCGAGCAAAAATTATTGCAACTGTAGCTACAGGAGAGGAACCAACTATTATGTTGACTGGGCCAGTTTCTGCTTCGCAAAAAGCTTTGAAAATGGCAGGACTTTCTGTACAAGATATCGATCTTTGGGAAATCAATGAAGCTTTCGCATCAGTTGTTCTTTATGTAAAGAAAACTTTGGGAATCTCTGAAGATAGAATCAATGTCAATGGTGGAGCTATGGCATTAGGTCATCCACTCGGAGCAACAGGTGCTATTCTAACTGGCACAGTCTTAGATGAGCTAGAAAGAAGAGATTTAAAATACGGTTTAATTACTCTTTGTATTGGTGGTGGAATGGGAATCGCTACTATTATAGAAAGAATTAAAGGCTAATATCGATTATGGAATCCCAAGAAATTATTTGTAAAAAGTGTAACTCTTGTGGATTCCTAACTATCAGTGCAATACATCATTGTCCTGAATGTTCAAAAATTAATTGGGTAGATTATAATTTAACGGGTCATGGACGAATTTATTCCTATTCAAAAATAAATGTTGGATTTGGAAAAATGACAAACCAAACACCTTACTTCTTGACTTTGATAAAATTAGAAGAAGGTTTAAATATATTAGCTATTATTGATGATTCATTTAGTAAAAAAATTAGTTTCAATGGGAAAGTTAAATTTGCTGTTTTAACAGATGATAAAATCTATAAATTTAATATAATTGAATGAAATTCAATGAATTGTACCTAAATGAAAAATATGGTTTAGGAATTATCGTTGTTTTACTGCTCTCATTTTTCTTTTCACTCTATAATTTGGTTAGAATTTATTCTGAAAAAAAAATTAATACTAAAACTAATATTAGAATAGAATCTTTATATGATAATATAGGCCATTTTAAGAAAGAACTATCTTCAACTCATAATCTTTTTCATTCAGTAGGCCATTTGGATTCTTCATCGTTAGGCAATTTGACTGATAAACTCAACTCTAATCTATTAAAAATTAAAAACGAAATCATTGTTTTAAAATATTTAAATAAAAATACATTTAACTCAAATTTACTTACTTTAAATAACATTGAAGAAAACTTAAAATATTATAATCAAGAATTGAATGAAGCAGCAAATAAGGTATCAAGAAATAGAATTCTTTCGAACAATAAAAATAATATTAATCTATTATATGTAAATATCCAATCGGATTCATATCTTCTATTTAATGAAATCAGAAAAATGCATGATCAAAAGTTGTTAGTATTTGAGGATAATCTTATAAATTTTATTTGGAAGGTTATTATTTCTACACTTATTACTATAACTTCAAGTATCATTTTGTTAATTTACTATATTTCTAATTTTAACAGTTCATTGAGGAAAGTAGAAACTTATACATCTCAAATTTCAAATGGAAATATAGAACCAAATTTTGAATTAAATATTAATAAAGATTTCTTATTCTTTATAAACTCTTTTCAAAATTTAGTTAAAAAAGTCAAAGAAAATGAAGATGAAATTACGAATAAAAAAATGAACTTAGAAAAATTAGTTTCACAAAGAGCCGAAGAGCTTGTTTTAACTAATGAAAAATTACAGAAAGAAATTTCGATTAGATTAAAGATTCAAGAATCTTTACTTAAAAATCAAATGACTCTAAATAAGGCTATAATGGATGCAAAAGCTGCATCATCGGCTAAATCAGAATTTATTGCTAATATGAGTCATGAAATTCGCACACCAATGAATTCTATTCTTGGTTTTTCAGAAATACTTAAAGAAAAATTAATAAATCCAGATTTTCAAAACTACTTAGGTGGAATTACTAATTCAGGAAAAGCTTTACTTTCAATTATAAATAGCATTTTAGATTTTTCTAAATTAGATGCAGGAAAGATAGAAGTTAAAAATACATTTTTTAACCTAAAAGAATTAGTTTCAGAAGTTATCAGTATGTTTGAAGACTCAGCTATTAAAAAAGATTTGAAATTATTTGTAAATTATTCAGAGGGTATGCCGGAGAATTTATATTTTGACGCAGATAAACTGAGACATATTCTAATAAATTTGTTGAGCAATGCAATAAAGTTTACAAATGAGGGACAAGTTGATCTAGATTTCAAATATACCCCTATTCCAAATTCTAAGAGATTCAACTTGATAATAGAAATAAAAGATACAGGGATAGGAATAAATGCATTAAATTTAAGTAAAGTTTTTGAACCTTTTTACCAAGTTGACTCTAGCATTAGTAAGAAATTTTCGGGAACAGGACTTGGATTGAGTATTACTAAAAGATTTATCGATATTCTATCTGGCAAAATTGATGTAAATTCACAAGTAGGACATGGAACAAAATTTACAATTGAATTGCCGAACCTAACTTATTCTAATCAAAAAAATTCTAATTTATCAAATAAAGCTAAGAATTTAAATTATCAATTCAATCAAGACAAGATTCTAATTATTGATTCTGATATAAATAATTTAGAAATAGTTTCTGTATTTTTATCAGGTCTTAATTTAATAACAAAGACAATTCAAAAAATAGACGAATCTTTTCCAGTAATTAAATCGTGGGTTCCCAATATAGTGATAATAGAATTACCATTACAGTATGATAGTGTACTTGAATATATAAAAGGGTTAAAGCATCTATATCCTAATATGGTTTTTATTGGAGTTACAACTTTTACTTTTGATAATGATCAAACTAGTGAAATTCACCTAATTATAAATCACATCATAACAAAACCTATAACAAAGAACAATTTAATATCAATTTTATGTGAAGAACTAGTTTATAATCTAGATTCTATAGAAGACTTAAATCCTATTAAAATTGAAAGAAATTGGGAATTTGCATTAAATAAATTTCCAGTTGATAAGATAAAGTCTTTCTATGCCTTATTAGTTAGTGATTCGAAATCAAAATGGGAGAAAGCAAATTCAACCATGATGATTCATGATATATCAGATTTTGCAAATGAATTATTAAACCTTTCTAAAGAATTCACGATTGATATTATGAAAGAATATGCAAATGATCTTGAGGAATCAACTAAATCTATAGATATAGAGAGAATTGAAATGCTCATGAAGGAATTTGAATTATTGATTCAGGTTACTGGTCGCCTAATAAAATAGCCTGGTAAGGAAGCATTGTAAATATTTTACTTTCTTGAAAGTTAGAATTCATTGATGTAATTGTTAAATTGTCAATTATTATCTTCTTTGTTTGCCAATCAGGGGGAATATTTATTACACAGGCCTCAGATGAAAAATTCAGGAAAATATAATTTTCAACTCCTTCATATGATCTCTTATAATACAGAATATTCTTATCAGGACTAATAAATGTCTCGATGGTTCCTTTTTTAAGGACATCTGAAGATTTTCTCAAATGAATCAGATTTCTATAAAAATTCCAAATACTAGATTCTTCTGATTTTAATAAGTTTACATTTCTTCTTTCATATTTTGAATATACAGGTAGCCAAGGTTTTCCTTTAGTAAATCCACCTGAATATGAATCGTCCCAAGCCATAGGCTTTCTTTCTGAATCGCGGCCAGGGTGTAAGGGCCAATATCTAATTCCTACAGGATCTCTTAATTCATTTCTAGATACTCTCTCGCTTTCCATTCCTATTTCTTCACCATAGTAAATAAATGGAGTTCCCCTAAGAGTTAAAAGCATAAGAGCTGTTAACTTTGCTCTAACTATAGAGTTTTTACCTGCATAGTATCTTGAAATATGTCTACGGAAATCATGATTGCTTAATGTGTAATTAGGCCAATTATCAAGTCCAAGAGCAGATTGCCATTCATCTATGACTTTTTTGAAATTTTCAGCACCCCAGAATGAATATAAAAATGCGAAATTGAAGGCCATGTGTAATTCATCATTATTACCATAATAAGAAGCTGGAATTGAAACTTTCCCTGGAGGATCCATCATCACTTCACCAACGGACATTCTGTCACCGTATGAATCCAATAACTTTCGTAGATCTTTTAAAAGTTCATGCATTTCTGGTTGATCTCTATCATAGATATGCACTTGACGATCATAAGGTCGAATACCTTTAAATATTCTAGAAGGATTATCACGCCATTCAGAATCTTTATAGAATAAGTTTACAACATCAAGCCGGAAACCATCAACATCCATATCCAACCAATATTTAATCATATTGAAAATGGCTTCTTTGACTTCTGGGTTTCGCCAATTTAAATCAGGTTGTTCATCAAGGAAGGAATGGTAATAATACTGTCCTGTTTTTTCATCCAAAGTCCAAGCTTTGCCACCAAAGGCCGCTAGAAAATTGTTAGGTTCGCTTCCTTCAATACCATCTTTCCAAATATACCAGTCTCGCTTAGAACTAGTCTTAGATGATCTAGAATCTAAAAACCATGGATGCAGATGGGAAGTGTGATTGATTACTAAATCAAGAATGATTTTGATGTTTCGTTTGTGAGCTTCTGCTAAGAGTCTTTTGAAAATTGGTATATCTCCAAAGACAGAGTCTATAGAATTATAATCTGAAATATCGTAGCCAAAATCATACATTGGACTCGGATAAATAGGAGAAAGCCAAATAGCATCTATGCCTAGAGAATTTTTAGTTCCATCATTAAGATAATCTAATTTCTGAATTATCCCCTCTAGATCTCCAATACCATCTCCATTAGAATCATAAAAACTTCTTGGATAAATTTGATATACAACTGCATCTTTCCACCAACTCATAGGTTCTCCTAAAAATATATCTCTTGTATTGCTGGGACAATATTTTTATCCCAGTTGATTCGTGAAGATTGGTAGATCTTATCTCTTATTTTTGCTATAAGAATACTATCAGTTAATCTTTCCGAAGATTGATCCAAAACATAAAATGTATCAAATGCAAAATCAGCACTTGTAGAAATTCTCGCAAACAATAATTCAATTCCTAATTCATTAAGGCTAACTAAAATTCTATACAATAGACCAATAGAATCAGGTAGTCGAATTTCGATAATTGTAAAATTATCATTTGGATTGTTAATGAATTTTACCATTTCATTTACTAGCCCTTCCAGGGTCTCTGATTTTTCTATCCATAATTTTGGAACGAGGGCAACTTCATCCAGACTGATTTCTAGGTTTAAAGTAGATTCTAGAGTCTTTTGCAAATGTTCTAAGGTATTTAAAGGAATATCGCCAGATCCCATTGAATCGGTGACTTGCACTTGAGTAATTAAAAGATCATCTTTCTCATCAGTGTATCTATATGGTCTCATACCAACTAAATTTAAATCAAGAGAACTGACTGAACCAGCGATATGCATCATTACATCTTTTCTAAAATTACTATATACAGTGATCATTGTATATGATGGTTCTTTCTCGAATTCAATATGAAATTTTTTATTGCTTTGTTTGAGAAACTGCAACTGAGTAAAATGTTGTAGAATTCGTCGAAAAGTATTATAACTTAGGTATGAACTGGGTCTACATTCTTTTGCAAAATTTATTATGTGGTTGATAATATTATCTTCTAAATTTTCTTTAGTTAATAAATAATTTTTTAATTTGGAAATATTTGAAGTTTCCAAATCAACTTTAGTATTTTTTTCGATAATAGAATATTTGGTTGATTCATAAAGTTTGAAGAGTATATCTTTCTTCCAATTTGTAAGTATACTTGGCCCAACTGATTTTGTATCAATGATAGTTAAAACATAGAGTAAAGATAGTTTATTTGTATCTTCAACTAGTTCAGAAAATTCTATAACTAAGCTTGGATCATAAATGTCTCTTTTGTTACTTAACTCTGACATATCAATATGATGTTGGACTAAGAATCGAAATAAATCAGACTCTTCGGAATTTAAACCAATACGATCCGAAATCGCCGAAGAAAGTTCCGCTCCGTATTGGCAGTGGTCACCTTCTTTTACTTTCCCAGCATCATGTATTAACATTGCCAAATAAAGAATATAAACAAACTGACAAGAGTTAAATACTTCTTGAACTTCTCTATCTTCGTATTTTTGCTCTACTAATCTATCCAACTCTCTAAGGATTAAGAGTGAATGTTCATCAACAGGATATTCATGATGATAGCTAAACAAAGGAAAATTCAAGCAGGCACCAAACTCAGGAAACAATTTACCAAGTACGTTTGACTCATGCATCCAAGTAAGAAATTTTCCGACTTTGATATTATTTTTTAGTATTTTAAGAAAGCAATCTATTGCTCCCTTATGATTTTTAAAATCATCATCTAAAAAATTAGAAGCAAATCTTAATTCGTTCATTAGGCTAGGTGAAGGTTCAAGATTATTTTCCTGAGCAACTAAGAAGACTAATATGACATCTAGGTATAAACGATCGGGGTTAGTGAATAATTTTTCAGTTTTAGGTGGGTAAAGAAATTTTTTAGACGCGAGAAGGTTGAGTCCATTTGAATTTATACTATTCAAATTTGAATTCGATGGCTTAAACTTTCTTAGGTCTAGATAATAACCAATGTAATTGAATATATCTTTTTGATACTTATAATAAGTGGCTACGAAACTTTCTACCGAAGAAAGACCTTTTGGTCCAAATCCTAAGTTCTCAGCTAAAGTAGGCTGTTGCGCCAATTCCATTCTATCGTTTTTCCTTCCTGAAATCATGTGAAGACTAACTCTTGTTCTAAGGAGAAAATCATAAGCTTGAACAATTCCTAATGAATCAGCTTGGTTGAAAAAATCAAATATACCTATTTTCGAAATGTTTGATGATTCTTTCAGGGTTTTCTCAATCCAATAAATTGTCTGAATATCTCTTAATCCTAAAGGACCATTCTTTATATTAGGTTCTGTTAAAAGTAAAGGAGTATGACTCGCTAAAATGTTTTGTTCTAATTGGATAAATTTTCTTTCATTGAATTCATTTACAAGATCTTGTGGAAAATCATCTAGGAATTCCATTTGGTATTTTAAGAATAATTTCTCAGATCCTATGAGGTATCTGGAATCTAAGATCGCATGAAAGGATTTTATATTATCAATATAGTCTTTTGACTCTTCTACTGTTCGGCAGCTGTGACCGACTTCCATTCCAGAATCAAATAAGAAATTATTTATTTTGGAGATAACAGTCCTTAGAATTTCGTCATCTAGATTATCATGCAGGTATAATAAATCGATATCAGAATGGGGAGCAAGTTCCATTCTTCCATAACCACCAATAGCAACTAAACAGATTTTATCTCCCAATTTAAATTCATTTTCTAAAGAATGGTAGAGTCCATTGATGGTTGAGTCGATGATATATGAGATTTGTTTTGTTAAGAATCTGCCTGAGAGGTTACTTCTTCCCTTTTCCAGAGTTCTTGAGATTCTTGAAGGCAGATCTAGTTTCATGTGGATTAGATTTTAGTTTTTTAAAAAACAAAAATTCGTCTAGAATATATTATCAAGTATTGAAAGATTTACCAATGATTAGATTTATATTAAAGTTTACTGCTGTTTCTGTTTTAGTTTACCTAGGAGTGGCTAGTTTTTATTTTAATCTCGTAACAAAAGATTACTATATGGGGTCTCAGCCCTTATTCTCTCCATTCTTGATTAGTCCAAATGATACTTTATCTTGGGAAGAAGCAATGGTTTGGATGCTTCCTACTCAAATCTTGCGTGGCTTACTAATAGGCTTTACTTTTTCTTTAATTAGAGAATACCTTGAAATGAAAAATTATGCACGAAAAATGCTTATAATATTTTCATTTTACTTCCTATTATCTGGTTTAGCTTCTGTTTCACCTGCAGTGGGTAATTTAGAGGGGATGCTTTTTTTTAAGAATTACATCACCTGGAATGTTCATTTAACAATTTTGTCAGAAATTTTTTTCCAATCAATTTTTATATCTCTGATTTTTTCTTGGTGGATAAATTTAAATTTAGATCAAAGTACTTGATTAATTAACTGGCTACTATACGATTGAGTACCACTTTATATGTTAAACATGAAATTGATACAAGCATCGTTCTTCGTCATCTGTATTTTATTTCAATTTAGCAGATCAATATCTTCCAACTCTTTGGAAAATCTGTGGCAATCAAGGCAAGAATATGAAAGTTATCGCGAATCTTCCTTCGATGCCACAAATGGCAATGATGATTTTATTAAAATTCCAGCTCACGGATCTAAGGTTATCTTTGAATCTACTTCAAGTGGTATAATTCGTCACATTTGGATCACTCTTTGGTCCAAAGATAAAATGATTCTTCGCAATTCGGTAATTAAGATGTATTGGGACAATCAAACTCACCCTAGTGTGCAATCTCCATTAGGTGATTTTTTTGGTCAAGGCTGGGGCGAAGAGTACATTATGAACAGTCTTCCTATCGTTGCTGCACCTAAAAAGGGCAAAGCATTGAATTCTTATTTTTCAATGCCTTTTGCAAAAGGTGCAAAGATAGTAATCGAAAATGAGAGTGATCACGAAATAGGAAGTTTTTATTTTTACATCGATTATGAAAAAAGAAAAGACATTCCACCTAATTCCCCAAGATTTCATGCTCAATGGAATAAGACTTTAACAAAGCCAAATACAAAAGTTGATAGCGAAAACGATCGAAATGTTTTAGGTGCGATGGAAAAAGGAAAGAAATCTCCTGCGAGCAATTATGTTTTTGCTGATATTGAAGGTGAAGGTCATTTTGTAGGAATGCAATACTTCGTAGATTCTCCTACACCAATGTGGTATGGGGAAGGTGACGACATGATATTTATTGATGGAAAATCATGGCCGCCTAGATTAAGAGGAACTGGAACCGAGGATTTTTTTAACACTGCTTGGTGTCCCAAAGAAGTTTTTCACCACCCTTATTTTGGCTATCCGAGAGTCAGTGAAAGTATAGGTTGGATGGGTCGAACTCACCTTTACAGATTTTTTCTGGAATCTCCCATTGTATTTCATAAATCATTCTTAGGAACTATTGAGCATGGACATGCAAATAGCCTAACCTTGGATCTAGCATCTGTAGCTTATTGGTACCAAAAACTTCCAAATAAAAAATTTACTATTCTTCCTAAGAAAGAGCTTCGACAAAACCAACCTGCAATCAATGAAAATGATATCCATAGATGGCGTGATGCGTACCGCAAATCTAAGGGAGGCGGGGAAGTCTGGGGTTCGCAATGAAAGTCGAGATTTCATTTTTTAAAGAATTATTCGAACGAGCACTAGATTCCGTCTGGGTAGTAAATGAAAATGGAATTATTGAATTTATAAACCCAGCTTGTGAAATATTGACAGGATACGATGCAAAGGAACTGATAGGTTCTGATTTTAAGAATTTAATAGCCCAACAAAATAATTTAGAGTTAAACAAAGATTATAATATAAATCAAAAGAACAATGAAATAAATAATATCATTAATCCAATATTCATTACAGGCACTCGTGAATTTTCATTAAAGACTAAAGAAAATACAATTATTCCTGTAGAAATGAAATCATTTGAGCTTCATTCTACTAAAGATGGATCTAAGATGTTTGCTGGCATCATGAGGGATATACAGTTTCGAAAGTCGCTTGAAGAAAATCAAAGAATGACAATGGCAACCTTAAAGAAATTAGCCTTCATTGATGAACTTACTATGATTCCCAATCGTAGATCGTTTTATGATTCATTTCGAAAGTTGATTGCAACGAATATTCGTCACAATCGCCACGCGACACTTGCTATTGTTGATATAGATAATTTTAAAGAAATCAATGATACTTATGGTCATGATATTGGTGATTTAGTTCTGAGAAATATTTCAAAAGCCTTTATTGAGAATCTTCGTGAGGAAGATACAGTAGGTAGAATAGGTGGCGAGGAATTTGGATTTCTTCTTCCAGAGACAGATGATGAAGGAGCATACAGAGTTTTAGAAAGATTAAGACTTGCTGTTAAGCATTATAGATTCTTTGTATTTGAGAATTTTTATTTGAACGTGACAATAAGTTTAGGATATGTTCGTTTTGGACAGACTCAGACTTTAGAACAAGTGATCAAATGCGCCGATATAGCCTTATACAAATCCAAGAATTCTGGTAAAGATACCCTATCTAAATTTTAATTTATAAAAACATATATTTTTTATAAATTTTCTCATTCAGAAAAAGGAATTCATTGAATCATTTTCTTTAATTTTGAAATCTAAGTAAATGAGAGGTTTTCATGATTTATTTTTTACTCGCTTTAGTTCTTCAATCATTAGTTGTAATCTACCTTTTTCCGTGGATAAATCCTCAATTTAAGGTCTTAGGAGATCCCCTAAATTCTATTTGGGTTGTCTTAGCATTTTTATTGATCAATTGGATTATTAGAAAGTTACTCATCATCTTCACATTAGGTATCGGTTGGTTGGTTTATTACCTTAGTTTAGGATTTTTAGGTCTCGTTGTGAATGCTTTTGTTCTAATCTTAATTGGCAAATTTTTCCCTAATTTGCTTTCTGTTCCTGGATTTTGGGCGGCATTCTGGGGCGGTCTATTACTAACACTTGCCTCTTTAGTAATGAAGAAAGATAGCAAAGATTAAATAATGCTTCATCCCATTTATGGATATGTAAATAAATGGGATAAGTAAAACTTAAATTCCTTTAAAATTCAAAGTTTTTAAAATTCTCAAGGACTTAATATTAAATAGTATTTAATGAAATTCAATCGAGGTCTAAATAAAACTGAACAAGAAAAGAAGCTTGTAAAACTTTATAAAGAGTATCTTCAGATTACTAAAGAAATTTCACTGATACCTTATATTGAACTTAAAAAGCCAATATTCTATTCCTTTGGAATTCAATGGTCAATTAATATTCAATCTTCTAAATACATGAATGAATATAAACTAATCCTTGAAAAATACACTAAAGTAAAGAGAATTAAAAATATTAAAAGTTCCCAAAATGTTTATCCAGATGTAATTAAACTTAACAAGAAACAATATTATGATTTCGTACAATTATATCCTGATGCGTTACGTTGGTTTATAAAGTCTAAAACTAAAGACAGAAAGGTAGAATATATTTTTAACAAAATGAATATTCTAAAAAAAGAGATTGTAAAAATCATGATTACACATCTTAAAGATATAAATCCAAACCTTGAAAGTAGAAAAAAAGAAATTCAAAAAACTCTATTTGAGAATATTGAAAATAAAGGAAAAATTGATAATCTTAAGGGTATAAAGAACAAATGGAAAGAAGATGATGTTAAAAGAAAATACAAATTGATTCAAATACTTTTTCCCACAGAGATATCAAATTATTGATTTTATTCAAAACCAATTTCTTTTAAATCAAAGCCTTTACTTAATAAAAATTCCTTGTTGAATAATTTGGATTGGTATCTTGCGCCACCATCGCATAGTACAGTTACAATAGTATGACCAGGTCCAAGTTTTCGTGCAAGTTGTACTGCCGAAGCTAAATTAATTCCAACTGATCCACCTAAAAATAATCCATCTTCTTTTAAAACTTTATTTAAAATTTTAATTGCTTCTACATCATCAATACGAAAGCAATCATCAACTGGCATATCTTCCATATTTTTTGTTATACGAGAATTTCCAATTCCTTCAGTGATTGAATTACCTTCGATTTTAAATTTCCCATTTTTAAAGTAATTATACAATCCTGAACCGTAAGGCTCGGCTACTACAGTTTGAATGTTAGGATTTTGTTTTTTTAGATATAATGCCACACCCGAATAAGTACCACCAGTTCCCATAGCAGCAGTCCAACCATGAATTTCACCCTTGGTTTGGTTCCAAATTTCTGGACCAGTTGTCTCAAAATGGGAAGAACGATTTGCTAAATTATCAAATTGATTCGCCCAAATAGCATTATCCATTTCTGATGCTACTTTTTCTGATACTCGAACGTAGTTTCCTGGATCTTTATAAGGTACTGCTGGCACAGTTCGAACTTCTGCTCCCAAAGTTCTTAAGAGTTCAATTTTTTCTTTGGACTGAGTCTCAGGTATGATGATTAAAGATTTATACCCTTTGCTATTGCAAATATGAGTGAGTCCGATTCCAGTATTTCCAGCTGTACCTTCCACAACCGTTCCACCTTTCTTTAACTTACCACTTCTTTCCGCTTCCTCAATAATAAATAAGGCCGCTCGGTCTTTAACAGATCCTCCTGGATTTAAGAACTCAGCCTTTCCCAAAATATTGCAGCCAGTTTCTTCAGAAAGGGAAGGTATGCGAATCAGAGGCGTATTGCCAACTGAGGAAGAAAATCCGTCTTTTATATTTTGCATGGAGTTCATACATTCATACTTTGAAATCATTCAAATCTTGAAATAATTTTATCCTTTGAATTTTGTTTTTATTAAACTGGAAAATTTTGAGTATGAAACTAGACTTTTCTAAGAAAGAGAGGCGTTCAATTGTAATTTTTTCCAAAATTGTTGACATTTTTTGGAAAAATGTGATTCTAGATGTATAAATTAGCACTCTAATAGATAGAGTGCTAAAAAGAGTATTGAGGCTAAATCAAAATCGTATGGAACTTTCACCACGGCATAGAGTAATCTTGAAATCGCTTGTAGACGAATTTGTCAATGACAACCGTCCTGTAGGCTCAAAGACTCTTTCCGAAAAATATGAAATTGGTTTGTCTGCTGCTACAATTCGAAATGTTCTTAAGGATCTCGAGGATTGGGGTTATTTACTTTCTCGACACACATCGGGTGGTAGGGTTCCAACTGAAAGAGGGTATCGTTTTTATGTAGATAGTTTGGTGAGCTTATACGAGCTAACCTTAAAAGAGAAGCAACGTATCCAGGAAGAATACCTGAAGATGCAATTCAAGTTAGACCAGATCCTGATTGCTACTAGCCGAGTTCTCTCAAATCTTTCTTGTAGTGCAGGAGTTGTTCTCGGGCCAGAGAAATCACTTGATACGCTTAAGCATATAGAATTGATTCATGTGAATGGAGGAGAGGTTCTTGTTATTTTCGTTATGCGGTCAGGGACAGTAATCAACAGAAATATTTTCTTAAATTCACATATTGGACAAGAGTCCTTATACAATGTTTCTAGATATTTGAATGAAAATATTGTTGGATATGATCTTAAGGAAATTCGAGAGAGAATTATTCCTAATTTACATAGTAGAAGAGAAGGGCCTGAAGATTTTTATTATCTCTCTGAAGTTATGGGTCATGTATTTCAAATGGATAGTAATCTAGATGATAATATTTATATTGATGGTTTAAAGAATATTGCTGATAATTTTCGAGAAGAAGACGACCGCTTGCATAATGTACTCTCCTTATTAGATGAAAAGCAATTTCTGAAGAAGTTTTTCTCTGAGTATGTCACCCAAGATGGTATTTATACTATTATTGGTAAGGAAGGAGAAGATTTACTCGGTGGAGTAACGATAATTGCAACTAATTATCGAATGGGTGAGAAGAGAATCGGATCTATGGGAATCATCGGTCCACAAAGAATGAATTATAATAGAACGTTACCGCTACTGGAATTTACATCCAAGTTGGTATCAGATATGTTAACTAAAATTAGCCGGTAGGAGAGAATATGGCAGAAAATACAGATACAGAAACAATTTCTCAAGAAGAGTCGAGTGGTTCGGAAGAGAGTTCAACTGAGAATACACAAACTGAGGAAGTGATTGAAGAAAATTCCTTGGAGAATCAGTTAAAAAAAGCTCAAGAAGAGGCTTTGAATTTTAAAGATTCTTGGCAGAGAGAACGAGCAGAGTTTACGAATTACAAAAGACGCACTGCTAGTGAATTGTTGAACTCAAGAAAGGAAGCTGTTAAAAATTTTATCCATGATCTACTTAACCCAATCGACAATTTGGAAAGAGTTGGAATGGTTAAAACAGAAATTCCTGAACTTAAAGCATTCGTTGATGGTGTTAATATGGTTAAGAAAGAATTAATTTCTGTTATAGAAAAAGAAGGAATTAAGCGATTGGAACCTTTGAATGCAAGTTTTGATCCCATGTTAATGGAAGCAATTAATTCGGTGGAATCTGAAGAATATAAAGAAGAAACCGTGATTGAAGTCTATCAACCAGGATACTATTTCTTGGACGGAGAAAATCAACATTCTATCCGACCAGCTCGAGTGAAAGTTGGTAAGCCACTCGCGAATGGATAGAAAGAAATTAGAAAAATTACCAATAAAATTTTAAGGAGAAAAAGATTATGGCTAAGGAAAAAATCATAGGAATCGACTTAGGAACTACCAATTCATGTGTTGCCGTAATGGAAGGTGGCGACCCTGTAGTGATACAAAACTCAGAGGGAGCAAGAACTACACCATCTATTGTTGCATTTACTACAAAAGGTGAAACTTTAGTGGGACAGTTTGCTAAGAACCAAGCAATTACAAATGCTACGAATACAGTTCGTTCAGCAAAAAGATTCATCGGACGGAGATTCAACGAAGCACAAGAAGAGATGAAACATATTTCATACAAAGTGATTCGTGCTGGAAATGATGGGGTTAAATTTGAAACAGCTCAAGGCGAGTTCACACCTCAAGAGATTTCTGCAAGAATTCTTCAGAAAATGAAAAAAACTGCTGAAGACTATTTGGGTCATGAAGTTACTAAGGCAGTTGTAACTGTTCCTGCCTACTTCAACGACGAGCAGAGACAAGCTACCAAAGACGCAGGCCGAATTGCTGGTTTAGAAGTAGAAAGAATCATAAATGAACCAACAGCTGCAGCCTTGGCTTACGGATTTGATAAGAAGCAAACTAGTTCAAAAATCGCTGTTTATGATTTAGGTGGTGGAACATTTGATGTTTCTATACTCGAATTAGGTGATGGCGTATTTGAAGTAAAATCAACCAATGGGGATACTCATTTAGGTGGGGATGACTTCGACATGGCGATCATGACTTGGATGATCAGCGAGTTTAAGAACCAAACTGGAATTGATGTTTCAGCCGATAAGAATACAGTTCAAAGACTAAAAGAAGCTGCTGAAAAAGCGAAGATCGAGTTATCTGGAACAACCACAACTCAGATCAATATTCCTTTTATTACAGCTGATGCATCAGGTCCAAAACACTTGGACATGACATTAACTCGTGCAAAATTCGATGATCTCACTAAGTCTTTAGTCGAAAGGTCTAGAAAGCCAAGTGTTGACGCTTTGAAAGATGCAGGTCTTTCAGCTTCTGATATTAATGAAGTTGTTCTTGTTGGAGGTTCTACTAGAATTCCAGCAGTTCAAGCATTAGTAAAAGAAATATTCGGTAAAGAGCCTAACCGATCGGTTAACCCTGATGAGGTTGTTGCAATTGGAGCAGCTATCCAAGGTGGAGTTCTAGCGGGAGATGTAACGGATGTATTACTATTGGATGTTACACCTCTATCTCTAGGAATTGAAACCCTAGGTGGAGTGATGACTAAGTTAATCGAAAGGAACACAACAATTCCTACTAGGAAGTCTCAAGTTTTCTCAACAGCAGCTGACAATCAGAATGCTGTGTCTGTTCATGTAATGCAAGGTGAACGAGAGATGGCTAAAGATAACCGTACTCTAGGTAGATTCGATCTTATGGGAATCCCACCAGCTCCACGAGGAGTTCCACAAATTGAAGTTACTTTTGACATTGATGCAAATGGTATCGTTCATGTATCTGCAAAAGATCTTGGAACAGGTAAAGAGCAAAAGATCCGAATTGAATCCTCTTCTGGATTATCAGAAGATGAAATCAACAAGATGGTAAAAGAAGCAGAAGCTCATGCTGATGAAGATAAAAAGTTACGTTCCGTAGCTGAAGCCAAGAATGAGTTAGAAAGTATCACTTATGGTTTAGAAAAAACTGTAAATGAAGCTGGAGACAAAATTGGCGAATCCGAAAAGCAAATGGCTTTAGATGAAGTTAAGAGAGCTAAAGAAGCAATTGATTCTGGAGATCTTGACCGATTGAATAATGCTAAAGAATCGATTACCAAAATCGCAACAGAAATTAGCACCAAACTTTATTCACAAGGTGCTCCAGGAGCTGAAGGTGGACCAACTGGTCCAGAAGAACCAGCTAATGGAAATTCTTCGGAAGAAAAATCATCTAGTGATGAGAAAGTAGTAGATGCTGATTATACAGTAGTGGACGACGAGAAGAAGTAAGAAATGGCAGAGAGAAGTTACTATGATATCCTTGGCGTCGCAAAGGGCGCCTCGGCCGATGAAATCAAATCCGCATATCGCAAGTTAGCGATAAAGTACCACCCTGATAAAAACAAGGGAAATAAAGAAGCGGAGGAAAAATTCAAAGAGGCAACGGAAGCCTATGAAATTCTCCGCGACCCTCAGAAAAAATCTGCTTACGACCAATTTGGTAAAGCAGGTGTTAATGCAGGTGCAGGTTATGGGCAAGGTGGATTCGGACAAGGAGCTTATACTGACTTCTCTGATATCTTTGGAAATTTTGAAGATATATTTGAAGGATTCTTCGGCGGGGGAGGTGGCGGACGTACATCAAGACGTGGCGGCCCCCAAAGAGGATCAGATATTCGTTATAATTTAGAAATAGGCTTAGAAGATGCAGCCCTTGGCAAGGAAGTCAAAATTGATATTCCAAGAAATGAAACTTGTGGTGACTGTAACGGTTCAGGAGCTCAGAAAGGAAGTTCATCTTCTACCTGCCCTGATTGTGGTGGAAACGGCCAGGTTCGTAGAACCCAAGGTTTCTTTTCTGTAACTACAACCTGTCCACGTTGCAATGGAAAAGGAAAAATTATCGCAACTCCTTGCAAGACCTGTCGTGGGGATGGACTAGTTGAAAAAAGAAGAACAATCAATATTAAAATTCCTGCAGGTGTAGAGAACGGCTCTCGATTAAAAGTGACTGGTGAAGGAGAATCTGGGCCAAGCGGCGGTCCAAAAGGTGATCTATATGTGGTGACTCACGTTAAGAAGCATCCATCCTTCGAAAGAAATGGAAGCGATCTAATCGTTGTCAAAACGATCTCTCTTGCCATGGCATGTTTGGGTGGAGAGATAGAAGTTCCGACCATAGATGGCAAGACAATTGCTTTGAAAATTCCAGAAGGCACTGAATCAGGACAAGCCTTCCGCATGAAAGGTCTAGGTATTCCTTATCTTGGGGCTTATGGAAAAGGAGATCAGCACGTAATAGTGAAGATTGAAATTCCTAAGAAATTAAATAAAAAACAAAGAGAATTATTAGAAGAATTTGCCAAAGAATCCGGTGAAAAGCTATCTTTAAATAAAAAAAGTGGATTGTTCTCTTAATAGGGCATTGGCAGCATAATAGAATGACAGAAAAAGTAAAGATTGGCGTTATCGGTACTGGACACATGGGTCAGTACCATGTAAATGTGGCTAAACAACTTTCCTCAGGAACCTTATTGGGCATTTATGATGCGGATCCTGAAAGAGCAAATCAGATTTCTGAGAAACACAAAACCAAAGCATTTCCAACTGTTGAGGCTATGATCGCCGAAGTAGATGCTATTGTGATAGCCGCGCCAACATTTTTACACCACCAATTAGCCAAGCAAGCTCTTTCTGCTGGCAAACATGTGTTAGTTGAAAAGCCTATTGCTGAGACAGTGGAACAGGCAAGAGAATTAGTTAAGATTTCTCAGGATAAGAAATTGGTTTTCCAGGTGGGACATATTGAACGGTTCAATGGAGCTGTGTTAGAACTCGGCAAAATCATTAACCAACCCTTACTTATAGAATCTAGAAGACTATCCCCTTTCAATCCAAGGATTAAAGATGTGGGTGTAGTCCTTGATATGATGATTCATGATATAGATATCGTTTTGAATTTAGTTAAGTCACCAGTAAAATCTGTAAGTGCAAAAGGTGTCAAAGTAGTATCTGAGCATGAAGATATCGCTTCAGTTGTAATCAATTTTGAAAATGGTTGTGTTGCAAACATGAATGCATCTCGATGTACCCAAGCTAAGATTCGAACCTTGAATATTTCTGAAAAAGATACTTATGTATTTTTAGATTTTACAGATCAGGAAATTGAATTACATAGACAAGCAAGTTCAAACACTTTACTTGGTCAAGGCGAAATCAAATACCGCCAAGAATCTATTGTTGAAAAGATATTCGTTCATAAAGATAACCCTCTTAAGCAAGAGCATGAGCATTTTGTAAATTGTATTTTAAATCCTGATCTAAAATACATAGGCGGCGAATCTGACATCAAAACATTGGAAGTTGCTCACATGATTCTTAAAGACATTCATGGGAAATAGTGGAAATAGATAAATAATGGAAAAACCTGAATCTACAAAAGGACTTTTACTAATATCCAACTCATCGGTAGTTACTGATTTTTTTCATAAGACGATAATTTTTATGGTAGATCATGATGAGACGGGAGCTTTTGGAATTACATTGAATAAGATTTCTGATAGTAGTATTCGAGAAATTATCAAAAATGTTCCCGATGTTCCTTCAGCAGATAATCCTATTTGGGTTGGCGGTCCTGTTGATTCTATGTTTGTATGTGTAGTTCATAAAGATGCAGAAGCTCCAGAACCTGGAGTGGAAGTCATTCCTGGTGTGTATATGGGTAGAAGTTATGAACTTCTCATGCACTTAATCGAAAAAGATTCTACTTATCGTATATACCAAGGTTATGCGGGCTGGGGAGCTGGTCAGCTAGAAGCAGAATTTGATAAATTTTCTTGGGTAGTTCACCAGCCCAAAGAAGAATTTCTCTTTAATACGGAAGACTCTGAGACTATTTGGAAGAAGGCATTGGTTGATAAAGGTGGAATCTATAAGTATTTCGTAGAACATACCAAAGATCCAATGTTGAATTAGATTTTATTATTTCGAACGTAAATATCTAATTTAATAAATTATTCTACTGAAGTATAATTGTGCTGAGGTTCTTTTTTCTTTCTTTCAGTAAATCAGCCCAGCCAGAGCGTGGGAAATTTTTTAGAAAATAATCTATCGCTCGTTTCTCTGCTGATATTTCCTTATTTAATTTCGCTTGTATTTCAATATCTCCTTTTAGTTTTAAATCTGCTTTTACATAGATTTCTCCCATAAATACAACTGAACCAGGTTCCAGATTAACATAGGTAAGCTTTCTATCTTCTCTAGTTAGCGGAGGTTTAATTGAACTTAGTGACTTTGAACTAGCGAAAGAATTTCCACCATTTCCTTT
>JAACWH010000049.1 GCA_009991425.1 Leptospira sp.
TTCTATAGATTAATCAGCAACATGAGAAAAGTTTAAAATGAAAAACTTGATAATTTGGAACATCGAAAATATGCCGACTGTCCTCTCTGATAAAACATTTATTTTAACAGGAACAAGCTCTGGAATCGGAATTGTCATAGCCTATGAGTTAGCAAAAAGAAATCCAAAAATAATTAATGTGAATAATTCAAAAATGAACAGATAATAGTTTAGTATCTCTGAAATTTAATTTAATCCTGATTTATCGTAAATGTCGAGATAGCTTGGGACTTGCCTTTGAGCACTAGACTTCCAATTTTTTTGATATTGTAATTCTTATCTAAGGATT
This sequence comes from Leptospira sp., assembly GCA_009991425.1. GTDB lineage: Bacteria > Spirochaetota > Leptospiria > Leptospirales > Leptospiraceae. The sequence continues at coordinate 329 of JAACWH010000049.1, forward strand.
CCATAACTGCTTCTGAGAACATTATGTTTACATAAAACTTCTTGCAAGCCGACTCCAAACGAGAAGCAGTATTTACTGTATCACCAATAACAGTATATTCCATTCTCGTATGAGAACCAATATTACCTGCTATTACAAAACCTTTGTGGATTCCGATTCGAGTCTTCATAAGTGGAAGTCCCTCCGATTCCAATTCTTCATTCAGTTTATTGCCAGCTTTTTGCATATCGATAGCACATTGGAGTGCCGCATCAGCTGCGAATTTCAAAGGGACTGGCATTCCAAAAATTGCTAAAATTGCATCTCCAATAAATTTATTTACAATTCCTCCATGGTTGCTAACACAATCTGACATAAGTCCAAAGTAGCGATTGAGCAGAGATACTACCTCAGCAGGTGTTCTATTCTCCGATAGAGTTGTAAATCCGGCAAGATCACTGAAAAGTATGACAGCTTCTGATTGTTCACCTCCTAGCTTCATATTTCCACCTAACAAATAATCTCTAACACTTGGATCAACCATTCGTCCAAAGGTATCGTTTATCTTTTCTTTTTCTGCGAGTGAGATAGTCATTGAATTCATCGTAGAAGAAAGATTTCCGATTTCATCTCTAGTATCGACTAATATAATTTTATTAAAATTTCCATTACGAATTTCTTCGGCTTGCAAACGCATTTTTTCTAAAGGAGAGCGGATTGATTTTGTTAAGAATAAAGTGATTATAAATATTATGATTCCAATTATTACAAACATGATTCCAATCTCAGAAATCAAATTTCTCCCATAGACGTTCTCTCCATTGTTGTTAAATGTTTGAAGTAAACGAAATGTCATAAATCCTGGAAGTATGGAAATAGTTATTATATAAATATAAAATCTCTGTTTTAAATTCGGTCTTAAGCCATCAGTTATTTCATTATATTCACTTCCTGCAAAAATTTTGGGAACCAATAATGTTCTTTGGAAATAATCCAAAAGATAATAGGAAAATACAAAACTCGTGATTGCCATTGAAAAAGTCAGTAAGGTGGACTCAATTATCCAATTCCAGTCATTGGAAAAACCTCGCAAAATGATCTGAGACTCAAAACTTAAAGTCCCTATCACCCAAGAAAGTGCTGATATAAAACTAAAAAAAATAGGGATATTAATTAGTCGAACATAGGATGAATTACTCATCTTAGATGTTTTCATCTCATCATAAATGGGTAGTAAATAAAATACCAAAAATAAAGTCATAAATGGAAATGGGAGAATATTTGATGTGATCATAATGATAGCATCAGCTTGAACAATTTTTACGGATTCTTGAAATTCTGGCGAGATTAAGAACTGATTTAAAAAAGTATTGATAACAACTGTAGCTAAATTCGAGGCAAGAAAAAGTAAACCCATGACAAGGATACTTTTCTTAATAAATCTGATTTCTAATTGGTTAAGTTGTTTATTCATCGATTATTCCAATGGTTAATTTATTTCTGAAAACTCTTTACACAAGGTTACTATGTTGACATTGATAGTCAAAATATTAACAAGAACTAAAGAATAATTAAATGGAAAAATAAATTTAATTTAAATTAAAAAAAAACTATTAAGTATTTACATATTAAATATTCAATTGTCAATGAGGAGATGAGGTTTTAATAAAAAACAATAAAAAAATATATTAGATTTTGAGAATTACAAAACTCAAATTCCAAATCATTTCAAGCTACTATTCGCAGCAGCCTCTAAATCTGACAACCCACCTGCGTTCGTTACATCAGCAAAACCACTCCGAAGTAAAATATCTCTAGCTGAAGCCGACCTTCCTCCAGATGCGCAGAAAAGAACAATAGGTTTATCATTAGGAATTGAGTTCAAGCTATTCGCAATTTCTGCTACAGGTATATTTACTGCTCCTGGATAGGAACCCATTGAATGCTCCATACTCGATCTTACATCGATAATATAAGCTCCTTCTGTAATTTTAGTTAAAGCTTGTTGAGCAGCACTTGAACCACCCAATTTTACATTTCTATTTGAAAATCTAAATACAAGAAAAATAGTTGATATAACCAAAGTTAATACCATTATTGTTAAGCCCATTTTTTTCAATCCTTTTGTCCTCTAATATTTATCTAAATTAAATCTAATACGGTTACAATTAAAAACAATACTGGATCTTGTGAAGTATTAAATTTAATATTTCTTAAGTTCCCTAAATATATAATCCGTATAATCTCGATAACATGCCGGAGACATATGACCCGAATCCGAAAAGAAATTACAATTGTATTTTGGATCATCATTCATATTCCATAAGTCCACTTTATGTTCATTTTGAAATTTCATTACAGCAGGATACCAAAGATTGTATACAGTTGACTTTTCCTTCCCTCGAGTCTGAACCATTTCATTTTGAATCAAGGAATAATAAGGTCTAGATAATCTCACCCAAATTGCAGCATGTGGTATTTCCATTTGATCTAATATTTGATATGAAAGATTCAGGAAATACATAGGTTGATCTTTGAAATGAAAAGGTACCATATAAGAATGAAAATCACCCCAAGATGATTTCTTAAGCATTTCCTCAGGCATGACACCTGCCGAACTTCCCGGAGTCATTGCCGATCCCTTCCCTTCTTTCAAGCTCTTCTTTAATCCAGCTCGCAATTCACGATAGCTTTTTAGAATTGCAAAATCATCTTTCACTCTAGCAAGGACTGTTGCCATCTTAGGTCTATAATGGTATGTCTTGAACATTCTTTTGGCAAGTAAGGTTGAAATTTCAGAAGTAGAATACTTATTTGCATGCCTGAGTACAAAAGATACGCTCAATCCATTTGTAAGCACATCATCCAAACTAATTACAGCTGCCGAGTTATAAGCCTCTACCGACTGATCCACAAGAACAAAGTCAGGTCTTATATTGTCCTCTTGGAATCTCTCCAACCAATACAGAGTATAATCAGGAGTTCCACCTGGGACTGAAAAATTAAAGAGAGTCCAATCTTTGTACTCAGATTCAATATAATCATTTTCAAAAAGCAAGGCTCTTGATGTACCAAAATAAACTAATACTTTTCTGCGATCTTCTTGCTTCAAATAAGATTGAAGGTCTTTATATAGTTCTTCTTTCTGGGAATAATTAATTTCAGACATTGTTTTAGAAAAATATGTCTGTATATTCTCAGATAACAATACCTTATCAAGAACAAATGCTAATAATAAAGCTAAGAAAGGAGCGAGTAAGAATTTATTTTTTATTATATCCATTTTAAAATTTGTAGTAAATGAACTCTCCTCCATCTTGTGATAGCATAGCAAGCATTAGAATTGTAACAGCTCCGAGAACAGGCATCAACCAAGAATCATGCTTACGGAATTTATCTAATATTTCTGGTGAGTATTGAACCCAATGAAATAGTACCATTACCGTAAACATATAAGAAACCCTTTCTAAATTGGAAATTTTTTCCATAAAGAAAAAGTCGTCTCCTCCAACTAAGGCACCAGCATGGATTACCCACTGGCTGGAACCAAGAGATAGAGATTCTAAGATAAAATCACTTGAATTTGTAATTAAACCATGGAAGAGAAGAACCATAGAAGAGGCATCATTGGATCTAAACATTAAACCACTAATTGAGAATAATACAAAAACGATTCCTGCTTTAAATACTTTCAAAGGAAAGCTTTTCTTGGGAGTAAGAGGAATCTTATACTTATCTTCCAGCATTCTCTCAGCTGATAAAATCACTCCCCAATAAAATCCCCAGACTACAAAAGTATAATCAGCACCATGCCAAAAACCACCTAAGGTCATTGTTATGATTAAATTAAAATATCCATGCCATTCAGAAACTCGTGAGCCACCTAATGGAAAGTATATGTAATCTCTTAACCAAAAGGAAAGGGTTATATGCCACCTTTTCCACAACTCACTGCCTGAGGTGGAAAAGAATGGTGCTTTAAAATTTTCAGGAATATCAAATCCCAAAAATAGAGCAACTGACCTTGCCATATCGGTTAAACCTGAAAAATCACAATATACTTGAATAGAATAGCATATACCTGCCATAAAAAGTGAGTAGCTATCATAAATTCCGGGTTCTGCGAAAATAGGCTGGATTGTTGTCGAGATGGGATCTGCGACTAATACTTTTTTGATTAAACCTGACATCATCAAATAACTAGCACGGTACAATTTGTCTTTATCTGGTTTTAGATTCGATAGATTTGGGAAAAATTCACCCATCCGCATAATTGGCCCAGCAATCAAAACTGGAAAGAAAACAACAAAAAGATAAAAATCAAAAATAGAAACAGGTATCGCTGGAGGATTTCTCTTGGTATCAACAGCCGCAGCAATCATCTGGAAGCTATAAAAACTGATTGCCATAGGCAGTGCAATTTGAATTCTACTAGTGATGTCTTCGAAAAAAGGATAACCTGTAGCATCAGCTAGGACTCTATTAAAGAAATAAAAATATTTGAAAAATCCTAAATTTAAAATATTGAGTATAACTGAAGTTCTTAGTGGCCATTTTTTATCTTTAAGATTAATAATTAAGCGATATAAGCCGTAGTTGATTCCAACAGTTATTAAGAAATGAAAAGATAGCGACAAAGAAAAAAAGGAGTAGAAAACAATTCCAGCAAGCAATAAAAAAGCTTTGCGATTCTTTTCGGGAATACTCCAATATACAATATAAACGAAGGAAAAAAAGAAAAGAAATGAAATAGAGTTAAAGAGCATTGTTAAGGTTGACTATTTTAAAATACTTTGGAAATTAACCGAAATCTTGTCAATCTCTTCTAAATTCTTTCAAAAAAGGGAAAAATGCATAAATCATTACTTATTATACTAAGTTTCATCACAGTTTTAACTCTATCTCTTTTCACTGAATCAAATACAGAGAATATTGGGGTTAAGAAAATAATTGTGAAAAAGGGGGAGACTCTTTCTGTTATCGCAAAAACACATCTATCGAATCCTAGCCGTTGGAGAGAACTTCTCAAATACAACAATATTCCCAACCCGAATCTGATTCGCCCAGGCCGCGAATTATTAATTCCAGCCCATTTAGGAAAAGAACCGATTGCCTCAGCAGATTTTATCAAGGGAAATGTAGATTACAAAGAAGGAGAAGGAAGCCAAGAGTGGAATAGCTTAAAACAAAAACAAGGACTCTTTCCGCTGGATACAGTTCGTACTCTTTCTAATGCTAAAGTTGACCTTAATGTTCAAGGAACTGGATTGATTCGAGTACATGAAAATACTTTAGTTCAGATCAATGCACTAAAATCAGAAAAGGACCCTCCTTCTATTTTTTTGAGAAAGGGTAGTATTGATGCCTTTGTATCAAAACTTATAAAAACATCTGCACATAAACAAATAGAAAAATTAAGAATCATAACTCCATCATCCATAGCAGGCGTTAGAGGAACAGAATTTCGAATCGACCTAGATCCAAAAGAAAATTCAACAATCTCTTGCTTTGAAGGCCTTGTTGAAGTTTCAGCTGAAAATAAAACAGTAGATGTTCCCCAAGGTTACGCAACTTTTGTGGAAAAGGGAAAGGCACCTTTGGAACCATTCAAGATTCCTGATCCTCCTAAAATAACGAAAGAATAGTTATGTTGGTTTATAGATGAACAAATTTTTAAAAACAATTTCTTTATTAGTTCTCTTAAGTCCTTTTCATTTCATTTATGCAACAATGGAATTCATCATTGAATCAGATAAAGAGAGACAATATGAAATTGAATTTTTTACAAATGGAAAGGAACCTCAAAATGAATTATTCCAAGGAAATAATTATAAGAAAGAAGAGCCTATTTCATTTGATTCATTCAGAATTAGAACCATTGGTCCTTATAATTCAAAAGGCTTTTGGTCCGAATATAAAAGTGTTAGTGATTTTACCAAATCGAATTCAATCTCAAGTATTAAGTTGGAAGATAAAAAACCAGTTAAATCAGATGAAGTATTTATTGTTTTAGAAGAAAAAGGTCAAAAGACATTTTTTTTGAATGGTGATAAGGTTGGATTTGAAATTTCTAAATCAAAAGTTGGAATCGAAAAAACCTATTATAGACTAAACGGCGGAGAATGGAATACTTATACTGAGCAAGGTTTACGATTTATCAAGGATGGAGAATATCAAATGGATTACTATTCTGTAGATAGAATTGGGAATAAAGAAACTACTAAATCGGTGAACTTTGTAGTGGATATCATTGCTCCACAAACTGAATTAAATTATATTAAGCCTGAAAATATTTTATTTCCAAAGGGATATATCTCTGGAGAAACAAAAATTCAATTCATTGCTAGAGACGAAGTGAGTGGAATTGACTATACAAATTATCGATTTGTATGCAATAATGGCAAAGTAACTGAATTCAAGAAATTTCTCGAACCTGTAAGTATTAAGCAGCCTATTGATTATTGTAAATCTGGATTTCAAATCCAATTCTTTTCTGTAGATAAGGTCGGGAATAGGGAGGATTTGAGAACTTTCTTATTTTCTTACATTGAATAGTTTTTTTAAAATGTCAAAGTTAAACCAATTCAGAGTCAGACTTCAATCGAAATTTTTTATTTACTATTTAATTCTTTTTTCCTTATTCTTTACTTTGCCTCTTACTGTTTTTTCCTTATTTCTCGTTCAAAATGTTTATTATTCTCTTATAGATAAAGAAGAAGATGAGCTATTAGTAAAATCAAAAGCAATTTCAGCTAGTTTAGAAAGTTCCATTAAGGACAGAATCTATCCTTCAAAGAACTCAAAAGAATGGGTAAGTACATATAGAATACCTAATAACCAGAAAACAAATTTGGAACCTATTTTAAAAATAGTTTGGGAGAATGAGAATCCATTTTTCTACTTTCAGAGAAATGTAGCTAGTGATATTGAAATTTGGAAATTTCGAGCCGATTTTCTAATCGATAAAATGTTAGATTCTGATTTAACAAGTCCAAATGAAATTATAATCACACTTAATAATATTGATCAAAAAGGTATTTCTAGTGTAATAGAAGACAATTTTCAAATCAATCAAACTTGGAGGAAAGCTATTGAAGGAAATAAAAATCTAAATTTTCTTTCTTTATTTAGAAAATCTAGTGATTCGCATTTCGTAATTTCTTCTCGAATGCCGACTTTACCATTTCATCTAATTATAATTAAATCCAAAGACGATATAGTATCTAAAGTTCGTAGTGGATTAATCAGAATTGGAATAAGCTTTATTTTAATTTTAATATTCGTCACAGCAGTATCCTACTTTATCGCGCGTTATATGGCTGAACTCAAAAAGGAAAAAAATAAATTGAGTTCTTTTGTCAATAACCTTCCAATTGGTGCAGCAATTGTAACAAAAGACCTCAATATAATAGCTTCGAACAAAATTTTAAATCGAATTTTTGAGGAAAATGTAGACTTACAAAACGAAATCAACAAAGACTCTCAATTTAGAATTAACACATCCAAGAAAGATGGTTCAATGAAATATGTATGGGAAATTCAAAGAAAGAAAACATGGGAAGTTACTTTATCGCCTTGGTATGGAGAAAAAGATGAACCTGAAGGTTACTCGATTATACTTAGAGATCTCACTGCTAAGAAAATTATGTTCGAGCAGGAGATGGAGATGGCAAAAGCCATCCAGGAAGAATATCTACCAAATGATAATGCAGATTTCATTGGTTTAAAATTTAAAGTATTTTATAAACCTTATTACCAAGTGGGTGGCGATTATTATGATTTCATTCAATTAGATCAGGACAGATATCTCTTCGTTATGGCAGATGTAATTGGACATGGATTACAAGCTGCTATGATGATGACTGTTGTAAAAGTACTTTTCCTTCAGATAACTGCAACTAGCAATGATTATTTAGATATTCTAAAAAAATTAGCTGTTAGCGTTCGAGAGAATCTTCCACCTGGTAAGTCTATAGTTCCCTTACATTTCATTGTATTCAATGTAAAAGAAAAAAAAATCGACTATGCTAATGCTGGTCACCCAGGACTTTTCTACCAAGAAAACAAATACAAGAAAGATATTCAATTATTTGATAAACTAAATCCTGTATTAGGATTGCAACTTTCACAAGATAGATACACAAAAATCATTACATTAAATTATCAAGAAAATTCAAGATTCTTCTTATTTACAGATGGTTTAATGGACGTTATGAATAATTCAAGTGAGCCATTTGGAGAGGAAAAAATTCAAGAATTTGTTACAAACAATGGTCATCTGTCAATCAATGAATTTTCAACTAAACTAGAAGCCGAAATTCTATCTCATTCAGAAGGAAGAAGATACCCTGATGATATTACTTGGTTTGTTATTGATGCTGAGTAAACACTTTGTGCCAATGATCTATATCTTCTGATATCAGCTCTATCGGTTTCTCATCTGGATCTGGAATCAATTCCTCGCTAAGCAAGGCTCGAATCATATCTGAAAATTTCTCAGAAGTAAAATATTTAACTTTAAATTGACGGGCAAATTTTAAAATTTTCTTATCAGAAGTAATTAGAGTTAAACGATTTGGAAATGGATTTTCCTTTATGTATTCAATGATTAAATCATCCGCCTCTTTCTCATGGCTGTAGTAAATATCCATATCATAAATTCTTTCTTGGTAGGTATCGTAATCTGCTTTGGTTTTTTGCCCATCAATAAATACTGTGAATTCATAATCTATCCATTTCGTGGAACATTCCTGCAAAATTTTCAGCAAGCCATTTTTAGCCTCATCCAAACGATCTTCATACATGCAAAGTTCTAAATCAGGAAATTTATAAATCAGATTCAGTGCGTCAATTAGAACTTTCATGTCTTTCTTAATCAAAAGAATACGACTTGCTAATGGGGATTCCAGGAAAAAAAAGGTAGTATGGGAAAAAAATTCATAGTCGTAGGTGCATCCAGCGGTATCGGTAAGTCTTTAGCGGAACAACTTCTTTCTGAGGGACACCATGTCGCATTACTCGCTCGTAGAGATAAGATTCTAAAGGAATTTGCAAGCAAATTCAATACTGATCCCAAAAATCGTATCGCCTTAACCGTAAAGTATGACACAACTCAATTTGCAAATGCCAAAACTGTTTTTTCAAGAATACTCAAAGAGTTTGGAACAATAGATGGAATCTATTATGCCTCAGGTGTAATGCCCTCAGTCGATCCAGATGAATTTTCAACTGAGAAAGATATTTCTATGCTCAACACAAATTTACTAGGAGCGATTGCGATCCTAAATCCAGCAGCGGAATATTTCCAATCAATTGGAAAGGGAATGATTGCAGGTATTTCATCCATTGCTGGTGACAGAGGACGAAGAGGAGCACCCGTTTACAACACTTCTAAGTCAGCACTTAATACTTATCTAGAAGCCCTTAGAAATAGACTTGCAGTTAAAGGTGTACAAGTTGTAACAATTAAACCAGGATTTGTGTCTACTGACATGCTCAAGGATGCAAAAGTTCCAGACAAAGGATTCTTAAAACCAATAAGCCCCGAGATTGCAGCCCAAACTATCATACAAAAAATAGCCTCAGGATCTGAGGAATTTTACATTCCGGGAAGATGGGCAATAGTAGGTCTTATCATTCGCAATATACCATCATTTATCTTTCGTAAGTTAAACATTTAAGAAGGCAGTTAATTATGGCAAAAGCAGTTAAAAAGAAAAAAACAACCTCTCCTAAAAAGAATACAAATTCGTCTAAAAAAAAATCCCCTTCACCTAAGACGAGTTTAAAGACGTTAAATGTTCCAAACCCGAAGATAAGTTTACCTCATCCTGAAAAAGTCGAAGCCTGGGGAATGAATAGTCATTCTCTAAGTCCCGTTCTACGACCTAAAACTATTCAAGAAATTTCTGATATTTTCCAAAATGCAAATTCCCACTCTCTTAAAATTGGACTAAGAGGTGGAGGTTGTAGCTATGGAGATGCATCTATTAATAGTGATGGAATCGTTTTAGATCTCTCGGATTATAATAAGATAATTGATTTTGATCCTGCTACAGGAAAATTAAAAGCAGAATCAGGAGTAACCATCAAGCAATTATGGGAATATGGAATAGAACGTGGATTCTGGCCTCCTGTTGTAAGTGGAACAATGTATCCAACCTTAGGTGGAGCACTGTCCATGAATATTCATGGGAAGAATAATTATGCAGTAGGAAGCATCGGAGAGCATATAACAGAATTTACATTTTTAACAGCTGCTGGCAAAATTCTTAAATGCTCTCCCAAATTGAATTCAGATCTTTATTATTCTGCAATTTCTGGACTGGGAATGCTTGGTTGTTTTCTAGAAGTGACCATCAAAATGAAACCAATTCATGCAGGGAAAATGAAGGTTTGGCCTGTTGTTACAAGAAATTTCCAAGAGATGTTTGATTATTTTGAGAAGGAATATAAAAACTCAGACTATCTAGTTGGCTGGGTGGATGCATTCGGCTCAGGAAAAGGCTTAGGTCGAGGACTGATTCATAAATCTGTTCATTTAGAAAAAGGAGAAGATGAAGATTTTCCAGAAAATTGCAAATTAGAAAACCAAAATCTACCTACTCGTTTTCTTGGAATAGTTCCAAAATCTTGGATGTGGCTGTTTATGAAGCCATTTAGCTTTCCTCTAGGTATGAAATTTGTAAATTTCGGAAAATACCTCAGTGGCTTTCTATCAAATAACAAACCTTATATGCAAGGTCATGCAGAATATGCATTCTTGCTCGATTATGTTCCGAATTGGAAATATATCTATAAACCTGGGTATATGATCCAATACCAAGTTTTTCTTCCCAAAGAAACTGCAATGTCAGCTATGGAAGAAATTTTCAAGCACTGCCATAAGAGGAAGATAGTATCTTGGTTAGCTGTATTTAAAAAGCATAAGCCTGATCCATTTCTACTTACTCATTCACTAGATGGTTTTTCAATGGCGATGGATTTTCCTGTGAAGAAGTCTACTAGGGAAAAAGTTTGGGCTCTCACTTACGAATTGGATGAAATTGTTCTACGCAATAAAGGGAAATTTTATTTTGCAAAAGACGCAACTATGAGACCAGGAATCGCTCAAAGATTTTTCCCTGAGAAAAATCTCAAGCAGTTCCATACTCTTAAGAAAAAATACGACCCTAATTCAATCTTACAAACGGATCTTTATAAAAGAGTATTTTTAAGTTAGAATTTACACATTCATTTTCTTGTAGAGATAGTAGGCTCCGCCAATAAAGAGAACTGGAGTAAACCAAATGGCTGCAAATGCTGGTATACCTCCGTTCTCTGCAAGAGATCTTCCTGTAGAATAAAAGATATAGTATAAAAGCACAACTGCAATTGTAATTCCTAATGAAGCTACTCCGGCTGACTTCTTAGTAAGAGCTCCAGCTAAGGCACCAATACTAACTACGATAAAAGACATGAGTGGCATGGCAAATGTAGCATGGCGTTCTACAATTAGATCTTTATAAGGAATTCCTTTGAATTTACGTTCTTCGATTTCTTCCCCTAATTCAAAGAAGTTTAATCCATCCGCGTTACGAGTAGGTTTTGAGAAATAGTCTATGGATTCTGGAAAATTGTAAGTTTTGTTCGAAATTTTTTCATATTTAGTTACTTCCAAATTATCATTAAAATGTATTTCTTCAATATCGATTAGTTCCCAAATCTTGGTTTCAGATTTAAAATTAGCTCTTTGTGCAGAAATCACATACTCTGGTAAGCCACCAGGAAGAACTTTGATATAATTAAAACCACCTTTGACAGCACTTTCTTTTACATCATACCAATAGACATAATAAAACCCTTCCTTTCCTTTTACATGGTACTGGTAGACAAGATCTGTCATTTTTCCAGCTCCTTTTACCATATAAGAATAGTTATTCTGTGCTTTTTTATTCGAGGGTATCACTACAAATTGGGTAAAGATAGCAACAAATATCCACATGAAAAATCCAAAAGCCAGGATAAGAGAAACGATCCGAAGAAATGAAACTCCCGCCACCATAATGGAAACTAATTCTTTATTCGCTGAAAATTGCCCAACAACAAAGCATACGCTGAACATAAGACTAGGCGAGATTACTTGAACAACCATAGAAGGAATGCTATATGCTATGTAGAGATATGTGTAAACTGGGCTTTCCCTGCTCTCCACAAAATATTTCATATTATTGGTTACTTCGTACACAAGTATCATTGCTGTTAACATCAGCAATGTTCCTATGAACGTTGTGAAAAATTCCATAAACAAATATCTATCTAAAATTCGCACAGGATAGTATTCACGAATGAGATCTTTTAGGAATTTTTGCAGTTTCACTTGATCCAATTTCTAAGTTTTCAATCCTTCGCAAAGAACATTTTTACTTGACCCATAGGCGTTCTGCATGAAACTTATGATTAGGAGAAAATTATGAAATTTAAAAGAACATTTCTCGCTATCATCGCTTTTGTAACTTTTGCAATCGCATCTAGCTCATCTTTAATTGCTTATGAAGCGAAGTCTATCGACCAACAAAAAGTTTTACTTTCCACTGGAACCGACCAAGAACGCATTGATGCTTTATTATATTTTGCAGATGAAAAAGACAAAAGCCAGATCCCAGCTATCATTGAAGTTCTAAAGGATACAGATAGTCCTGATGTTGCAAGCCAAGCTGCAATCACCTTAGGAAGAATTGGTGAGAAAGGGGATTCTACTACTGCCTTAAAGGATAAAATCCTTTTTGATGAAAATCCTGAAGTTGTTTATTCTTGCATTTTGGGTCTTTTCAATATTCATAAAAAAGATGAAGAAGTAGACCCTACTGCAAAGGAAGCACTCAGCTTTGCTTATAAAAACAAAAGCAAAGATGCCTTTGTTGCAGACATTTTAGAAAAACTAAAAGCGAAATTCGCTATCGAAGAAAGTTCTTAATTTAGAACTCTTCCTTCAATTAAATATCTTTCCACGGAAATTGGAAGAATAGCATGCTAAGTAGAGGTTTACTTTACTTAGCATCTTTATTTAATCTCTATAGATTTTTCCTAACTGAAAAATTCTGGTGGAAAACTTTTGGAAACTCCGATTATCTTTATGCCTATTCCTACTTTCAGAGCCTAACATCATTTAGCTCCATACTTGATTGGAACTTTCCACCTTCGCTTTATCTTTTTCCAGATCTATTACTTGCTGGTATATCTTATTACTTATTGCAAATTTTTCAAAGACTCACTCCTGAACTACATTTTATAGGTACAATATTTCTATTCCAAATTTCTACTGCTTATCTGATTGCGAAACTAATATTACAAGAAAAATTTGAATCAAATAAATTAAAGAGATCCCTAAAGCCAGACTCCAAAAAATCAATAAAATATTTCTTCCATACCCTTATAGTCTTTAGCCTACTCAATTATTCGACGCTATTATTTGAATTCAATTTAGATCAAATATTATATACCAATCATAATGGTATCGTAATTCTATTTCTTCTCACGATCTATTCCATCCAAACTAGAAATTTTTATCTCCTAACTTGTATTATAATACTTGGTACAATCTCGGATTCCATGTATTTTTTTCTATTTCTGATTTACCTTTGGACAATGAAAGATAGTATTCCATTTACAAAACCATCCAATTCAAAAAGTCATTCTTTCTTTCAGAAAAAATACCAAATCATATTTTCAGTGGTCGCTTTATTTGCAATTGGTCTTCCCTATCTAGGAAATTATTTAGAAATTATTTCCATCTCACAAGCTTACTTCACAAAATATCTATCATTCAATCGCCTAAATAGTAATAACTTAATAGCAGTATTAGAGTTAATTTTTGAAATTTTATTTAATTACTGGTTTTACTTTATTATTTTACTTTATGTTCTTTATCATTTTTTAAAAAGAAATTCTAATTCACATAAAAGTATTTCGTATTTAGGCATAGGCAATTTAGTTCTAGTTGCTATCTATCTTTGTTTTTCTAGGTTTTTTGCATGGAGGTATTTACCCATGTTTCAGTTTGTACTCATATGGAAAATTGCACAATCAAAATGGAGAAGGTTTTACTTTTTAGTATCACTTGTCTTAGTCGTAGTATTTTTCTGGAATCAATCTTATTTAGGAGAAACTTTATCAGAAGATAGAATGCCCTATTTGCAAGAAATAGAAAGTATCTACCAAGCCTATCCTGAGTCGGTTCTATGTTTGGATTATTGGAAGGCACGACCTATCACTATATATTCCAAGAAAATTCCCAAAGATCATATCAAAGCCTGCGACTCAAAAGGAAATTCTTTAAATTGGATAGAGAGTAAAGAAAGATATTACAGTGATACAAAGATTGAGATTGAAATCAAATCTAAAGAATATCAACGATGACAAAAGTTAGATCATCTTGTGCAACATTATTGCTATAAGAAAAAATTGTTTTTAGAATAGATTCACTGGCATCAATGATGGAAAGATCGGTAGTAGATTGGATTAATTCTTGTAATTTTTCTTCACCAAATAAAGTTTCACTATTGTCAGATTTTGCTTCAGTGACACCATCAGTGTAAAAGAAATATCTTTCTCCAGGATTTATGGATCTCACAACAATAGGATAATTTTTATTTCCTTTCCAACCCATAATTATTCCTTTTAAAGGTATATAATTTGCAGTTTTACTTTCTTTATTTGCAACAATAGGATAAGGGTGACCTGCACTCGCAATATACACTTTTTTATTCAAAGTATCGAATAATGAACAATTTGCTGTTACAAAATAATTCATCATTAGGTTAGAGAGAGAATTATTGATATAATGTAAAATTTCATCTGGCTTATTATAATCCTTTATAAGATTTCTAAACTGTACTTTGACCATTGAGGAAATTAATGCTGATGAAACTCCATGGCCCGAGACATCGATTAAAATTAAGAGCAATCGATTTTCATCAATTTCTATCCAATCATAAAAATCTCCACCGACTTGAGTCATTGGTAAGTATTGTGCAGTAATATTTAAATGATTAACAAATGGTGCCGAATTAGGCATTAATCCAGCTTGAAGACGTGCTGCAAATGTAAGATCTTTTTCTAAAACTTCATTTTTCTTGAGTAATTCTTCTGTTCTATGTGCAACTCTCTTTTCAAGATCAATTGTTAATTTAGATAATTCTTTTTCATTTTTCGCATTACGGTAAGAAATGGAAATTGCTGAAAAAACCATCATACCTAAAAAACCGTATTGAGTAATATAGATATTTCTTCCTGTAAAGATATCTATTAATATATCTGTAATTCCAGCAAAAAACAAAATAAGCATTCCAATACTAATTAAAATAGCTTCTTTTTTATGTTGTCGAATAGCCTTAATTATGCGAACTCCAATAAGAAGGATTAATGGAATTAATAGTAATTCCCAAAAATGTAACAAGTCGATTCTTGTTTCTATCTCAATAGAAAATGCTTGTATACAAGCTATTAAAACGAAAATTAAAGCAATAATTTTTTCATACCACAACATCTTTTGGTCTATGATAGAATAACAAAAGAATAGGACACTTACTGGGAATATCGTTTGAAAGAAAAAGAAAATAGATAAGATATTTGAAAATGGTATTCCAGAATTATTTATAAAAAAATTAATTAGTGGTAAACGCCACATGATATATGAAATAGAACTCATTAAGAGATAGAAATTGGTAAGAGCTTGCCTCTTCAGAAAAATTGAAAATAATTGGTAAGCTCCAATTCCAAAAAAGAGCATAGTCATTGCAAAATCTCTTCCATCTTCGTAGATAATTTTTTCTTCTAGGATTTCCATATTACCAATTGTAGGTAAAGATCTAAAAAGACCTCCTGGAAAGGATGGATTCATAAATACTATTTCTATTCTTATCTCATTTTTTCCATTTAATTGAATCAAATCAGATGGAATAAAATACAATCGTTTTAATAACCAATTAGGCTGGTATTCTCCGTTTGGAGGAAAGATTCCCGTGCTACCGATTAATTCTCCGTTGAAGTAAACTCTATCTGCATCTTGAATTCTATCCAGAAAAATTGCCTGTGGGTGACTTATACGTTTATTAGAATATTCAACTTCTACTAAATAAGATCCAAATAAAGGTGGGGAAATATTTTGATTGGTAAGTCCCTTTGCAACTTGGATGGATTGATTTTCGATACCGTCTGTTTGCAAAGTCCATCCAGAAGAAATTTCATAAACATCTTCTGGATTCTCTACTCTAGTCTCAGCTAACAAATTATTTGAGAGCAGTAAAACTAGAAATAGAGAAATATTTAAGAAAGGTTTATTCACCCAAATTGTAGTTTGAAAATTTGCTCTTTAACTGAGATGCGATATCATGAAAAGCATCATCTTTTTCGATGGCTTTATCCAATTCCTTTAGATTATTTTCAATAATTTTAACATTATCAGCAGAATCTGGTTGTTGTGAGATTTTCAATAAATCAGAACTTGCTTGTCTTAAAATTTTTACAGTTTCACCAAGCAACGGATCATTGGATAAACTTGTTTCTTTGTTCATAATCCAAGCATTGTAGATATCATTTAACTTAGATGATCCCTCTTGAAGAACAGTTTCCTTGCAATCCACTTTAGAGAATTCTCCAATAGTTTCTTTCAATAGGCAATAGGAAGCTCTTGAAATTTTCCCTTTAGTTCCGGAAGTCAATGTTGGTTTAACGAAGGCATCAAGATTATCGTCTAGAATAAAATAGACAGCTTCCGCAAATCCTGAAGCAGCTGCATAGCCTTCTTTCTGATCAACCGTTTTTAATTTTAAATAAACATCCTTCTTTTCGTTTTTACCGTCTTGGGTACTTATTTCTTTAGATTCGATTGCAGTAACTTCTTCAAATCCATAGACTAAAGCAACTTGGTCTTCTTTTTTCTTAGATCCAGGCTCCTTGTAAATCCATTGCGTGTAGTTAGCGTAACGAACTCCTACTATTTGATCAGGAACCTCTACTTTTTCTTTACATCCAATAAAAGCTATAAAGGCTATAACTCCCCATAATTTTAAACTATTCATGAATAAATCTCTCCTCTAGTTTTTAAGCAAGTCTTCAAACGAGTCTAGATATTCCGTTTCCATTGAAAAGCAATTTCAAGTTATTCTTGATAAATTATTTCATTTTTTCAAAATTAATTTTATAAAATCTTTTGATTTAGAATGAAGTTAAACTTGACTCGAAATATTTTCAAGAATAGCCTGAATCTAATTCTATGATAAAAAGATTTCGCTATTTTTTTTCTTATTCAATCGTATTTCTAATTGTACTGACATTATTTAGAATTCTTTTTATAATTAAATATTCCTACAGAATGGAAGCATATGAACCCAGTTTAATTCTACGAGCAATTCTCATCGGCTTTCAATTCGATTTAGCAACATTGGCGATGATAATTGGAGTCTTTTGGTTATTATCATCACTGCATATTCTAAATCGCTACCGCATTTATGTTATCATTTGGTCCTATCTTCCCATTCTACTCTTTGCTTGGATCGTTGCGCATTTATTAAGCGATTTAATTTATTTCGAAAATGCGAATAAACATATTGGATATGAGGGATTCGTATTTTTTGGAAAAGATTTGATAACCATCATTGCTTCCTTTGCTAAGAATGATCCTTTGACTTTTTCCTTGAGTTTGGTCGGAATCGTATTTTATATCTTATTTTCCTTTAAGTTTTATAGGAAATACTTTCACTTTGATTTTCTTCCTGAAAAATTTTGGATCACTTTAAGAAACATAATAATCGTTATAGTATTTTCTGCCATTCTTATTCGGGGAGGCATTCAAGACAGTCCACTTCGTGCTTCACACTCTATCATCTCCGAAGATAATTTTATCAATAATATTGCCTTGAATGGAATTTTTACATCTATCATGGATATAAAGAGCCAAAAGATTCCAGACATTCTGAAAATGGATGAGTCACAGGCAATCGAACTTGTTCGATCTGAACTCAACTATGAAGGATCAGAATGGATCAACAATTCAGAGTTTCCTTTACTTCGCAAAACTATTCCCAATAAGAATCGAAAACTTTTACTCAATAAAAATATTCCTGCATCTCCGAATATCGTCATTATTCTCATGGAAAGTTGGACAGGGAAACTCACAGCTGCAAGTGGCAATGGATATGTCAATGGCATTGAAGTAACTCCTTATTTCAATGCCTTAAGTAAGAAAGGTCATTCGTTTAGTAAATTTTTTGCAACAGGAGGCAGAACAACAAACGGAATGCTCTCTATCCTCACTGGAATACCAGACAGACCAGGACTAACGGCTGTTCGGACACCACAGATTCTTTCCAACTTTTCTGGTATTGGAAATATTTTAAAAACTATCGACTACCAAACAATTTTTGTAAAAGGAGCAGACCTTAGTTTTGATAATGTAAAATTAATTATGCCTAGATGGGGCTATGACATTGTGTATGGTAAAGAATATATTGAATCAACCAAAGAATTTCCTTTGGGTGCCTGGGGCTATGATGATGAGCATTTATTAAAGGTGCTTGAAAATGAAATAGAGAAATCTAATCCCAATTTGCCTTTCCTTGCAACCTCCTTAACTATGACTACGCATTATCCCTATAAGGTGCCCGACAAAAAATTTGAAATCTTTACTGAGGATACCCAAGACTATGATTACCTAAATACCATGCATTATGCAGATTGGGCAATTCACAATTTTATAGAATCTATGAAAAAATCTCCTAGGTTTAAGAATACTATTTTCATTTTCGTGGGAGACCACACTCACCATAGATTTCTAAATTACTACGAAGATAGAAATGTCCCTCTTTTAATCTATGCTCCAGGAATTATCCAAGCTAAACAAGACGACCGTATAACTAGCCAATTGGATATCATACCTACTATTTTGGGACTAATCAATAAGGAAGCGTATTTTTCAGCAATGGGTAGAGACCTATTAGATCCTACTGCAAAAGTGAACAGTGCATATTTTGCTTATGGATCTAGTTTTGGTTGGATTGAGAACAATCTTTTCTATTTCCAGTATTCTGACGGACCACAGGATTTAAGATTAACTGTAAATCCACCGCATATAGATTTTAAAGAATGTGAAACCAATCCAATTCCCTGCCAGTCAGCGAACTTCAAAGCAAAAGCATTCTATAATTTGAGTATGGATTTAATGAACCAAAATCGGATCTTTCCTGCGAATATAGAAAAGAAATAAAAAAAATAAAAAAGCTTTCAAAGGGAAAATTATTCCATTTGAAAGCTCAATCTTAAATTTAAATTATAAAAATTTATAAATCTTTTATTTCTTTAACATCCCTGTGTATGCTCCACGATTAACATAACCAAGGTAAGCATTTAAAATTACTAAAGCGATACCAACAGGCAAGCCTTGTGGTTCCAAAAAAGCATGAAAAAGAAATATATTCAAGGAAATGGGAGCAATGATTACTAAAGCAAGTGGCACGTAAAGATTGGCCAGCAATAAAACTCCAATTATAATTTCGGTGATCTTTATGAGGTTCATTAAATAACCAGAATTGACTAGGCTCATAATAAAATCGAGAGGTGCGCCTTTTAAACCTGGATCAATGAAGTGAAGAAATCCGTTCAGACCAAAAACTAAAAAAATTAATCCCATTAAATATCTTGCGATGAGTGGTAATTTTGACATTGTTAAACTCCTAATATTTACATAGTAATAGAATTTACAGGTAAATCAACAATAAATAATTTAATATTAATCTATTTTTTCGAATTTTTTATAGATACATTTTTAAATCAAACATCATATTCTTTAGTTTTTTAATAGCAGGCTGAGGATTGTAGGCCTATTTTTTTGCAAATCTTCTGGAGCTGGTCTAATTCTTCTTTGCTTAGAATAGATAACTCTTTGGTTATAGATTTTACATGAACAGGCATGAATTCAGAAATTAATTTATTTCCTTCATCAGTAAGAACAATAGAAATATAGCGTCTATCATCAGTGCTTCGGATTCTTTTTACTAAATTTCTTTTCTCCAAATTATCGATGACAAGTGTAATATTGCCAGTAGATTTTAGAATCTTGACACCAAGTTCTTTTTGGCACATGGAACCAAGATGGTAGAGAGCTTCAAGGACACCTAACTGAGATTCGGTTAACCCTTGTTCTTGTAAACTTGGATACAAACGTGAAGAAATAGATTCTGAAGCTCGCTTTAATTTTATAAATGCATCTAAAGATTGAACTTCTCTAGAACTTCCTTTGTATCTTGTACCCATAAATTAGTTTAATCTTAAACCAATATTGATGGCAAGCAAATTTATTTTAAATTCTTTCTTTACATTTCTATTTATTCCCTCAAACTCAGGAAATGCCTAACGAAATTAAAAACCTAATTATTTTTTTAATAGTATTTTCCAGTATTGCAATAGGAATATTATTTCTTCCGCTCGGACTTGCTACTGGCAAACGTATGGCTATCTTAGTTGGCTTATTTCTCTTGTCTATGGTCTACCTCATCGAAATTCGTAAAGCAATTGGGGGAAGAGAATTATTCTATTTCAGCTTACTGACTAGTATCTTCCAAGTTTTTCCTGATTGGTTCCTATCAAAAGTATTAGGAGTCTTGGTTTTTCCAGAAGATGGTTTTCCTAAAATTGGGACAGTTTCAATGTATATGGCAGGGCTTTGGACAATTCCACTTTTTCTATCCGCGAAGTTCTCTAGAATACTTGCCGCACAAGCTGTACTGCGAAGAAATTTCGTCCATTTTACTACAGGAATCATAGCCTTAATTATCTTCTGGATTTCAGAAGAAACAATGCATTTAATACCTGTTTGGTATGCGAAAAATGTTCATACGATTAGCCATTCGGCTATCTATGTTCTACCCGCTGAATTTTTGCTAGGTTCCTTTTTTAGTTTTATCTATTCACATTCAAAGGATGCACTATTTATAAATCGAATTCTAATGGCTGCCTCAGTTTCAATATTCTATACGGGAGCCTTGGCTCTTAGCTATTTATTGATAGAAAATTATATTTATTGAATAATTCAAAATTAAATTTATTAACCTCTCCTTCTAGGCAAATAATTTGATTTAATTTTTTCTTTACATAGGATATGGCTTTCATACCATTTTAATCGTGAAGCTTTTCAAATCTCGCTTAGTCATATATTCCCTACTCGCCCTAGTAATCTTGCTATTGATTGCCTTTTCCGGGCTTGCCTTTATCGATGAAACCAAAGGCGGCGCAGTTGGAGACGGACAGAATAAATTCGACCTGATTATAGATCCAGGAACTCCTCCTTCTAAGGTTGTCAAAGAGTTAAGTCAAAATGGAATGATTAAATCTTCAGTTTATTTCAATTATTTGATTCGATTTACTGGTTCTGCTTCCAAAATAAAAACTGGGGTTTATGAAATCAATGATGGTATGAATTCTAGAAAGATTCTCCAAGTTATTGTCGATGGTAAAGTTAAATTAGTTCATTTTACAATTCCAGAAGGATATAACAATCGTCAGATTGGAGATTTACTTACCAAGAAAAAATTAGCGAGTTCTAGACAGGAATTTCTTCTAGCTACCCAAGATAAGAAGCTTATTGAAAAATATAAAATCCCCGCCAATGACTTAGAAGGTTATCTATTTCCAGAAACTTATTCTGTTCCCATTAATTATCCATTGAATAGAATTACAGAGATGATGCTGAAACGATTTTATGTTAAGCTAAATAAAATTGAAGGAGCTGATAAACTTTCAGCCAAAGAATTACATTATAAAGTAGTTTTAGCTTCTGTAGTAGAAAGGGAAGCTGTTAAGCCTGATGAAAGACCACTTATGGCAGGTGTTTTCGAAACTAGAATTGAAAAGAATATGCCCCTGGAAAGTTGTGCAACCATTCAATATCTTTTTGACAAACCAAAGAAAAGACTTTTCGAAAGAGACTTAAAAATTGAAAGCCCTTACAATACTTATATCCATGAAGGCTGGCCTCCTGGCCCAATTTCAAATCCAGGACTCCCTGCCTTAGAAGCTGCCTTCAAGCCTACAAAGTCCAATAAGCTTTTCTTTTTATTAAAACCTGATGGCTCACATTATTTTTCAGAAACCTTTAAAGAGCACTTAGAAGCTAAGAAGAAGTATATTGATGTGCTTTATAAATAGCAATTCGTAATGAATGAAGATATAATTAACTTAAATGTTACGATAGGTGGAATTTCTAAAGAACTTTTAGATGTCCAAAAAGCATTAGAAGACTATCGTAAGAACCAAGATAAGATTGATGAAAAAGGTATGGACTTCATAGAAAAGGCTGAGCTTGTAATAGATAAAGCGGAGCGAGGTGAACTTCAACTGAGCGATGACCAGAAAAGAAGAATCAAAAGTAATTTAGTTAAGATATTGACAAAGATGAAGGATCAGAAATAAATAATTTCTAATAAGCATTAGAGCTTGTGTGTCTTATCTCTTAGGATTCTTTCCAATTCCATCTCTCTAGCGAATGCTGGAAATTTCTTGATTACATCTTGGAACTTTTTCTTTTCTAACGTAAACAATTCACAAAAGTCGTTGGTCTTTATCGAAGCATTTCTTGGTTCATCCGAGAGAAGAGCCTGCTCACCAAAGAAAGAACCCTCACTTAAAGTTGCAAGCACTCCTCCATGGTCAGGAGATATTACCTGAACATGACCTTTGTTGATGAAATATAAATTGTGCCCGATCTCACCTATTCTCATCACATAATCCCCAGGTAAATAGATAACTGGTTTCAAGGACAATACAAGTTCGGTGAGAAGAGCATCGCTTGCATTTTTGAAAAATGGAATCTTTGCAATTAAATCCTTATTCAAATAAAGTTTTATATCTCTTACTAATGATTTGGGAAGATCATTATAAAAATCTGATTCATCCGAACCTATTTTTCTTTCGAAAAGGTAATCATAATAATCTAAAATGCGATTTCTTAAATTTCTTGGCAGCCTACGATACTTTATAAAGGCATTTACTTTTTCCATACGTTTAACATGGGAGGCATGTACGATATCTAAATTGCTCATTAGATTTGCTATATTACCTATTACATAACCATACACACCTACGCCTGTTAGCATAACTAGAATAGTAAAAATAGTTTGTTCGCTAGTAACAGGTACAATCTCACCATAACCTATGGTTGTTAAGGTCGTGACAGTCCAATACATAGATCTAAGGTATTGATGTGAAAATGAAATTGAGTCTGACACTCCTCCTAGATGCAACCAACCTAAGGCAATCCAATGAGCGAAAAGAGAAATCCAAAGTAAGAAAATCAATAAACGCATAATCCCAGGTTGAACGTTATAAATTCTAGCTCTTCGCATAAGGATAGTATTCATTTTAAATAACTTCAACAATCGACCTAAACGAATCAATCGAAGAATTTTCAAAAGTTGCCCATACATCCCTGTGTAATTTAAGAGCAACTCGAAAGGAACTCCTGAGATGAAATCTATGAAAAACCAAGTCTTTAAATACTTTCTAGCAACCAATTTAGGATTAGAAATTATAACTCCCCGATCAATATAAGAAGTTCTAAATTGAATTAGGATATCCAAACAGAAAAATACTGTTGTTAGGATATTCATTATTTTTAAAATTTTAGTTGGAGTATAATTTAATATATATCTAAGAGGATATTCAATCGCTATGTAAACAACAAGCAATAGAATGATACCATCCCACAATGCTCTAAGCTTACTCTTAGGGTGAATCATTTATTTTAAAAAGTGAAATAAATTATTAATCGCAGGATTGATTTAATATTTTGCCATAGTAGGGTCAACCTGGTCTGAGTATGCTAGTGTTCCGCCAATAACATTTTTACAATTTGTATAACCATATTCCATAAGCAATCGAACAGCATTGCCAGAACGTCCACCAGATCTACAGTAAATTAATATTTCTTTACCACTGCTTTTAAGTGCATCTAATTCTGCAACCCGTGCCTCTAGTTCAGTTACCGGTATTAATTTATCAGTACCTGGAATCAATGCGACATCTTGCTCATGAGGATTTCGAACATCCAACAAGAAGAAATCATCCGAGCCTTTAGCGCGTTGATCAAGTCGTTGTTTGAGTGATGGAGTATCGATTTCTGGAATATTCATGAGTTTACCTGTTCTTTCAAAGTTTCTAATTCTATGTGAACATTTTCCCATCTTCCAGTTAGAGAGGCAATCTCATTTTTTATCTCATTGTATGAATCTAATTCAGTTTGGTAGGATCTATTTTTATAAAAATTGGGATCAGCTAAGAGATCCTCTTTATCTTTTTTGTTTTTTTCCAAAAGATCAATCTTCTTCTCAATTTCGGGAATTTCTTTCTCTAAAGATTTGATTTTATTTTTAACTTGGTTCTTTGCAGATTTTGTTTGAACACCAGCGTCTTTATTCTGAGAAGAAGCAAGTTTAGAAATTTCCGTATTCTCTTCTTCCTTATGATATTTTAAATAATCCTCAAAAGAACAATTCAAATCGTGTAATGTTCCACCAGAAAGTTGAAATGTCTTATCACAGAGTCCTGATAAAAATTCTGGATCATGACTTATAACTAAGACAGCACCTTTGTATTCGATTAAGGCACGTCTAAGGGCATCACGAACGACAATATCCAAGTGATTGGTAGGTTCATCTAACAGCAAGCAATTAGTTGGCTTATGAACGAGCATAGCGAGACGAAGGCGACTTTGTTCCCCACCTGATAAAGACTTTACTTGTTTAAAGACAGAGTCTCCACCAAAGGCAAAATGCCCTAATAAACTTCGTGCTTCCACATCGGATAAAAAAGGAAAGGATGCTATTACCGCTTGTAAAAGATTTTTCTCAGGGTCGAGATCTTCTGTATGTGTTTGAGAAAAATACCCAAGCTTTGTTCTAGGACCATACATAGTCTCGCCATGTGTAAATGAATGAATCTTAGCAACCGATCTTAGGAAGGTAGATTTTCCTGCACCGTTAGGACCAACAAGCGCAACTTTTTCACCATTATTGAATTCCATATTTGCATTTGAAAAAATTAGCTCCGTCTTACCCTTGTATGTATAGGATCCATCAATAATTCGAAAAGCAATTTTACTCGCTTCTTCGTATTTAAAAACATATTCGGGCTTTTGGTTCCAGAAAGAATCTTCTGGTCTTTCTAGTTTTTCCCTCTTCTCAAGTCGCTTAAGTACACTTTGTGCGGCTCTTGCTTTGGTAGCTTTTGCACGAAATCTTTCTACCCAATCTAATCTAGATTTTAAATAAGTTTCTTCTTTTACAAATTGCTTACTGAGTCTTTCATGGATTTCATTTTTTGCCTCAAAGAAATCCTCAAGAGATCCTTGGAATTCGAATACACCTTTGGAATTTATCTCTGTAATAGAATTGGTTGTCTTGTTGAGAAAATCTGGATCATGGGTAACCAAAACGAATGCAGCATTTTGATTGACCAAGTATTCCGCTAACCATTCTTTTGCGGAGTCATCCAAATGATTGGTAGGTTCATCAAGAAGTAATAAATTATGTTTATTTAACAAGGCTATGGCGAGTCCCAACCTATGTTGGTAACCAGGAGAGAAAGAATTTACTTGCTTCTCCATAGACTCAACTGTAAATCCTAGACCCGTAAGAATTTTCTTAGCACGAACTTCTAAGTTATGAAGATCATGTTCATTGGCAAAATCTTCAACTTCACTTTGGTCGTTTAGTAATTTTTCAAATGCTTCCGAGCTGGGATCTGTTGAGTCCATAAGCTTATGTATCTCATGAACACGGTTGCTATAATTTTTATAGAGTTTATTTTCTTCGAGGGCTGTTTCTAAAATTGTTTGTTCGGGGTCAAAATCAGGAATCTGTTGGAATAAGGAAATAATTGTTCCCTTAGATTTAGAAATATTCCCAGCATCTGGTTTAGCCTTGCCAGTGGCGATTTGGAATAGGGTAGTTTTGCCGGAACCATTTGGTCCAACTAAAGCTGTCCTAGTCCCAGGTTTAACATGCCACTGGAAGCCATCGAACAAAATGTTCGATCCAAATCTATGATGAATATCTACAAATTGGATCAAACTACTTGAGTTTTAGGATTGTTTTGCTAAAAGTTCTTCTTTTCTTTGGTTAAGGTGTTTGATATATAGCGAAGTCTGACCATTCATTGCCTCTGCTGCTTTCTTGATAGCAGATTCAATTTCATCAATAGTCATTTTCGATATTTTCTTGTTTTTCTTTTCTTGTTCTTCAGACATGAAGTTTTCCCCTCTTAGGTAATCACTGATTTTCTCCAGTTTTGAGAACAGAGCTTGCTAAGCAATGACTTTTTAAAGAATGAATTCAACTTGACAAAGCATTTAATTTCAATCACACTTGTAACTATGATTACAGGAATAAAAAAGAACGTCTTTAGAATTTCCATCGCTGGATTACTTTTAACTGTCCTAGGCAACTGCCTTATTGACTACAAAGGATGTGAGAAAGCAGATGCGCTCAACATACAGAAGAAAATTTATGATAAGAAACTAGTTTACAATTTGCCGTATTTTCCTCAATTCAATCTAGGGGGAAAGGAAGCATTAGAAACTTATTTCCAAATTAAAACACCTTTTAAGACCACAGAAGCTGGAGAAAATATTCCGAAAGATGGATATTTGGTAAATGTTCAAGTTCAATATAAATCACCAACAACACCTGCATTAGTGTTTTTGGCTGCTTCAACATTAACTGCAACTATTCTGCCTGCTTTTAGTCGACATGATGGATACGATATTCGTTACACACTCTACAAAGATGGAAAGGAAATGGAAACTTTTGCCTACACTATCGAAAGAGATTATGGGCAATGGTTGCCATTAATATTTGTTATATGGCTAAACCAAGATACTGCAACTGAGAGATCAGTATTTGAAAGAGTTACAGAAATCTTTTTTAAGGATGCAAGTAAATATTTCTAACCTTTAATTAGGTTTCATATTTCTAATAAACTGGAAGGCGTAGAGTATTGCGATAACACCGATGATACTTGCGCCGACTGCTTGCCCGATTAATACACCAACTACTCCATAGTATTCAGCTCCATAATAGACAAAAGGAATAGTGAACATTGTTGCTTTTGCAAAATTCACGTAAGTTGAAACTTTTGCCTTTCCTAAATTATTATAAGCAGCATTGGATACAAAGATTGCTCCATTTAAGAAAAATGTCATGGCAATATATTTGCAAAATACTATAACTAATAACTTTCCTTCTTCATCTAAATGAAAGGAAGATGCAATTTGTTCGGCAAGAACAAAAAGAATTATAGATGTAGCGATAACATAGACTAGCAAAAATTCTAAGGTCTTAGATAAAGTTTCTTGAACTCTATCAATGAAATTAGCTCCAAAATTCTGACCTATGATTGGACCAACCGCCCCTGAACTAGCATAGACAACAGCAAATGCTACAGGAGTAAGCCTCCCTACAACGGAAATTCCTGCAACTGCTGATTCACCAAATTTCGATATTGCGAACATTACATAAGCATTCCCTATAGGTGTAGCCAAATTAGTAAGAACTGCAGGGATAAATATATTAATCATAGTTTTAAAATCTTTTTTGAAAAACAACCAATTGAATTGGATACTCATTTCGTGAATCTTCTTCAATGGATAAAAGGCAAAGAAAAAAACAGAAAATCTCGCGAGAACAGTAGCTATAGCTGCTCCCTCAATTCCTAAATCAAAAGTAAAAATGAAAATAGGATCAAAAACCCCATTCACAATAGCTCCACCTACAGTTGAAAACATTGCTCTTTTTGCATCTCCTAATGATCGCAAAACAGAAGCAGATGACATAGCAAATCCCAGAATTGGAACAGAAGGTATGAGTATTCTTAAGTAAGAAGAAGCTAGGTCTAAGGTTGAACCGTTTGCACCTAATAGTTCCAAGAAAAAGGGAATAAATATCCAAGTAAGTATTGAGATGGGAGTTGTAATTAAAAGTGTTAATGCAAAAACATTTGTCATCAAGCGATTGGCGAGCTCATGATTTTTTGCTCCGATTGCCCTAGATACAAGAGCTGTCATCACAATTGCAAAACCTATAGAAAGAGATGTAGTGAAAAAAATTATCGTAGAGGCATAACCAACTGCTGCTGTTATCTCATCCTTACCAATTAAACTTAGGAAATAAATATCGATTAAGTCAACAAGGAATATGGCAGCAAGACCTACACTCGCCGCAAGTGACATTTTGATTACATGACCAGCTATTGATCCTTTTGTAAATTTTCCTTCGGTTTGATTCTTCATGATTTTATTATAAAATAATAACCTAGGTTGAAATTTTGTAAATTTCTCCGATCCTTGAATTCTTACCAGATTTTGATGTAACTCTAATCATTCTAGTCTTAATTCAAGGCTATATTTGATGAAATCTCATTCTGATTTTACATTTTGTACACATTTTTATAATCGCTTAAGAGTTCTTGCAGATGATCTACTAGATTTTCGCGAATTTGAATAGGGTTAAATACAGCACCCTCTTCCGTTACAAATTCATTTAGGAAAAGACTAGAATCATTCTTACGATCTTTACGAATTTTAGAAAAGTAATCCTTGTTCATGCGAAAGGTGCCTAGACTAATCTGCTCTATTGCTGAAAAGATTCCTGATTGTTTCAATTCTTCAACTAATTCGAAATAGGAGCTTTTCCAACCTGGAAAATCCAAAATAGGATCAATACAAATACGAACTTTCCAGCCTGTCTGGATAGCTGATTGTATTGCTCGAATTCTTGCTTTCAGGCTAGCTGTCTTTTTTTCAAATTTTGATACAACATACTCAGGTGAAAGAGTCCAAGCCAAAATTAAGTTATCTATTGGTGCAATTCCTTCAAGAGCTTTTGCATTAGCTGATTTAGTTCGAAGTTCCAAAATAAGATTTGGTCGACTTCTTGCGAATTCAATCCAAAGTTTGGAGTAACCAATCCATGATTCCATTCCCAAAAGATCAGTATCATAGGATAAGCAAAGATAGATTCGATCCAGTTCGTATAGTTTTTCTTCTGTAGCAAAAAAGAAATCTTGGATATTCACAAAAATTACTATATTTCCAGAATTATACATACCCTGCAAATAACAGTAATCACAGTTATATGGACAATTCAAGACCAAGGAATTATAAAAGAAATTTTCTTCACCAAAATCAGGTGCAAGATCTGAGCCCTTGTATAAGAAATGATCTTTTTTGTTGGCTAGTACGAGCTTGGGAGCTAGCTTTTGGATTTGAAAGTTCTGCCCAGGTCGATTGAATATCTCTTTATAATCTTTGATACGGATAATTTTCGATTTAGGTAATTTTGAAAGAATGGTTTGGGTAACTGCTGAGGCTTCTGCATTATCTTCAATATAAATATGAGAATAATTGGGAAGCTTCATTTTGTGTCTCGATTGTAGAAATAGGAAATAATTTGTTTCAATCGATTTTTTCCTTCTTCTTTATTTACTCTATCTGATTCAGAATACAAAAACTTCTTCCAAGTCTCATCTTTGATATTCGAATGAATCTTCCAAGTTTCGAATGCCTTATTTAACTGAGACATTTGCGAACTCGTCAAACGAAGATTGGATTGAATTTTTCCAAGAATCAATTTGGATTGAGATTCCAAGGATTCATCTTTATGATTTGAAGATTCGGAATTCATTCCATCAGAAAAATACTTTTGGTGATCCAGTAAGAATGTGAAAACATTTTCTTTTTGGACAGCTGCCCAGTCTTCTACATCAGATGCTTTGCAAAAAATTCCTTCCAAATGGTCAGATATAATTTTGAGACTATGAATTCTATGAGATTCGGTAAAGTATATGGCAGATTGGAAAAAGCTAGAGGCTTCCATATCATATAGATCTAAAGAATTGTCTTTCGGTTTAATGTATTTGATTTTAGAATTTAGCCCAATTGAAGTTAAAGGGAAATTTTCATCTGAGATATTAGCTACAGGTAAATCACTCGAACCAAGACTAGCTGAAGCAATTTCTGTTTGAAGAATGCAATCTGGAAAATACGAACGATCCGTACTAAGGTCTATCACCTTATCAGCAATTCGCAATTCACCGAGAGCAATTTCTTTTTTCGAGGAGCCAGCAATACCAAAATTGAGATAAAAATCTTTGCTTTTTGGAAAAAGCTCAGAAGCAAGTGTGATTCCAACGGAGGTAGAAACCTTACCTATCCCACTAACAACGAGTACTAAATTGTCTCTGGAAAAAATTTCTATTTTTCGATAGCTTTTTATTTTCTGGAGTTTGAATTCTTCTTTGAAAATCTTAGCTTCTGAATGTAGGGCTGTATGTATTATAGGCAAAAAGAATCCTCATCCCAGTCATCTACCAAGATGAGTTTCTTTATCAGGCTGAAAAGAAAAATTATACTACGATTACTTCTCTTCTTTTTTGTCTACTTTTGCATTGAGATTATTACCAACTTTTTCCCAATCTTTATCTTTCTTAAAATATCTATGACTCACGGGGCTTATATGAAATTTTCTAGGATTGGCTCCGAATCTAAATTCAAAAACATAGTCCTCAAAAACAGTTACAACCAAATTACTATCATCGATTTGATCGAATTTTAAAGTCTCTGGACGAATGGTTTCAGATTTTTTCTTACCATCAGGTAAATGCCTACGCACAGCCTGCTTTAGGGCACTAGCAAGATTCTCTCGAATCATTAATTCTGGATTCGGATCGGGGTTGTTCTTCGTATTGTAAAAATTTTCAATCTTAGTAAGTTCTGTGCTTACTTTTTCCTCTGCAGAAATTCCAGAAAATAAAATAAAAATCATTGAAATATATAATAATTCTTTCTTGTACATAAAACTAATTTTCCTATTATTACTATAGACTATGAAAAGACTTAGAATCCAACTTTTTTTTCTACTCATTATAAATTGCATAGTAATAGCTAGCCTTTCGAGTACTGACTTATCAGATAAGAAGCCTATTAAAAAAAATTCATTAGCGAATGAATCTATAATTATAGATTTAGACTCCAATAAAGACTATTTAAATATTTTAATACAAGAATTAGGTGACAATGATGTCCTTATCATCGGTGAAGAGCATAATGATACGAGAGGACATGAAATTACTCTCAAGATATTTCAAGAACTTTCCAATAAATATCCCTTAACCTTATCTCTGGAAATGTTAGAATGGCATCAGCAAATTTCTACCAATGAATACCTAGAAGGTAAAATTTCTGAATCAGCTTACTTAAATGATTCTAAATTTTGGAGTAATTTTAAGAAAGATTATTTTCCAATGATTAAATGGGCTAAAGATAACCAAATTCCCGTTATCTGCGCAAACCCTCCGAGAAAATATGCCAATGCGGTTGCGAGGCAGGGACTCAAAGCTTACAAAAATTTTCCAGAAGAACCTAGACTCTATCCGCTCCCACAGAATCTTTTGCGAGATAGGAATTCTATTTATGAGTCTAAATTAAAAGATCTTTTCCAAGCTCATGGTTCCCATATGAGTGTTGAGCATACTATTCTTGCTCAAAATTTTTGGGATGCTGGCATGACAGAAAAAATCGCAAGTCATCA
This sequence comes from Leptospira sp., assembly GCA_009991425.1. Taxonomy (GTDB): domain Bacteria; phylum Spirochaetota; class Leptospiria; order Leptospirales; family Leptospiraceae. The sequence continues at coordinate 31,921 of JAACWH010000049.1, forward strand.
ATTGATAACTGGACGGAAAGTTTTACATCTCAATGGTAGATTTCATAGTGATTATGGTTTGGGAGTAGCCCACCGCCTGAAAAAGTCCGGGATTCGTACACTCACAATGACCTTATTACAAGAAGCAATTAAAACCGAGACAGAAAGAAAAATTGCTGACTTTCTAATTTTCACAAATAAACCGATATTGAAAGAAGATGGAAAGTCAGATTAAATCCAGTTCCGATCGATTCCTCTGTCCACATTGCAATGGGTCAACTAAGTTACCAGAGCCAATTCCAAGCACGGGTAAATTCAGAGTCTCTTGCGCGCTTTGTCAAGAAAAATCTCTTATTCGATTTTTTGATTCAGGATACCAAATTGAAGAAGTTGTTCCTTCCCAAAAAATGGAAACTCCTGCTCGTTCTGCTAGCTTCCCTAAGAAAGCGAACTTTCCAAATTCCCATTCTCAACCTAAATATTTTAATTCTCCTTCCAAAGATAATCAAGAAAGGAATAGAGAAGTTCCACTTTGGGAAAAGAAGAAAATCCCTATTGAAAAAAATAATTTTCTCAGCCTAAAAGATAGAATTAAAAAATCCCAAGGACAAGCTAGGTGGTGGAAGGATTTAGTGTATTGGCTCGAAACCCATTTGCCTAAATATTCGAACCCATTCAAGACAAAATACTTTCAAAGAGATAACAATAGTTCTAGTTCTTTTCCAAAATATTCTCAAAATCTTCCCTGGTTAAAATTTCTTTATTGGACTGGATTAGGAACATTTATTCTTGCAGTAGTTATGTTTGCAATTCTTGGAACGGGAATTCTTCAATTAAAATCAGAGATGGACGATATTCTTGCAAGTCTATCTAAAGGAAAACCAACTAAGATCCTTGATAGAAACGGGCAAGTTGTATCTGAGATTTTTCAGAAAAGAACTAGCACCTTAAAGCTAAATGATTATCCCGAGAATCTAAAGATTGCATTATTGAATGTGGAAGATCGAAATTTTTACTCCCATAGCGGGATCGACTTCTATGCCTTAGGCAGAGCTATTTTCCAAAATATTATCCACTTAAGATACAAGCAAGGTGCTTCTACAATTACACAACAGCTCGCAAGAATTTTACTCGATGATAGATCCAAAACAATTTCCAGGAAATGGAGAGAACTAGAACTTGCACTAGCCTTGGAAGCATATATTTCTAAAGATGAAATTCTAGAGTACTACATGAACAATGTGTATCTTGGACATGGAGCTTTTGGGTTCGGTGAAGGTATCAAATTCTACTTCAACGAAAATCCCAGTGAATTAAAGCGATCTGAAGCAATACTGCTCGCTACTCTTCCATCGGCACCCAATCGAAACTCTCCCTTAAAGAATCCTAAAGGTTCTAAAATTCGATTGGAATATATCATTGAAGCTTTTAAGAACAGGGGTCTTGTTCAAGATATAAAAGAAGATGAGATAAGTAATATCTATTCTAAATTCTCTATTAGATCACCTAACGAAACTGTTTTTGGGAATCGCCAAGATTTAGCGCCCTATGTTACTGAACATGTTCGAGAAGTTCTCAAAAGAATTCATGGCAGTAACGAAATCTATGATTCAGGTGGCTATATTGTAGAGACGACTATAATCAAGGGTGTTCAAGAAGAATTAGAAAAAATAGTTCATAAACATCTCATGAATGTTCAAAAGAGAGGAACAGTTCGAAAGACCATTCTAAGAAAAAGCAATGCAACCGCATCGAAAGAAACTTTGGCTATTCGCAAATTGATGAGTGAATCTTATTTGACTATGGAACTTTTTTCTTCCTCGGAATTGAATACTACACAGACCGAAGTAAATACAGGATTGCAGGCGGCAGTAGTTGCACTCAATCCGCAGACAGGAGAGATCCTCTTTATGCATGGGGGAGACGAATTTAAATCAGATAACCAGTTCAATCGTGTCAATCAAATGCGACGACAAACTGGCTCTTCCATCAAACCGATCTTATATGCTTCTGCAATTAATGAAGGAAAGATATCCACTGCAGAAAAAATTATGGATGCACCACTTATCTTTCGTGGCGTCCAAGGTATGCCGAATTGGATGCCAGATAATCTAGGCAAAAGCTACGATGGAGAAATATCCGTACGTTTTGCACTTACGAAATCCAAAAATACAGCGGCTGTCCAGGTTGCAGAAAAATTAGGATTCAGCAATTTGGATCATTATTTCTCTCAATTTTTCTTTCCTGACTCTAGAGAGAAGAACAAACGCTTTCGCAATGATCTCTCTCTCGCCCTAGGAACTCTCGAAATTTCACCACTAGAAATGGCATCAGCCTTTTCTGCTTTTGGAAATGAAGGAAGAATTGTAAGGCCCTATTTAATTCGAAAAATCACAGACCCATCAGGTAAAGTTATCTATACAAATGAGAAGAAAGATGAATTTGATTTAAAAGTTGATGAGGAAAGAAAGGTTTTGAAACCAGATACTTCTGAGGTGATTCTTTCTCTCTTGAAAGACAGTGGAAGGGCAAGTGGAGTATATGCTTCCAGCTACAAGGGCATACTCGCTGGCAAAACTGGAACAACTCAGGATTATAAAGACTCGTGGTTCGTTGGGCTTAGACCTGGAATCGCAATGGCAGTTTGGGCAGGTTTCGATAATCCAAGATACGGTATGGGTTCAAGTGGATTAGGTGGAACTGTTGCTGCTCCACTTTGGGGTGAAATAATGGCTTTCGGTGATAAGGGTCGGCATCTTAAATCTGAATCTTTTCCAAAACCTATTTATGCAGTTCCTGCAAAAGTCTGTCTTCCAATAAAGACAAACTGTACGGATTGTCCACCAGGCCAAGAATGGTTTACCCAAGATAATGTCGTGAGAGATTCATGCAGTAGTTTCGCAGAGCCTAGTTCAGAAAATCGAGAAGTCTTGCAGGAATTATTCTGAGAATGAAGTTTTTCTTTTCAAAGCTCAAAGAAATATCTTCTAAAAAGCCAGAATATAACATGCGATCTCTTCCTAATCTTTTCTTTACTCTAGTAATATTCTTTAATTTAGTTTTCATAAATAATGATTTGAAAGCAGTGAAAACAGAAGGCATCAATCTCTATGAACATGCCTACCACCTAGAGAAAGATTACCCAATATTTGCTATACCTATCTATGAACAATTGCTTGCTGGATCTATTTCAAAAGATGTGAGAAGAATTGCTTCTATACGGTTGTATTTCCTCTACAGTAAGTACAAAAAGTACCCTGAACTCTTAAATTTATACTCAAAATACGGAAGCCTTATCAGGTTGAATAAGGAACACCAAGCGAATCTTCATGAAATGTTTAGAACTTATCAAATTTCATCTTCTGACTTTTATAAAACCTATCCATTATTAGTTGATCCAAATAATGAAAACATTTCTAGCATACTTGAGATTTTGATTGAGATCAATTCATCTAAATTATTAGAATTTTGCTATAGCATCTTGAATTATTCATCTAATTATGAAGCTCTTCGCACTTTATTATTCTATCTTCCCAATTCGATTGCGAAGCCTTCCCTCAAACTCGCAGTACTAGCAAAATCCACAGATCCAAATACAGGCAACCTTATTACTGAATTTTTAGAAGACAAGGAAATTAGTAATAATGATAGATCGGATGCGATTTATATTTATGCTCAATATCTAAAAGCTTTGCAATATTATGATGAAGCTATAGAAAATTTTAATTTAAGTGGAAGTATTTCAAACAAAGAGAGAAGTCTTCGTGAATCTGCTAAAATCTATGTATCCCAAGGAAAGATTTCTAAAGCTTGTAGTTTAGGGAAATTTGCATACAACTTTTCTTCAGAGTCTGATAATACTTTAAAATTACTCTGCAGTGGAAAAACAATTAAAGGAACAGAAAAGAATCTAAAAATAGCCTGGGAGATTTTGGCATCGAGAGAACAATCTGACTTCTATGGAAATGCAGTAAAGTGGTTGTATACGAAGTAAATGTAAACTGCTTCTTCGGGTCGCAGACAGTTTGTTTCATTCGAATCTGAGTTGGTGGTAGTTTGGAAAATTTTGGGCAGGGAAGGATTCGAACCTTCGAAGGCTGAGCCGGCAGATTTACAGTCTGATCCCGTTGACCGCTTGGGTACCTGCCCTTATTATTTCCGTTGGAACAATCATAGAACAGAGATAAATGGGGATCTATTCTCTCTAGATTACTCGAAAGTCTTTTAAATCTTCTATAGCTTTTTGTGAACTAGAGATAGATTTAAATTTAGCCGCCTGAGGGACTCGAACCTCCGACCGGCTGTTTACAAGACAGCTGCTCTACCACTGAGCTAAGGCGGCGTGTACGACCATGGTTTCAAGCGAAAATACACGGTCAATAGAAAAATCTTTTTGTCCTGCAAGTGTCCTAAAATAGAGTTGGATAATGAGCCTTACTTATATTCACTTAGGAATGACAATTTCCGTAATTGCATTTACAATAGGATACATATACCGAACAAGGAATAATGCAATCCATGTAATTTGTAATTTGAGTGGAGTTGGATTCAATTTAGTTACATCCATCTACTTACTAATAATGAAATATGGGTTAGGTGGTTTGGAACAATTCGGAATAGAGTATGCAGTCTCGGATTGGATTATCCACACTCACAGAGCTTTTGCAGTTGTAACTCTCGGTCTTATGTTGACAATGGCTTATCTTGGTGTGACACGAAATCGGAAGTGGCATATACTTTTGCACAAACCTTTCATCGTGTTGTATTTAATGATTTATATATCAGGTCTTTTTATTTTCAAAACAGTATAAGGATAGAATCCAATGAGTGAAATCAAAGAAATAGAAAATTTTGCAAATGATATTCGTATCAATATCATAAAAATGGTTACCGCAGCTAAGTCTGGTCATCCAGGTGGACCACTGGGTCTTGCAGATATATTTGCCGTTCTTTATAAAAAAATACTGAACCACAAGCCTAAAGATCCCAATTGGGAAGGAAGAGATAGATTGGTACTTTCCAATGGACATACCTGCGCAGTAAGGTATGCCTCTATGGCTCTTAGTGGGTATTTTCCCGTAGGAGACCTTCTTACTTTTCGAGATATCAATTCAAGATTACAAGGCCACCCTTCTACAAGATATATGGAAGGACTTGAGACTTCTAGCGGATCACTTGGACAGGGACTTTCTCTTTCTGTAGGTCTTGCCCTTGGCGCTCGTCTGAAAAATGAAAATCATAAAATCTATACCTGTATCTCTGATGGAGAATGTGGGGAAGGAATGACTTGGGAAGCAGCTCAATCAGCGGTGCATTTCAAGACTGATAATTTAATAGCTTTTATGGATAGGAACTTCATTCAGATTGATGGGAATACAGAAGAAGTTATGAGATTGGAACCACTTCCTGATAAGTTCAGGGCCTTTGGTTGGAATGTGATTGAAGCTGATGGACATAATGTAGCAGAGATTATATCTTCATTTGAAAAAATGCAAAATCATAAAGGCTCTCCTAGTTTAATTGTATTTAGAACAACGATAGGTAAGGGAGTATCCTACATGGAGAACCAAGCTAAATGGCATGGAACTCCGCCTTCTAAGGAACAAGAGGAAGTTGCTCTCAAAGAACTGGTTCATTCTTGACCTGATTGACTTTCTCTGAGATAATTAAATTATGAAGTCTTCTGATATTCAACCTTTACCAGTAGAAGAATTGGGTAACCTATTCTACGAGTTGGAGTTCACTCCACAGGAATCCAAACATGATGTGATTCGTAGAATATCGTCAGTGATTCCTTGGCAACATCCTATATTGGATGTGATGGATATGCTCAAGGATCCAATTCTACGGATGAATTCCCGTAGCTACTATCGATTGATACAGACGGAACGCACATACTTCCGCTTTCAAAAGATGTCTAGGAAGCAATCCTCTAGAAACTATGAAGATCTAGAGGAAGGAGCTTTTCTAATATCAGAGTTAGGTGACCCTGAAGCATCCTACTTTGAGATGAAGGAATATTTAGATCGTCTTGCAAATCGAGTAGAAGAATTGTATGACGAGAACCTTAAGATATTATCTGACGAATCCAAGGTGAATCTGCTGATTCGGGTTTTAGTGGAAGAGGAAGGTCTTACTGGAAATGTAAAAGTCTACGATTTGCCAGAAAATTCTTTTCTAACTAATGTCATTAAATCAAAAGTTGGAATTCCCATTTCACTCTCTGTTATTTATATTCTCGTAGCAAAACGTATTGGACTGCCCCTTTACGGAACCAATATGCCCTTTCACTTTCTATTGTTTTTTGATTCTCCCGATTTCTCAACTTATATTGATCCCTTCCATGGTGGAGTTCTATTAGATAGAGCTACCTGTGAGAAATTTTTAGAAACAAATGGCTTCCAGATATCTCAAAAGTATTTTGCAAGAACGAGTACTAATTCTATACTTAAAAGAATGTTTAGAAATCTAATCAATATCTATAAAAAATCTGGCTGGACTGATATGGAAGATCTGTTAACAATTTATTCAGATGTCCTCGAAAAGAAAAGGTAGATTGTAATTTGAATATTTCATTAGCGGTATCCAAAATTGATTCAACCCTGAATGAAATCATTCACGAGGATCTAAAAATCCTCAAAGACATTAAGAAATATGTAATCAAGTCTGGCGGTAAAAGGATACGTCCACTCACTCATTTACTTTTCTGTGATTTATTGAATTATAAAGGCAAGGATCAATGGATAGTTGGAACTATTGCAGAACTAATTCATGCAGCCAGCCTTCTTCATGACGACGTTGTGGATGAAGCCGATACAAGACGTGGCAAGAAAACTGTGGGCGTTTTGTACGGCAATAAGACAGCTATTTTAACTGGAGACTTTTTACTTGCCTGTGGTATTGAACGACTGAACCGCCTGCAGAATCCAGCTATTCTGGATGTTTTCACCGATGTAATCCGTCAATTATCGGTGAGTGAACTCTTGCAGATGCAATGGCAAAAAAATCCCAAAATTACATTTGAAATATATGAAAAAATAATCTACGGGAAAACATCTTCCTTATTTGGAGCCGTAACCCAAACTGCAGCTCTACTTGCTGGACAAAGTTCCAAACAAGCTGAAGATTATAGAGATTTTGGACTACTTATGGGTGATGTTTTTCAAAAAAGAGATGATCTCTTAGATTACTTTACCCTAACAAAAAATAGCGGAAAAGATCATCTAAAAGATTTCTCAAATAAATTGTATACCTACCCCATTTTGGTTCTTAGAGAAAAAGCATCTAAGCAAGACAAGGCTCTAATTCCCAAAATAATAGAATCATCCAATAACAAAAAAATAATGGAACTTCTAACTGAATACAAAATTAAAGAGATTTGCTTCACTGAATTAAATGAAGACATCCATGAACTACGTGAATTTTTAACTCAATTTCCTGAATCTAAATCAAAGTTAATTCTCAACGAACAACTTTCTAAGTTGCTTTATTAAGAATTCATTTTATAAAAATTTATTAATAACTAGAAAATATTAGGTGCCGAACAAGTAATTCTACCTTTGATAGTAACTTGTTGCGCTTCACTTGAATTCGTATCAACCAAACAAGTTCTATTGTCAACTGTAAAGCACTGTGTGCTAGCTTGTCCAGCTGTACAGTTTACACTATCAATTGTAAAACATAGCGAAGGTTGAGAGGTTGTTCCGTTGCCTGGAACATAAGATCCAGTTATGTTTAGATCGATTTGTTGGAAGTTCAATTGCTGACTCGATTTTTTGGGGTCTATATTAAGACCAGCATTTCCCCAGGATACAGTTCCTGTTCTCCCTGTAACTGAATTTCCGAATAAACCACCAGTTAGGGAAAAACCTTGCTGTGCATTGATTGGACCCTGTGTCTGATTTGTATCATAAGTGTATCTAAGGTTTAAGAGTTCTTCAGTCTTCATCTGAAAAGTAGAAACTATAGCAAAACGAGTGTTCGTCGTAGAGGAGCCTGTTGTAGGTGCTGCTGGAGTGGTTGTACCTGTTGTTCCAGCAGCGGCGGTCTCAACTGATGCTCTTCCACAATCTGCGGTTCGATCCATGTCTATTTCACCAAGGTAGATCACTAAAGGAGATCCATTCAACAAACCTGCAACAGCGGTAATATCTAAATCAGCTTCATTTTGATTTTTAAGCTTACAACCAGCTGTAAAAAGGACATAAGTAGTAATTAATATAAAAACACGGAACATTCTTCCAATGTATCCATATTTTTAAGATTTGGCAAGTACTAACTTAAGATTTCTTTGGGGCTTATTGGAATTTTTTAAATTATAAAGGTTTGAAAACTCTTAAAATATTCTTAAACTGAGGAAATTTTCTTAGAAAAATTCGAACATTTTTAGATTTCAAAAAGTTCTTTTATGACTGAATCATTGTGAAATTCAAGAATCTTTTCCTTTCGAATCGACTTATTGTAAAAAGGATGATCCTTAAAGAGACTACCGTATTTTTCTTCTAAATAGCTGTCGCAGAGATTCGATTTATAAAGAACAACCTCATTGATTTTTTTTGTAAAATTATTGTTGAATTGAAGATCATCGGCATTAACCCATCCCGCTTGGATAAAGCCCTTTGTTTTCTTAGGACATCTACAAGGGTTCTCTAGATTCACCAGGCCACATTTACGGTTCATGAAATTATATAGATCTTTTCTTGCTCTAGAAAGTATCTGTCGGTAATTTTCAGAAGTAATATTCAAAAGATTTGCACCTAACTCACTATCTATTTCAAAATACTCCCCCAAAATAAATATGAGTCTTTGCTCTCTAGAAAGGCACATCAACATTCCTGTCATACAAGATATCTTCGCATCCTCTACTTCTTCTTTTAAACTCATTGCTTCATCGTAGGATAAATCTTGATTTGCTATGGTATCCAAACCTTCTCCGTATGAATCAAAACTGGAAATTACATTCTCCATTTTTGTTTTCTTCATGCTTAAAAAATGATTGAAAACAATTCGATACAACCAGGTTCGAAATTCTGAATCTTGACGAAATTGTCCAAGTTTGGTGATGACTTTTACTAGCACTTCTTGGGTTAAGTCTTCTGCATCGTCGGGACTGAGTACAAATCGTAAGGCAACATTATAAATAAAACCATAATGACGCCTTACTAAATGATCCAAGGCAGATTTTGATCCGCCTATTGCATCTTTGATTAAAATTCTGTCATCTAAATCTATATATTCCGAAGCAAATATATTTTCCATATTTAGAATTTATAGAGATGGTTCAGTTTTATTTTGTAGATATTTGTTATGCCCAAAATATATTACTTTTTCTGTAGCTTCAAAAAATGGAAGCATACTTGTTTCTGATTCAGCTGCTTTTGCTGCCGATTCAGCATCTTCTTTGGATTGCCAATTAACAATATCAATATAAACAGATGGATCATCTATATCTTGCATGCGGTTGATTGAGAGAAAACCCTTTCTTTTAGCTAAAAACTCATCTACTATACGAATAAACTTTTGAGTATTTGGAATTTGATCACTCTTAATTTTATATATTGCAACTTCTGTAATATATTCGGGATTCGAATTTTCCTTGCAATTTGCAAAACCTATAACAATAAGCACCAAAACTAATGAGCTAGACTCAAAAGCCGTTAGGAATTGAAAAAAGCGGAACCCGTCCATAATATAGTTTTGGACAACAAAATCATAAAGGGGTTCCACCAA
>JAACWH010000050.1 GCA_009991425.1 Leptospira sp.
TCGTAGATACTACAGTCAATTTCTAAACGAGAAGCGTATCTGGGAAGATAAGAATCGAGGTTCCAAATTTTCCACTAAGAACGAACAAAATGAAGTTCGTCTTCTAATGGACACATTCATGAATACGAAAGCCGAAACGCAAATGATTCGTGATTCAGAAATTGTTTATAGTCTTCATAGAAGACTTGCTGATCTCCATGAGCAAAATAAAAATAATGTGCAAGCTATTCGTCATTATACGACAGCTTTGCGTTATAGAAATCTATCTCATACAGAAGAAAGATTTCTAGAAGAGGCTTCTTGGAATGAACTCATCGATCCAGCAGATAGGCAAACAAGAGAAAATCATAAAATAGCATATGATAGTCGAAATAAATCTCTAGAAGATGTGGAAGCAGCGAAGAAAACAATCCATAAACTGGGTTCTGATTTTTCTTTGAATAAGATAACATATAGAGCCTACCAAGAAGAGAAGAAATCTAAGGAATTAGATTTAACAAGAAAAAAAGCAATCCTTGATGAGGCAGAAAAAAACTACCAAGCCTCCTTAGAACAAAATTACGAACCCTATCGTAAGAAAAAATCTAGAGAGGATGCTGAAAATTATTATAAACTCGCCCAGCTTGTTCGTAAATTAGAGGATACGAATAAAGAAAGATTGAAAATAGTCAACAAATCAACATTAATTGGTAGAGGAATTTTCATATTATTCGATTACAAAAGAAATACAGATTTCTTTGCATATGAATATCTATTAGAAAAATCATACAGGATGGATCCGACTTTTCCTGAAGCGATCCTAGAAGTAGCCAAACAATTTAAGATTGATGGCAAAAAGCTGAAGTCTATAGATTATTTTGGAAAATTCATAGAATTAAAATTAGCCGAAGGACAAAATCTATCTGATACCGATACAGAAGATCTGGCAGACGCTTATTTGAATTTAGCAATCTTGAATTCTGATATTAAGCGAAAGGTAATAGCCGCAGATTATTATGAAAAATTCTTTGCAACAACCCAAGACTCAAACAAAAAAAAGGCGATTCTTTATGAATTGGGTAGATTCTATGAGAAAATCATAGGTGACCTTGACAAAGCTAAATCTTATTATGAACAGTGGTTGCAGATCAATCCTTCCGGCTCTGAGGAAAAAGTCGCCATTGCCCAGTACGGAATATCTCTTGCGCATAAGCGTGATAAGCGAATGGAACGAGAAGAGGCTAGTCTTATGCTCGCATATGAGCAGCAAAAATCTTTGGAAGAAAAAATATCCCAAGCAAAAGACTCTATCACCAAACTCGAACGAGATATCTTAAAATACAAAAAAGATCTCTTGCTCACAACAAAAGATGATTCTCTCACACAATTCCGAATTTTAAATATACAACTAGATGATTTGAATATTGAATTAGACCAATTGAATTCCAAGTCAAAGACTGTACCTCGAAGTAGAGTATTATTACGGTTAGCTGAAATTCAAGAATCGAAACGAGATTTTGAAGCAGCGAAAACATTTTATAGAGAATTAGTTGAATCAGGGAACGAGGTTGAGGCGAATTTTTCTCTCAAGAGTTTACAAAGAGTTGAAAAGACCCAATCTGATGGAATCATTCGACCTCATGATAAGCTCTACTGAGATAATTCTGAATTTAGTCTGGTATCCAATGCATAAGATTATAATTAAAAAATTATAAATTCAAGAATTAAACTGTGCGGGATGTATTTTCAAATTAATGTGGGATTCAATCCTACGTTAATTTTATGCATATGTCCACTTCCTGAGTAAGTATTCAAAGGGACCAAGAGTAAAATACTTCTTCCAAACGAAGCTAAACAATAGATTGAAACTATAGATAGGCAAAATCAAAAATGCAACCCACTCTGGGGAGAGCTTTGAAAAGTAACCAAGTCCCCATCCATGGAATATCCAATTGCATATGATGGATTGCATAAGATAATTCGACAGAGACATACTTCCCGCTCTAGAAAGTAGGGTAACAAATAGATTCTGCTTGATAGATCCAAGGAAAAAGAGACGAATCCATACTAGAATGTAAAGAATCATTAGACTAATTCCTGCTATCGATAGTAGGCTTGAAAAAAATACTTCAAAGAGAATGGAATCCTGGTTTAATGAACTTATCGCATAACATACATTTGAAATGATTGCTATTATAATCAGGTATCTTTTCTTTCCTTGAAAGTATGCCCAAATCTTCTCAGGTTGGGAAAGAAGTTGTTTCTTTCCTGCCATTAAGCCAACCAAAAACATAAGAATAGCGGAAGGCCAATTGTAAAAAATTAAGAAAGGAAAAGAAAAGTAGTATTCTTTTATTTTTTGTAAAGTTAGTTCATAAAAAGTTCCGAAATGATTCGCAATGGATTCTTTCGTTAGACTCTCATAGTCTAGTCCATAGGATTCACCAGGAAGATACGAGAGCAATCCTATAATACCATAGCATAGAATTGATAAAATCCAAAAGAAACCCATCCATTTGAAAAGAGTCTTATCAGATAGATCCTTCATTTGGTATAAAATAAAACCTAAGAGGGAATAGCTTATAAGAATGTCACCAGAAAATAAGAAGTGAGCGTGGATGATTCCTAAGATAAAAAGTCCAATCAATCTTCGATAGAATACTCTTTTTGCTTCATAACCTTTTTGGGCGGAGCTATATAGCAAAATAGTGAATCCATATCCAAATACGAAGGAGAATAAAATGAAAAACTTACCAGTAAAGAAAAAATTAAGCAGAAAGCGCGTAACTTCTGAATTCGTTGAATGAAAGGGACTAAAACCATAAGGAGGTTCAGCAAAATAGGGCAGATTCACTGCTAGAATTCCTAATAAAGAAAATCCTCTTAAGAAATCTAAGAGAGCTAGTCTTGCAGCGGAAGTTTGAGAAGACGATTGTTGATGGGAAGTTTGGATTTGACTCATGGTTTGACCTTTTGCGATTTAATCTTAGAAAGAATTTGTTTTGCTGCACTGTAGCCAGATCGAATTCCACCTTCCATGTATCCAGGAAATTCGGCAGAGATTTCTGATCCAGCAAATAGTAAATTTGTATTGTAGTTTCTTAGAATCTCCGCAGCGTTGGGCTTGCCACCATATTTCACAAATGAATTGTAACCGCCTCCGGACCAAGGATGATTGACCCAAATTCCTTCGTGGTATTCGATAGGTGTCAACCAACTTTCGCCAAAGGCTTGCTTGGTTAATTTATAAGCAAACTCTTTCCTTTGTTCTTGCCTTTTTTTAGAAAGACCAAGTGCTGTCTCAGCACCTATAAAAAGAACAAGCTTACCTTGCTTTTGATTTTTTAAGGAAGAATCTATTACAGTAACACCAGGGAAAGCATTACTCACAAAACTTCCACTCCATCCCTCTTTGCGCCAAAATGGTTCCTTAAAAACCAAAGTAATTTTAATCATATCACCTGTATCGAAACTACTCATCGCCTTTTGAATCGCTTGAGGCAATTTAGGTTCTATTGAAATCTTTTGAATGATAGGTGGAGGAACAGCTAGTATAATATAATTTGATTCTATGACCCCCTTTTTAGATGTTGAAATGTACTTAGCATTTTTCCATTGAATTCTTGTTATGGGATTGGAATGTATGGGTGCATGCTCAAGCTTTTGAATTAAACTTTCAATCAATCGACCTAGTCCATTCTCACAGTGTAGTTCGTCAGCATCTCTTTCTGAATTAAATCTTTTGTACAACTCATAGGTTCCCCGAGTACTTACAAGATCTGGATTCTTACCCATGAGTTCTCTAAACATATTTTTCAGAAGAATTCTTTTCTCTTTCTCATCAGTCATGGCATCGATTGCCTCAGACAAGGAAAAGTCTTGGTTTGTAGCTTTAGAATCTAATTTTGTTAAAAATTTTTCTTCATCGATCCATTCATAGACATTAGAATCTTCACTCCAGACTTCTTTACCAGTGGAATTCAAAGAGAAATTTTTTCCTTCTCCATAAACAGGACTATTTTCGAGGTAGTTCTTCTCGAGTAGATTTATGATTTCCTTCATGTCTTGGTTGAAAAGTTGTGCACCAAGCTCAGCAGAAACTGATTTCTCATTCAAAACAGATTTCATCCTTCCTCCAAAGTAGTTTTGGGCCTCTATTAATTGAGCCGAAATCCCATATTCCTGTAATTTCATAGCTGCGGAAATTCCACTTATTCCTCCACCAATGACCAAGACCGTGGGGGAGAAATTAGCCTCTTTTTGGTAAAAAGGTTTTGATTTTAAAGAAGAACACTTCTCTAGGGCTAGTGCTAATAAGGGGAGGGCAGAATATTTAAAAAACGTGGATCTATTCATTTCTTTCATAATTTACATCTTAATTATGGACTGTTTTTGTCAATTCATTTCACATACAGGTAGTATGTATGTGAAATTTATTTATTAAAGAAAATTTTGCTTGAGTAATAAAAATTCCAATTATAAAATGATAATTCTAGATGGGTAAACTTAAAAAAGATTTAGGAAAGCAAGAGCAAGGCGAAATAACTCGAAAGAATATTATTCATATTTCTAGGAAACTGTTTGGTAAGAAAGGTTATAATGGAACTTCTACTGAGGATATTTTGTTAGAGTTAGGCTTAACCCGAGGTGCCTTATACCATCATTTTGCAAGTAAGCGTGATATATTCTATGCAGTTTGTGTAGAGATAAATAAAGAATATTCTATCAATTTGGAAAAAATAGACTGGTTCAAATTAAAAAAGCAATGGCATAAGTTTTTAGATTTAGCAAACGATAGAGAATTTATTCAAATCTGGTTATTAGATAGTTATAGCGTACTTTCTTGGGAAGAAATTTTAGAATTAGATGATCTATTTATAATCCAACCTTTGACAGATATTTTAAAAGAATCAATAGCTAAGGATCATATTCGAGTACTTCATATCGAAGAAACAGCGCAGATCATTTTAGGTATGATTAACCAAGCCTTGCTTGTATTGAGTAAATCTGGAATTAAGGAAAAATCAACTAAGAAAAAGAATTTTAAATTAATTATAGATAATTACTTAGAGACACTCGAAGAAATGAGTTAACTATCGACTATAGCGAATTATATCATCTTCGATATCAATAGAAAGATCAGACTCTAGCGTATCGGCATAATATCCTTCTTCAGGAAGCACTTTGAATTCGATCTCATCGAATACTTCACCCTCATACGCAATTTTCAATAAATAATCTCCAATCGCAAGACCACGGTAGTAATCTCGTATAACAGGATTTCCTTCTTCTATCGTTTTTCTTCTGAGATCGACTTCTAGGAAATCTATAGATTTTTTATTTAAAGAAAAATAAAATTCATCATTGGGACTGACTCTTGAATCAAAAACATAAACAAAGTGTATGGTTTCTTGGGGGGTAAAAAATAAATCCTCTCTTGTCATTTGGAAATCAGTTTGAATCCCAAATTCTCTATCCAGCTCAGTCATACCTTCATCATAAGTCGTCATCCATCCTATTGATCCTGAAGGACTACCGCAAGAGTAGAAAAATACAATTAGTAAGAGGGTAATAGAATCCCTAAGAAATCTCATAGGATAAGTATCGTCGGTATTTTCAATTACCTAAATCATTCAATTATGAGAAGGTCTGGAAAATTATTTCAATCTTCGATAACTCTTCCACGATCTGTTGCATCTTTTTCCTTGGGATAGGTATTACTACTCGAACCACCTTGCATTCCAGAGGGATCCACACGATAGACTTTAAATCGTGAATCTTTCATTGCTTGTGATCCGATAGTAAATGCACGAAAAATTCGAAAAATCCAACGAAAAAGTAGAAAAAATAGAACAGAAAACAAAATAATACGAATCATACTTCATTAGACTATTTTTCAATGGCAAAAAATTCTACTAAAAATTACTTGCAAAATTCCCCAGTATTCCTTAAATTATAAATTCAGGAATTCCATTCCTGAATCTCACATATCAATTCACTGACCCAGTTCGCTGGGTTTTTCTTTTCTTAGATAATTAACTCAGTTTCGTTAATTGATTTTCTTTTAACAAAAACCAATAGAGAAATTATTAATATCAATCCGACACTGATAAGCCATAAATTGTATTCTTTTTTCCTGAAAATATTCCCCTCGCCTGGAATTGGATTTTTTTTATTTGTAGTTGGTAGGTTGTATTTTTTTGCAAGAGATTCTATTTGAATGAAATGTATAACAGGGATATCATTTTTAAGAAAGCGAAGCATAACAGAATCAATATTTTCTGTATCAAGAGGAACTGATTTTATGAGTCCTGGTTTAAATGTTTTTTTGCCAATGCTAGTTCCTACAGATAAAGAGCCTCCACCAACATTAATATAAGCCTTGATAGTTGTCTTGGCATTTGTATTATAAATTTCTACTCTTTTATCAATGCCATCTTTAAAGTTTTTGAAATCATAAATTTGAATTTTATTTCTCGTTATAGATTTTAATAATAAATCTTTACTTCTTTCTGACATTCCTAGGGCTTTATCCTCCACACCACCTAAAGTTGCATATTTAGATTTAATATTTAGTATCCCATCTTTAAACAATAGGTCTTCCATATCTAGCCATAAGAAGTCGTGATGATTTGCTCCCCATTGAGAAGAGGCTGAAGAAGTGATAACAATAGGTTGTAATTTTAAAGTTTGTATAGCTGAATATACTGCGATATTGATTGCTGGAAATGAACCAGAAAGTGCAACTGCTACTGTATCCCCTTGTTTTAATTTAGCTTTCTTGAGTAGATGTATTGCAACAGCTGAAAAATTAGGATTAATTGATGTTTGTTTAGAAGAAAGATAACCAACATTACTCGTAACTTCCGAGATACTAAGCCCAATAAGACCAGTTTGATTTGGATCAAAAGTAGAATTTGCCATATGATTCTTAAGGATACTTTCTTTCTTGATTCGCTTATAAGCTTTTTCTGTAAGTTTAGATGCTAATAATTTTTCTTTAAAATAGGGTTGTTCTCTTGTTACTTGGAATTCTTCAACAGCTAAATAAAGAAGTATAGATAGAACTGCTACTAATACAATAGGAGCTCGTTCTCGAAGTGGTGTTTTCCAATAAACTTTTATCATATTGAATTAATATCTTCTCCAAGGATGAGGATGAGTATAAATCGAACAACTATAGATATGATACAGAGTGTTGCCAAAGTTTCGATGATTCCCTGTCTATCATACCATATTGCAATAAGTCCAGGAATTATATAGCCAATCACTTGAAGTTCATCAAGTCTGATGGAAATTTGATTTATAAAAACACCGAGAACGAAGCTTATTAAAATAGTTAGCACAGATCTTCTACGACCATATAAAATTAAAAAATACGATAATAATCTAATTAAAAAATAAGTTAGTAATGAGATAAAAATTGTTAACGCAAGATCGCCAGGTCTGTGTAAATGGAGTGCAAAATATCCAGGAACAATCATTCCACCTGCTACCAGCCCAAAGAATTCTACGAATATTAAACTTACGAAGAGTCCAAGTCCAATGGATAGAATAATTGTATTCAATTTGTTAAGTTTCCTTGCTGTCTATTTTTGAAAAAGTCAATAATTTCTAAACCAATACCAGCTATATTACCGATACCAACTATTAAACAATCTTCTTGGATCTCACTTAGGATAGATTCTGCGATTAGAGAAGCAGTCGGATCTTCAAAAATTGAAATTTCCACCTTTTCTAAAAGTTCCTTGGAGCATTCACGAATAAATAAATTACTGCCTAAGCCTAGCAGAAAAATCGAATCCACATCCTGCCAGTTATTAACTTCTTGTGCTAATTGTTTTGAACGATCCGAACGATCTTCTCTTAGATTAACGATTAAAATAATTTTTTTTACACTTTGGACAATTTCTTTGCTCAGTTCGAATATTCTCCTTGTAGATGTGGGATCATTCGATGCAAATCCATTGGCAAGAAATAACTTTCTTCCAAAATATTCTATTTCAAAAACTTTAAAAGCACCTGGGTCTGGCTCAGTTTGTAATATTCCTAATTCAGATTTCTTATTTTCGAAACCTAAAACTCTAAGTAGACACCAAGTTATTGCTAAATTATCAATATGTTCTATGTATTTGCTTATCTTCCTTTGTAATTGAGTTGCAACTGTTATATCTTTTTCTTCTATATATAATAGTTCGGTAGATCTATCAGATGTAGATTTTTGAAAGATAGTTTTGAATTGATTGTCTCCTAAAATACATATTCCGTTAAACGGAGTAGAGCTTGCGAGGCATTTGGCAACATCATTAATTCCTGGTCCCATTATTTCCATATGGTCTTCTCGGATATTGGTAATTAATGTATGAGTTGCTTTGATTAATTTTGATTCTGATATCCATTGTAGGTGAGGTTGTAGTGCCATACATTCGATTACAATTGCATCTGCATTGTATTTTGCGGCCAATTTTACAATGTCTCTTTGTTCTATAATATTAGGTCTTGATTTTCGGATGATAGAAATTTCGTTTCCATTGGGTAGTATGATACGTGGTAGAGTTCCTGTAGTTTTTGCAAGAACTGTAATTCCATTGGCTCTAAACGCAGAAGCAATCAATCTAGTGACACTTGATTTACCTCTTGTTCCATTGATGTGAATGCGAATAGGAATATGATTCAGTCTTGAATTATGATTCCAGTTTTCAATAGATCCTAGAATGACTAGTATGAATATTATAAGAAGTAGTGCTGCGAGTATTAGTTGCATGGAATTTTATTCAGTATTTGATCTTTTACTGTAATCTTAATTTATACCAAAATATGATTTAAAGTTTCCACAATACAGTCCGTGAGCTTACTATCTAATAATGTTCGTCCATTCTTAGAAAAGAATGCTTGGTTGATTTCTAATTCAATTCCCAGATAAGAATTTTTACGAACCCTTCTTATAGCAGTGGGGAGGCTGTCGGCTTTTCCATGGTAGGGATAATTTGATCTTACCTTGTATTTTGGAAATAAATTATTTATACTCTTTTTCCATTGCTCACAGAAATCTTTTTCCAGAAGATGTGCTGGATCGAAAAGTATTCCTATATCGGCATTGCGTTCTTCTCCATTCCAGATAGGCGTGAAACTATGGATTGCAATATGTATAACAGGTTTATTCTTAGTTCCCTTCATCTCATCTAAGGTCTTCTCGAATGAATCTCTATAAGGAAAATAATATTCATCTAATAAGGCTAATTTTTCAGAAGGAGGTAGTGTTTTAGTAAATTCAGAGTATAGATTCTTATGACCTATACTTCGATTCAAATCAACTAGCAATCGAGAAACTTCTGCTTTAAAAACTATAGGACCAAAATGTTTTTCTAAACCTTCAATGAGAATTGCTGAGCCTAAGTCCCAGCCTTTATGTGTTCTTAGCAAATCCATTTTACCATGGAAGATATCTTTATACTCTTTCGGTATTAAGTTTGTATAATGTTCAGAAGAAAAAATTAGATTATTTTTAAGGAATGTATATTTCATTATTTTGTAAGTTTGAACACAGTGTAAGGTAAGTAGCTTTTAGTTTTTTAAAATGCTCTTCGTTATTTTTTCCATCGAAGGCTATGGAATTTAGCATAGTACTTTCATTTATTTCTAAGCTAGCTAGAATCCTTTCGGAAAGGTTGCCATGATTTTTTAGGACAGCGAGCATTTTCCCCTCAGCTTGCTGAATAGATGGAATATTAGTGAATACATCCAATACTGAAATACTGTCTTGATTCGAGCCAAGTAGTTTAAGTAATTTGGAATTTAAAATTACAGTTTTGGTTCCATGAATGATACTTGAATCGAGAAGTATTTTTAGTTCGGAGGTTGGGATAGAATTCATATCTTCCACTATGTAATTTTCAATGAGATGCTTTAAAAATAAGACAAAGATATTTACTAAAGATAGATCAGCTTTCGGGCATTCTTGGATATCCATAAGTCGAATTTCTATTGCCGATCTATCGAAGCGTGCTATTGCACCTCTTGAATTCAGCCATTCATCTTGAAGAATTTGATTTGGATCGTATTGTTCAATCGCCTTATACATTGGTTCTAAGATAATCTTGCGGTATTCTTTTTCGCTATCGATTACTTCTGGAATAATACTTCCAGAAATTTCAGGGATTATCTTTTGGTTATTGGCATAGAAATTTAACCTAGTATCTAGATAATTTGATCTATGTGCCTCAAGAATAGGGGAGCTTGCTGCTAGAGCTGGAATCATGGGAAGTAAGATTCGAATCGCAGCATGAAGGGATCGAAACTCATATTCATTCGCATAACCTAAATTTATGTGTACACTTTGTAAATTAGACCAGCCATGACCTTTGCAATTGAATATAGTATCATATGCATTATAAATTTCTTGGTTTTCATGCGGCCAGATTACGAAATCTTTACTGGGATTCATCCAAGGATGCATTGCTGTAGGCATAAGCATAAGATTTTCTTTTTCTAAGAAAGTATTAATCTTAATAACGTCCTCATGGAAAATATTTCCAATTCCATCAAGATTTTCAACTGGTCCATTTGTTTTAATTTCGATTAGATGAGAAGCAAGTTCATTAGACCAAGCAGTTTGATCAAAAGTAATTTCATTTTGAATATTAGATACTTCATCTAGCAGTAGTAAGGCAGCTGAGGGAGAAACAGAGAGAGTATCCCTATCAACAATCATATATTCTGCTTCGATTCCATAAGCATGAAAGAGACTTAATTTATTTGGATTCATTTTTTCTTTTCTTTAATTCTGTTCCAAAATACATCTATGATTCTTTCATAGAGTTCATCTTTTAGAATCTGATCTTCTGTATCGGAATCTATACTAGGATTATCATTTATTTCAATAATATAAAATTCTTTGCCGACTTGTTTTAAGTCGACACCATAAAATCCATCGCCAATAAGATTGCATCCTTTAATAGCTGTCTTAATTAAATCTGTTGGAGCATCTTCTATACGTATACTTTCAGAATCTCCATAATTAATTTCAGCCTTAGAATTATGATCATAGATTTGCCAATGGTTTTTTGCCATATAGTATTTGCTAACGTATAAAGGTTTCCTATCTATCACTCCGACTCGCCAATCAAATTCAGTCGGCGTAAACTCTTGGGCAATGATAAGATCAGAAAATTCCAACATAGCCTTTGCTTTGTATAAAAATTCTGTAGGATCTGATACTTTTAATACTCCAAGTGAAAATGCGCCGTCTGGTTGTTTTAGTATGATGGGATAAGCAATAGAAAGAGACACCTCATCTAAATTTTCCTTATGTAGCACTATGGTCTTTGGTGATGGAATGGAATGAGAATTTAGTAATTCAGCAAGATACACTTTGTTCGTACATTTTATGATAGATTCAGGGTCATCAATAACTATTAAGCCCTCAGCTTTGGCTCTTTGGGAAAATCGATACGTATGGTGGTTTACTGAGGTGGTTTCACGGATAAAGAGTGCATCGTATTGGGGAATTTTTGCATAATCATCTTTCGTAATCAGATGAACATCGAATCCTTTTTTATCGGCAGCAGAAACGAACTTTTGTATTGCTTTCTCATCGGATGGCGAATGGATATCTATAGGATTTGTAAGTATTGCAAGTGTAAATGCCTTCTTGGAAATTTTGGTTTGGTTAGAGGAAAAGTTTCTAGATGTGAAGTATAACCTTGCAAATTCTTCTACATAAGGCTTGTGATCTTCTGGTATTTCACTCGCAGGGATGGTGGTTATATTTTGTATATGCCATTTCTTATCACGTGAATCGTATATGAAAAAAGCTCTAAGCAGGGGAGCCCGAAACATATTGAAGAGTTGATTGGAAAGTTTGTCATTTTTCTTGGCAAGATTTTTCCCAAAGTAAATAGAGAGGGTGTATTTCTTGGAAGTTTCTTTTTTCAGGCTTTTTTGGATTAATTCATCTAAGTCATGTTCTATGACTCGAATGACAGCTTGAGATTTCATATCTTGTAAGGTTGAAATCCCAGGCATAACCATATGACCTCTAGCCATAGCAAGAAGTGAGACGTAGTAGCCTTCACTTTGGTATTTATAAGATTTACTTAGGTTGTAGATTTTAATGTCTTTGTTATCAAAGTATTTTTTATTAGTAAGGTAGTCTCTAGGTGAAATAGTTTCTATGCCAGGTATAGAAAAATTCCATTTCTTAGGTTGGTTGATAATGATTAGTGATGCCATTTGTTATAATTACGGTTCGATAATGAGAAGGTTTGCATCATAGGTTAGTATACCAAGTAAAATAGATGTGATCAATCTTGCGAAATCTACAGAATAGATTTGCGATTTATTGTAGGGGTTACTTTTATAAGGATCTGCAATGAGAACTTTTTTATCAACTTTAGAATAACCACTTAAGACTACAAAATGTCCGCTAGGCTCTCCACGGACATCATCAAAGGCTGCGGAATCTCCATACTCTCTTGCAAGATCATATAGATAAGTTGCAGATAATCCTGTTAGGATAGGAATATTTTTACTCAGATATTTGCGGATCAAGGAAGAGGAAAGCGGAACTTGTTCAATTTGTCCACCTAATTTGAGGAATTCAATGTAACCCTCAGAGGCAATTCTGAGTTTTTCGTTTCCCTTCTTAAAATCTATCTGCTGTTTCAATTTATCAGCAATATTTGTATTTTTATCATGAAACCAAGAAGGGTCAAATACCTGCAAATTATAAGTATAGATTTTTACTTTGAGTCCTTGCTGTAGCGCATGTACAGCCAAAAGGACAGCTAAAGTTCCACCTTCTTTTAGTTTTGTTACTTCTTTGATTGTTTGATCTAAAGAATTTTTAAGTCCATAATATCGATAGACAGCGTGGAGAGATGTAGGTCCACAAGTTGTATCATCGGGTTGTGCTTCAATATCAATTTCTAGTCTAGTTTCCAATGCCTAATACTCCATCGACTTTTACAGACTTAAGAGTTTTAAGTATATTTTGGTTAATATTTATTATACTAAGCTTGAGTGAATTTTCTTCTGTTATATATCTATGAATATTCACAAGTCTTCCTATTGCGCTGGAGGACATTTTATGAACATAGATTAAATCTAAGACTATTAAATTGGGTTTATATTCGTCCAGGATAGAATCAAATTCGATAAGAATACCATCATTATAAGCAAGGTCTTTTTCATTGATAGAGATAGTAGTAGTTCCTTCAGAATGGGAAATGAAATCTCTTAGCATTTGTATTAGTCTGGTAATCCCTAGTTTTCCCTTCAAGAATAATTAAAATTTTTTATGAAAATGTAATAATAATGAAATCCTATACCTTGTTAACTGTGGTATATTATATAACATTATGGCAAATTATCTATGAGTATTCGATTTAAAATATTTCTAATTCTGGGAATCAGCCAAATTCTATTATTATTCGCTCTGACATTGACTTTTGGAATTCTGATTGCAAATGTCAAAAATGAACCCCAAAACCAAAGAGCAATTGAACTTGCTCGTAACTTTCAGCGTGAACTTGGCCACAAAGATGAAAAACTAAAATTACTTATTTCAGAACTAAAATCAAATCCTAAAACGTACTCGATTTTGCAGAAAGGAATGGCAAATCGAAGCATTTTAGTCAAGAATTTGGATTTCCTAAGAGAGATCATGGAACGTTATGAATTGAGTATATTTGAACTAGGTGATAAGAATGGAAAAGTTCATTTCCGCGTACATCGACCTTCGGATTTTGGAGATGATAAATCCAATCAACCGCTTATCCAAGAAGCACTACTTTCGAAGATGAATGCTAGTTTAGAAACCGGACACAGTGGTCTCGGATTTCGTGTTGCTGCACCCTTGGATAATTTAGGAACTATTTTAATAGGTCAGGTTGTTGATTCAGAGTTTTTAGAATCTATCTCTGGCAAACAATCTGTACATCTTTCTGTCTTCGAGAAGGATACTCATTTGATTTCTAGTAGTAATCTGTTGTCTGATTTCTGGAAAAATTACAATCCAGCTTCTACGAATTCAAATTTTCGATTAACATGGAATAAGATACCTTATTATTTCGTTTATGAAAAATTACCAAACTCTCATATTTCTAGTTTAGATCTTAACTTTAGAGTACTTATTGATGAAAGAGATTTGGATATCGCTTCGCAAAAAGTGTGGTTTTCATTTGGCTTAGTGGCTGTCTTAATTTTCTCAGCTATTTTTATCGCCTCCTTTTTATTCTCTCGCGATATAGTTGATGCTGTGAAGAAATTGAACATCGCAATGAAAAATATTGATCTTTCTAAAGAGGATGATTTGCCTCTCAATCGAAGAGATGAAATTGGACAGATGGGATCAGTGTTCCAAGAAATGAAGAAAGATTTATTCCAACACCAGAACAGACTAGAGCATTTAGTCGCTCAAAAAACAACAGAATTACAACATTCTCTAGCAGAGATCCAAACTATAAAAGAACAACAAGATGGAGATTACTTTTTAACCTCTCTCCTGATAAAGCCATTAACTGGAGTTAAGGCAAATTCTAAAAATATAGATATAGAAACTTTAGTAAGGCAAAAGAAAAATTTTAGTTTTCGGAACAAGGCATCCGAAATTGGTGGGGATCTTTGTGTCGTTCAAGAAATTCAATTAAAGAATAAGAATTATGTTGTATTCTTAAATGCTGATGCAATGGGTAAATCTATCCAAGGAGCAGGTGGAGCCTTGGTGATGGGTACTGTTTTCAAATCAGTAATTACGCGAACCCAACAAATACTTTCCATGCAAGACCGTCATCCTGAACGATGGCTTAAGGATTGTTTTCTAGAATTGCAGGATGTTTTTGTTTCTTTTGATGGAACCATGCTTCTTTCTGCAGTAATAGGCTTAATTGATGATGAAACGGGAACACTATATTTCATTAATGCAGAGCACCCTTGGGTTGTTTTATATAGAGATGATAGAGCAAGCTTTATAGAGAATAATGATTTTCTTCTTAGAAAAATAGGATTTCTCGATTCAGATGTTTCTATGAATGAATTTTTCATTCATGTATTTCCGATGAATCCAGGAGATCAAATTTTTGTTGGATCGGATGGACGAGATGACATCTTGATGGGAGAAGACAAGCAAGGACAAAGGATCATCAATGAAGATGAAACAGAATTTCTCAAGAGTGTAGAAGTTGGTAATGGAAATCTTGAACGGATCGAAGAGAACATTCTTTCTAAGGGAGAATTAACAGATGACTTTAGCTTGATAAGAATAGAATACAATCCTATCAATCTAACAACAGAAGACTATTTGGTTAATTCTTATTCTGAATTTATCAAAGAAGGAATCGCATATTTCCGAGATGGCAATTTAGAAAATTCTATCTTATCTTTCGAGAAAGCCTTACAAGAGAAGGATGATCATCCTTATATTCTTCGTGAGCTATCTAAGCTCTATATCAAGACAAAACAATTGGATAAGGCAATTCCATTATCAGAACGTTATACAAATTTAAGACCTTTTGATACTGATTTCTTATATTATATTGCCTTAGCTTATAAACAAAGTAAGAGTTACGATTTTTCCATTGATTATTCAGAGCGATTGAGGTTGCGAGATCCAAACAATATCAGGAATTTGATACTTTTGACAGAATCGTACATGCATATCGGAAATTTTACCAAGGCGGATCAGCTTCTAAATCATATTCAAAAGCTTGATCCTGAAAATTCTAAAGCAGAACGATTGATTCATTTTCTTGAGGAAAAAAGTATTACAGCCGTATGATGGTAAAATATTGTTATTGAAGGGCTTCTTCTAAGGATGGAAAAACATCTACAACTTCTGATATTTTGGAAATACGAAATACTTGTTGTACGCTTCGGGAAACGTTAGCAATTCTTAGTTTATTTTTCCCTAGCTTCTTTAATTTCTCATTAATTAGAATTAATAGACCAAAACCAGAAGAATCTACAAACCCTACGTTTGATAGGTCCAGGATGATAAAATTATGATTATTCTTAACTGCTTCCAGCATTCTCTCTTTTAGAATGCCAGCATTCAACATATCTAGATTGCCATCTAGATGAAGAAGTAGGTTGTCATTTTGTAATTCTTCAGTATAATCCATTGAGTTAATTCTAGGATTATTATATAAGGATAACCAATACAACAATTTTTTTTTAATTTATAAATTTATCCCAAGATTGTGACAAACTCATAGCTCGTAGAATTGACCAAATCAAAGGAGAACCATTTTCAGAATTTGTCATAATAACAACACCATAACCTTTCGATTTATGGAAGATAGCTATCGATTTATGACCTAGACTATGTCCCCCGTGGTAGAAATACCAATCCTTGCCGGTGCGGTTAAGGAATAAGCCTTTGCCGATCCATGAGTGAATTGAGAGATTAGCCGCAGGAACAACAGGTGTCATCATATTTAAGGCAATTGATTTAGGTAATAGAGCATCATTATGACCGGAAATAGATTTTTGTAATGCAATAAAGAAACTGGCAAGATCTCGCGGAGTTGTCCACATTCCACCAGCTGCAAGTTCAGGTGGAGCATAAAATCTAACAGGAACTAATTTTCCCTCTTTATCATGGCCCAGAGCACGATTGCTGCTACGGATCTTCGGATCTTGGACAAGAGTAGAATTTTTCATTCCTAAGAAATTAAAAACATATTTGTCTACCAGCTTGGGATATCTAATCCCCGACTTTTTTGTCATGTATTCTTGCAAAATGGAATAGGCACCGCCTGAATATCTGGATTTTTTGCCAGGAGAATAGTAACTATAAAGTTTGGAACCTTTTCCAGAGTTGAGTTCTGATAATCGGGATACTTTTCGATTTTCTTCAGTGCTCCAGTTTTCTCTTTCCGTAAGTCCTGAAATGTGAGATAAAATATTATTTGCTGTTAAACTTTCAGTCGAGTCCCAAGAACTAAGATCTACTTTTCCATCCTTGGCATAGCTATTTAATTTTTCATTCCCAGTTAATGATAATTCTTGGGCAAACCTAAGGTAGGTTAAGGCTGTAATAGTTTTGGTAAGTGAACCAGCTCTGAACAAAGTGTTCGCATCAACTGGACTGGATTTTTCTAATTCCTTTACACCGTAATTCTGTGCCCAGACGATTTTAAAATCTCGCACCAAGGCAATTCCAACAGCAGGAACATTCTTTTGTTTGAGTGCTTCATTGATGCCTATGTATTTTTTTTCATTGAAGGATTTTTGAAATGTAACTTTACGATTTTCATAGATAGATTCTGTAATTAAAGATTTCCAATTCAGTAATTCACCCTTAGTTTTGTACTGCTTGGAAATCAAAATAATAGTTATTTTTTCATTGGGAATCTTAAAGTATAGATAGGAAAAGTTTTTCTGAGAGGATGATTGCCAAAATGTATTGCCGTCGCTATAAGTTCCAAGACCATAATTGAATTTATTCTCGGCGTAAGAATCTTTTAAGACTGTTGGTTGGGAAATAAGATTTTTATTTCCAGAGGAAAGGATTTTGCCATCTTCCCAAGCCTGGTCCCAAAGAATTAGATTTTCTATTGTAAGCTTTAACTCATTGTTTTTTGTGAAAAAGGAATTATCCATCTCAAGTGGTTCAAAGAATTCCTTTTGATAAAACTCATCTAAACTTTGATCACTAAGAGTTTCGATCAATACTCCCAGCCAATGTAGATTCTCATTGGACCATATCCAATACTCACCATAACCTAAATCAGATCCCAAGCAAGATGTATGATTCATCAAAGATTTTACAGAGATCGAGTGGATAGGAAATTGGGGGAGGTAATCCCGCACAGGATTGTCGATATTGATTTTGCCCTGATCTGCAATACGAAGAATTCCTACGCTTAAGAAGAGATGCTTTAGATTTCCAGCTGAAATTCTTCTATTGAAATTACGCTTCTCTTCTAGGATTGCTGATCCATTTTTGATTAAGACGTACCCTCCATGGAAATCATTCTGAATGAGAAGTTTGCTAAGATTTTTCTTAAAGAGATTTGAATAGCTAGGTTCCGGTGGGCTACAGGTGGAAACAGTACAAATTATTCCAATCGCAAATGCTAAGACTTTCATTTCTTTTCTTGTCAAATCCTATAATAGATCATTTTCTGAAATAACGTGTTGAAAGAAATCCAAATTCGCGAAGCCATACAAAATCTCCAAGCAAGCCAAGTTCCTTTTCGGGAGGACCTGAACCTTGCGAGCCTTTCCTCTTTCAAGATTGGAGGCATTTCTCCCTTGGTTGTAGAACCAGGAGAGGATGAGCAAATCTATTCATGCCTTAGTATTTTGCAAAAATTAGATCTTCCTTATAAAATTCTAGGAGGTGGATCCAATCTTTTAATATCTGACCACCCTGATGACTTTGTTGTATTCCGATTATCAGGATCTTATAAAACTTATGAAATGAAAGAACCTGGTGTCTTTCGTATTGGAGCAGCAACTAACACAACCCCTACGTTTCGTCAAATTTCTCAAAAAGGCTATAAGGGAGTTGAGTTTCTAAGCACCATCCCAGGTTGGACGGGGGGAGCTGTCATGCAAAATGCTGGCTGCTACGGAGGCGAACTTCTAGATTTTACATCCAAAATTGAGTTTATTCGAAATGGGGAAATCCACTCCAAGAAGCCATCTGAAATAGAATACGGCTACCGATTCACAGAGTTTCTGAAAAATAAAGATAGCATAATTCTAAGACTTGAAATGAAGTTAGACGAAGGTGTATTAGATGAGATAGAAGAGTCGCTTAAAGACAAAAGGAACAAAAGAAACTCATCCCAACCTGAGAATAAAAAAAGCGCTGGTTCCATGTTCAAGAACCCCAGACTAAAAGATGAGCAGGGCAATCCTATCAAAGCCTGGCAATTGATTGACAGAGTAGGTTTAAGAGGCCGCATCCAAGGTGGAGCACAGATTTCACCTGAACATTGCAATTTCATTGTGAATCTAGGAACTGCTACAGCAATGGATGTCCATTACCTTGCATCTTTGGTTCAAGAAAAAGTTCACAAAGAAACAGGAATTACCTTGAACCGAGAAGTGGAATACTTCGGAAGCATTCCTTAAGTTAATACTTTGATTATGATTTTAAAGTTTAAGCTTCCAACAAGGATGGATAGAAATCTTCCGGTGTTTCATAACCCAATAAATCAATTACGGTTGCTGCAATATTAGCGAGTCCAAATTTTTCGTTCTGCTTCGGAGTTCGAAGTTTGAATTTTTTCCCTTTATCATAGATGACAAAGTTTACTGGATTTAGCGTATGACTTGTCTTAGGTGTAGGAATGCCATCTTTTACAATTGCATTTCCTTTCTTGTCTAATTGAAACATCTCATCTGCATTCCCATGGTCGGCAGTAATCATAAGAACAATATCTTTTTCATTACATATTTCAATCAATCTACCCACTTCTTTATCTAAAGTCTCCAAGCTTTGGATGGTTGCCTTTAGGTTTCCTGTATGACCCACCATATCGCCGTTAGCATAATTCACTCTATAAAATTGGTTCTTATCTTCTTTGATTGCTTTGATTAATGCATCTGTAACTTCCACAGCTTTCATAGCAGGAGCCTGATCGAAAGGAATCACATCTGATTTAATCTCAACATAGGTTTCATAATTCTTGTCGAAGTATCCACTTTTGTTGCCATTCCAGAAGTAAGTTACATGTCCGTATTTCTGCGTTTCAGAAATTGCATACTGTCCAATCTTTTCATTGGCGAGATACTCTCCCATAGTTCTTTCTATGGCAGGTGGAGTAACAAGATACTTTGGTGGGATGAAAAGATCTCCATCATACTGCATCATTCCTGCAAATTCTATTTTAGGAGATCGGATTCTATCAAAAATAGAAAAATCCTCTTCTGTAAATGCCCTGGAAATTTCGATAGCTCTGTCTCCTCGAAAGTTAAAGAAAATGACAGAGTCATCGTCCTTGATGCTTCCAACAGGTTTACCCTCTTTTTCTATCACAAAACTGGGAAGATACTGATCTATTATAGCTGGATCTTCTTTACGAAAAGTCTCAATTGCTTCTTGTGTTGACTTGAACATTCGACCTTCACCAAGAACATGAACCTTCCATCCACGTTCTACCATAGACCAATCTGCCTCATAGCGATCCATGGTTATTGTCATTCTTCCACCGCCACTTGCGATTTCTGCATCAATTCCATCTGATCTAAGTTTGGTTAGTTTTTCTTCTAAGCGAAGAACATATTCTAGTGCAGACTTTTCAGGAACATCTCTGCCATCTAAGAGAATATGTATGCGAATTTTCTTGACTCCATCTTTAACTGCGTGTTCCAACATTTTTTCTAAATGATGGATATGAGCGTGTACATTTCCATCAGAGAGTAGACCCAGGAAATGTAAGGTGCTTTGCTTATTAAGAACATTTTGTATTAAATTAGTCCATGTTTTTCCGCCAAAGATTTCACCAGATTCTATAGAATTGCTAACTAGCTTGGCTCCCTGGTCGTAGATTCTACCACAACCAAGTACATTGTGTCCAACTTCGGAATTACCCATATCCTCATCGGATGGCATTCCTACTGCCTTGCCATGCGCTTGTAGAGAAACGGTAGGAAACTCAGACCAAAGACGGTTCAAATTTGGTAGCTTTGCTCCTTGGATTGCGTTGCCTTGTTCTACGGTAGTAGGTGCAGAACCTACTCCGTCAAGTACTACGAGTAAAACTATTTGTGGATTGCTATTTTGTTTTTTATGTAAGGAGAGCATATCATCCTATTTTAGGATCTTACTAAATTATTTCAATTCAATTAAGTCAACAGGAGTCAAAGCCAAAGGTATTGCAGTTAGTGTTAATTGACGAACAGAGCCATTCGTATCATAGATCATAATTCCAGGATTTCTAAAATCAGAAATACCAATTGCAAGCAGACTTTCCTGTGTAAGCAATATTCCTGAAAAATTTGTTCCTACTGAATTCGGAACTTCTAAGAGAGTTGAAATATTTTGTCCAGTGGAAGGATTGAATGAAATTACTTTTTTATTAAAACTTTTATCCAAGACAGATGCGAAGCCTAATTCACTATTTTTAATTTGAAATCCAAGTATATCTCCCCCTGCTGTGGTTTCAGAGAGAAGAAAACCAGAACGAAAGGAATTACTGCTTGGATTGAATGCTTCAATTCCTCCATCTAATTCAGAAATAAATCCTAATCGATTCGGAGTTGTAAAGATAATATGAGGCTCTCCAAAGATATCTATCACTTGAGGTTTGGAAAATGGATTGGCAGATTGAAATTCAAAGGTATTTGAGATGGTATCATCATTGGTGTTTATCTCAAGTAAAAATGACTTTCCCGAGGGTGGTAGAAAGCCAAGAGGACTATTCCTATCAAGTCTTTGTAAGGTGATAAATACTCGATCTCCGTATTTTACCATCCATGACATCTCAGGCTTACCATCTATAGTTCCTCCAGCAGATGTTGACTCAGAGTAAATACTTAAATCAATCTCTCCGAGAGTCTGACCAGTGTAAGGTTGAATTATTAAAATTGATGTGCTATTGTAACGACTTACATACGCCTTTCTATTATTAACAAAGACTATGTCTTGTGGATTGGTTCCCTGACCAACCGAATATTCAGTTTCAGTTGTATTGGCTAAGTTTGGATTGAGAATCTGGATAGTATCTTTGTTTAGTCGATTGATTATAAAAACTTTTCCATCGAAAAATCTAGCTACAGCATCAGAATGAATAGGAGTATTTCCTGGAAGAGTATAACCAGCATTTGGGTCTATTACATTGTATCTGCCTCCTCCACCGAAGTCAGTAGTGATCACACCGATATTCCTTGGTGAGCCTTGGAATAACAACAAAGATTCCAGACCAGGTCTTTTTATCTCGTTGCAGGCATTTACTAGGAATAAGAATAGTAATATTTTTTTCAAAGTTAAAACCTCATGCTTAAGTTTAGATACCAAGTTCGGCCTGGGAGAGGGTATCCAATCAAATCTGAAAATCGCTTATCTGTAATATTTCTTACATCTAAACTTATTTTCCAATCTTCACCAGTCTCCTTTTTTAAGAAAGTATAAGTAATAAATGCACCATATATATCCCTTGCAGGGAGATAGTTCACAAACTCATTGGTTCTATCTCGAAATACTGCACCAATATAAGTTAAATCAGCTCCCAGATCAAAATCGTACATATTGTACTGCAACGAAGTGTAAACTTCATTTACAGGTCTAAGCGGTAGATACTTTCCTCTGAGCGCAGGGGATTCAGAATCATTTTTGGCAATTTGGTAAGTGTAATTTACTTTAGCCTTCCAATCTTTCCAATCTAGAGATTGGGATACTTCCCAGCCTTGGATTTTTGCTCTGTCAACATTTTCTGCGCGAAGACTAAACTGAGAGTTAGGAATAAAAAGTATCATATCCTCAATATCTTTTCTAAACCAAGTAAGTTCTGATTTTGATTGTATTTTGAAAAATTTGGAAATAAAAAATATTCCCATTTCTTTATTAAGGGATGTCTCAGGTCTAAGATTACTATTGCCTAGTATCTGACCTCTTTCACCAAATAATTCTAAAAAGGAGGCAACTCTTGATGCACGGTTAGCATTTCCTTTTACTCCAAATTTGGAATCACCAGCCTGGTAAACATTCCAAAGCATTCCTAATCTTGGATTGAAAAGCTTTGTTGTTTTATTCGTATAACTTCCATTATCTTCATAGATATCTTGGTAATCATCATAAGAAAAACTAGGAATAATAAAAAAGCGATCTTTATAGATATGAATTTCATCTTCCATTTGAAAGTTACCATGCTTTCGATTGCGAATGGGTTCTGATTCTAATTTTATATGATCTGTATTTCTTCTATCTCTTCTGAAATCTTCCTTCTCGGCATTCATGGAAAATTTGATAATTTGATAGTAGTCCAACAAATAGAGAGTAGGTGATAATTGAAGACCTTTTGTATCAGAATTGGCATTTGCATTGGTTCTGCCTGAACTAAATTCTGATCTTGGATCATAGAAGTTGTCTTCAAAGCTTGTAAAATATACCCTAGTTTCTAATTGAAGTTGTTCAAAAATAAATTCTTTCGTATCAGTGCTCAGACCTGCTGTGTATTTCGTATATTTTCTTTGTGTTTTCTCAGTCTGATTGTTGCCAGGTCCTGGGACACCTAATCTCCTGTGATTCACATCAGTAAAAAGTTTTATATCCGTTCCCTTCCAATCCCAAAAGAAGGAACCCGAGCCTTGAGCACGTTCAAACCATGCATTCTTTCTTCGATCAACAGTATCATCCAGCGTGTTTAAAAGAGTCGTTCCTTTATCGTTAAGGAAAGAATAATTTTGATCAGATTTTTCCGCTAAGGCAAAAACTGAATAACCAACATCTTTTTCTTGGTTCGTATTAGAATGGCTTACACTAAGCTTACCTGTATTAAATGAACCACCACCAATATTGACTCGGGTAGATTGTTTCTTGGGTTTTGAGGTGCGAAGATTCAATGCGCCACCAATCGATGAACCAGTTAAACCAAATGGCACTCCTGATTTATAAACTTCAATCGCCTCAATATTGTCGAAAGGTAAATCAGCAAGGTTCACTTCTCCACTTTGGGCATTTGTAAATGGAATTCCATCTATATAAAACCTTGATTGATTTGGGTTAGTCCCTCGGATTGAAAGTGTTGAATAGGATCCAAGACCTCCAAAAGATCTCACTCTCAGTCCTGCTTCTTTTTCAAGAATTTCGGGAAGGGAAGTATAACGATTTTTGGAAGCTTCTAAATCAATTTCTACATTGGAACCAGAAATAAATTTTTGATTAGTTTGAGTCCCTTGGTTTTTTTTTCCTTCGATAACTACTATTTTTTCCGCTTGGACTTCTTGATTTTCCTGAGCATAGATTGAGATATTTAAAAGGATGATAAGAAAATAGAATAAAAACATTCTTAGCGATTGCTAATAGATTTTGCAATTACACCATCAATATCTGCTGATTGACGAAAGACTCCTAAGGGAGCTACAAATCCTTGTGATTGCGACGATCTCAATCGAATGTAGACAAAACCATTGGTTCGGATTGCATCTCTTTGACCGGTTGTACAATCAGAACCAAAATGAGTGCTATCAAGATCGAATCCATCTCCACCAGCAGTACCCATATAATAGGAAGAACCTACAGTTTGTTTTACGGGGTTTGAAAATAATTCAGATGCAGAAATAGGATTAGAGTCCATATTATAAAGGACAGGGGTAAGACCTGCAAAATTTCGCCAGTCCTCTCTATTCTGTGTAGCTGTGCCACCACCCGCAAAACTTGGAGTAAATCCACAATAGTTGACATTGTCCTCGCTTACATCAACCACAACAGATTCCACAAAATACGTATTAGCTCCTTGGTTGCGAAATGCATTTTCAAAAACGATAAAATCTACACCAGTAGCATTATTTACTCGTTTAGATTTCCAAGCGAGTACCAAACTTGCTCCTGCCCCTGTTGCTTCTAACTCATATATATCCATCCCACCAGCAAATTCTCCATTTCCACATATTCCATTAATTGCTTTAGTCGGATCACCAAATTCACGTGAGCTGGCTCCAGGGGCAGATATTACCTCATCGGCAATGAATACATCAGATGGAAGTGAGCTTGGTGGACAATTTGTACTGCTACTTGAGTTAGCTGCAACTGAAGCTAAGGCAAGTAGTAAAGCATCGTTGTTATCTTTTGATTTAGCGTCTTTACTTATTGCATTGCAATTTGAAATTACAATAAGCGTTAAAAGAATTAAGATTTTTTGAAAAGAATCCATGGTACCCCTATGTTTTAAAAACTTCGGGGCCCCCTCGACAGAATGGTAATCCTGTGAGTGTGTTCAGAGTCTAATCCTCGAGACAAACAGAACGGGGAAGATCGGGCTTTCAAAATAACTCTCAAACAGAATCATTTAAATTCTGTCGTTTAAGTCTTCTGTTACCGTTGCGGGTCAGCACAGGAATCTCACCTGTTTCCTCCCTGAAGAGTGATTCAATTTTTTTGTACATAGTATTGGAGTCAATGGCTTTTTCCCACTTTAATTTGTTCATTAATCTAAAGGATTTGATTGATTAGGGAAAAAAAGGATGAATCTCTAGTTTGTTCTAAGATTCTGTCCTTATGAAAAAATATGACGTTTTTGGTGTTGGAAATGCACTAGTTGATATAATTGTCCTCTTAGATGATGCTTTCCTGAATGAAAATAAATTACAAAAAGGTGTAATGACTCTTATTGATGAAACGAGTCAAGGAAGTTTACTATCTAGTCTTCATGATTATAAAAAGAATTTAAGATCGGGTGGCTCAGCTGCGAACACTATGATCGCCTTATCGAACTCAGGTGGAACAGGTTGTTATACAGGTAAAGTAAGTCATGATACTTATGGAGAGTTCTACAAGAAGGATATAGAAGAAGCAGGAATAGTGTTCGAGACAAAACCTGATACTGATGGACATACGGGAACCTGTTTAATTTTAACAACTCCTGATGCAGAAAGAACTATGCTTACTTCATTGGGTATATCTACTACATTGAAACCTACAGATATAGATACCGAAAAGTTAAAAGTTTCTAAGTATTCTTATATTGAAGGCTACCTCTGGGATGGAGACTCTACGAAGAAAGCTAGTGAATTAACTATGAAACTATCCAAAGAAAATGGAGTCAAAGTTGCATTTACATATTCAGATCCATTTTGTGTGAATCGAACAAGAGAAGAATTTATTCAGTTAACAAAGGATTATGTTGATGTAGTTTTTTGTAACCTAGAAGAAGCATATGCATTAACTGGTAAAGATTCACCAGAGTCTGCTTTAATTGAACTGGCCAAACTTTCACCTATGTGTTTCATGACAGCTGGTAAAGAAGGAGCCTATGTCCTGCAAGATGGAAAATCTACACTAGTTCCAGGCTTTCCTGTAAAACCTATAGACACTACAGGTGCAGGTGATTCATTTGCAGCTGGTGTTTTGTATGGTCTAACTCAAGGTTACACGCCAGAGAAAGCGGCTCGTTGGGGTAATTATGTTGCTTCAAGAGTCGTGCAAGAAATAGGTCCAAGATTAACGGTTAAGTTAATGGGTCGCCAGGATGAGATTTTAAGTTAAAAATTAAAGATAGTAATTTAAAAAATCCGTCCTTTAGATTAAAAATATTTCTAAAGGATGGATTAAAACTAAGATAATTTATTTCTCCTTAAATCAATTTTGCTATTTGCATTTGTTCAATATGATCTTTCAGGGTCATTGCGATATCATGATAAGTAAGACCTAGACCTAAGCTTTTAGTGTGATCCATAAAATATGTCTGACCTAAATTCCTTTCTAAGAATTTCCAAGTCAAACCAAGCAATGGACCCAATCCATACATAAGAAAATTTGGAAGTTCTGAATTCGCTGTCGGATAAGTCTTCCCAAAAGATTTGGAAATGAGTTGAGAAAGTTCAAGCATAGATTTAGTCTCGCAAGAAGTTAAGTATCTTCCAGCAGCTTGCGAATTTTGAAAGGCTAGTAAATGGGCTTTGGCAACATCTCTAACGTCAACGATACCAAAATACAATTTAGGTACTCCAAATCTAAGTTCTCCACTGATAAGTCTTCGCACGAATTGAACACTTGTTCCGTCCATTCTATTTGATAAAGAGGGACCTAATATAAAGGATGGATTAATTGTAACTAAGTTCCAACGATCTTGGTCATTTTGAATCTTCCAAGCTTCATTTTCAGCAAGAAGTTTGCTATAAGAATACGGCTGGTGGTCCAATGAACTTGTGTTATTCCAAAATGTTTCATCCAGTGTTCGATTTTTGGATTGCTCGGCATCTGCTCCATCACCTGTAATTGCAGCAACACTGGAAGTAAGCACTACTTTCTTAACAGTATTAGTACTGTTTACAGTTTCGAGAACATTTCTAGTTCCCTTTAAGGCAGGATCGATAAGTTCCTTCTGAGCATCTTTAATACCTGTTACGACAAATGGAGAAGCAGTGTGAATGACAGTTCCGCAGCCTTTCATTGCCTTCTGGAAACTTCCATTCTCTAGCAAATCGGCTTCAAATAGTTCAAGTTTATTAGGAAATGACTTTTGAAACTCTAATAAGTGACCAATTTTATCTTCAGATTTTACGCTGCGAACAGTTCCGTGAACCTTATACCCTTCTTCCAATAAGTATTTAACAATCCAGGAAGCAACATAACCTGATGCGCCAGTAACTAAAATAGGTAAGGAATTTTCTTTTGAGTTCATGCTTTCCTATTCCATAAAAAAACCTTAAAATGTAAAAGATAATTTTTCCTTTAAATTTTAAGAAATAATTTCTTATTTAATTTATAAATCACTCTATTGATAAATTCTAAATTTAGAGCTTGACAATTTTAAAGTAAATTCCGAACTTGAAGTTATGAACATAAAGACCTCTGATATACAAAAGCGAACAGAGATAGAGTTCCACGCAGATAGCAATAGTTTCTCTAAATCTATGCCTTCCCGAAGTTTCATGCCAAATTTCGGATCATCATTTCCTTTCTCATCTATACAAGATTCTTCTTCTATTCTCCTCATTCTCTCTCTCCTGCTCCTCAGTCTGTAATTCAATCAATTTTGTAATCCTCTTAGTGAAATCTAAGATAAACTACGGAAAATTATATCATTTTTAAGGAAAATACTATGAACTCAAGAAATTCTACATCCAAAAATCATCAAACAGTAGTTAATAATAACATAATTAATGTTAACTCAAATAACAATCTATTGAAAAAATACATCCCTATGCCAAAGTTTTATTTTCCGCAAAGAACTTGGCCTGAGAATTTTTTAGATAAACCACCCATCTGGTGTAGTGTAGATTTAAGGGATGGAAATCAGGCCTTAGTTCAACCGATGAATATAGATGAGAAAATGGAATTTTTTCAATACTTAGTTAAAGTAGGATTCAAAGAAATTGAAGTTGGATATCCTTCTGCCTCAGATACGGAGTTTCAATTCGTAAGAAAATTAATAGAAGAAAACTATATACCTGATGATGTCACAATACAGGTATTAACACAATCTAGAGAGGATTTGATACGTAAGACTTTTGCATCATTGGAAGGTGTGAAAAATGGAATCGTTCATTTTTATAATTCTACTTCGGAAGTCCAAAGACGAATAGTGTTTAATAAGTCAAAGGAAGAAATCATTCAATTGGCAGTCGAAGCTTCCGATTTAATTTTAGAGTTAAAGAAGCAGATGGAAAAAAATTCTGAGACCAAAATCAGAATTCAATATTCCCCAGAGTCATTTTCAACCACAGAACCAGAGTTTGCTTTGGAAATATGTGAACGAGTGATTCAGGTCTTTCAGCCAACAAAGGAAGATCCAATTTGTATCAATCTTCCAGCTACTGTTGAGGTATACACACCCAATGTCTATGCAGATATTGTAGAATGGTTTGGAAGCAATTTGAAGAATAGACAAGCCGTAACATTAAGTTTGCATACTCATAATGATAGAGGAACAGGGGTTGCAGCCTCGGAGTTAGGCTTGTTAGCTGGTGCAGATCGAATTGAAGGAACACTTTTAGGAAATGGAGAGAGAACGGGTAATGCAGACCTTGTAAACTTAGCCTTGAATTATTATACACAAGGAATCGATCCTGGATTGGATTTTTCTAATATACAAGAAACAATTCGTATCTTTGAAAAATGCAATAAAATTAAAGTTCCTGAAAGGCACCCTTATGCAGGCGAATTGGTATTCACTGCCTTCTCTGGATCACACCAAGATGCGATTCACAAAGGATTTTTGAATCGATCAATGAATTCTAAATCTAATAACTCAAAAGAGAATTCTAGCAACATTGGAACTAAGGAATCAAACGAAACAAAATGGGAGGTTCCTTATTTGCCGATTGATCCTAAAGATTTAGGTAGAGACTATACGGCCGTTGTTCGAATCAATTCTCAATCTGGCAAGGGTGGAGTAAGTTTTATCTTAGAAAAAGATTTTGGGATTAAAATGAATCCTGAAGAAAAAAAGCAATTCGGAATCCTTGTCAAAGAATACAGTGATCAGTTTGGTAGAGAAATTAATTCCTGGGAATTAAAGAAGTTATGGGAAAAATATATTTCTAAAACTACTGAATTCAGTCAAAGATAAATTCAAGCTTTACGATCCAAAGGTGATTTCAAGAAAATTTTTAAAAAAAAGAGAATCCTAAAATGAACTAGGATTCTCTTTGCTTTTAAGATATGATGTTCTTCTTATCTTTAAGTTTTATTTCTAATGAGTCGCCATTGCATCAATGATAGAATTCAAAGTAGCAGAGGGGCGCATAGCAGCCGATACTTTCTTTGGATCTACATGGTAGTAGCCACCTAAATCAACAGACTTACCTTGGGCAGCAATCAATTCTTGGTTGATAGTTTCTTCTTTAGATTCTAACTCTTTCGAAATTTTGCTAAATTTATCCTGGAGTTCCGAATCCTTAGATTGAGCAGCAAGAGCTTGAGCCCAATAGAGTGCAAGATAGAAGTGACTTCCTCGGTTATCTATCTGACCTACTTTTCGAGCAGGTGATTTATCATTGTCTAGAAATTTCCCAATCGCTGAATCCAATGTATCTGCTAGAACTTGTGCTTTCACATTACTAAAATTAGTTGCCAAATGCTCTAAGGAAGCAGCTAGAGCTGAAAATTCACCAAGTGAATCCCAACGCAAATACCCTTCTGATTGAAACTGCTGAACATGCTTAGGAGCTGATCCACCAGCACCTGTTTCAAAAAGTCCACCACCATTCATCAAAGGAACGATAGATAACATTTTTGCACTAGTTCCGATTTCAAGTATTGGAAAAAGATCTGTTAGATAATCTCTTAGTACGTTTCCTGTAACCGAGATTGTATCTTTACTTGAACGGATTCTTTCTAAAGAAAGTTTCATCGCCTTTTCAGGTGGAAGAATTTGTATATCAAGACCTTTTGTATCGAAATCTTTCAGGTAAAGATTCACTTTCTTAATAATTTCTGCATCATGAGCACGATTAGAATCTAGCCAAAAAATTGCAGGTGAATTTGTTGCCTTAGCTCTGTTATATGCTAACTTTACCCAATCTTTTACAGGAAGGTCTTTTGTCTGGCAAGCACGGAAGATATCATCTTTTTCTACTTTTTGTTCTAGTAGAGTATTGCCTGATGAATCAGTGATAACAATCTTTCCGCTTCCAGTTGCGATAAATGTTTTATCATGAGATCCGTATTCTTCTGCTTTTTGAGCCATTAAACCAACATTAGGAACCGTTCCCATAGTTGTCGGATCGAATGCGCCATTTTTTTGGCAATCTTCAATTACGACTTGGTAGATTCCCGCATAGCAACGATCAGGAATAACTGCTTTTGTATCAGCAAGTTTACCTTCTGTATCATACATACGACCACCATCCCGAATTACAACAGGCATAGATGCATCTATGATGATATCATTGGGAACATGAAGATTGGTAATTCCTTTGTCAGAATTTACCATAGCGATCTTTGGACGATTTTTATATATGCTTTGAATGTCAGATTCAATCTCTGCCTTTTTTGCTTCAGGAAGTTTTTGAATTTTATTATAAACATCGCCGAGACCATTATTAGGGTTAACACCAATTTCTTGGAAGGTTGCTTGGTGCTTTTCGAATATCTCAGGGAAAAAAGTTGTTACTGCATGTCCAAAGATAACAGGGTCTGACATCTTCATCATAGTTGCTTTCAAGTGAAGTGAAAATAAAACATCTTTAGACTTTGCATCTGTTATTTGTTCTTGGAAGAATTTGCGAAGAGCAGAAACACTCATCACAGAGCTATCGAGGATTTCACCTTTGATTAATTTTAGATTATCTTTTAGGACAGTGCGAGTACCATCATCAGATATAAACTCTATTTTAGTTGTAGTATCACTATTGAGGGTGATAGATTTTTCAGTCCCATAGAAATCACCTGCAGTCATATGAGATACATGAGACTTAGAATCTTTACTCCAAGGCTTCATAGGAACTGTCTTAGGATTTTTCTTTGCGTAGTTCTTAACGGAAAGTGGCGCTCTACGGTCTGAGTTTCCTTCTCTTAGAACAGGGTTTACTGCTGATCCAAGAACTTTCGCATAGCGGTTCTTAGTTTCTTTTTCTGCATCCGTTTTGGGATCTTCTGGATAATCTGGAATTTTAAATCCTTGTCCTTGTAACTCTGCTATAGCTGCTTTAAGTT
The DNA here is from genome assembly GCA_009991425.1 of Leptospira sp. Lineage (GTDB taxonomy): Bacteria > Spirochaetota > Leptospiria > Leptospirales > Leptospiraceae. The sequence continues at coordinate 31,250 of JAACWH010000050.1, forward strand.
GGGGAATAGATGCAGATATATTAGGAAGTTTTATAATATTAGCTTCAGGTTTTAGGGTAAGCTCACCTAACTCAGATAAGTAGTCGCCGATTTTTTGATCTGATGAAAGTTGATCTGGAAAATTTGCAAGTATTCTTCCTGCGAGAGAGATGTCCTTGGTCTCGACTTCAATTCCACAACCTTGTGTATAAGCGCGAATGATAGGCAGTAACGAGAAGGTTGCTAGTGCGGGAGCCTCATCGATTGCTGTGTAAATAATTTTTGAATTTTTTTGTGTCATACCTTTTTCCTAGTTCTTCTAATTTGTTATATTCTTTTCATCAGTCAAATGGTTTTTCATTTGCTTTATTTATCTAATTTAGCTTTGGAATTGTTTTAAAAATCTTAAATTCCCCGAATGTAAGTAACGTATATCGTGAATTCCATATCTCATCATTACTAATCGGTCTAGTCCAAGTCCGAATGCAAATCCTGTCCATTCTTTCGGATCCAATCCACCTGATTCAAGGACATTGGGATGAACCAATCCACAGGGGAGAAGTTCCAGCCATCCACTGTGCTTACAGACAGAACAACCTTTTCCACCACAGACTAAACATTGGATATCAAGTTCAAAGCCTGGTTCTACGAAAGGAAAGTAACCTGGTCTTAATCTAGTTTTTACTTTTTTCTGGAAAATTTCAGAAAGAAGTGTCTCCATAGTATAGATAAGATTTGCAATAGAAATATCTTTACCAACAACCATTCCTTCCACTTGGTAGAAGGTTGTCTCATGGGAGGCATCTACCTCTTCATAGCGAAAGACTCTTCCGGGAGCAATGATTCTAAAAGGAGGTTTTAAGTTACGAAGTGCACGCACTTGGATTGCTGAAGTATGTGTGCGAAGTAGCTTCCCATCTGTAGTATAAAATGTATCTTGAGTATCACGAGCTGGGTGATCGGCCTTAAAATTCAATGCTTCAAAATTATTATAATCTGTCTCAACTTCAGGACCATCCATTATAGAAAACCCCATAGAAGTGAAAATTGCTTCTATTTCATATTGAATCTGTGTTAATGGATGAAGGGTTCCATTTAGCGATGGTTCTTGGATGGGACGAAGTGTATCAAAGAATTCATTCTTTAAAGTATTTTCATAAAAGTAATCTTTAATCTTAATTCGTTGGCTGGCTACAAGATTATCTATTTTTTCTTGGGTTTCATTTGCGAGCTTGCCTAAAGTCTTTCTTTCATCAACTGTAAGCGATCCCATCGTTTTAAGAATTTGGGTTAGCTTACCTTTCTTTCCTACATAGAGATTCTTCTTTGTATCGAGTTCTTCTTCGGAGTTTAATTTAGAAAGTTCTAATACTGCTTCATCGTATATTGATTCTATTTCTTGTATAAGTGACATTATTTCTCCACACGGTTCTGAGCTATTTCAATTAAGTCTTTGTATATTCCACCAAACGCTCCATTAGACATGGCAAGTATGGCTACCTTTTCATGCTTAAGTGCTGGAAGCATTTTCTTTAATTTGGCAACTAGGTCTTTTGGATTCTTGCAGTAGACCCCAAGGGCTCTTGAGCTTTGGAGAGTTTTTGTACAAATTTTCTTAACATCCAATTTAGATTCTTTATCAACTTTCTTGGCATTGAATACTTCGGTGATAAAAACTAAAGAAGAACCTTCGAAACATTTGGCAAAATCCTTTTGAAAAACATTTCTATGTGAGGTGGCAGATCTTGGCTCGAATAAACTTATAACCTTATAACCTCTGTAGTATTCATTCACAGCTTTAACAGTCTCAGCAATAGCAACAGGGTGGTGTGCAAAATCTTCTATCACGACAGTATAGCTATCTTCATACCGAACATCCTGTCTGCGCTTCACACCTGGAAAAGATATGAGAGCGGAAAGTATTTTGTCTGATTGATTAGGTGCAACTAATTTTGCAATTCGAACTGCCACTTCTGCATTTCGGTAATTATGCATTCCCATTAAATTTGGGCGAATCGCAAGTTTCGATTCATTCCATTGAAGACTTAATTTTTTATAAGAAAGAGATGAAGATTTAAGATTTAGTTCATAAGGAACTACGGGAGCAAATTTAAAAGGTTTTGTTAAATCGGCAAGCTCCTTAGATTTTTGCCAATACAATATTGTTCCTTTGCTTGGTACTAATCTAAGCAGCCTTCGGAATTGCACTCTGATTGCTTCCATATCTGCAAAAATATCAGCATGATCATAGTCCAAAGCAGTCAGAACTAAATAGTATGGTTTGTAGTGTAAAAATTTTGATCCCTTATCGAAAAATGCAGAATCATATTCATCACCTTCAATAACAAACCAATCACCCTTTCCTACTTCAAATCCAGGATGTTCATCTTTACGGATGCCTCCAACAAACAAGCCAGGCTCCATTCCTATTTCTTTCAAAAGATGATGGATCATGAATGTTGTTGTTGTCTTGCCATGAGTTCCAGCAACTACAATTACTTTCTTATCTTTCAGAAAGAACTGATTCAATGCCTGTGACATGGACATATAAGGTGTCCCAGAATTTAGCACTTGTTCTACTTCGGGATTGCCCCTTGATATTGCATTTCCAATAATGATAAGATCTTGGTCTTTTACATTATCTTGGTGGTATCCTTTCTTGGGCGAAAGTCCCCAAGCGGATAGTTGATCCGACATAGGAGGATATAAATTTTCATCTGATCCTGTTACTTCATGTCCGATTTCTTGGAGCATTCTGGCAAGATTGCCCATCGCTATTCCGCCGATTCCAACCAAAAATATTTTCATTGGAAGATAGTCCTATAGATGTTATAAGTAAATGTGAATAAAAGTCCTATTATTGAAAAAAATATAGCAACTTGCAGTAGATAAGAAAGAAAATCTTCAGATGTCCAGTTGGAAATATTTTGCAGAGCTTGGTAGCTTAAGTTCAAGGAATACACAAATGATAATAGCATAATACCTATGTTAAATGGAGTCGGAAGAAAGAAGAATATTCCAGAAGCAGTAAATGGAATGAACCCAATCATAAGGACCCAAGGAACTGGTGGATTCCAATTGGCAGTTCGATCCCATCTTTTGTAATAAACACGAAAAATATCTGCAAAACGAATTGCAGATATTGCAACTAGGAAAAAGATCCAAATTTGCAATGATCCCGAGGTAATATCTGATAGAGAAAATGCACTTCTATGCAAGAAAAAATGATAGATTGCCTTGGCAAAATTAGAAAAAATTTTACTGATTGGAGCAAGGGTAGAAAGAAAAATATGCAACTTCCATATTTCCCTGCTTCCCATATCTTCTCTATTGAGAAAAGATTCAAAGGCATAGTGAGGTCGAAAAAAAATATCTTCTAAAAGATTTAACCAAGGATTGGTGGAAACAGTGGTTTCTATTGAATTGTTTTTATTGGTTTGTTCCACTTCTCCGCTTTCCCTATTTTCTTAGCTGATTCCCGAATTTTATTTATGACTTCCACTGATGTATAAGCTGGGAATTCATCTAATATCCCTATGATTTTTCTTTGGACAGGTATGTAATCTTTTTCTTGGATATTTGTTTGTGGGAATAGTAAAATTTTTATTTTCCGACCCTCTGAGTTCACCACTTCAATAGATTCTTGGCTTGGTGCCTTGGTTAATTCCTCAATTATTTGAATTCCATCTTCTTCATCTTCATCAGGGTATAGATCATATTTAAGCGCTTTGAGCAATCCGTCCAATTCATCACCTAAATTAGGTGCGATTACAAGGCGAATTCCAGAATTTCTTCTCCATGAGTTCTTTGAATTACCATCTGAATTTTTTTCTGGAGAATTTTCAATTTCAATGGTTTGTTCCTTAAAATTAAGTCGAATTTTTAGGATGGAACCAGTTCCTATATTAATAAGTTGTTTTTCCCGAAAAGAATTGAGGTCTGCCTCGAATCTTTTGAATGTATAGGAATTAGAGGAGAAAATAGAGTTCTCTAATAAAAAGGCAGTTACAGATTTACTAGAAATTTCTTTGCCTATAACAAGTTCATTAGGTTCCGATTTTTCTATGAGTATTAATTTGGGGGAGGATTCCTTTTGAATATGAAACTCTTTTAAATAAGATTCATTTGCCTCAACAGCTGATTTGATTTTGAGAACAGAGAGTTCAGTAAATACATTTTTAGCATTATAACCTGCCTCATAAATAAGTTCTTTTCCCGATTTGGTCTTATTGCTAATTGCAAAAATGGGAGATGAGTTTATTCCACCTTCATCGATTTTCTTTATAGAGAAAATCGAATTTATATACTTAGTAGAATTTTCTGAGTTCCAATTTTCGCTTGCAGGCTGAAATAGTATTTCCGTTAGGTTCTTTTTCCAATAGACCTCTTCTGTTAGATTTTCTTTCTTTTCTTCTGTTAATAAAAAAACTAGAAATAAAAAACAGATTCCAACTATAGTATAGATTAATTTTCTATTCATAATCTTGCTTCTTTCTTCTCGAAATTACATAATATGATCCAATCGAAATGATAAGTCCTGGATAAAGGAAGATTCCTATAAACCATACCATGATCTTTTGATTCTCGGTAAGATTCACAGTTTTGATTTCTTCTTTCTTGAGTGGAATTTCTTGGATCATTTTTTCTTGGAACATCCAACTAATTGAAGAGGTTGCCAAGTTCCGGTTCATGTTGTAAGAAATAAATTGATCAGTGAGCCAGGATGTTCCTGTGTAAAATACAACTCTACCTTCTTTATCAGCGGACAGATTGTCCTTAGATTCTTGGTTTTTATTTTCTTCTGTTTCTATATTAGGCTGATTTTGTTTATTCAAATTTTTATTGTCAAGAGTCTGAAAAACTACTGCTAAGTTAAAAGATTGCTTGGTAGAATTACCGATTTTACCAGAGCTATTGGAATCTTCGAATGTTTCTGATCCGGATTCTAAGAGAAATTTAGATGTAAATGAAAATGGATTATTACCATCTGAAAAAGTTTCTAAAGAACCAGCGAACGGAAAGACTATACCAATTTCTTTCTTTGATACAAAGTCAGCTATAGGATGAGATTTAAAGTCTTTGGCTACTAGAAAACCTGGTTTACTTTCTTGTTGGCTGAGAAAAGTGTTCTTATAACGAACTCCAGCTTTTGATAGGAGCCATGAAAAGTCTTCTTTGCTTTGAGGTTCAGCTGAAATAAATAATTTCCCATTTCGTTTGATTACATAATCGAGAATTTCTTTCTGTGCAACATCACTAAAAGCAGTACTCGGACCTATGATGAGAACTAAATCAGCATCTTCGGGAATAGGTTTCGGCCAACCTTCAGAATGTCCCAGTTCTTTAATTTGAAAATTTAAAAATTGAATTGCATTGGCAAACTGAGAAACTCTTTCATTCTTGAGATTGCTAAATGCAAGTCCAAATCTTTCACCATTTGCAGTGGTAAAATACGCTTTTCTTTTCGGAGTAGAGACGTTTAAAATAGCGGATGTGATTTTTCTTTCCAAATCTTCCAAATCAGAAACTTCTTTAATAGTTAATTTCTCTTCGTTGTAAATGGAACTCTCTCCTGGAAGATTTTCTCTTCTCGAACGTATCAAGATATTTCCATTGGAAACTTGGCCAAAATCTGCGAGTTGATCTAACTCGACATCGGCGTTAATAAATCGTGATTTGATACGAGGACTGGATGCTTGGTATTGGTCTAAGAATATTTCCAGGTCAGGACGAACTCTTGATAAAGATAAGGAAGAGCCTGGGCCATCAGCTTCTAGTGGACGAGGATAGAAAGCAACGATCTCTATATCTTTTCCTAACTGGCTGATGATAGTTTTGGACACAGATGAAAGTGAGAATTTACCTTTTGCACTTAAATCAAAATTATAATTCCGCATAACGGATATATAATTAACACCGATTAAAAAAGGAAGAAGCATTAAGAATCCAAATAAGCTGTCTAGCAAAAGTCCTTTCTTCTTGTCAGAGAGTTGTGACTGAGCCTCTAGAGAGATTCTACCTATTTGGACAACAATGGTAAAAATAAGAAAAGCAATACCAGCAATCACTGTGATCGTTAGAAGGAATTCCCGAATTTGTGGAAGATAACTTGCCTCAGTTGCCATACCTGGTTTGGAAGGAATATCAAGCCAAGAACGAATTAAATAGGTAAGTAAGCTTATAAGTCCTATACAGGTTGCGATAATAGAATTAGAATTCTTTCTAAAATTACCCTTAGAGATTTGAAATAAAGGATCGGCAAGAAGAAAGATGAGAGATAGCAACAGAAACAAATACCGAAACAGTGGATTTACAAAAAATCCATCAAACAAAAAGTAGGCGAAAAG